>CAYSCS010000088.1:0-48961 GCA_964429695.1 uncultured Eubacteriales bacterium
AGCTCTGGCTGGCGAAGTGGAGGAAAATCCGGCATAATCTGGCTATAGTCAGATATGCCAGATGATCTCCTACAAAGCACAGACTGCAATATCATCTGGTATGGATTCCAAAATATCGAAGACGCATGATCCAAGGTAAAATAGCCATCCGGCTCAAAAGGCTCATCTCCGAGGCGTATAAAATGAACGGGTGGTGGATCGGCGAGATGAGTCGACAAGGTGCTCATGCTCATCTTGTGGTGGAGTTGCCACCCATATCAGGGTGGCCGAGGTGGTGAGGATATTCAAGGGTGGCATGAGTTGGGTGCTGAGGAAAGAATTTAAGGAGAGGGAGGATTCTTATGGGGGGAGAGCTTTAGGGGGATGGGTAATTTGTCGAGAGGGTAGGAAAAGTAGATGAAGAAGTAGGAAAGAAGTATATCTGCTAGCAGCGAGGCAACCCATAGTCAGAGTATGCCACAGGGCTAGAACCTCGGGATTTAGCCTAGGGAGTTTTCATTTTTATGATTAAACCCACTTAGAGATGGGATTCATGGAGTTTCATTCTTAACTTTACTCTAAGAGACTTCATCCCAAGCTTCTCTCCAGGCTTTCTTGAATCTTGAGTCTTCAGGTTACCATCCCAAAATCTGAAGATCCCATAAATTATAAATTTTAGATAAGTAAGAAATAATTATCACCACATATCTTTTTTTAAAATAGCTTTCATTTTTCTGCGTTATAAAATAATGCGCCATTTTTATCTCTACTCAAAAATTTATAGGAAATTCTAAATTCAAACCTTTTCTCCCTTAAATCTGGAAATCTTAAATCGCATCTTAATTTTTTGGGTTTTAAATTTATGGCTTTTTTCTAGATTAATCTATGGGAAAAGGGAAAAGAAATAGATATCTTTCTTTTAATTTTGAAGGTTAAGATAAGAGGTGGAGAAAAAGGTCTATCTTTCATTCTCCATCTTATATCGGGCTCTTATTTGCGTGGTTTTCTCAATAATATCTTTCAATTACTTTTTCGAGGATTAGCATTTTTATCAACTTCTCGGGGGATGAACCAAATTTATTTAATTATGGCTATTATCTTATATTTGTATGGTGAAAGCATACTTTATATATTTTTTTCCAAATTAAAAACCAGAGATTCATTTTGTATAAGCCTTCATGCGGAAAGAATTAACTTAAGTTTGAAGTTAGGTTGATTTGGAGTTTTTAGTGATTAATATAATAAGGCTTGAAATGCTAATTTGAGCTGGATTATAAAAGCATGAAACCAATGGAGCAGGGAGTGAATAAACTTGAGGAAGAGTTTTTCCTCCTCCCCAATCTACGCAGAATTCCTTTTATAGTCCATGGCTTCGGCAAGGCGGCATGGAAGGGGTGGAGGCTTCCTGAACCTCTGGAAAGAATGGGATTCAGGCTTGTCTTGGCCCATCAGGTCCATTCCAACAAGTTATGCATCATCCAGCACTTTCCTGAAAAAAAAGTTAGAGGGGATGCTTTAGCCACCGAGCTTCCTTTCTTACTCTTGGGGATAAAGACTGCTGATTGCCTTCCGGTCCTAGTCGTGGATGAAGAAAGAAGGGTCATTGCCGCGGTCCATTGTGGATGGAGAGGGACGATGAAGAGAATCGTTCAGAATGTCATTCTAGGCTTGGGAAGGATATATGGCTGTCGGCCTGATGCCCTCCTCTTAGCTATGGGTCCATGTATAGGAAGAGACTGTTATGAGGTTGGAGAAGATGTCCTAATGCATTTTAAGCGAGAGGGACTTAACACGAGCCCTTTCAGACCCTCTCCTAAAAAAAGAGGAAAATATTTTTTGGACTTGAAAGAAGCAAATATGGAGCAACTGCTCGAATTAGGAATAAAAAGGGAGAACATCTCTCAAATTGACCTCTGCACACACTGCGAAAAAGGACTTGTTTCCTTCAGAAGGGATAGAAGCGATAAGGAAAGGATGCTCAGTTTTATCGGGATGATAAAGTAAAGTTTTTCAAACGATGGGACTTTCTGATAGTTGCTTTTTGGTCCTATTTTCTTTATCCTTTAGCTATCATGAAGAAAGCCTATGAAGAAATAAAGATACCTGAATTGAAGTTTTTTAAAAGAGGGAAAGTAAGGGATGTGTTTGAACATGATGGAAATTTATTAATTGTGGCTACAGACCGAATTTCAGCCTTTGATTTTGTCCTCCCTTCCCTTATTCCCGAAAAAGGAAAAATCCTCACCCAGCTCTCCAAGTTTTGGTTTGAATATACGAGGTCAATCTGCCCCAATCATTTAATCTCAACAGATATGAAAGATTTGGCTCCCGAGCTTCAAAAATATAGAGAAATGCTGGAGAAGAGGTTCATGCTCGTCAAGAGGGCTAAGGTGATTCCCTATGAATGTGTGGTTAGAGGTTACATTTCTGGTTCGGGATGGAAGGATTATCAAAGCACAGGAAAGATAAGCGGAATAAGGCTTTCAGCTGGACTCAAAGAATCAGAGAAGCTTGAAGAACCGATCTTTACCCCAGCCACTAAGGCAGAAAAGGGACATGACTTGAATGTTTCTTTCGAGGAGATGAAGAATTCTTTGGGTCAAGAACTGACCGAGAAAATAAGAGAGTTGAGCCTCACCCTCTACCTTAAGGGGTCTCAATATGCTCTTTCTAAGGGAATCATAATTGCCGATACAAAATTTGAATTCGGGTTTTTTGAGGAAGAAGTAATCCTCATCGATGAAATCTTTACTCCAGATTCATCCCGTTTCTGGCCCCTGGATAAATATTCTCCAGGGAGAGCTCAACCAAGTCTGGATAAACAATATGTTCGGGATTATCTGCTGAGCATCGCTTGGGATAGAAAATCCCCTCCGCCTCCTCTCCCTCATTTTGTGATCGAGCAAACTTCTAACCGCTACCTTGAGATTTTCCGACGCCTTACAGGTGAAGATGAACCCTGATGGAAGAGGCAGTTGATCTCCATATTCACTCCAATAAGAGCTGTGATGGTGACTTTTCACCATTTCAAATCTTAAGGCTTGCCAAAGAGAAGGGTTTGAGAGCGATATCTATCTCCGACCATGATACCTTGGATGCCTACCCTCAGGCTCTAAAAATTGCCCTCGAATTAAAGATTGAGCTTGTGCCGAGTGTAGAGCTAACGACACTGTTTGAGAATCGTGAGTTTCATCTCCTTCTTCCTTTTGTCGATTGGAAGAGTAAAAAAATAAAGATGTTAATTCGAGAGATTTCAAAAAGAAGGATTGAAGAGGCAAAGGAGAGAGTGAAGAAGCTCCAAGAATTGGGATTTGATATCTCTTGGAAAGAAGTGACCGAGCGAAGCGGCTCAAATCCCCCCCTTGGGGTAACGATTGCTCAAATAATCTTGGAGAAAGCAAGAGAAAAGAGAGACCCTTTTTTCTCTAAGTATTTTGAGGGAAAAAATGCTTTTTTCGCACCTTATCTTTTTTACAAGGATTATTTCTTGGAGGGTAAACCGGCATTTGTCCCCCGCAGACACCTTCAATTGCTCGAAGTCCTTAAGCTTGTGCCAGATACTGGTGGAGTTCCAGTTCTTGCTCACCCCGGAGCATATTTCCAGAAAACTCAAAAAGATGATTTGCTGATATTGAAAGAAAATGGGTTGGTGGGCTTAGAGGTGTACAGTTCATATCATAATCCTTCTCTTACAGATTCATACCAAAGGTTGGCAGAGGAACTTGAGCTTATTCCTACCGCTGGGTCTGATTTCCACGGGAAAATAAAGCCTCATATTCCTTTCGGAAGCGTGAGAAATGGAGGATACTGGATGGTTGAGGAGCTTAAAAAAAGGAGGAAATGAATGAATTGGCTCGATATTCTCATCCTTGTAATTCTTGCCATAACGACTGTGTTTGGCTTTATCAGAGGCTTAGTACGTCAAGTTATTGGGATTGGAGCCGTCATCGGAGGATTGATTCTTGCTCTTCATGAATATGATTACATTTCGAGAATCTATGATAGATTCATATCCGAGGGGGCTTGCTCCAGGCTTCTTGGATTTTTGACAGTATTTTTCTTCGTGGTGCTTCTCGGCTGGATTATTTCTCTCCTTATTTCTCGATTGATGAAAGGACCCCTTCGGCTGTTGAACCATTTTTTTGGAGGAATTTTCGGTCTTATAAAAGGCATCCTTGTTTGCACTGTCATCGTCTTTTCCATCTTGATTTTCGCAGAGAATAGAAAGGCCTTGAGAGAATCGAGGTTTTCACCTTATTTCATTCCTTTATCGAAGGGGTTATATTCTGTCCTGCCTCAAGGACTCAAAAAAGAGTTTGGAGAAATTCAGACTAAAATTCTAAGGAAAGGGAAGAAACATGAGAAAAGAATCTGAGAGCCAGAGTCTACATCACAGAATAGAATCGATTATAAATGAAATGGTGGAAATGGAAATTCCCTTGAAAGAGGCAATTCGAGAATTTGAAAAAATATACATAGAAATTGCCACTAAGAAATATAAGGGGAATAAAACCAAGATGGCAAAAGCCCTTGGAATTCACAGGAACACCCTGCGAAACCTAGCCAGGTCTTTCAACCTCAAGAAATTAGCACTCTAACTAAAAGAGTGCTAATTTTTGTAATTTTCCTCTTGACAAAATTCATATTTTAAATTATATTAGCAATCTCTAAATTAAACTGCTAATTTTGGCAAAGGAGGTTCAAATGAAGGTGATTCCCTTACACGACAGAGTTCTTCTAAGAAGAATAGAAGAACAGGAAGTTAAGAAGGGAGGGATCATCATCCCTGACACGGCAAAGGAAAAGCCACAAGAGGCAGAAGTCATAGAAGTTGGAAAAGGCCGTGTGAATGAAGAGGGGAAAGTGATTCCTCTGGAAGTAAAAAAAGGTGATAGGGTCCTCATCGGGAAGTTTAGCGGCACAGAAGTCACAATCAACGATGTTGAGCATGTGATTGTGCGTGAGGATGAGATTTTAGCTAAAATCACCTGATTTTTTAAGAAAGGAGAGACAAGATGCCAAAACAAATCACATTAGGTGAAGATGCAAGACAGGCTTTACTGAGGGGAGTCAACACCCTGACAAATCTAGTTAAAGAGACTCTGGGTCCGCGGGGAAAGAATGTGGTCCTGGAGAAAAAATTTGGCTCCCCCACCAGTACCAAAGATGGAGTAACGGTGGCTAAAGAGGTTGAGCTCAAAGACCCAGTGGAGAATATGGGTGCTCAGCTGGTTAAAGAAGTTGCCTCCAAGACTTCAGACGTAGCTGGAGATGGGACTACGACTGCGACTGTTCTGGCTCAAGCCATCTTCGCGGAAGGGTTGAAGCATGTTACGGCAGGTGCAAATCCCAACTTGATCAAGAAAGGCATCGATCAAGCTGTTGAGGTAGTGGTCAAGGAGCTAAAAAAATTGAGTAGGGAAGTCAGCGGCGAAATGATTGCTCAAGTTGGGGCTATTTCTGCCAATAATGATGAGTCCATTGGTAAGATCATCGCCGAAGCCATGGATAAAGTGGGAAAGGATGGGGTAATCACAGTTGAAGAAGCGAAAGGTCTGGAGACAACCTTAGAGATTGTTGAAGGAATGCAATTCGACCGCGGTTATCTCTCTCCCTATTTCATCACTGACCCTGACAGGATGGAATGTGTCTTGGAGAATCCGCTCATCCTGCTTCATGAGAAGAAAATCAGCAATTTGAGAGAATTGCTTCCCCTACTTGAAAATGTGGCTAAGATGGCGAAGCCTTTGCTCGTCATCGCTGAGGATGTCGAAGGAGAAGCCCTTGCTACCCTGGTGGTGAATAAGCTAAAAGGCACATTCCAGTGCTGTGCGGTAAAGGCACCGGGGTTTGGTGACAGAAGAAAGGCAATGCTCGAGGATATTGCCATACTGACAGGAGGGAAGGTTATAACCGAAGATATCGGAGTCAAGCTCGAGAACGTGAGCGTTGATTGGCTGGGGGAAGCCAACAAGGTAGTCGTGGATAAAGATAACACTACAATCGTAGAGGGAAAAGGTAAACAGTCTGATGTTCAAGCAAGAATTAAACAGATCAGGACCCAGATAGAGGAGACTACCTCTGACTATGATCGAGAAAAGCTGCAAGAGAGACTGGCGAAAATGGTGGGTGGAGTTGCCTTGATCAAGGTGGGAGCAGCCACAGAGACAGAGCTTAAGGAGAAAAAGGCCAGGGTCGAGGATGCGATGCATGCCACCAAGGCAGCAGTGGAGGAAGGGATCGTTCCTGGAGGTGGAGTTGCCCTTCTTAGGTGCCAGAAGGCACTTGACTCCTTGAAGTTCGACGATGACAGGCAAATAGGAGTGAATATCGTCAGAAGGGCAATGGAGGAGCCTCTACGACAAATAGCAAACAACGCCGGTCATGAAGGCTCGATTGTGGTCGAAAAAATCAAAGAGATGGACCAGGACTTTGGTTTTAACGCCCTCACAGAAAAATACGAAGACATGATAAAGGCAGGAATTCTCGACCCAACTAAAGTGGTTCGCATTGCCCTTCAGAACGCCGCGAGCATCGCAGGCTTGATGTTGACAACCGAAGGTCTTGTTTCTGAAATACCCGAAGAAGAGAAACATCCCAAATACCCCACTCCACCAAGCGATATGTACTGAGAAAAAGAGATTGAGTCTTTGAAGGCCCTTTCTATTTTGAAAGGGCCTTTCTTTTTTTCTCCCTTTTTATGTTATAAATAAAAGAGTGCTACGCTATTTTGACCGTTACCTCCTAAAAGAAATATTCCCTCCATTTTTCATAGGTTTACTTGTTTCTTCTTTTGTCCTTTTGATGAACCAAATTCTTCTTCTTTCAGATTTATTCATCTCCAAAGGAGTAACTTTTCAAGCTACACTAAGAATCCTTATTTATCTCCTTCCCTCTGTGCTTGCCTTCACCATTCCCATGGCAGTGCTGATGGGTTTTTTAGGAGGCTTGAGTCGTCTTTCTTCTGATTCTGAAATAATGGCTTTCAAGACTCTGGGAATAAGCTCCAAGAGACTCCTCCTCCCCATTCTCTATTTCTCTTTTTTAGGATGGGTTTTAAGCTCATTTCTTGCCTTTTATTTAGCCCCTCGTTCGAATCACAAATGGGTACAAACTATTTATGATTTCGTGTTGACGAAGGTGAAACTAGAAATAAAACCGAGGGAATTTGATGAAAGCATCCCCGGCGCTGTCATCTACATCCAGGATATTAATGAAGAAGAATGGCAAAATGCTTTCATTTATTTCTCATATCCTCAAGATGAACCCCGAGTTATTCTGGCGAAGAAGGGGAGATTGAAATTTTACCCTGAGATGAAGAGAGCTACTCTTGAGCTAAGAAACGGAACCATCCACTCTTATCCCCTCTCGGAGAGGGAAAAGTATAGGGTAACAACCTTCAGGCAGCTTGAAGAAGAAATTGATGTGGAAGGTTTTTTCTCTTCATTTTCTCACAAGAAAAGGGTAAGAGAAAAAGATATAAAAGAGCTTTTTTCAAGCATCGCAGTCATCAGAGGTGAAATGGATAAATTTGATCAACAAAGGAAAGATTCAGTAATTCTCTGGCAGAAAAGGAGAGAATATATTTCACACTGGATAGAAGTTCATAAAAAGTTTGCTCTTCCCTTTGCCTGTTTCATCTTCGCTTTCTTGAGCTTGCCTCTTGGGGCATTCACGACTAAGGGAGGGAGAACAAGTGGGTTTACCATAAGCATAGGGATCATCCTCCTCTATTACATACTCATCACTGCAGGAGAAAAGCTAGCCATGGATGCTAAGGTTTCACCCGCAATGGGGATGTGGGGTCCAAATATCCTTCTTTTGGTAGGAGGAGTTTACCTTTTCGTCAAGTCTTTTAAAGAGGCTCCCTTTTTTTCTGGTTTAATCATCTTTTTGAAAAAGGGAGCAGGCCTTTCTTTCTTCAAAATAAGAAAGTTTTCAGAGCGATTTCCTCGAATTTCATTTCGCTTCCCCAATATTCTCGATCGCTATCTGATTAGGAAATATTTTTTCATCTATTGCCTTGTCTTCTTTAGCTTATTAGCGATTTTTATAATCGTTACTTTTTTTGAGAGAATAGATAATATCTATGAACATAAGAAATCCATAATCCTTCTTCTGAATTTCATTCGTTTCAGTATTCCGGAATTTCTACTCAGCTTAATTCCTCTTTCTGCTTTGACCACAACTCTTCTTTGCCTAGGACTTTTAACCAAATCAAACGAAATTACAGCCATGAAAGCATGCGGGATAAGCATTTATAGAATAGTTTTTCCGCTAATCCTTATTGCCTGTTTCCTAAGTTTTGTTTCCTTCTATGTTCAAGAGAATATTCTTCCTTCTTCAAACAAGAAAGCTGAAGAAATATGGAACGAAATAAACGACCTCCCTCCTCGAAGCTCAAGCCACTTAGATCGGCGCTGGGTCCTGGGAAAGGAAGGACAAAGAATTTATTATTATCGCTATTTCGAGCCTGAGAAATCTGTCTTCAGCAATCTCTCAATCTTTGAAATTGATATTCAAACCTGGAGAATTAAAAGAAGAATCTATGCAGAACGCGGGTTATTGAAAGAGGCGAGGATTATCTTAAAGAACTGTTGGTCAAGAGATTTTGAGGGAGAGAATCCCATAAGCTTCGAGAAGAAAGAGGAGATGAGCTTGTCTACAATAGAGGACAGGAGATATTTTTTGAAAGAATGGAAAGAGCCAAATCAAATGACTTTCTTTGAGCTTTCTCGCTACCTCGATGAAATTGAAGCAAGAGGATTTGAGACGAAGAAGTTTAGGGTGGATTTGAATCTAAAATTATCTTTTCCCCTTGCTGGTCTAATCATGACCCTTCTTGCCCTGCCCTTTGCCTTCAAGATGGGAAAGAAGGGGACTCTGGTGGGGATTGGAACCAGTCTTTTACTTGCAATCATTTACTGGAGTGCAATAGGAATCTTTAAGAACCTTGGATATGTTGGTTATTTGAGCCCTTTTTTTGCCTCTTGGAGTCCCGCTTTTCTCTTCGGGCTCTTCTCCCTGATTCTGATTCTCAAAGTAAGGACTTGAAGCAAGCCTTTTTACATCTTATACTTTCCGAAATCCTCTGGCTTAAGGCCCTCAAGCCATTTTCTTAATTTTTCTGAATCTTCAAGATTTTCTTCAAACCTCAGACTGTGAGCCTTTTTGATCACTTCTTCTTCCACAAAAATGGGAGCATCCATTCGTAAGGCAAGGGCTATGGCATCAGAAGGTCGGGAGTCGATGATCGCAATCTGGTCTTCCCATTTACAGTAGATCAGGGCATAGAAAGTGTTATCTCTGACATCATTGACGACAATTTTCTCCACAGTGATGTTTAATTTGTCTAAGAAGTTTTTGAGGAGATCATGAGTCATTGGACGAGGGGTAACTATGTTTTCTATTTTAAGAGCGATGGCATTGGCTTCAAACACTCCTATCCAGATAGGAAGTATTTGTTGTGTCTTTGGTTCTTCAAGGACAACTATAGGCATTTTAGATATTGGGTCAACCACCAATCCCTTGATTTTCATTTCAATTTCCATGACTTTCTCCTCATTCCTTATGAACTTAATATAAGATGAGAGGAAGCAGTTGTCAAGAAAGCCGCTCCTCTCCAGATGGGCATTTTTCCCTACTCATGCTTTCTCTTGAGTTAGAAAAGATGAAGATGTCTTCCTCTCTCCTTTTACTTTTACTCTAGAAATAGAGATTTTCTGAGGAGAATGCCTTCTTTTCTTGAAGTGATAATATCCATTTAGAATCACCTCTTTCTCAAGGCTTAAGAAATTGAAAAGTTTAAAAAAGGTTCAAGATGAGATTCTCAAGATTTTAAATAAACTCAAGGATAACACTCTTCCCAGGACAAAAGGATGGTGTATGTTAGCATGCTTCAGAAATTCTTTTTAATTCCGATTCCGAATTAAACTTTGAAGAGGACAGAAAAAAGAAATCTTTTTTGCTCAGAAAAGCTTTAACTGTGCCTGAGTTTCTTCTTTGAAATTTTTCTCAAAAAGGCTTATTTTTCCATAAAACCCATCGTGACCTGGGACAATTTTTACCTCCCCCCTTCTCATTCTCTGGATTCCAATTCCCACTTTCTCAGAGGAAAAAGAGATCAATTCTTCAATTGAAGCTTCAGTAAGTATTTTTTGTTCATCTCCAAACTCTTGAATTAATCGAAAATAAATTTCCCACACGCTTCGGCATTCAGGTGTCTTCTCAATGGCTTCAGCAATTATTTCGTTAAGAGGGATGAGGTTTTTGAAGGGAATTCTACCTTGAGGGACTTCATCCTCTTCTCTGTCAGCCAGTTCTTCCACTCTATGCATCACCCCGACCGTCAATCTCCTTCCGCACTTCGGGCAGAGATACCCTCTTCGTTTGGTCTCCTTGGGAGAGAAAATGACTCCACATTTTCTATGCCCATCATAGTGATATTTTCCCTCTTCAGGAAAAAATTCGATCGTATACAGGAATTTCTTAGGGTCTTTTGTTTTAAGAGCTTCAACTAGGCCCTTATAGCTAAACTCAGTGTCGAAGACATTTGCTTCCCTTCCAATCCTGGATGGGGAATGGGCATCAGAATTCGAGACAAGGGCATATTTATCGAGAGAGGAAAGGCGCCAGTTCATTTTAGGGTCAGAAGATAGCCCGGTCTCCATGGCAAAAATAAAAGGAGTCATCTCCTCGAAGCACTCTTCAACCGAGTCAAATCCCGAGTTTGCGCCGAATAGGGAAAACCATGGAGTCCAGATGTGCGAGGGAATTATGGTACACTCTGGACATGATTCAGAGACTATTTTGACGAATGTCTTGGCATCCATTCCTAATACAGGACGGCCATCAGAGCGGAGATTTCCTAAATTAGAGAGCTTTCTGTTTATCCTATCCACAGATTCTAAGTCTGGAGCGAGGAGAAGGAGGTGAATTTTTCTAACCTTGCCTTTCTTAGAGTAAATGAAGCTTATTTCTGTGGAAAGGATAAAGGAGACGTCTTCTGGCAGCAAAGGAATTGATTTCAGGTATTCATTTGCAGAGGGTAGGATATTTTTTAATTTGAAGAAACCGTTCCCTGTTGGCTCTAATTTATTTTTGATGAGGAAGAGCCATTCGGGATGTGTGAAATCACCTGTTGCCAAAAGGCGAATGCCTTTTACTTTCGCCCAGTAGGCAAGTGTGTCAAGGGTCATCTCTCGAGAAGTAGCTCTTGAAAATTTGGAGTGAAGATGAAGGTCAGCAACGAATTTCATTAAGATAGTAAAGTTTAATAAAGAAAGATTTAATTTTCAATAGAAAACATGCCTCTTTATAAAACTATGATTAGACTATCTTCTTTTGAGAAGAATCCTCTTCTTGGTTCCCATTCTAAAGAAAGGAGTTTAAATTTTTATTTTGCTTTCCTAAATTTTTTGTCTTGAGTTATGTTTTTATTTTTTCAAGGAAGATTTTCTTTTAAAATTCATCTAACCTCAAAGTCTACACTCTTTTCCGAAGATTTCCCCGAGACGTTGTCTTTGATTTTTATAATTAGGGAGTAGTTTCCCTGCTCGATGTTTCTCGTTTCTCTTCTTTCCTCTTGCTCTTCAGTTTTTATGAGCACTGTTCTTTTCAAGGGAAGGGGCTGGCTGATGAGAGGGGTTTCATAGTGAGCTGTTTGGTATTGGATTACTTTTTCTTCTCCCTTGTGAACTTCATAATTTATTTCGATATCATTCCTTCCTTCTGTGTTTGGCTGCACTCCATAAATGAAGAAGAAAATATCCAGATTATCGCCGCTAGAAAATATGTTGTTTATCACCGGCTCTATCTCGAGAATAGAATAGGTAAAATATCCTCTGTGAATTGTGGCTGTAGTTTCAGGTGAATCCATCTTCTTGAAACTGCGCACAAAAAAGATGGGCGTAGTTTCTATTTTTTCTGTAGATGAGAGGAAATTGGGGAGAGTAAATTCAAAATATTGAGTGCCAATCTTATCTAGATTCAAAGAGGCAATGGCCATGGAGAGAAGATAATTCCCTGGAGGGAGAGGATAGGCTGTAAAGTAGATTTCTTCTTTCTCGGGGTCATATGAAGAGCTTTCAAGCTCTAGATTGAGGGGTATATATACTTCCTGGATAATCTCGTGAGGCATGTTATCTTCCATCCTGTTAAATTGAAGAAATACGTGAGCATTTACACTCAGCAATCCTTCTTTACCTGAATGAGAAGCCCCTTCTTTTTTGCCCGCAGGGGCGAAGCCTAGGTCCTTATTTTTAACATTGAAGAGGAAAACTGTATGGATATTTTCTCTTGCAGGAAGATAGATATGGCTCAAAATAGTGAAGGGGATATTGAGTAGAGGTTCTCTTTTCTTTATCCCTTCCTTGAAAATTTCCTTTATTTCCTTGGGAATGATGATTGTCTCTCGGCCTTTTTGGTTCTCTTGAGCTTGATCAGCGGAATAGAGAGAAAGAATTCCGCTGATAAAGATCATCAAGAACAAGGTTGAAATTGAATTTCGGTTTTTCATGATTTTCCTCCCCTCTAGATTAATCAATCTTTATTTTTTTCAAATTTAAGTATTAATATAATAGAAAAGCATGTTTTTTTCTATTCACGTTTTCTTCTTTTCATTCAAGAGAGATTAATTCTCGTTTTAGAAAAATTTTATGGAGCAGATTAAAATTAATTTCCTTTCGAAAGAGAAAACCTTTTCTGATACTTCTGGACAGCCCTCTGATGCTCAGGATAGGTCTGGCTAAAGTGATGGCTTCCGTCGTTTTTCGAGACGAAGTAGAGATATTGTTCGTTTGAAGGGAAGAGTGCTGCCTGAAGAGAATCACGGCCTGGATTACAGATAGGGCTGGGAGGAAGACCGGGATAAATATATGTATTATAAGGATTATCAAGGCTCAAGTCTTTCTTTTTCAGGCCGTTACTATTTTTGTATTTTCCTTCTTTTTTTAAAAAATAAATTATTGTCGGGTCACAATCGAGTTTCATTCCTCTTCTCAACCTGTTGTGGAAGACAGAAGATATGAGTTTTTTTTCTTCAGGGAGAGAAGTTTCTTTCTCAATAAGAGAGGCAAGAGTCACAATTTCTCTCGTGGTCATTCTCAATTCAGAAGTCCTTCTTCTTGAATCCTCATTAAACACAGTTTTAAACTGAGAGACCATCATGGAGGCAAACTCAAAAGCAGAAATTCCCTTGGGCACGAAATAGGTGTCTGGAAACAGGTATCCTTCGAGGTCTAGAGCATCGGTGTCTAGGGACGAGATGAGCTGTGTTTGAAGAGTCGCCTCCAGAAATTCCTCTTTCTTGAAAAAATTCATGGATTCTAGAAGCTCGGCGATTTCTCCTCTTGTGAGCCCTTCAGGTATGACTAAAGGATGAAGGTAAACCTTTCCTTCAATTAACTTGTTGAGGAAATCTTTTAGAGAAAGGGGGAGAATGAATTCATATTCTCCTGCCTTAAGGCTTTCCCTAGGATAAAGAAGTTTATATGCGAGAAGAAAAACCAATCTTTTTCTAATGATTCCCTTCTCTTTAAGAGTCATGGCTATTTTTTGGACGCTTTCTCCTCTTTGAATTTCAACAAGGAGCTTTTTTGGTAAAACCTTAAGGGGAGCATTCAGTTCCAAATGGAACCAGGAAACAAGTACAAGAAGGAAGAAAAGAGAGGAAATCAGAATCTTTTTGACTATTTTACCCGTCATTTTGTTTCAAGCGTCTGCTCTCAAGATAACAGGAAAGGATAAGGGCAGCTGAGACTTGGTCTTTGAACCTTTTCTTTTTGCTTGCCATTCCTTTTTCCTCTCCGAGCACCTGCAGAGCTTGTCGTGTGGTCAGTCTCTCATCCCAGAAAACTACAGGAAGCTTAAGAGTTTTTTCGAGCCATGAAGCGAATTTCTTAGTCTTTTCGACTCTTGTTCCTTGAGTCCCGTCCATTCTTAGGGGTAGACCGATTACAATTTCTCCTATTTCATACTGCTGGACAAGATTTTTGAAATATATGGCATCCTTTTTTTGTCCTCGGACATGATAGCATCCAAGCGCTTGAGCAGTTAGGAGAAGTTTATCGCTTATGGCAATTCCGATTCGCCTGTCGCCAAAATCAAGGCCGAGGATTCTCATGGGGTGAAATAGATGCCGTCCCTTTTCTTTTTCTTGTGTCTTTCAAGAGCAAGCTCGATTAACCTCTCAAGGAGCAGAGGATAGGAAAGACCGCTTACTTCCCAAAGTTTTGGGTACATGCTTATTTCAGTAAAACCAGGGATCGTGTTTACTTCGCTCAGGATTAGCCTTTCTGATTTTTCTTCCCAGAAAAAATCCACCCTTGCCATTCCTGAGCAGTCAATGGCACGAAAAGCTTCCTTTGAGATTCTCTGGATTTCTCTGCAGATTGCTTCGGGCAGCTCAGCAGGAATCCTGAAAGAAGTCTTGTTATCAATGTATTTATCCCTATAATCGTAGAATTCTCGGGAGGGGATGAGTTCCCCGGGTAAAGAGGCGAGAGGCTCGTCGTTGCCCAACACGCTGCATTCAAGCTCCCTTCCTTTAATTCCTTCTTCAACAAGAATCTTCCTGTCATACAGAAACGCATTTTCGATAGCTGGCACAATCTCAGAATAAGATTTTGCCTTTGATATTCCTATGCTTGAACCAAGGTTACAAGGCTTAATGAATAAGGGAAGAGGGAGTTCTTTTTTTATTTTTTCTAAAATTAGAGACCTCTCTTTCCTCCACTCAAATTCATAGAGAATTAGATGGTTGACTACAGGTAAATTTCTTTCTTTGAATATAATCTTTGCCATCGCCTTGTCCATGCCCAAAGAAGAGGCAAGAACTGTTGCCCCTACATATGGGACATCTGCCATCTCAAAAAGTCCTTGGATTGTTCCATCCTCCCCGTAAGGACCATGGAGAATAGGAAAGTAAACATCAGCCTCTATTTCTTGGGCCAGGTTGTTGTTTCTCCAAGGAAGAAAAAAGAAAAATTCCCCTTCGTTTAGGGATTGAAGAGGGAGAAGAGGAGATTCCACAATTCTCCACATTCCCTGTTTGTTGATGTATATAGAGGTGATCTCGAATTTATTTTTATCTAGGTTATTGAAAATTGATTTTGCTGAAAGAAGTGAGACTTCATGCTCTGCTGAACGACCACCAAAGAGAATTGCCAAATTCTTTTTTTTTTGACAGTGTTTTTCTTGAGGTGGATTTGTATTCAAAGTAGCATTCCTTTCTCTTTAAGAAAGATGAGTCCGAAATTCAAGCTTATACGGATTGTTTGAAACTCCTGCTTGGATTGAACTTAATTTTTTTCTTGCCGGGAATAGAAATGGGCTCTCCTGTCTTAGGGTTTCTTCCTTTTCTTGCTTTTGTCTTCTTTACCTCAAAACTCCCAAACCCCGAAAATGTCACTCTTTTTCCATTTTTCAAGGATTCTTTGATTCCTTCAATTAATGAGCTGAATGCTTTTTCAGCCTGAAGAAGTGTGATCCCTGTATCTCGAGCCATCTTTGCTAAGATTTCTTTTTTGTTCAAGATCAACCTCCTTTGTTTTTTTATGTTATGAGGAAGGGAGGGTGTTGTCAAGCGAGGGAAGTACTTGTTGCCTCATGAGAAAATCTATACGAAAGCCTAAATCATTGCCTCACGTAAGAATCTATACGAAAATTTATGAAGCTTCTCTTAGCTCTTTAGAGCCGCCACAGCTTTGGTCCAGAAGCTCCTTACCTAGATGAGAACCCGCCTGAACATCATAGACCCTCTGCCTCCTCCGCTTTATCTCCTTCACCTCCTAAATAATCACCACCTGCTTCCCATCTTTCTCGGATAAGATCACTTTCCGACCACAGTTGCGCAAAAACTAGCTCGTAGAGCAGCGATTATACTCCGTAAGATTAACAGAGTCCTCCACAACCCGGCTCTTCTCCCTCTTAGAGCCTCTCTGATACCTCTTGGCCAGCTCCTTTACTACCGCCCGCTTACTCTTCTTCTCTGACGCCAGGTGCTTTCCTCCTCGCTAGAATCAGCCTGATATTTAAGGGCTCCACTACTCAGAAGGCAATACAATTTCGTCGAGATTTTCTCGTTAGGCAATGAATCATTTTCACGTAGTAAGTGAGGCAATTCGAAGTATTGACACATCTTATATTGAAAAATATAATGAAAGAAACATTCAGGCTAAAAGAATTAATGAGGTGAAAAGGTGAGAAAAATTACACATCAAAACTCTTCTAGAATTATCTTATCCATGATTCTTTTTTTTGGAGCCTTGAGCTTCATCCCTGTTTTCTCTGGACCTCAAGCTTCAAACCAGGAACAAGAAATTCAAAAGGCAAAAATTTTCGAAGAGATTTACCCCTTAATTTCTGAGTCTGACCTTTATTGTTCTTTTTTAATCCTGGAAGATAAGAAGCTTGAATTAAGAATCATCGGTGCTGAAAGAGAATATGAAAAAACTCTGTTTACTGATTCTGATTCTGTTTACCTTAACAAGGGAAGAAAAGATGGGTTGGAGATAGGGCAAGTTTTTCTGGTGCTTGAAGTTGGATCTAATATAGGAGACTTCGGTCCCATAGCATTCAAAAGAGGAAGAGCAAGAATTGTAGCTCTTGAGGAAAATGGGGCTCGAGCTGAAATAGAAAAATCATGCAGTCAGGTTCAGATAGGCAATTTCTTGATTCCTTTCGAAGAAAAAGAGGGAATTTTGGGCAAGGACTTGGGGTATGAATTTTCTCCCCTTGAAGAGGGGAAGAAAGGGAAAATAATCTACCTTCAGACTGAATACAACCAGATTGGTAGCGGTCACTGGGCTCTCATAGATTTGGGAAAAGCAGATGGGATTCAGGTGGGGCAACAATTGGTGATTTACAGGAAAGCATTGGGAGAAGTGCCTGTGGAGATTGTGGGAAACCTGGTAGTTATTGATACCCAGAAGAAAACTTCGACTGTGAAGATTCTCTCCTGTAAGGATGCTCTCAGAATAGGCGAATTAATCCAGACGAGGAGTTAGGTTCGATTTTTTAAAAATGGCTTTTTTCCAGGGAAGAAAGAGTGAGTACAGAAGCCATCGAGTGAGTAGCTTTGATTTTCATATGTGTTCATATATAAATAATGAAAAATTTTTGAAGACATCAGGCCCTTAAGCCAAGAAAATATCCTTCCTCACAAACCGGGTTCGAAGTTGACAGTTTAAATCATTTTTTGGTAGTTTAAGCAAGTAATCACATGAAATGAGTTTGGAGGCGGGCGTAGTTCAGGGGTAGAACGTCTGCTTGCCAAGCAGAAGGTCGTGGGTTCAAATCCCATCGTCCGCTCCATGAAAAATAGGGCGCGGTACCCAAGCGGCTAAGGGAGAGGTCTGCAAAACCTCGATTCGTCGGTTCGAGTCCGACCCGCGCCTCCACTCCTCAAAACCAAGTTTGTCGAGCGGGTCTTAAAGAGCTAGAAAGGAGAAGTAATTTAATAAAATAAAATTAATTTTTTTCTTCTCCTAGTTCATTCTTTCTTCAAGCAGAGGGGAATGACTCCCAAATCCGTAAAGGAAGGTAAGGAAGGCTCATCTTATATCGTTTTAATGATTAAGAGCGAAAATGGGCGAGATATCCTAACCTTTAAATTTGCCACATGAAGAAGAGAGATATCTCTGGGATTCAAGAACAATTATTAATGATGGAGAAGAATGTGGATTAAAGGGAGGCTAGTTATTTGACAAAGATAAATAAAAATAATATAGTTTTGACAACTTTATTCAGGAGGAAAAAATGGACATAGTTTCTCGGGTACAAGGGATTTTGTTAAGACCGAAAGAAGAGTGGGTCAAAATCAAACAAGAAGCCGTTACAGTCCCTTCACTTTTTACTTCATACGCAATGATTGTAGCGGCAATTCCTGCGGCGGCCCAGTTTATTGGATTAGGTCTTGTGGGGAGAAGAATCCCCTTTGTGGGATGGTATAGATACGGGATTGGGAGAGCCATCCTTTATGCTATTTTCTCCTATATACTATATCTTGTTGCAGCTTATGTGGCAGGAATAGTAATCAATGCTTTGGCTCCAACTTTCTCTTCCACCCAAAACATGACCAATGCCATGAAGCTCTCAATATTTGGCTTTACTCCTGGTTGGGTGGGAGGAATATTCTACATCATACCCTTCCTCGGGTTCCTGGCGATTATAGCGGCTCTTTACGGAATATACATCCTGTATCTTGGCTTTGCTGCAACCATGATGGAAACCCCGAAAGAAAAGATTCTAGGGTATTTTATTATCAGCATAGTTGTTGCTATTGTCTTGATGGTCATTATTTCTGTTGTCCTAGGTGCTATCTTTGCCGTAGGCGGAGCGATGCATACCATTTAATTCCTTTAAAATCTTTCGATATGCCTCTTCCGGAGAAGGGTGCTTGATAATAGGCCTTCCTATTACCAAATAGTCAGCTCCCTTCTGAAATGCAAGGCCAGGAGTCATTATTCTTTTCTGGTCTTGAGCCTCAGCCCAGGCGGGCCTTATTCCTGGAACTACTAGGAGCAAAGAATCTCCATAATTTTTCTTTATAATTTCGATTTCTTGAGGAGAACAGACGACACCATCCATTCCTGATTCAGCTGCAATTTGAGCGAGGTTCTCTACTTCAGAGATTACTCCTTTTTCGATTCCTATCTCCTTTAGTTCTTTGTCCCTCAGGCTAGTTAGAACTGTGACAGCAAGGAGAAGAGGTCTTGCGACCTTTTGTTTTTCAGCTTCATCTTCTGCTGCTTCCCTTGCTCTTTTCATCATCTCGCTTCCTCCTGAAGCATGAAGGGTTATCATAAAGGCTCCATGTCTAAGGCTTGCTCGGATTGCATCAGAGACTGTGTTCGGAATGTCATGGAACTTTAGGTCGAGAAAGACTCTTTTCCCTAGCCGCTGAATTTCTTTAATGAGAGGAGGACCATCAAGGATGAAGAGTCTCAATCCTACCTTGAAGACTTCCACCTCATCGAGTTTTTTCACCAGAGAAATTGCTTCCTCACTTTTCTCCACATCAAGAGCTACTATGATTCTCCTTTTTAAATCAATCTCGTTTTTCATCGTTTATCTCCAAGGTGCCTATGATTTTTTCAATTCTTGAAATTCCTTTTCTTTCGCAAAAATTTTCTATTTCTTGGATAATCTTAAGACAGGACTCAGGGTCGACAAGATTGGCGGTGCCCACTTCTACTGCTCTTGCTCCCACTATCAAATACTCCAGCGCATCGTTTCCGCTCATTATTCCTCCAATTCCGATGACGGGCACTTTTACCTGTCTAACAACTTGAAAAACCATCCTCAAGGCAATGGGCTTTATGGCAGGTCCGCTCAGACCGCCTAAAATATTCCCCAGCTTAGGTTTTCTTGTCTCAGGGTCTACTGCCATGGCTAAAAAAGTATTAACGAGAGAGAGAGCATCTGCTCCAGCATCCTCTGCGCTTCGGGCAATTAGAGATATGTCTGTTACATTGGGAGAAAGCTTGGTGATTATAGGACGAGTGCTTGCTTTTTTCACTCTGCTCACGAGATAATATGTTGCCTTTGGGTCGAGAGCTGGGCACATTCCTCCTTTTTCTACATTAGGGCAAGAGATGTTCACTTCATACGCGCTTATACCTTCCTCCCTGTTTAAGAGCTCTGCTACAGAGATAAACTCCCTCTCATTCTCACCACAAATATTGACAATTAAATGAGTCTTAAATCTTCGTAGCTCAGGAAGGAGTTCTTTGACGAATCTTTTGGCTCCTATCCCCTGGAGCCCGATAGAATTGATTAATCCAGCAGGGGTCTCTACCAAACGTGGAGGGGGATTTCCTTCTCTGGGGTTGAGGTACAAGCCTTTAACCACAAAGCCTCCGAGGCAATTTAGGTCTATGAAAGGCGTAAATTCGAGCCCATATCCGAATGTCCCGCTGGAAGCGATGACGGGATTTTTAAGCTTAAGAAAGCCCAGGTCTATTGAAAGGTCTATCATTTTCTCTCTTCGTCTTTCCAGATTATTTCTTCAAGGGAAAAAACAGGTCCATCCTGGCACACTTTGTACCACCCTTCTCTTCCATTTTTTTTGAATTTTTTCACACATCCCAAGCACGCTCCAAATCCACAACCCATCATTGATTCTAGAGAGAATTCACCAGGAATCTCATTGGCTAGGAGAACCCGTGCGATTCTCTCTAACATGGGTTCTGGGCCGCAAGAGTATACGCAGGAAGGCCGGAAATTCTTTAGCTCTTTGGCGAATAAATCACTTACTAAGCCCTTGAAACCGAAAGAGCCATCATCTGTCGAGCAGTACAGAGTAAACCCAGTTTTTTCAAATTTTTCCCTCAAAGGAAGGTCCTCGATGTTTCTCCCCCCATAGAAGACCTTGATGAAGATGGATAACCGAGATGCCTCTTGGGTCAAGAAATAGAGAGGAGCAATTCCCCTTCCCCCTCCAATAAGAGCAATTTCTTTTCCCGCGAGCCCCTCTGCTATTTTGAACCCATTTCCCAGTGGTCCGATTATATCAATAAAGTCATCTGGATTTATCTTACTCAAAGCCCTCGTGCCAGGACCAGCCATCTGAAAAAAGATTGTTAAATTTTCACCTTCCCTGGAGTGGATGCTGAAGGGACGCCTGAGGAGGGGAAAGGGTTGAGGGGAAACACGAACCATGATGAATTGTCCAGGTGAAGCTTGAGATGCTATTCTGGGAGATTCTATCTCAAGCAGGTAGTAATCCCCCCAGCTCTGTTTGGAAATTATCCTTGCTCCTTTATCCTTATACATGAGCCAAAATTAGATTCGATTTTTAAAATATCAGAATATCTATGGTAGAGCAATAAAAACTTTGACAACTAAATTTCATTCTGTTAATAATTTGGTCTAAGGGTTATCATTTATTTCATTTTTCTTGGAGGGATTCATAAATGGATATTTCCCAAAGAGGACAAAGAATCCGTCCTTCTCCCATAAGGCATTTGAAACCTTTTGCCGATGAGGCCCAGAGAAGAGGAATCCGTGTCTATTTTATCAACATTGGTCAGCCTGACATCCCTACGCCTCAACCTGTGCTTAAGGCGATTCAAGATTATGATGAGAAGGTGCTGAGCTATGGGCCAGCCCAGGGGTTTGAGGAGCTAAGAGAAGCAATAGCTGCCTATTATAACGCCTTTAGAATTCCTATTACGGCTGAAAATGTAATCATCACCATCGGAGGTTCAGAAGCGATTCATTTCAGTTTTAGTGTGGTGGCAGACCCCGGTCAAGAAATAATCATTCCTGAACCATTCTACCCTAACTATAATGGCTATGCCGAGTTTGCCGATGTTAAGATTGTCCCTCTGACTTTGAGCGTAGAGAACGGATTTCGTCTTCCCGAGATTGAGGAGATAGAGGCGAAGATTACTCCCAAAACGAGGGCTATACTCCTCTGTTCACCCAATAACCCCACAGGAACGGTTTATACCCCAGATGAACTAGAGAGAGTAGTCTTTCTGGTCAAGAAACATGATCTCTTCTTGATAGGGGATGAAGTCTACAACGAGTTTGTTTATGATGGAGTTACTCATAAGAGCATTCTTGAGTATGAGGAAATAAGAGAGAGAACCATAGTAGTAGATAGTGTTTCCAAAAGGTTCAGCTGTTGCGGGGCGAGAATAGGAGCTTTGATAGCCTATGACAAAAGAATTCTTGAGGCCTTCCTCAAATTTGCTCAGGCAAGGCTCTGTCCTCCTTCAGTAGAACAGAAGGCTGCACTCGCTGCTTACCAGATGGATAGGGGTTACTTTGAAGAGATAAGGGCGGAATATCAGAAAAGGAGGAACATTTTATTCGAAGGACTGAAAGACATTCCAGGAATCGTCATCCATAAGCCTCAGGGAGCCTTCTATTTTATAGTCAGACTTCCCATAGATGACAGTGAAAAATTCGTGCGCTGGATGCTCACGGATTTCCATCTTGACTATGAAACCGTCATGGTGGCCCCAGGAAGAGGCTTCTATTCTACACCCGATAAGGGGAAAGAGGAAGTGAGGATGGCGTATGTTCTTCAGGAAAAGGATCTAAGAAGAGCAATAGAAGTATTCAGGGTGGGTTTAGAGAAGTACCGAAGCCTCATCTAATAGGAGGCAGAGAAGTGATTCAGAAAAAAATTGTGGCAGAAATGGCAATTATTTTAATTCTTGCCTCTTTTTTTGGCCTGGGATTAAACTTTTCTCTCCTCAAGATGTTCTGGAGAGGGGGGTTTAGACAAGGATTTGTTTCTTTAGAGAAATACCCTTCGCTTTCGTTCATAACTCTTGAGGAGGCCGAGGAACTTTTTGTTCAAAGTCAAGCCATATTTGTAGATAGCAGGCCTCGGTTGCAATATTTAGAAGGTCATATTTTGGGAGCGATAAACATCCCCTATGATGAATTCAATGAGGCTGAGGTCTTAAAGGGAGGACAGCTCTCTTTTGATAAAACTCTAGTTGTCTATTGCGATGCAAGCGAGTGTCAGTCTAGTCTGGCCCTTTCCAAGGCTCTTAATAAAATGGGTTTCACAGAGATAATGATTTTTTTTGGAGGCTGGGAAGAGTGGAAAAAAAGAGGTCTTCCAACAGAGTCTGGAGATGGTTCAAAATAAATATATAATTTTTGTCTTTAGGCTAATCGTGGGGGGGACGTTCATCTGGGCAGGCATCCTTAAGATCATAGACCCTCTTGAATTTGCTCAGAATATCTCAAACTATAGAGTCTTTTCCAGAATAGTCTCCTTTTTCCTTGCTCTTATTCTTCCTTGGGTCGAAGTCATCTGTGGTTTTTTCCTCATACTGGGTTTTCTGCGAAGGGGCAGTGCGCTTCTTCTTTCCCTCCTTCTTTTTTCTTTCCTAGGGCTTATTGGAGTGACATTGATAAGAGGGATTAACATAGACTGTGGATGTTTTGGGAGTTTGAACAGAAAGCTTGATATATCTTTATTTTTTACAGATCTTGTTTTATTGTTGATGTGCCTGAATATCTATTTTTTCAGGTTAAAATAAAGGGAAAAATAGTTCTTTTTTTCAGCCTTATCAGGTTTAATTTCTAAAAACATATTTCCCGCGACCTTGAATTTTGTTTCCTTAGTGTGTATCATTCATTAATTAACCTGAGAAGGAGCAGAAAAGATGAAGAAGAAATCCGTTTACTACTTCGGCAAGAAGAAAGTTGAAGGAAACAGAGAAATGAAAGACATCTTAGGAGGGAAGGGTGCTGACCTTGCAGAAATGGCAGGAATTGGTCTTCCTGTTCCTCCTGGTTTTACGATTTCTACCGAGGTCTGTTCCCAATTTGCAAAGCTCCGAAATAGGATTCCGAAAGAAGTCGAAGAGGAGATTCTTTTTAACCTGAAGAGGTTGGAAGATGAGACCGAGCAGAAATTTGGGGACCCTAAAAATCCTCTTCTCGTCTCTGTGCGCTCAGGAGCGAAGGTTTCTATGCCAGGGATGATGGACACTGTGCTCAATTTAGGACTTAATGATAAGACCGTAGAAGGCTTGGCCAAGAAACTCGGGGAAAGAAGAGTTGCTCTTGATTGCTATCGGAGGTTGATTCACATGTTCGGAGATGTTGTTCTCAATGTTCCCAAGGTGAAGTTCGAGAAGATTTTGAAAGAAATGAAAAAAAGAGAAGGAGTCATCTATGATTTTGAACTTTCTGAGAAAGCACTGGAAAGACTCATCGGAGAATATAAAAAGTTAGTCAAAAGAGAGACAGGCAAGGAGTTCCCTCAGGAGGTAAAAAAACAACTTTTCATGGCTATTGGAGCTGTCTTTCGCTCCTGGAATAATCCGAGAGCAGTAACCTACCGTCGTCTAAATTATATTCCCGATGACCTTGGAACTGCAGTTAACATCCAGCAGATGGTGTTCGGTAACTATGGAGAAAACTCAGCAACAGGAGTGGGATTTACGAGAAATCCTGCTACTGGAGAAAAAGAACTCTACGGTGAATACCTTTTCAATGCCCAGGGTGAAGATGTTGTGGCAGGGGTTAGGACTCCGAAGCCTCTTAAGTCTCTGGAAAAAGAGATGCCCACAGTCTATAGAGAATTAAGAGTCATCACCAATAGGCTCGAGAAACATTACCGAGATGTTCAGGACTTTGAATTCACCATTCAGAATGGAAAACTCTTCATGCTTCAGACAAGAAGTGGGAAACGCACGGGACTGGCGGCGGTGAAGATTGCCGTTGATATGGTTGAAGAAGGCTTAATAAGCAGGGAGGAAGCGTTGATGATGGTTGAGCCTGAAGCACTCAACCAGCTTCTCCACCCTGTTTTTGATACTAAAGAGAAAAAGAGGCACAGGGTTTTAGCAAGAGGCCTTGCCGCTTCTCCAGGAGCAGCATCCGGTCAAGTAGTGTTCAATGCAGACGATGCTGTTACCTGGATGAAAGAAGGGAAGAAAGTTATTTTGGTTCGAGATGAGACCTCCCCTGATGATATCCACGGGATGAGTGCATCTCAGGGTATCCTGACCGCAACTGGCGGGATGACTTCTCATGCAGCAGTGGTGGGGAGACAGATGGGAAAGCCTTCTGTAGTTGGCTGTGGTGAGATAAAGCTGGATGAGGAGAGGAAGCTTTTTATGATAGATGAGATTGTAGTCAAAGAAGGTGAATGGCTTTCTATAGATGGCACTTCAGGAGAAGTTTTTGAGGGAAGAATTCCCACTCAGCCCTCGGAAATTATCCAAGTGATCAAGGGAGAAAAAAGAGCTGAAGAGTCTCAAGTTTTTCAAAATTTCACCAAGCTTCTTTTCTGGGCAGACCAGGTCAAAGAATTAAAGGTTAGGGCAAATACTGATACGCCAGAGGATGCGAGAATGGCTCTTGCCTTTGGAGCCGAGGGTATAGGGTTAGCCAGGACAGAGCACATGTTCTTTGAGAAAGAGAGGCTTCCTTTTATTAAAGAAATGATTCTTGCTGAAACAGAAGAAGAAAGAAGAAGAGCCCTTGAAAAATTACTCCCCTTCCAGAAGAATGATTTTTACCTCCTTTTCAAGGAAATGAAAGGTCATCCCGTGACGATTCGTACCCTCGACCCCCCTCTTCATGAGTTTCTCCCCCGAAGAGAGGATTTAATGGTTGAGATAGCAGTCCTAAAAGCTACAAACAGCGAAGAAAAAGAGAGGCTTCGCGAGTTGGAAAAGCTTTTGGAGAGAGTCAAGTCTCTTTCTGAATTTAATCCTATGCTCGGACATCGAGGGTGTCGTTTGGGTATTTCCTATCCAGAAATAATCGAAATGCAGGCCACAGCCATCTTTGAAGCTGTATGCCAACTGGCAAAAGAAAGGGAAAAGGTTTACCCTGAGATCATGATTCCTCTGGTTGGTACAAAAGAAGAGCTTGCTCACCAAAAAGAAATAATAGATCGAGTTGCTCAGGAAGTCATGGAAAAATATAGGGTGAAAGTTGAATATTCTGTAGGGACTATGATTGAGGTGCCAAGGGCAGCGATAACTGCTGATGAAATTGCTGAAGTTGCAGAATTTTTCTCTTTTGGAACGAATGACCTGACTCAAACCATTTACGGTGTCTCGCGCGATGATGGAGCAGAGTTTCTAGCTCATTACTTGGCTCATGGTATCTGGAAGAGTAATCCTTTTGAGACCATCGATATTAAAGGAGTTGGAGAGCTGATGAAGATGGCCGTGGAAAAGGGTCGGAAGACAAGACCGAACCTAAAGGTAGGAATTTGCGGTGTTCATGGTGGTGACCCTCGTTCAATCTATTTCTGTCATGAGATTGGTTTGGATTATGTGAGTTGCTCAGCTTATCAAGTTCCTGTAGCGAGGCTGGCAGCTGCCCAGATTAAATTGAAAGAGAAGAAAAAACATCTTGGGGAAAAAAGGGAAAAGAGAAAAACTCCAGGTGGAGTGAGCGGTTAGAGGGGCTATCGCTTTCCACCTGCCTTGGAAAAAATATTGCGAAGGATGTAGTTCATCATGGCTGGATTTGAAGAGAGTCTTCTCTTACAGTAAGCTATAGCAAACTTCCATTTTTCCGCAAAGGGAACATAGAGGCGAACGAGAATTCCATTGCGCACAAGCTCGTCCTGATAGGCTTGTTTGGGCACTCCCATCAACATCTGAATCTCATAGCGATCCTTGCTCATATTAAGCCGCTCAGCGATGTTTATGGATTTTTCGATGACAGCCTCATCATGGGTTGCTATTTCAGGGTAATGCCCTTCCTTGAAGAGGACTTCCACTTGCTCAAGCATCTTTTTCTTCATTTCGGGTTTGCTCTGGAGAGCGATCTCTTTTGGTTCGTTATAAATGCCAATACAAATTCTGATCCGTGCCTGCAATCCCCTTAGAGATTTAATGTCTTCATCTGTTCGAAATAGCCGAGACTGCAGCACTGTTCCAAAGGAAGGATGACGCTTGATTAAAGAGCGAAAAACACAAAGGGTGAGCTCAGTTAAATTATGGTCTTCCATATCCATGGTAACTTTGATCTCGTGTTTGTCTGCCTGGTCTAAAATTTTCTCAATAATTTTCTCACAGTGTTCAGGACCTCTGTGGCTTCCGAGTTGGGTAGGCTTTAGAGAAATCGTCGCATATTGTTGTTTACCCAGGGCTTCAATGAGTCTTGAATAGACATTAAGAGTGTACTCCACTTCCTCATCGCTCTTAAGTTCTTCCCCTAAGAGGTCGATTGTAGAACATATGTGCCTTTCGCTCCATAGTCTTTGAGCCGTCTGGATGGCTGCTTGGATGCTGTCACCAGCAACATAGGGTCGAGCAAAGAGCTTGACGAGGAAAGGAGGAGTTAGGCTGATCATAAAATTTTTTAAATTCATGGATGAATCCTTCCCTCATTTACTAAATAGAAACAAAACTAAACCATTTTTAGCTAAACTTCAAGTTAAGATTTGTTATTCTAGATTTTACACCCATTCATATCCAAATCAAAAGAAGTTTGGAGGTAGTGTTGTTCCTGATTTTGTTTTCTGGTATTTTTTAATCTTATGGGGATTATTTCATCCATATTGAGATTTTTAAGAAACAAAAGAGGTTCGCTAAAATTTGTTTATAGTGATGGATATTGGATGATGGACCTTGGAAATCATGTTTTCAAAGTGGAGAAATACAGGATGATATATGAAAATCTTCTTAGGAAAGGAGTAAAAAAAGAGAATTTCCTCCTCCCCAATCCTTCAAGCGAAGATGACCTCCTTCTTGTTCATAAATCTAGATACATCCAAAAGCTTAAGACGGGGAAGCTTTCCCCCTCAGAGATTCTGAGCATGGAACTTCCCTATACTCATGAGCTTTATAAATATGCTCGGCTTTTTGTAGGAGGAACAATTCTTGCAGCTGAAAATGCTTTGGAGGAGGGAATTTCTGTCCATATTGGGGGCGGGTTTCATCATGCCTATCCTGACCATGGGGAGGGATTCTGTATTTTAAATGATATAGCCATTGCCCTTGAAAAGCTCAAGCGTCGAAATAAGATTAGAAGAGCAATGATTGTTGATTGTGATGTTCATCAAGGGAATGGGACTGCCTTTATTTTTTCTAGCCGGGATTATGTTTTTACTTTTTCTATTCATCAGATGGACCTTTACCCCGCCAAGAAAGAAAAAAGCTCTTTGGACCTTGGCCTCTGGTCTGGGGATGGGGATGAGATTTATAATTCACTCCTGCGCGCTCATCTCCCGAAGCTTTATGAAGAATTTAAGCCTGACCTTATTTTCTATCTTGCTGGTGCAGACCCGTATGAAAGAGATTGTCTTGGTGGGCTGAAGCTAACCATAAAGGGCTTAAAAGAGAGAGATGAGATAGTAATCGAGGAAGCAAGGAAGTTAAATATTCCCATAACCATCCTTCTTGCTGGTGGTTATGCTCCAGATGTCGCTGAAACGGTTAGCATTCACCTCAATACCATTCAGGTTGCTGAAAGAATACACAAAAAATATAGATAACCTTGAGGGGGCTCTTCAAGCTTCGGTCTCTTTCTCGATCCAAGCCAGATATTTATCAAAGCCCTTATTTATAGAAAAGGCGATAATTTCTGGAACTTGGTAAGGATGAATGTTTAAGATTTCTCCCTCTATCTTTGAATACAGTTTCTCACTTGTCTTGATCAGCAAAAGATATTCTTCCTCTAGGGAGATCTTTTCTTCCCAGCGATAGATTGAGCGACAACGCGGGACAATGGTGACGCAGGCCGCGAGTTTATTTTCGACAAGGTGGAGAGCAATTTCTCGTGATTTTTTCTCATCTGGAGAGGTGACAAGGATGAGTAAGTAATCTTTCATTTCGAGACTCCTTTTTGGTTTCAGTCTTTAGAAAAGAAGATTAAACTTCTCGATTAACTCATTTCTGGAGAAAGATATGTGCAAATACCTTTGAATCCCCAACCATGTTATCTATAACACAGTATTCATTGGGCTGATGAGCAGTTTCTGCAATTTTTGACCAGCAGGCTGCCTCATGCTTTTCACGCCGAAAGAAGGCAGCTACAGTTCCTCCTCCTATGCCCGTTGGTTTTCCTTCTTTTCCATAGACATCTTTGATAGCCATTTTTAAGGCTTTCACCACTTCTGAATCGGGTGAAGTTGGGGGAGCAGCAGGTGCCCTCTGGTTTTCTTCGATCGAAATTTTTACTCGAAAATCTCGCTCGATTTTTCTTGAAAAATCCCTGATTTTTTCCTCGACTTCATCTATGGTATAACAAGGGAGGAGGCGACAATCCATGTAGAAAATGTCTTCGCCGGGAATAGTGTTTATATTCGGAACGTTACTTTCTTTCTTTGTGGGTTCAAAGGTAGAAATGGGAGGATCAAAGAGGGGGTCTTTTCTATCGAAAATATCATAGAGCTTTTCAAGCTCAGTAACCAAGAAAGAAGCTGCTTTGAAGCTATTTATGCCTTTTTCTGGAGTAGAGCCATGAGCTTGCTTCCCTACAGTCTTGAACTTAAGCCAGAGGATACTCTTCTCAGCCACTTCAATAATTGTCCCTTCCTCATTTCCTGCGTCAGGGACAATGATTAAATCACCTTTCCTGAAAGCCTTGGAGTTCTGGAGCACATACTCGATCCCTTTTTTGCTTCCTGTCTCTTCATCTGAGACAAGCGCAATGCCGACGTCATATTCGGGCATAATTTTTTCCACATGAAAAGCCTTTAAGGCGAAGAGAGAAGCAACCATATCCTGCTGATTATCCTCCACACCTCTGCCATAAATTTTTCCTTCTTCGACCCATGCCTTGAAGGGATTCCCCTTCCACATCGATAAATCTCCGGGGGGTACCACATCTATATGGGTCATAATCCAGATGGTTTTTATAGAGCTTTTTCCCTTGAAAATGGCGAGTATATTGGGGCGATACCCCGCCGGCGAATCCAGATCAGGCGCCTTAACCATTTCTACCGAAGAATATCCATTATTCTTAATGAAATTGAACAGGACTTCTGCCTTTTCGGCTTCTCCTTCCCCTCCTGAAGAGGGGGAAATTGCAGGGATAGAGCAGAGCTTAATCTGCATGTCTACCATTTCGTCCCTTAAGCTGTCGATTCTTTTAGAAATTTTTTCAAAAATCTTCATTTTAATTTTCCTTTCGGCAAGATGATATCATCGTAATTTTGAATTGGCAACACCTCTGTAATTTTTTTTATTTCTTATAGTTGGAGCTTAGTTACCATTTTCGCTTCCTTGACTTTTCATCCCTTTGAGAATAAATTTACTCAAGATGCGGATAGGCTTTGACCTGCGTCCTTTTCTCCGTGAAGAGACAGGAGTCGGCGTCTATCTTAAAAATCTGCTTCATTCTCTTTCTCGCATTGACTATGTGAATGAATATTTTCTTTTCTCATGCTCCCTTAAGGATCGTTTTCCTGCCCAAAAGCTACCTTCCTTTAGGAGGGGAAATTTTAGAGACTTTCATTTTCCGGTGAGGCTTATGAATACATTATGGAACAGGATAGAATGGCCTCCTCTTGATTTTTTTTTCAAGGTTAAACTTGACTTGACCCATTCCCCAACTCCCCTCCCTCTTCCTTCAAGAGGGAAAAGGTTGGTAACTGTTTACGATTTTTTTTTCATGGATTTCCCCTATCTTTCTGATGAGCTGGCTCGAAGACATTTTTATCCCCGAATAAAAGATTCTCTTCAGAAAGTGGATGGGATTATCGCGATTTCTAACTACACCAAAGCCGAGATTATGGAAAGGTTTAGAATTTCAGAGGAAAGGATTCAGACGGTTTACCTTGGCCTTGACCACCAATTCTGGTGTGAATTCCAGTTTGAAGAATTAGAAATATTAAAACAAAAGCTTTCTCTCCCTGTTCCCTTCATCCTTTTTGTGGGAGTTATAGATCCGAGGAAAAACCTTCCCAATCTGATTTCTGCCTTTAAGATCGTTCGCCTCAGGCACAAAGAAATCCATCTTTTGCTTGTGGGTCGAAGAGGATCTGATTACCAGAAAATAAGAAAAATAATCCAGGAAGGGGGATTGGAACGGGAAATCAGGATGCTGGGTTATGTTTCGGATGAGGAGTTGAAGGGAATTTATTTTTCTGCTTCTTTGTTTGTCTTTCCTTCCTTATGTGAGGGTTTTGGGCTTCCCCTCCTGGAAGCGATGGCCTGTGGTTTACCAGTTGCTGCATCCAAAATAGCAGCCATTCCTGAAATTGCCGGAGATTGTGCTCTGTATTTTAATCCCTACGATCCTGAAGATATGGCAGATAAAATAATCTCTTTGATTGAAAATGAAACTCTTAGACAGACTCTGATTACCAAGGGAAAGATAAGGGTTCTTGAGTTCGATTGGCTAAGAACGGCTCAGGAGACATTGAACTTTTACCAGAAATTATGTCAGTAGAAAAAATTAACGTTCTTTTCATTTCACACTCATCTGAGCTTAACGGGGCAGAAAGGATGCTCCTCCAGGTTTTAGAAAAAATAGATAGGAGCAGATTTAATCCTTTTCTTATTCTGCCCCGAGTGGGTTTACTCGCTGAGGAAATGGAGAGACTGGGAATTGAAAATGAGGTTGTTTCTATGAAGTGGTGGATAACTGAAAAGTCATGTCTCTGGAAACAGCCACTATCCTGGATTTATAACCTAAAAAGTATCCTTTATCTAAAGAAATATATCAAGAGAAAGAATATTTCTCTTGTAGTGAGTAATTCTTCGGCAGTCTCAAGCGGTGCATTGGCTGCCAGCCTGAGTAGGGTTCCTCATCTTTGGATAATCCATGAAATTTTATCTGGAAAGAAAGCTCAACTTCACTTTTTTTTGGGTGAGAGGGCTTTGTTAAGATTTATTTCAAAATTGTCAAAAATTATCCTCGTGAATTCACGCCTAACCCAGAAGGCTTTCAGGGGTAAGGGAAGGGTCTATTTGATGTACAACGGATTTGAAGTTAAGCCTCAAATGGACGACTATAGGAAGAATATGAGAAAAGAGCTCAACCTTAAAGAGGGAGAATTTGTCTTGGGGATAGTGGGAAAGATAGCCCGCGAGAAGGGTCAAGCAGAGGTCATAAGAGCTTTCAAACTGCTCAACTCAAAATTTCCTCAGATTAAGCTTCTTATCGTGGGTTCTATTAAGAGCAAAAGTTATTACCACCATCTCTTGAAGATGATTACTGAATTTCGCCTCGAAAGGAGGATAATTTTTACGGGTTTTAAGAGGGATATTTTATCCATATTGAGTGCCATGGATCTCCTCGTAGTTGCCTCAGAGAATGAGTCATTCGGCAGGGTGGCCGCTGAGGCTATGTCAGTCGGGACGGCAGTTGTTGCCGTTCGAGCAGGAGGGCTTTCTGAGGTTATTGAAGAAGGAGAGGATGGTTTTTTAGTAAATTCATCGAGGCCAGAAGAGATCGCTGAGGCCATAGAATATTTAATCAGGAATCCTAGAGAATTGGCTAAAATTGCTGAAAATGGGAAGAGAACTGTTCAGGAGAAATTTTCTCTTAAAAAACAAGTAAAGTTATTACAAGAAGCTATGGAGGAATGCCTTGGATGAAGCTCCTTGGGAAGAGAAGCTTTCGGTTATTGTGGTGAATTATAATGATAAAAATAATCTCAGGGAATGTCTTTCTTCTCTTGGGGAGAGTCTTTTAGAGATTCCTTGGGAAGCGATAGTGGTAGATAATTGTTCATCCGATGGGAGCATTGAGTTTATAAAGTCTTTTTTCTCTGAGGTGAAGGTCATCGAAAACAAAGAGAACCTCGGATTTTCAAAGGCAAATAATAAAGGAATTGAGCAAAGTAGGGCTGCCTACATTCTCTTTCTAAACCCTGACACTATACTCTTCCCTAATTCCCTTTCCCTTCTCCTCAAAGAAATGAGGTCAAATCCAAGAGCAGCTGGAGTTGGACCTGCTCTCCTGGATGAGAGGATGAATTACCAGGTTTCATTCGGAAAGAAGGTAGATTTCTTTCCTGAATTATTCCAGAAGCTTCTGATGAATAGGTGTGAAAAATATCGCTTGAGACATGATTTTGGCAGAAGGGATGTTGGCTGGTTGAGTGGCGCATGCCTTCTTGTGAGAAGGCGCGCCTTGGAAGAAGCTGGTATTTTTGATGAACGGTTCTTTCTCTACTTTGAGGATATCGACCTTTGCCTGCGTATGAGAAACAGAGGCTGGAAGCTAATTTATTTTCCTCAGGCAAGAGTAATTCATAAAGGGGGGACAAGCACCTCACAACTGGGGTTACGACGTAGATGGGAATACAGGAAGAGTCAGCTTTATTTTTATAAGAAGCACAATTCTCTTTTTTCTAAAGTCCTGCTTAAAATCTACCTTTTCCTGAATTTTACATTATTATATTTTTATGCTCTTCTTTTCAAGATAGAAGATGCCTCTGAAATCAAGAAATTCTTTTTGCTGCTTAAAGAGAAATGAATATTCACCCCGGCGTCGCAAAAGGAGGAAAAGTAAAAGTCCTTGAAATGATTGACCAGCCCTTCCTGGGCGGAGGCCAGAAAAACCTCCTTTCTCTTTCCTTAGGTCTGAATAGGGATAGATTTGAAGTTTGTGTGTGCTCAAAAGATGGTGGTCCACTAGTAGAAGAAGTTAAAAGGGCTGGAATCAAGCACTACCCAATCTGTTTTTCTAAGACTCCTTCGCCAGCTATTTTGGATGAAATTTATACTCTCCTCAAAAAAAATCACTTCGACATAGTTCATACTCATGGAGGAGTAGCAGGCTTTTTTGGACGGCTAGCTGCCAAGAAATATGGCACTCCCTTTGTCATTCACACTTTGCATGGGATTCATTATCTCCATTACAGGAATCCTTTCCTGAAAGCTCTTTTCATTCTCCAGGAGAGGTATCTTTCGCGTTTCACCCATTTTGTAATCTTTGTTTCAGAGTCTGATAGAGTGAGGGGGCAGAGATATAGATTGGTTCCCCGGGAAAAAATGGTTCTGATCAGGAATGGCATTGATGCAGAAAAGTTTTCCCAACGCTTACTTTCCGCGGACAAAATTCTGGATTACAAAAAGAAATTGGGGCTTGAGTCGTCTTCATTAATCGTGGGAACTGTTGCCAGGCTTCATAGGCAGAAGGGAATAATTTATCTTCTTCGTGCTTTTCAGAAAGTAGTCCTTTCTCTCCCTCAGGCTCGTCTTTTGCTCGTGGGTGATGGTCAGCTCCGTAAGAAGCTTGAAAAGGAAGCAGCGCATTTAGGTTTGGGAAAATATGTCTTATTCTTGGGGGAAAGAGAAGATGTGGCAGAGCTAATTTCTATATTCGATGTCTTTGTCTTGCCCTCACTTTGGGAAGGGCTACCTTTCGTTCTCCTAGAAGCTGCGGTTGCAGGAAAACCAGTAGTTGCCTCAGATATTGAGGGTGTAAGAGAGATTATTAAAAGTGGAAAGAACGGGCTTCTCGTTCCGGCAAAGGAGCATAGGGCTCTTGCTGATGCAATTCTCAACCTGCTGAGAAAGAAGGACTTAGCTCTGAGGCTGGGTGAGCAACTTCGGAAAGATGTTCCTTCAAGGTTTAAAATCTTTTCCATGATAGAAGAAACTCAGAATCTCTATCTGAAAGCAAAAAAAGAGAATCAATAAGGAACATAAATGACATTCTGGGATGAAAGGGGATCATTTAGATGCTTTTCTAGTTTCGATTTTGAATAATGGCTTTTTTTCTTCACCAATCTATCTCCAATAATCCTAATTTTTAAAAAGAAAATAAATTGCTTAGTAAATTAAGGATTAAAATTTCAGAGATGGATTGAGCATTTTAGAATAATTGACAAAGAAATCTGCGCTCCATATAATCAAAACCCATGGCAAAAGCAAAAGTTGCTCTTATCCATGATTGGCTTACGGGTCAGCGTGGGGGAGAGAAGGTGCTTGAGGTCCTGGCAGAAATTTTTCCTGATTCTCCCATTTACACTCTTTTCCATTTTTCAGGCAGTCAAGATATTGAAATAGAAAAGAGAAAGATAATTCCCAGTTTCCTGCAGAGGTTTCCATTCTTGAAAAGATGGTACCGTTTTTATCTTCCCCTTTTTCCCCTTGCCATCGAGCTCTTTGACCTTCAGGAATATGATTTGATTATCTCTAGCTCCCATTGTGTGGCCAAAGGAGTCATACCCCGTCCAGATGCACTCCATATCTGCTATGTTCATTCCCCCATTCGTTATGGATGGAATCAATATTTTTCTTATTTTTCTCCTGAAAAATTAAACATAATTTCCAGGTTGATAATTCCTCCTGTCATCCATTACCTGAGAATCTGGGATGAATCTTCTTCCCATAGAGTGGATTTTTTTGTGGCAAATTCAAGAAATGTCGCCAAGAGAATAGAAAAATACTACAGGAGAGAGTCAGAAGTTATTTACCCTCCCGTAGATACTAGTTTCTTTTGTCCCGGAGAGAGGAAAGAGGATTATTATTTAATTGTCTCCGCCTTAGTTCCTTACAAGAAGATTGAATTAGCCATCGAAGCTTTCAATCGCAAACGAGTTCCGTTAAAGATCGTGGGTGTGGGGCCTGAATATAGGAAACTTAGAAAAATCGCTTATTCAAACATCCAGTTCTTAGGTTCTTTGAGCGCTTTAGATCTTCTTCATGTGTATCAAGGCGCACAGGCGCTTCTTCTTCCTGGAGAAGAGGACTTCGGGATTGTTTCCCTTGAGGCCCAGGCTTGCGGGATTCCAGTCATCGCTTACCACCAAGGAGGAGCTTTAGAAACAGTAATTTCAGGAGAAACTGGCATTTTTTTCGAAGAGCTTAAAGTGGAGGCTCTTCAGGCAACACTTGACAAATTTCAAGGCATGGAATTTAATAAAATCAAGATCAGAGAAAATGCCTTAAAATTTTCACGGGAGGTCTTCAAGCAAAGAATCTCTTCTTTCATCCAAGAGAAATGGGAAAACCATATTAAGAACAGATGATCAAAGGCAAAAAAACTCGCCTTCTCGGGCTTTTTCTTCTGAGTGATATAATAGGCATCCTTTTTTCATTTTTTTATGCTTATCTTTTTAGATTCTACGGGTACATCATTCCTGTAGACCCTGAAAAAGGAATCCCCCCTTTAAAATCATACATTGCAGTTTTCCCCCTTTTTCTTATCTTGCATCTTGGAATCTTTTTTTTGCAAGGATTTTACAAGAAAAAGCTAAGGAGAACAAAGATTGATGATTTTTTCCTTATTACTCTGAATGTGGTTTTGACCATTCTCATTTCCCTTGCCATTCTGAATTATCTCTATGCTTATAGCCAAGGTCAGGCACCTCTTTTCAAGATGAAATTCAAGATATCTCATCTTTTTCTGTTAGTTTATTTTGTGGTTTCAATTTTTGTGATTACTTTTCTTCGAAATCAAATCTATTTCTTCATGAAAAGACGCTTTGCCAGGGGGTTGAATCTTCAGAATGTGCTCATCGTAGGAGCCGGAGAGATGGGCAGAACAGTTGCTCAAAAATTTTCCCAGTATAAAGATCTGGGTTTTTTTGTCAAGGGGTTTCTGGATGATGAGCGGAAGAAAGGAGAGGTTATAGAAATAAATGGAGGTCTCAAAGTCTTGGGACCGCTCAGTGAGCTTGAGAACGTCCTGGAGAAAGAGAATATAAGTGACGTTTACGTGGCTCTTGATCTCAACAATTACTCCAAAATTCTTAAAACTTTTCAGATTGTAAATAAATATGCAGTGAATGTCAGGCTTATCCCTGATCTTTTCCAGCTTCTCACCCTCAAAGCAAGAGTTGAGGACCTCGATGGATTTCCGGTAATCTGTATTGATGAGCCACCCCTGCGCGGACTGATGAGGATTTTCAAAAGAATGATGGATATCTTTGTCTCTACTCTCCTGCTTATAGTCTTATCTCCCCTTATTTTGGTGGTAATTGTGCTTGTCAAGCTTACCTCTAGGGGTCCTGTTTTCTACCATCAAGAAAGAGTGGGCTTGGATGGGAGAAGGTTCATGATGCATAAGTTTAGAACCATGATTTGCGACGCAGAAAAGGAAACAGGCCCTGTGATGTGTAAGCGGGGTGATCCGAGAATAACCAAGGTGGGTAAGTTTCTAAGAAAATTCAGCATCGATGAGATTCCCCAGCTTGTGAATGTTTTGAAGGGAGAAATGAGCCTCGTTGGTCCGAGACCTGAAAGGCCTCCCTTTGTAAAAGATTTTCGAGAGAAGTTCCCTAAATATATGCTCAGACATAAGGTGAAATCAGGCATCACCGGCTGGGCACAGGTCCATGGGCTGAGGCAAGACACTTCAATTGAAAAGAGGCTCGAGTATGATTTTTACTACATTCAGAACTGGTCACTCGCCCTTGATTTGAAAATCCTGTGGAGAACGATCAAGAAAGGATTTATCGATAAGAACTTTAGGTAAAAAAAGTTGAATCAGCGACGAAGAAGAATCCGCAAACCAAGATACATGTATTGGATGCCTGAAATAAGAGTCAGAGAGAAGGCAAGATAAAAAATGCCTTTCATCCAGCCTGGGGAAATCCCTTTAAGATTGAGAAAAAGGGCAAACAAGACAGCCATGACTTGAGAAAAAGTGCACAATTTTCCAGATAGAGAGGGATTGAATTTCTTATTGCCCGTGATTATGGAGATGGAGAGCGTTCCTGAAACGATGAGAATATCGCGTCCTATGACAGTTGCTGTAATCCAGATTGGAATTGTATTGGGATAGCTCAAAGAGGGTAGAGAAAGCAAAATAAAGGCAGTAGTCATGAGAAGTTTATCCGCAGCGGGATCGAGAAGAGAACCGATTCGAGTCTTCTGATGCCACACTCTTGCTGTGATTCCATCTAAGATATCTGTCATACCTGCCAAGAGAAAGACAGAAAAAGCTTCGAGAGTTTTTCTATTCAAGGTCAAAAAGAGAAAAACAGGGATAAGCAGAATCCTCAGGAGACTCAGAAAGTTGGGTGCATTGAGGAGGCGATTTTTTTCTTCTTCCATGAAATAGATAAAGCTATACTACTTAATCAAATTCAGAACAAGATCAAAGAGCCTGATACATTCAGCCCCTGAGACAAGGAGGTCGGGATTGAATGTGTTTCTCGTTGAGAGATTCATGATATCGTAGGAAACGATTTCCACAATCGCTTGGTAATAAAAATTATCCGGAGAGACATCAGAAATATTAATTTTTTCGGGGGGGATATGCTGAATGAAAGAAAAGCCTCTTTTTTTCAAGTAGCTTATCAAACGCACCAGTATATCAGCCATCTCTGCTCTGGTGATGACTTTTTTCGGCTGAAAGGTATGATTGGGATAAACTTCCAAGATTTCAAATGAGGTTACCTTGAGGATGTGTTTTGCGGCCCAGGAGGTAGCAATGTCAACGATGATGGGAGGCTTAGTTTGTGTGCTGTTCAAGAAATCCTTGAATTTTACGGAAATCAGAGCGGCTGCCTCCTCTCTGGTTATTGCATCTGAAGAAGGAATAGCGTCATATTGGCTGGGAAGTTCGAAGACACCCAAGCGGTTTTTCAGGGTTTCAATTTTTGTAAGTATTTCCTTGTTCTCCGGGTCAAGCTCTGCTAATTTTTCATATACAGTTAGACTCTCTTGATACTCTTCAGCTTCAAAGAGGAAGTTTCCATATTTTTTTAAAATTTCTTTGTTCTTTGGCTCATTAAAGGCAGCAGCCTTGAGATGGACAAGAGCATTCTGGAGGTTGTTTTCTTTTCTAAATATTTCAGCTAAAGCAAGATGGGCTTCCGTAGATTTAGGTGAATAATAAAGAGCCCTGAGGAAGGCTTCTTTGCTTTTCTCTATGTTGCCACTCTTTTCATAAGCTCGAGCCTCATTCATGGCTTCTTCGGTCATTCTTTTCCTCAGTTCTTCATAGTTAGGTCTTGCCCATGAATGCTCGGGTTCCCTTTTCAGAATTTCCCTGAGTTCTTGAAACACTGAATTATCCTCTCCCATCTTTAAATAGACCTGAGCGAGGCCCAGATGAGCGTGGTCTATCTGAGGATAATATCGGAGAGAAGCTTTAAAATAATCTTCTGCAAGCTTTAGGTTTTCGAGAAGAAGATATACATAACCCATTCCACTGTAGTAAAAAGGGTTTCCTGTCCCGAGTTTTGAAAAGATGCTCTCTGCTTTCTTAACTTTCCCTTCTCTTAATTCTTTCCAGGCTTCTTCGAGAAGAATTCTTTCCTCAAGAGAGAGTGAAGCTACTTGAGAGGGCGGGAGGGTTTCGAGATGGAGGGAAGGCGAAGGGACTTTATAGGTTACACAGGAGGATATAAAAAATAAGGAGAAGATGAAAATTAATGCCAATGATTTTTCTTTTATCAATTTGACTCTCCTCTTTTGAGGTAAGGAAGATAATTCAAAATAAGCTTGGGATCGGCCATGATTTTGAGTTCAAAGGAGTCTATATCTTCTTTTCTCATTAGAACTAGGGACCATCTTGCAAACGAAGGGATTAAATCCTTTTTCGATTTTGGAATACGCAAATAGAATATGTTCATTTTTTGGAAGAGCGTTTGGCGCAGGATTTCTTTCAAACTATCAATTCCCTCTCCCGTCTTGGCAGAAATATAGACATGGAGGTGAGCTGATTTGTTCTTCGTAAGAAACTCATCCTTATGGGGAACAAGGTCTATTTTGTTAAAAACTTTGATGATGGGGATTTCTTTTACCTCAAGTCCCTCAAGTATTGATTCAACCGCTTTTATCTGGATTTCATGATTTGGAGTTGAAAGGTCAATCACATGACAGATGCAGTTGGCCTCCTTTATTTCTTCAAGAGTTGCCCGGAAGGAGGATATAAGTTCCAAGGGAAGCTTTTTAATAAAGCCAACTGTATCGGTTAAATAAAAATACAGACCATCTGAGAGGTAAACTCTCCGGAGGAGAGGGTCGAGAGTGGCAAAAAGCTTTGGGGAGGTGAAGGTGTTTTCGTTTGTCAAAAAGTTGAAAAGGGTTGATTTTCCAGCGTTGGTGTAACCGACGAGAGAGACGAGTGGGACGGGATTTCTTTCCCTTGACTTTCTTTGCTCAGCTCTTCTTTTCTGAATTTTTTGTATCTCCTTTTTAATCCTCGCCATTCTATCAACAATTCTTCTCCTGTCTTCCTCAAGTTTCTTCTCACCAGGGCCTCTTGTTCCAATTCCTCCTCCCAGTCGGGAAAGCGCTCTTCCTTTACCCAGAAGTCTGGGCAGAAGATAGGTAAGTTGAGCCAGCTCTACTTGAAGCTTTCCTTCTTTGCTTCGGGCTCTTTGGGCAAAAATATCTAAGATGAGCTGGGTTCTATCGATGACCTTTGTTTGAATCCCTTCTTCAAGACTCCTTTGTTGAACAGGGCTCAGATTGTGGTCGAAAATTATAAGGTCTGCATCGAGCTCCTTTCTGAGCTTTGCTAGCTCTTCGACTTTACCTTCTCCAATGAGAAATTTGGGGTTTATTTCTTCTCGATATTGGAAAACCTCCGTCAGTACGGATGCACCAGCAGTGTAAGCCAGGCCTTTTAATTCTCTCATGGATTCTTCTTCCTCTAGCTTTTCTTGCCTATTGGTAGAGAGGTGAACGAGTATGGCTCTTTCCATTTTCAGATTAAATTCTCTTCGATATACTTTTCCATAGAAATCAAGTCATCTGGAGAAAACCAGGCAACATCTTTCATTTTTTTAAACCAGGTTATTTGTCTTTTAGCATATCTTCGGGTGTCCCGTTTGGTTAAAGAGATGGTCTCATCCAGAGAAATCTCATTTCGAATAAATCTTAGAACGTGTTTGTATCCCAGGGCACGAAAAGGCGGGGAGGTTTCTCTAATCCCAAGTTCAAGGAGATTTTTGACCTCATCAATTATGCCACGTTCAAACATTTTTTCTACTCTTTCTTCTATCCGTTTGTAAAGTGCTTTTCTTTCTAATTTTAAACCAATTTTTATCACATTTAAATCCCTGATTGGCGAGCGGGTGTTTAGAAAATGTTCAGAAAGAGGTTTTTTCGTCTTAAGATAAACCTCAAGAGCCCTTATGATCCTTATCTTATCGTTCCTTCCAATTTTTTGGGCATACATCGGGTCTACCTCGAGAAGTCTTAGCCAAAGACAGTGAAGACCCTTTTCTTTGGCTTCTTTCTCCAGAGTTTCTCTGAGGGAAGGAGAGCTTTCGCCATCAGGAAAGAGCCCTTCAAGGAGTGCCTTCAAATAGAGACCGGTGCCTCCTGTAATGAGGGGAATTCGATTTCTATCTTTTATTTCTTTGATTTTAAGAGAGGCGAGGTTTATGAAATCAGCCGCAGTAAATTGTTTATCTGGTTCGAGAAAATCAAGCAAGTGATGGGGGATTCCTGCCCTTTCCTCCACAGGTATCTTGTCTGTTCCAATATCGAACTTTTTATAGACTTGCATAGAGTCACAATTTATGATTTCACAATCGAATTTTTTGGCTATTTTGATCGCAGTCGCACTCTTCCCGGAGCATGTAGGTCCAAGAAGTACGATTAGGTTTTTATCTCGTTGCAATTTTGATAAGAAAGAACAGAACAAGAAGAGTGATAAAAATAAGGAGGGCAAAAACTTGCCTTCTTTTCAGTTTTGTTCTCCGATTTTTTCAAGGTTTTTAATCAGGGAAGTTTCGTGTTCATTCCCCAGGATTTTTTTTACCACCAGAACCTCTGCCATGAGAATTTCGTTAAGGTCCCTGATTAAATCTGTTTTCACCTTTTCGCTCCCCATGAAATTGGGTTTTAACAATGAGTTTTTTTCAATCCTTCCATCCGATCCTATTTCAATCCTTTTGCCTAATGGAGAAAGATAGGGGCGAGATTCTTCCAGACATTTATCCAAGATATTATATGCCACAGGACCGAGTTCTTTTGAAATATACTTGAAGACAGTACTGAAGCTTATGTTGAAGGATTCCAGGATTTTTTCAAGTTCTAAGTTAGAAAATTGAGGAGAGAAGTTTTCGGCTCTTTTTTTTTGAGAGGAAACTACGAGCCCTACCGAAAGAAAGCTAAAGATTATTTTCTCACTTTCTTTTCTCTCCAATGCACTGAGTTCATAGATAGCCTTCAGGGGCCTTTGCCCATCAATAAGGTTAAGGAGGTAAAGCTCAGGTTCCTCCAGTCTGAGGGAATTGAAGTGAGGGGGGTTGATAAATTTAAGAGATTCCTCTTCTGAGGGAAGGTGAGCATGGATGAGTTCTTGATTTTTCATCCTTCTTATTCCTTGAAGAATTAAATCAAGCGTGGGAATCATGAACAGGGTGTGGGCTTCTTGAGTTTGGGTACCTTGAGTTAAAAGAAAAACCCCTTCCGGGCATTCGAAGAGTGAAAAAAGGTCTCTGATGAAAAAAATCTCCATCAGTTGCCACAATTGAGAAGGAGAGAGGCTCCCTGTTTCTTGAAGGGCTCTGAAGAATGAGATATCGCTTTTGTCCATTCTTATCTTTGAGTTTTCTGCGGCGGAAGAATCCATAATTTTCGTCTCTACTAGGTATTTCATGAACTCATCCTGAGGGAAGGATGACTTTTCGACAAAAATGTTTCCTCTCCTCAAATTTAGGGATTTCTTTAGACCCTGGCTCTCTAATTCGAGTTCTCCTGATTTTTTTTCTTGCCAGAGTTGAAACAGTAATTGAGGAAAAGGGATTTCCCGCAGGCTTCCTTTTAGCTCTCCTTTATTCATACACTTAATTTAAAGGTGGAATAGGGTTTCTGTCAATCAACAAAGACTAATTGCGTGTTGTTTAACTCATGAGTCTCAAGCCTAGAATTCCCAGGCTCATATAGAATAAGGTTTTTAGAAGCCAGAATAGGTAGGAAACATAAAGTGCCTTTTTTATTTCGAGTCTTAAGATTTCAGAAAGACCGAAGCCAAGAATGAGGAAAAGCCAGATCTGGAAGAAATCAATTTGACTGAGAATTACATACTTAATACTCGTCATTTCCACAGCAGGAAAAAGAAGAGCAAAGCTGGTCGTAGTTTGCATCACTGATTTTTGGGCTAAGATGAGAATGAGGCGGATAAGATTGCCTAAAACCTTGTCTACAAGGTTTGCATGAAGATAGGCTGAAAATACTTGTATGTATTTTCCTTCAATGGAAAAGAAGCGACCGATGATGAGGATAAAAAAGCTTGAAATGAGAAAGCCGATGGCTACACTTAGCGGAGTAAGGATGAAGGAACTTACTACCCGAAAGGTAGGGGAGGGGTTTTCAAGTTCTTCAATCCTCTGCTTTAATCTTTCTTCCCCGATTCTCTCCTTGAGCTTTATGTTATCCTTCAGAATTTGTGCTCTATCCTGAGAAGAAGAGGGCATTATTAGATAGCTAAAAAGAGAGGTAGTTATTAAGAGTATGACCAGGACATCAATCCAGATTGGTTTTTGAGAGATGGCGGAGAGAGTAACTTTAGGGTTAAAAAAAATACCAAAAAAACGATGCACCAGATTCAATTAAATTCTCCTTTTCTTTCTTCTTTTTCAATTCTCCCATCTCTGAGATAGATGATTCTCTCTGCGTGGGAAGCAATTTCTCGATCATGGGTGACGATGATGATTGTATTTCCCTGAGAGTGGATTTTTTTAAAAAGGGCTAATATTTCCTGACCTGTTCGCGAATCAAGATTTCCTGTTGGTTCGTCAGCAAGGAGGATGGAGGGTTCGTTGACGAGAGCGCGTGCTATTGCCACTCTCTGTCTTTCTCCTCCTGAAAGCTCAGAAGGTCTGTGGTTCATCCTCTCTATCATCTCCACCAATTCTAAGGCCCTTCTTGTTTTTTCCTCTCTTTCATTTCTACTCGCCCCTTTGTAGATTAGAGGAAGTTCGACGTTGTGAAAGGCAGTCGCCCGAGGAAGCAGATTAAAGACCTGGAAGACAAAGCCAATCTTGGTGTTTCTGATGGAAGCGAGTTCGTCTTCGTGCAGGGAACTAACCAGCTTTCCCTCGAGGAAATACTTCCCTTTCGTTGGCGTATCAAGACATCCGAGAAGATTCATCAGAGTTGACTTACCCGAACCAGAAGGACCCATGATGGCCACAAATTCATTATTTGCTATTGAGAAGGAGACACCTCGAAGCGCCTCGACTTTTTGTTTTCCAAGGTGATAAATTTTCCACAGGTCTTCGGCAAGAATAAGAAAGTTGTTTTCTTTATTCATTCAAAAAGTTCTCTTTCTTTGCTGTCGCTTTATGAGTTTCCCATCTTTGAGTTGCCTTAAGGAGTCATAGGGACCCATGACTATTTCTTCTCCTTCTTCAAGTCCATCTATTATTTCGACCATCATCTCACCCATGATGCCTTTCTTTATAGGGGTAAATTTGACCATATTCCCTATGATTTTATATACACCCTCTTCCTGCTTTTTTTGCCCTTTTTGCGGCTCTTCAGGTTCCTTGAGAACTAGAGCTGAGATTGGAATGATAAGCACATTATTTTTAGTCGCTGTGATTATATCTGCAGAAGCAGAGAGACCCGGTTTTAGTCCTTCAGGAGGATCTTTGAGTATTATGATTACTTTAAAATTCTTAGACTCTTCAGTGGAGGATAGTTTTTGGAGAGCAGAACTACCGATTTCGGCTACTTCACCCTTCACAATTCGCTCAGGGTAGGCATCTATGCGGACTTCCGCAACTTGACCTGTCTTTATTCCCACGACATCAGTTTCATCCACCTCAACCTCTACCTGCATCACGGATAAATCGGCGATAGTCATGAGCACTGTTCCAGGGTTGTTCATGGTGCCGATGACGGCAATTTCTCCTTCTTCAACCTTCAGACTGGTTATGATTCCGTCGATGGGAGAAGTGTAGACTGTCTTGCTCAGATTATCAAGGGTGATTTGAAGGGAGGCTTCTGCTTGTCTTATTTGATAGAGGATAGCTTCGCGCTGGGCATAGGAAATGTCGTATTCAGCTTTGGCTGTTTCCAGTTGTTCAGAAGAAATTAATTTTTCATCAAAAAGCTTTTTTTGCCTGTAATAGAAACTCTCATCTTTTTTCAATTTTGCTTCTGCCTTGATTAGCTCTGCTTTTAGAGACCGAATCATGGCGCGGTCTCTTTCTGCGTTTGCTTCGTATTGGGTTGGGTCTAACTGAAGGAGAAACTGACCTTTGTTTACCCACTGTCCCTCTTCTACTCCGATTTTAATTATTCTCCCCGGAGCATGAGCGCTGATGTTGATGCTTTTCTTTGGCTTTACTTCTCCTGAAGCTGAAACAATGGAGGTTAAGTTCTGCCTTTCAACTTTGGTCACTGTGACTTCGATTAATTTTTCCCTTCGAGAGCGAAGATTGAGAAAGATGATGAGAGCAATGAAAAAGAGCACAGAAACTAGTATGAGAAATTTTTTTCTTCGAAAAGAGCTCATTTCAGCCTTCTCTATTTTTATTCTCATCTTATATTGTTATTTTTTAATATTATAATTACAATACGAAAGAAAAGGCAAAGAGTTTAGATCAGAGATGTGGTCAAGGCTTCCAAGTTTTACCCTAAACATTTTTCACTCACAGAGGTAAGGAAAGGAAATGGGTTTTGAAAGACACTTAGAAGTGGCAATGAAAGCTGCTAAAAGGGCAGGCCACTTGCTAAAGAAAAGAGTCAATGCTTCCAGCAAAATTCTTTTTAAAGGAGTGGTGGATTTAGTTACAGATGTAGACCATCAATCTCAGAGTTTAATATTCGATTACATTTCAAGGCACTTTCCTGATGATGATTTCCTCTTTGAGGAGGGGCTCGAAAAGAAGAAAGGATCGCCGTTCTGCTGGATAGTTGACCCTCTTGATGGCACGACAAATTTCGCTCATGCTTTTCCTGTTTTTACTGTTTCCATCGCTTTAGAAAAAGATGGGATGGTGGAGCTGGGAGTGGTGTATGACCCTATGAGGGAGGAGATGTTTTCTGCATGCAAGGAGAAAGGTGCTTTTCTAAACGGAAGGAAAATCAAGGTTTCATCAGTTTCTGACCTCAATAATAGCCTCATAGCCACTGGGTTTCCCTACGACCTTCGGGAGAGTGAGGTCAACAATCTTGACCACTTCAGTAATTTTTTGACGCGTGTCCAAGCAATCCGTCGCTGTGGTTCGGCTGCTCTCGACCTTTGTTATGTAGCTTGTGGAAGGTTCGATGGATTCTGGGAATTGAAGCTTCACCCTTGGGATGTAGCAGCGGGAGCCTTAATCGTAAGGGAAGCGGGAGGATGTGTTTCAGATTTCAGGGGAGAAAGATTTGAGATATTCGGGAAAGAGATTCTGGCTACCAATGGTCTCATCCATAATCAGATGGTCGAGGTTCTTAAGCTAGGGAAAAGAGTAGAAAAAGTTTAGGATGAAAAAGGTGGGTGAAAAACAACTATTTTTAGTAGATCTTTTCCGTAATGTCCCTCCTCTTTTGCGCACACTGGCTTTATCCCAGTGGCTTATATTGAGCGCCTTGATTCCTTTTCTCCTAGGTAATGAGGAAGAAAATAAGGTGCGAATTACTCTCCAAGGTACAACAAGTTGGATGGATACTTCACTTGATGTCGAAGAAGCTCAAGAAATACATTTCAAAGCCTCGGGGATGATTTCGCTTCAGAAGGGTAATCCCTTAGCCTTCTGCGGTCCTGAAGGATTCAATTTGAAGACGATGCAACAACCTCTCCCCGAGCAGAATATAGGGGCTTTGATAGGCAAAGTTGTCCAAGTAATCTCAGTAGAAATTGAAGAGGAGACTGGAAAAGAGATCCGCCAGGAGTTGGTGAGGCTCTTTTTCATCGGAGTTGAGAGGGTTTTGAGAGCACCCATCAGGGGGCGTTTGTTCATAGGGATTAATGAAAATATTGTTGGGGATAACTCAGGTGAATTTAAGGTAGAAATAATTCTTAAAAAAAAAGGCGAGGAAGAAGATTGATATTTTAAGAAGCCTTGATTCTTGATTCAGCCTGATTCTTTTTCTTTTCTATCCAAGAATTTTTCCATAAATTGGATGTCATATTTCCCTTCAATGAAACTTGAATTGGAGAGTATATTTAAATGAAGGGGGATATTTGTCTTAATTCCTGAAATGGAGGTCATTTCCAATGCTGCTCTCATTTTCACTATTGCTTCAGAGCGATTTTTTGCCATGGCTATTATTTTAGCAATCAATGAGTCATATTCCTGGGGGATGGTCCATCCGCAGTAAGCTGCTGAATCGACTCGAATTCCTTGTCCTCCAGGCAAGACAAGGAAATTTATTTTTCCGGGTGAAGGAGTGAAATTTTCAGGGTCCTCTGCATTTATTCTACATTCGATGCAATGACCAAAAGCCTTTATATTCGGTGAGATGTTTAATTTTTCTCCTGCTGCTATCTTGATTTGTTCCTTGATCAAATCCACACCATAAACCATTTCTGTGATTGGGTGTTCAACCTGGACACGTGTGTTTGCTTCCATGAAGTAGAATCTTTTTCTCTCATCCACTAAGAATTCGAAAGTCCCTAGGCTCTCATATCCAAGCGATTGAGCCGCTTCTCGAGTTGCTTTCAATATTTTCTTTCGCAGTCTCTCGTCTATGAAAGGAGAAGGAGTTTCTTCGATGAGTTTCTGATGTTTTCTCTGAACGGAACATTCTCTTTCTGCGAAGAGCTGAAGATTACCTCTTTTATCTGCTATAACTTGGATTTCTATGTGGTGGGCTCCGAGGAGGTATTTTTCGAGGTAAAGTGAGGCATCGTTAAAAGATGATTTGGCTTCGTTTTGAGCTATTTTGAATTGTTCTTCTAAATGAAGATGGTTTCTGGCAATTCTCATCCCTCTGCCGCCTCCACCTGCTGCTGCTTTTAAAATCACAGGATATCCAATTTTTTGTGCGACTTTTTTCGCCTCGGCAATGTCTTCGATTATTTTATCGCTACCAGGGATTATAGGGACCTTTGCTTTTTTCATTTCTTCCCTTGCGCGCTGTTTGTTTCCTAAGAGCCTCATGATTGAAGGCGGGGGACCGATGAAGGTAATTCCAGAAGCTTCGCATATTTCTGCAAAGCGGGCGTTTTCGGCAAGAAACCCATAACCAGGATGGATGGCATCGGCGCCCGTGATTTCAGCAGCGCTGAGGATGTTAGCGACATTGAGATAGCTCTCAGATGGTCTGGCTGGTCCTATGCATATTTTCTCTTCAGCAAGTAGGACCGGAAGAGAATTCCTGTCGGCTTCAGAATAGATTATCACCGTCTTGAACCCGAGCTCACGAGCCGAGCGCATGATACGAAGTGCAATTTCACCTCGATTGGAGATTAAAATCTTTGAAAACATCGAAGCTCAAAGTGGTTTAATCGTAAAGAGGGTCTGTCCGTATTCTACCGGACTCCCATTTTCTACATGGATTTCTTTGACGATACCGTCAATATCGGATTCGATTTCATTCATGAGTTTCATTGCTTCAATGATACACAGGGTCTGGTTTTTTACCACTCTATCTCCGACCTCAACAAATGGAGGTGAGTTTGGGTCCGGGGCCCTGTAGAAAGTTCCCACCATAGGGGACTTGATGTGATGAAGATTATCTCTGGCTTCTTCAGGAGGCACTTTTGGAGTCTGCCTCTGATAAACCTCGGGAGCCAGGGATGAATTTTCTTCAGGGGAAATTTTGGGTTGCTCTAAAGGAGATGGCAAGGGCTGCTGAGCCCTGCTCATTTTAATCTTAATTCCCTCAACCTCAAGCTCAAAAGAGGAGAGGCCTCTCTCCTCCATGAGGTCGATGAGTTTAATTATTTCTTTGTAATTTATCTTGAATTTCATTAACTACTCTCTATAAGGCCAGTGCTCATATTAAGATTATTTTCTCCTCTTGTCATAAAAGTAGTAATACCTTAATAGTAATGGATTTAAATGTCAAGTTATGCTCCTGAAAGGTAGCGGAAGATATTTTGTGTAAATTTGTTGAAAGGGGTTAAGAAACGGTGTATCCTCCCCTAAAAATTAATTTAAAGGAGGAATACAAATTGCCCCAAAAAGCATTAAGTGAATTAACATTATCAGGGTTGTGGAAGAAAATTACGGGTGTTTCTCGAACGAATCCTTGGGGGAGCCATGGAAGAAGAGGTTATGGGCTACCTTGGGATTTCCTGCAGGTAGGAGCGGAGTAAGGGTAAAGAGAGTCAAAGGGAGGATGGGCGGAAAGAGCTGATGGATTTTCGTAAGTCCAGGTCTGAGGATGAGGAGGAGTGGCCATCATTTTTGAATGATCTTTACAGGTGGGGTTTAGAGGGGGTAAGTCTGGGATTGATCATCCCGGATGAAGCTACAGGTCTTCATGAGCCCCTTGAGATGGTTTATCCTTACACACCTCGCCCGAGGTTTTGGGAGCATAAATTAAGAGACGTATCTTTGAAGCTCTTGTGCAAAGTCCAGGAGGAGTGTTTAAGGGGAGCGAAGCTCATCTCTCTAGCTTCGAACCGCGGAGAAGCGATAAAATTTTACTATGATGGGGAGGGGAGATTTATTTTTAGATTTTCCTGAAGAGCATCGGAGCATGCTTGGGACCACTAATGCGATAGAGAGAGCGTTCAGGGAGATTGGGAGGAGAATTCATCCGATGAGCTTCATTACGAA
>CAYSCS010000089.1:0-18580 GCA_964429695.1 uncultured Eubacteriales bacterium
CATTTCTCCCCTCCACCCTCAAAAACTGGAAAACTCAATTCTTATAAGAGGATGCTCACTGAGCATAACCTTCGGCCAATTCCTCCACTCTTCTCTAAAGCGGGCTCTTACTCATATCCCCTGAAATTGTAAGAAAGATGAATCACTTGCCCCACCGAAGCCTCCCAAAAAACTTTCTTATCAAGAGGAAAATTATCGCGCCTCTCTCTTGCCCTCATCCATCTGAGCCAATCGAGAGCTGATTTCCCCAAAAAAGTCAGAAATTTCCTCCCTCTCGCTCTTCAACCATGCTTGAGATATCTCCTCAGGTCTTTCCCCTTATTGACCAAACAACTCATAAAAACGTCCTTATCCTTTTCCAAACCTCTCAAAACACCTCTCGTTACATCAAAAGTTAAGCAGCACAACCTTCAGGCCATAGGTGCCGAATAGCCAGCTGGCATAACTTCGGTTATAGTCAATAATAGCTATGAGTTCCTTTATCAGCTGCTTCGGAGGGGGTAGGAAAGCGATTTGAGCCTGTTTCCCTTACCTTTCTTAGAAGAGTTTTTATAGCTTGAGGCTAGCTCTTGCAAAATGGCTCTCTTAATTTTCATTTCTATCCCCATGTCCTTGCCTCCTAGCTAATTTCATCTCGAAATTAAATCGCTCTTCCCTCCAGAAGACAAAATAATTTCGCGTAGATTTTCTCGTGAGGCAATTTGGAGCATTGAACACCAAACCATTTTTTGGTAGGCTATATCGCAAGAGGAAAGAAATTTCCAGTTCGTCTATGGGGCTACGACCTCCTTTTTAAACTTGTATGTTTTTTATAGGTTGGAGGCTCTCTTTTATGCCTCTCTCAAACATCATCTAGCAACTTTGGGATAACGCCTAACTTTAATTATGTTAAAATTATGAAAAAAGGATATTCGATTTTATTTAGTGGATTATTGAGCTTGATGATAGATGCCTTTCATCAACTTGGAACAAATTGCACAATCCATCTCCTCCCTCTTGGCAAGATAGAGGAAAATGTTCTCCACACCCTATCAAGTAGAGTGAGAGAGACCTTTGGTTGTGTTACCGATGTCTTAGAACCAAAAGAGCTTCCTCAGGTTGCCTATAATTCCCAACACTCTCAATATTCTTCCTCAAGAATCTTGAGTGAAATGCGAAAGATGGTGATCCCCCTAAGAAATGAAAAAATCTTGGCTATCGTCGATGTTGACCTTTATGTGCCAGGTCTCAATTTTGTTTTTGGAGAGGCTGAACTTGGAGGCTCATTTTCCATCATCTCCCTCACCCGTCTTCGTCAAGCCTACTACGGGTTTGAAGAAAATGAAACCCTCTTTCTCGAAAGAGCCGCAAAGGAAGCAACCCATGAGCTCGGACATAATTTCAGACTCAGACACTGTCCCCGACCTGAGTGCGTGATGCGCTTCTCAAATAGTCTGGCTGATACCGATAGGAAAAAGGATTCCTTCTGTATGAACTGCCTCCGTCTCCTCAGAAAAAGCCTTTCATCCCCCTAAGCTTGATTTTCTCAAGCTAAAAATATACTTACTTTAGCACTCAGAAAAATTTACCTCAACCAGTAAAGTGCCTCTATCTCTTACCCCATGTGCGAGACAATAGTTCTTATTCCTTCAAGGAGCAAATCAATATCTTTAAAGCTGACGTAAATAGGAGTTGAAACTCTTATTCCCTGGGTCCCTTTCTCTTTGCTCCCGATTTCCCTGATTACGATGTTGTATTTTTCCCTCACGTACTCAACTACCTTCGCGGGTTCGACACCTTCAATCGAAAAAGCCGTCAGCCCTGCGCTAAGATAAGAGTCAAACGGGGTATGAAGCCTGACTCGAGGAATCTTGCTTAATTCTCGCTTCAAATAGCCAGCGAGTGCCTTAATTCTCTTTTCGATTCTCTTTTTCCCGATCTCATTCTGAAAATCAAGCGCCTCACCCAGAGCAATAATCAGAGCATCAGCTCTCTGGGAAAGGGTTTCAAAACGCCTTGCATCCTTGTAAGTGTCCCAGCCTGTGGTTGCTATCGTCGGCCAAATCCTATCCTGAACATCTTTCTTTACATAAAGAATCCCAACTCCTGTTGGTGCCCCTAACCATTTATAAGGGCTCGAAGCAAAGAAATCCACCCCTAAACCATGCATGTCCAGATCTAGCATTCCAATTCCGTGGGCGCTATCAGCAAGGACAAGCACCCCGTTTTCATGAGCCATGCTGCACAGTTCTTTGAGAGGTGTAATTAGACCCGAGATATAGACGGTGTGACTTATGGAGATGATTTTAGTTTTGGGACCGATGGCCTTCTTGAAGGAATCCACTATCTCCTCCACACTTTTCGGAGGTAGACCAAGGGGAACCTCTTTTATCTTTATTCCATAACGCTTCTCTTTAAGCTTCCAGGGATGAGTTCCTCCTGGATGTTCCATCGAAGAAAGAAGCACCTCATCACCTCCCTTCATCTCCAGTCCATTGGCAATAAAATTAATCCCCTCTGTCGTGTTCCTTGTGATTACTACCTCTTCAGGAGAAGCGTTTATAAACTTAGCCAGCTTCTCCCGAACTTCTTCTGTCTTCTGAGGAAGAAAATTGTAACAATCAAAAGGGTTGGTCACCTGGAACCTGAACCAATCAATCAAAGTGTTGAATACAGGCTCTGGCATGGGACCTATGGTGCCATTATTCATCATGATTATCCCATCTTCGAATAAAAAATGCTTCTTGATACCATTCCAGTAGACTCCATCTGGAGACTCATCCTCGATGTATTTTTGATTTAAAGAAGTGATACTCTGGTAGATGCCTGCATTAAGGTTTCTCAAACTCCCCAGCGAAAGAGCTGAACCTGCCAGAAGGTATTTCATAAAATTCCTTCTGGATAATCCCTTAACCTTACCCAAGCCCCAATCTAAGTTTTCCTGGGTTTTGTTCATGGAAGGCCTCCTTTTAAGCTTAATTTCCTAAATTTTAATTTTATGTGAAAAAAATTCTATTCACTCTTCTCTTCCTTTTCCCTCGAAAAAAAGTCATCCCTCTTGACTCTTGGCTGAACTTTGTGCTTAATTAATGACTCTCTGTATATGTTCCAAAACTTCGCTAAGTGCTTCCTCTCTCCTCTCTTTCTCTTTTGAATCGGAGGTAAAGAAAATCAGGATGAATTCCCTATGCGAAGTAGAAAGAATTATGTTTCCTCTTGAATCCTTGAGCTCAAATCTCTCATCATTACCGAGTCTAAAATCCCTGTGCCTCGAGCTTTCAGAAAAACCTTTCTTAAGGTCAAGAAATCTTTCCTTCGCCTCCTCTAAATCCCTATATTTAAGAATAAAGATTGTCTCACCCGACTCATAATCACCTTTGATTCCCTCTTCAAAGGGAAATATGTCCTTGGGAAAAAAAGGATAACAATTGAAAAGTCCAAGCCACCCTTTAAAATATTTAATACTTGTCTCAATCAATCCCTTCCCTGGCAGTAAGGAAGTCAGGAATGGTTCTGACCCTTTTGTATTTAATTTCCTCTCCACTACTCTAGCTAGATTCAACAATCCTTCCCCTGTCTCTTGATCTCTCTCAAAACCTGTTAGAGTAACTAAAAATTTGTGTTTCCAGAAATTTAAGTAATAGTCCTCAAGGAGGGCTTTGTCTCCTATCTTGACCTCGCTTCCCTTCTTACCTGTCTTGAAGGTGTAGATACCGAAGGCGCTCTCTGAGTCTGACATTTCAAATATTTCCAGGGAAATCGATTTTCCCTTCTTATTGATGTAATCCTGGACAATGACCCTCCTGAATCCAAACTCATGGTAGATTTCTGCTCCCCCATCTATATAAAGATAAAGCTCATCGCCGCTGTAGGAGCGGAATTGGCCGTCTCTCCTCCACTCCCCTGCTTCTCCATCAGCCGGAAGAAATGGACAAAGAGGACACTCTGCGCTGCAGAGTAGTTGAGGAGAGCTCAGGAAAAAAAGGATAAGGACCTTGATTAAAAAAAGGCTCATAGCTTGCAACTTCCAAAAGGGAAAGCAAAGACTTTTACTTTTCACCAATTTTAGCTTAATTTTTGCCGTAAAAATTCTTGCCTTTTGCAAACTATACCCCTCGACTCAAGGACAGTTTAAAAAGATAACCATTGATAACCCTATCCTCCAAGCTGTTTTATCTTTATTTTTTTAAGATTTATCTCACCAAGACCATGTTCAAAGCCGTACCTAATCATCAAGATCTCTTCACCTTTCATTCCCCATAATGTCGTACAATAAGAATCGATTGCCACTCTATCCCTTCCAGCCACAATCTTTCGAGGGATTATAATCTTTCCAGGGCCGAAAGGACCGTTGGTGACGATGAATTCAGTAGCATCGACCACACACAGGGCGGGTTCTAATACAGTATTCAAATCTGCAATACATTGGTCAAGATAATCCACTGAATCGGGATTGGTCTTCCAATCTTCTCTATGAAAGGAACGATTGCTTCTCGGAGAGTTAAGCGCCATCAAATTCTTCATCGTTCCGGTAAACCTGTTGCCTGCATGGTCCTTGACTACTGGAAGGTCGATAAAAACATCATGCCTGAAGAGTTCCTTTACTATTTCTGCCTCCTTGAGAATCTTGCCTCGGTGAACAGGAATAATCTCAAATTGAGAAGAATCTTCTCTGTTAATGAGCCTTAAACTTGCTCCTTCTTCCTCAATAACATGCACCAAACCTGTGGCTTCCCAAAAATCTTTTGAAAGCCAGCTCAAACAGTTTATTTCCCGTGCCCCTGCTTCCTTGCACAAACGGATAACAGCTCTCACGATTTCAGGCTTGGTGAAAGTGCCCGGATGCCTGCTTTGAGAATTGGGCACAATGGCAACCGCAGCTCCTTTGGGCACAAATTTTGCTATTCCACCCAAAGCCTCAACTGCTTTGATTGTATTCCGGAAGTAATCGCTCCCTGTGACAACCGAGATTTCGCTCCCCTCATCAGTTAAAAAGAATGCTCTCCGGATAATCTTCGACAGCGAAGCATTTCCCAGAGAAACCCCAAGGCCTAAGCTCATGCTCCTTCTCAAGAATTCTCTTCTCCTTATTTTTTCTTTTTTCAATTTGACTCCTTTCTAATTTCCCCAAATTCTCTCAATTATTTTCTTGGACCAGGCCTTTCTCCCCTCAATGATGAAGCGTCCCTTCTTCTCAAAAAATTTATTCCTTCTCCTCTGAGAAATAGTCTCATAAAGAGAGAAGTGAGGAGAGGGCTTATCATAAATCCTACGTTCATTCATCCCTGCTCCAAACCCCCTTCCTGATGATCTTCATGTGGCTTGAGAAGGCAATTTCAGGAAGAGAATGAAAAGGGAAAAAAGCAACTTCTTCTGAATCGGAGCCAGGCTTAAGCTCTCCCCTCGCTTTAACCTCATAAGCGATGATTAGCACCTTCTCATACCTCGAAGATTCCTGTGGGAATACGCCTACTAAACGCACTATCTCTCCCTCAAGCCCTGTCTCTTCCCTCAATTCACGAAGACAGGCTCCCTCGGGAGTTTCATCTATTTCGATGAATCCAGCAGGTAAGGCCCATTCACCTTTTCCTGGCTCAACCCCTCTTTTCACAAGAAGGACTTCATTTTTACTGTTTCTCACTAAAGCTGCAACACAGGGTAGAGGATTCCTGTAATGGACGAAATGACATTTAAGACAGAATGCTCTTCTTCCTTCTTCTTCTCGAAAGCCAAGCTTTGAGCCACATTTCGGACAATAGTTGAAAATCATTTTCTAACTTTCGCTTCCTTCTTTGCTCTCTGCTCGAAGAAATTGATCATCGAGATCAAAATTACTCTCCTCTCTCTTTTATCACCATAGGAAAAATATCGTCTCAGATTCCTTTACTTTCAAAATTCATCAAAATTATCATCGTAAGAATAATCAAGGACTTCCAACCTTAATTTCCCCAGAAGCTCCGAGACTGCCTTTGCCATCTCCTGATATATGTTTTCATCCAGAAGGCTTCTTCCGAACTTGAGATGGGTAGCATCGGTGAAAAACTCACCGCTTTTAGAATCAATCGCTATCCACTTTGAGTCAAGATTGACCCATCTCCCAACATAGACCTCTGCCCACATATGATAAGCGAAGATTCCATAGGCATACATTATGCCTAGAGCCGCACGGGCAGGAATCCCTACCGCTCGACAGAGTGCCACAGTTAGCACTGTGTATTCTGAACAGTCCCCTTCTCGTCTCTTAAGAACTTCTTTAGCAGAGGCAAAACCAATATCATAACTCGGTCTCACCTCTTTACTCACCCATTCGGCAATCTTTTTGGCGGCTCTCCATGAGTTCTTCTCCTCGCCTGTCAGTTTTCTTGCGATGCTTTTGAGCTCGGGATCATCTATCTGACAGAGAAAGGTCGGCTTGAGAAACTCCTTCAGCCCTTCCTCTTCCACCGGATAAGGGATAGCCTCATTCTCAGAAAAGATCTGTGCCCTGGTCTGGATAAGAACATAATCCTTATTTAATTCGAGCACTCTCTGACTGCCATCATCCCAGGGAAATTTCTTCACCGACTCTTCTTGTATTCCCCTCAGCTTAAAGATTATGCTTTTAGTTCGCTGTGGGTCATCAAACTTGATATTGGATTCAATGAGGGTGGAGAGGGCTATGTCGAAAGTCCAAGCGGAAGCTTCAAGGGCCCTTTCTTTAGGCATGCGAAATGAGGTTGTGCTCATCAAACCTGTCTGGGTCACAGACTTCCAGCTTATCCCTTCCTCATCAATCCATTCATCCATAATCAGCGGAAATAAAGAACTCATCTCTGTCCTTAAATGCCAGAGCTCTCTCTTCTCGCCAAGAATCAAGGTATCTTCTTTCCCCAGAATTTCAACCACTGCCTCCTCAAGAGAAAATGAAAAAGGAACGAGTATTTTAAATTTTTGCCTTAGCGAAGATTTCGCCTTTCCTTCTTCAATCATATTTTTAAGCGGAATTTCAAGATAAAATTTTTCAGTAAAATCAAGCTCCCTAACAACATTATTCCCTACTTCAAAACGAACGGTTCGCGGAAGAATCACAGCCTTTATCACAGTTTCCTCATTCGATAACCTCGTCTTGAGAATCGTTTCCAGAGGATCTCCACTAGCATCAAATAGTGACCTTTGCTCCGTTTTCATCTCCACAGCCTTGCTTCCCAGCCGTGAAACTCTTATCGATGTCTCGTTAAATGTCTCCTTATATTTCTTGCCTTTTTTCTCGAATTCAACTCTTTTAGTGTGACTAAACCCTACCTTTACCCCGTTTATATAAATTCCCATCCACGAATCATCCACTATCTTTTCTTTTCCTTCTTCTTTCGAGCTCTCCGGAGAATTTAGCGATATTGCTTTACTCGGAAAAAGTGTATACAGGAGAGAAAAGACAAGGAAAAAGCTAAAACCTCTCCTAGAAAGAATCCTCATCTATTTTTTACCTGAGCCACACCTCAGAAGCCTTTTATTCAAATAATCCAAAGCTTTCCATCTCTTGAAAAGTGCATCCCATTTCAGCTTTTAAATCGAAATAAATTATCTAGAGGAGAGGAACCAAAAGAAATTGACTTCTGAAGCTCTTTTGCTACCTTGACTACTTTTTTGAAAACTCTCATTATGTTGCCACCCCAGATTTTTTCTATCTCCTTTTCCCCGTATCCTCGCCGAATTAGCTCCCTGGTAATATTCCTGATTTCAGTCACATCATAACATCCATCAAGCTCTCCTCCCCCGTCGAAGTCACTCCCTATTCCTACATAATCTATTCCGATTAGCTTAACCACATAATCAATATGATTCACAAGGTCTTCTACTGTTGCCCTCTCTTCAGGGAACTTTTGCTGAATCTGGCTATACTCTTCTCTCATCCTCTCCAGAATTTCTTCGTCCCTGATTTCTTCCCAGCGACCGTATTTCTCTTTCAAACTTTCCAGCGCTTTTTCCCGCTCTGGATTTGGTTTTGCTTTCTTGATGAAACTCGAAACGAAAGGCACCTGAATCACGCCCCCATTTGAAGCCAAAGCTCTGAGCATCTCATCCGAGAGGTTTCGGGGATGGTCACAGAGAGCCCTTACTCCTGAATGGGAAGCTATGACAGGAGCTTTGGTAATCTTAAGCACATCAAAAAAAGATTTATTAGAGGCATGAGAAATATCAACCATTATCCCCAGACGATTGCACTCTGCCACCACTTCTTTTCCAAAATCACTCAAACCCATGTCCTCGGGGTTTCGTCTTTCAGTTGAAGAATCACAGATTTCATTATCCTGACTATGACACAGTGTTAAATAGCGAACCCCCATCTCATGATATTTCTTGAGGAGGGATAGGTCCTTTCCAAGAGGAAAACCGTTTTCCATTCCAATGAAAGCAGCAATTTTACCCTCTTTTTTCAGCCTATAAGCATCTTCAGGATGCTTTGCCAGCTCCACAAGATGTGGATAATCAGAACACATCTTGTGAATAGCACTCAGCAAAACCTCAGCACTCTCTCTCGCCTTAGCATAGCCCAGAGGAGTCATCTCTCTTTGCGCCGTGTAGACGGCAAAAAATAAGGCGTCGAGCCCTCCTTCTTTCATCCGCGGCAAGTCAACCTTACCTTCTCTTCCTCCCCCTGGTTGATGACGAGTTCCCATATCCCAATCTCCCCTAACCATCAATAAGGGAGTGTCGGCATGAGTATCCACGGTTAATACCCTTTGATGAATCTCAAAAGCCCTGCTCTGAAGAGAAGGCTGCTTTCTTTGTTGACAGGAAGAGATTAAAAAAAAGATGAGAACTGAGCTCCATCCGAGAGCAATTGCTCTCCACCTCTTTTTTTGCCTTGAACATTTCTTCACCATTTTCCGTCCATGCGAAACTCGGCTGAATCCAGCCAGAATCCAGAATGGGTCAAAGAGTCATATTGAGCCTGAAGGAGATCATAATGAAACTTTTCCTCATCGAGGATCTTTAAAAAAATCTCTCTAGCCACTGGATCCTCTGCCTTTGAGGCTGAATCTCGGAATAATTCAATCGCTCTTTTCTCAAGCTCCATGCCAATGCTTAAAGCTTCAATCTCACCCTTTCCCTCTTGGCCTTTTATCCTCTCTTTTAGTTTCTCTACCAAGGGAGCCTCACCTCGAATTTCTTCTTTCAGATAATCCTTCCCTTCTTCTCCTTTCAGGGCCTTCTTAAAAATTCCCTTGAAAGTTTCTAAGTGCTTCACCTCTTCCTGGGCAAGGTGTTGAAACATTCTTTTTCCTTTTGGATGAGTTGTTATTTCTGCCGCCTTAGTGAAGAATTTATGTCCTTCTATCTCGAGCTTGATTGCCTCCTTCATAGCCAGTTCTATTTCCGAAGAGCCCTTTTTCATGATTTATCTCCTCTATTTTTTGTTTTGAAGGATAAAAGTTCCTTCAAATTTCTAAGCTCTATTTTTACCATTAAAGCATTGCCTATTTCAATGGCTTTATTTACCTGAAGTTTCCCCAAATTTTTTTAGGGGTCGAAGAGAAGTATTTGAACGAAGCATGTTTGGGCAGCATTAGATCTATTCTTAGGCCCTTCGACCGGCTGAACAAGAAGTGCTTAATGTCGTCGGCTAAAGCATAGAGGCTAAAATCCGGAACCCCAAAAACCCGCCGCGCTGCCCGCAGCATATGGCGCATCAAAACGCGCAACTTCAGCTTCAGTTCTATATAGGCCGAGGCGAAGTAGGTCACCGCCATCACCAGCCCCATCATATTCTGCAACCTCACATACCTCAGAACCCGGATATCCTCCAGTTGATAGCCCTGCTGGAGAAAATGGATGGTCTCTTCCACCCGACAGCGACTAAAATAGGCCGCCACCACATGCCAAACTGACTTGCGACTCCGTTTGGCTACAAGGCGCGTTAACAACATCAGCGGTTCATGACCTAATCCCCGAACAACCACCAGAGTCAGTGGCTCCCTCCGTCCAGGAAGCCGCACCTTCCGAATCCAACCTCAAGCCTCAAGGGCCTCTCTTGTTTTGTCTCTTCCCACTACTTGAGACTGTTATGAAACGGCAAGTATTAGCCATGAGGCAAAGACGCATGGCTCGATGAATCCGAGTCCTAAAATTAGGGATGACAAGCAACAAATGCCTGGCTATCCTTCTCTATAAAGAGGGAAACTCAGACAATGAGGCCCGCCACCTCCCATAAGGAGATGTTCCAGCCTTACTTCGATCACACGAAAACCGAGCGTTTTTAAACGCCGGTTAACTCCTTTATTGTTCAAAGGAGAAAGGAGGAGGCCGCTATCGAGAGCGAGGAGGTTACAGTTGAGCTTGAAAACTCCTTCCGGAGTCTCTTCAATTAACTCAAAATTCAATTTCCTGATAAGTTTTAAAAAATTTTCAGGCAGGGCCTCAGGGCAGAGGACAGCCACTTTCTCTGCCACAACATTGAAGACCATGTCGAGATGAAGATAGCGCTTTTCGAAGGAAACAGGAATGACTTCCAGCCCTATTTCCCTCAACAGTTTGCTTATGCGCCTTGCTCCTTCAGCGTTTGTCCTTGCGCCAGTGCCCACGGCTGCCATCCGGGAATTGAGATAGATAAAGTCACCACCCTCAAAATAAATCCCTGACAAAGAGCCTATTTCCTTCCAGAGTTTAAAATTTGGCTCGAGAGCACGAAGGGCAATCCTTTCTTCTCCGCGGCGAACGGGATAACGAAAGCTCCCGAGTAAAACACCCTCTGGAGTTGTTACTCCTATATCTCTCGTGAAAACCTGATAGGGAAATTCCTTTGCTGGCTCAACCCAGACCACAGAAACACCTTGTTCCTCGATGGCTTTTACGAATTCGGCGTGTTCTTCGAGTACACGTTTCTTATCTGGCCTCTCTCCCTTTCTCAGATGTTCCTTGGCAATCTCGTTAATAGGTTGAAGCTCAAAGAATTCAGGACGGCAAAGAAGGACACTTCGAAGCTTTCCGTATTCATTCCTTACCTGAGTCTTTAAACTCATTTTTCTTTGACTCAACGAAGAAGCAAGTAAAGAAGGGCTTTTTCAGTGTGCAGTCGGTTTTCAGCCTGATCAAAGACTACCGAAGCTGGTCCCTCAATCACTTCATCCGTCATCTCCTCTCCTCTATATCCAGGAAGGCAATGCATGAAGATTGCCTCTTTTGAAGCGAGTTTAAGGATTCTGGTATTGATTTGATATGGAGCAAAATCCTTGAGTCTCTTAGCTTTTTGGTCCTCAGGACCACCCATTGAATGCCATGTATTTCCATAAATTATGTCTGCCGCCTCGGCTGCCTCTTCAAGACTAGAGGTGAAGACTATTCGACTCCCACTCTGACTTGAGAGGCGAAAGGCACCCTCTAAAGCCCTTCTTGTTGGCTCGTATCCTGGGGGACGAGCAACAAAGAGGTCTATCCCGAACATGGCACATGCCACCATCAATGTCTGACAAACATTCCAGATATCTCCTGTATAGCAAATTTTTAGACCCTTTCGCAGGCCCTTCTTTTCCTGAATGGTGAGAAGGTCTGCAAGCCCTTGACAAGGATGAAATTCATCAGTAAGGGCGTTTATCACAGGATGTTCCATGTATCTTGCAAATTCCTCTACCGTTTGTTGGGCAAAGGTGCGGATAAAGAGTACATCACAGTATCTGTCTATTACTCTAGCCGTGTCTTTGATTGGTTCCCCTCTACTAAGTTGGGTTTCGTCGGGGCGCAAATAAAAACTCTGCATTCCCAGTTGAGAACATGCAGCCTGGAAGGAAATCCGGGTTCGAGTGGAGGGCTTCTCAAAAATCATCGCCGCGGTGCGGCCCGGGAAATAAAATTGAGGGATTCCTTCTCTGAATTCTCTCTTTAGCCTGGCTGCCGCTTCCAAAATATATATGACATCATCAGGCGTGTAATCAAGGAGTGTAAGAAAATCTCTTCCCCAAAACTTGCCCTTTTCCATTTTCACCCCCTTCTTTTTTCATTCAATTAGCCTTTCAGCTTGCTCAATTCCCCTTTGAAAATAACATCTCAGCCACCCACTTGAGTCCAAGTTCCTCAAGTTTTTCCCTGGTAGGAGCCCCGCTTTGAACCTCCCATCCCGCCATCTCATAATAAACATCCACGGCTCTTTTCAATTCCTCTTCCTTTAAAGCCACTCCATGCGTCGGGCCTCCTCTTAAGGGTCGGAATAATTTCTTAGGAAGATAATCCTTTTCTCTTCCAATGCCTTCCCTAAAATTAAAGGCTCTAAGTAGATTAAGTCTCCTCTCTCCTGCCTTCAACAACTCTTCCAGAGTCACATCCCAGCCTGTGACAGCCCGCACAAGCTCAACTACCTGGCTTGGTCCGTAAAGCTGCCAGGATGGCCCGAAGACAAACTGACATAAATTCAGAGTGTCAAAAAGACTGTAGAGACATTGCGTCCTGAAGGCAAACCTCACCTTCTCCTCATCAAGCACCCATGGCATCCTGGGTCTTGTGAGTCCGAGCTCGGCAAGTCTCTCAAGATAAGCTGACTCAGGATGGTAAGACTCATCATGCTCACTTGATTGATGGTCAGGTCCGAAGGCATTCACGGCATAAATCAACCCCAGAGACCTCTTCACCTGAGGCATGTGAGCTGGGAGCTCCTTTTTTTTTACTGTAATCAGGAACTCTTCACTTCCCCGCCCGATTATCTCAGAAGCACGATAGGAGCCTTCGGCAAGCAAATCTCCCATTCCTTCTCGACGAGCAATCATCTCTGTCATCCTCACCATAGCCTCTGCGTTTCCAAAACGCAAATCAATTCCGCCCGTATCATGGAGGTTGATTATTCCTTTCTCGAAGCATTCCATTGCCCAGGCTATCGTTGCTCCACAGGTTATCGTATCCATACCGTAGCGATTGCAAATTTCATTTGCCTTGGCGATTGCTTCAAGGTCACTCACCAAGCAGTAGGAGCCAAATGTGGCTATGGTCTCATATTCGGGTGCCCCAAACCTTGGCTCTACGCGATATGCTCCTTCTTTGATTTCAACTTCTCTCTTACACCTCAACGCGCACGCAAAGCAGGTTGTTCTTCTCTTTACAAGTTTTGCATTCAACTTCTCTGCACAGATTTCTTCATAGGCCTCAAACACTCCACTGTTATAATTTTCTGAGGGGAGTCCTCCTGTGCTATTCTGGTAGGGAATTACCTCAGCTGTCCCTAACAAAGAGATAGGTAGAACAGCAGACTCATCTAGATTTTTTATTCCCCATCTTGAAAGCTCTCTCAATGCCTTTTCATCAGCCAGAGAGGGATACTTTCTCCCTCTAACTGCGACCGCTCGCAGATTCTTAGAAGCCATTACCGCTCCCATCCCTGTTCTTCCGTTGGCGCGGCAACACATGTTTAAGAGAGAAGCAAACCTTACTCTTTTTTCTCCTGAAGGACCACACTGCAGCACCTCTACCTTGGGATCCTGGAGTTCTTTTCTGATTCTTGACTCCACCTCCCCTGTTTCTTTCCCCCACAGAGATGAGGCATCTCGAAACTCAACCTCTCCATCATGAAGGTAGAGATAGAGGGGAGAAGGAGCTTTCCCTTTGATAACGAGAGCATCAAATCCAGAAAATTTCATCTCTGCCGGCCAGAATCCACCACACTGGGAATCACCTACGGTCTCTGTCAAGGGAGACTTTGCTGCGGCAGTCATGCGACTTTGACCTGATATCGGAACTCCTGTGAGCACACTCAAAGCAAGAACAAGTGTGTTCTGGGGAGAAAAAGGGTCACACTTAGGAGGCATCTCGCGAAGAAGATAATAGACTCCCAGAGCGCTTCCCCCGAGATATTTTCTATAGAAATCTTTGGCAGGCTTTTCTATGCTGAACCTTTGCTCGCTGAGATCAATCTTAAGCACCTTTCCCTGATATCCAAAGGCCATATGCCCATTATAATCATAAAATATTCAGAGAGCAATTTTTGTCTCCCGGAGATGAAAAAATTTAAGATAAGAGGATATTTTTCTTCTTTTACTTATTTTTCCTATGGTATAAATTAAAGGGATGAATTTATGTTCAGCTAAAAAATGGATCTTCTTCAGAGACTAAATCAACGATGATAAGCAAAAGCTCAAAAGAGGGAAGAAAGCTCAAGTTATTCGAAATTACCCTCTTCAATGTCTGCTGTATCCTGAGCCTAGATACTATCGGCGCCGGAGCGAGCATGGGTGTTCAGGGAATGAGCTGGAGGATTCTGGGAATTCTCTTCTTTCTCATACCCTATGGATTGATCTCTGCCGAACTCGGCTCAACCTGGCCGAGGACCGGTGGGATATATATCTGGACCAAACTTGCTTTTGGAGACTTCTGGGCAACTATGGTCTCATGGCTTTACTGGATAAATGTCGTCTACTGGATTCCATCCATATTTGTAACTTTCGCCGCCATCTTCACCTCAGCCTTTTTCCCTGAACTTTCAGAAACCATAACACCCTACCTTCAGGCATCGCTGGGAACTTTACTCATCTGGCTCATTGTTTTCCTAGGAATAAGAAACATCACCTTAAGCGACTTTGTGACCAGCATCGGAGCAATCATAAAAGCTGTGCTCTTTTCGGTTCTCGGGTTTCTGGGAATCATCTATGGGTTGAAACATAAACTTGCAAACAGCTTCTCCCTCCCAAAGTGGATGATAACCTGGGATGCAACCATAGCCTTTGCCCCTTTAATCGTCTACAATTTCGCTGGTTTTGAAGTGGTGAGCAGTTTCTCTGATAAGCTTAGAGAACCTCGAAAAGATATTCCCAGGGCAGTAATGATTGCAGGGCTGCTCATCTCCTTTCTTTATGTTTTCTCTGCCTTTGGAGTGCTTGCCGTTTTCAGGGTGGAAGAAATAAACATCGTCACTAGCGTCAGTGACTCTTTTAAAATTCTCGTCCTTAAGACACTTGGAGATGGGTTTTACTGGCTCTTCTTTGTGCTGATCATCTTTTTTCTTTTAGCCCTTTTTGCCTTCGTCTTTGGCTGGGCTTTCGGCTCAAACTATGTAATTTCTGAGACTGGCCTGGATAAAAAACTCAAACTCCTCGGGCACCGTCATCCCCGCTATGAATCCCCTGACCATGCATTTTACCTTACAGGAGTGATAGGAACTGCCTTGCTTCTTGGAAACTTCATAGGCATGAGAAACATCCAGCAGATTTTCTGGACAATCTTCGCTCTCTCCTCGATACTTCTTCTCCTCCCTTATCTCTTCATGTTTCCCGCAGGAGTTAAACTGAGGAGAATCTTCCCTGAAATCCCCCGTCCTTACCGTATTCCTGGAGGGAAGCTTGGCCTCTGGCTCTCTGCAATTCTTGGAGAGTTGCTCCTGTTTCTAGCTTGCATCTTCTTTTTCATTCCTCCAAAAAATACTGAAAATGTGCTCAGATATGAACTTTCTCTTGTGCTTGGTATTTTCCTGACCCTCGTCCTGGGGGTAGTAATCCATCTCAAAAGTAAAAAAAGAATCTCTCAGAAAATTACTTAAAATATTCTGGCTTTTCCATCTTTAGAATCATATCGAGATCTTTTTCTATGCTCCTGAAGACTTTTTCCATGAGTTCGAGGGCATAATCAATTTCCTTTCTGGTGATGATAAGAGGTGGCTCGATGCGGATTGTCTTGGCTCTGAGAAGAGTACCTGCGACAAGAATTCCTTCATCGAAAAGCCTTTTCGCCACTTCGAACCCTACCCTGTCAGAGATGAATTCAATGGCGAGAAGCAAGCCCAATCCTCTGGCTTCGAGACAAAAGCGATTGAATCTTTGAACAAGTATCTTCAAATTCTCCAAGAAATACTTACCCTGTTCACTGGCTTTTGCAGGAAGGTCCTCTTCCAGGGTGACTTTGATGGCGGCGATTGCAGCAGCACAGGCAAGACTGTTTCCTCCGAAGGTTGAGGTATGGAGAAAGGGATTGGGAATCATTTTCTGCCAGATTTCTTTCGTAGAAACAAAGGCTCCAATGGGCATTACCCCTCCCCCGAAAGATTTGCCCAGACACATGATGTCTGGCGCCACTCCATAATGTTCGCAGCCGAAAAGTTTCCCAGTTCTTCCCATACCAGTCTGAACCTCGTCTATAATCAAGAGGGTCTCATGCTCATCACATAGGCGCCGTACTTTGGGGAAATAATCAGGAGGAGGGAGGTTGACCCCACCCTCTGCCTGCACAGGCTCAAGAATTATAGCAGACACACGGTCTCCTGTAAGCTCGCCACTCTTCACTACAGCCTCCACAGCCTCATAATCTCCGTAGGGAAGATGGATAAAACCCGGAAGAAGAGGCATGAAAGGCTCTCTGAAATCAGCCCTCGAGGTTGCCGAAAGGGCTCCGAGAGTTTTTCCGTGGAATCCTCTTGTTGCGGCGATAAAAACTTTCCTCTGAGTGTGAAGCTTGGCAAGCTTTATCGCCCCTTCAACAGCCTCTGAACCTGAGTTACAGAAAAAAGAATACTGGAGATTCCCTGGAGTTATCATCGCCACCAATTTGGCGAGCATTGGTCTTAAGGGATCGAGGATTTCAAGGGAATGAAGCGCCTGTTTTTTCAACTGATTCAAGACCGCTTCAAGCACCACAGGATGGCGGTGTCCGGTGTTGTACATTCCAAATCCACCTAAACAATCAAGATAAATTTTCCCGTGAATATCTTCAAAGGTTGTCCTCGAATCTCGCCATTCAAGCGCAGTGTAATCAGTGGATACTCCTTTTCTGTATTCGAGAAAACCGGGGTTGATATGCTCCCTGAATCCCTGCAATGTCTCTTCTATCGCCCATTTTTTTTCTTCCTCGCTGAGTCTCTCTTTGGAGATAAAACCAAGAATCCTAGCTGCTTCCTCAATTATATTCTCTTTTTCTGATTTCATTCTCCTTTCTCCTTTGAACCCCTCAAGTCTTTTTGAGGACATAGAAGTTTCTCTTCCTTCTTTCTTCCTCCTTACTTTGGAAATCTACTATTCTGTAACCTCTCTGAAAAAGACTTTTAAAGGCTTCTCTCGTTTTCATCCGCCACTCAAGGGGAATATTCCTTACCTTTACCTCTTCCACATCAGTTTCCCAGAGCATCTCATAAAAATCCCAGGGAATTTCAAAAATGAGGTAATCTTCAGCTAAGCTTAGGTTTATCTCCTCAATAATCTCGAGACGAAGGGTCCCACTTCTTCCTGAAACTTCAACCATCGTGGTGCGAGTCATAAGATGCAAAGGAGTCAAGAGAAGCGCTAAATCATATTCTTCTCTTAGGAGCTTCTTCTTTAGGTCCCAGATTACGGCAAATCTATCGCAAGGAATATCTACGCGATTTAAAAAACCCCCAAACTCTCCCGTATAGCCCTCTCTGTATTCCACAACCTCCATCCCGAAGTGATGGATATTTCTTAAGGCATTTACGCCAGAGAGGGGGTCATAGGTGCAGGTAATTACTGAAATCCCCAAGACATCCAGAACCAAATCTCTCTGGAATTCTTTGATCAAAATTCCAAGACCATATTCACGGAATTCTTTCCTTACTCCTGTATATTGAGAATAGAAGAGAAGGTTATCAGGGGAACGGAAAGCGATTTCTTTTTCGCGAACTCCTACATAACCATAAGAAAACCCAACTAGATGTTCCTCGTCCTCAATGAATTTGCCCTCTTCCTCCACAAAAACTCCGATGAGGAGACTCCCCCCTTCATGGAAGAAATTCTCACATTTTAGATTGCGAGAACCAGCTAGAGAGTCTTTCGGGTCACCCCAGATATCGTTACGAATTTTTTCATACTTGAGATAATCTCTAGTGTTCGCTGAGGTTTCAACCTTAAACAGGAAATTTTTCCCTTTTACCTGTTTAACCTCCTTGAGACTTCTCATCCTCATTGAAAGGGATTTGATTTATAAGAGATTGATTTTATCTAAATGTTTCCTTTAATTGCAAGGCAAAGTTAGATTAGAAGCTTTTTTATAATATATCTCATGCTTAAAGGAAAAAATAGTGCCTGAATTAGTTATATTTTCAGGTCAGGCTAAAAAAAGGAGAAATATTGAAGTAATTTTAAAATTTATTTAATTCAATCTAAAGTGGTACTGTCAGCTATTTTGTGTTGAGGTCTCTGAAAAAGGAGGCAATTTTTGGGGATTTTCCCAGATTTTTCCAAAACACAAAACTTATCACCTTTGGGATTATTCTTTCCTATTTCTTTCTTCTATTTATCCCTGGTCCGCAAACCCGATGCATTTTATGCTCTCCTCACCCTGGGAACGAACTCTTTTCGCTCTAAAAGTCGGATCATTCTCTTTATGTTCATCACTAAAAACGTCATCAAAACCTAAACCTTTACTTCCCTTTTACCCCGATATAGTGCTCCATCATCTTGCCCCAACTTAATGCTTCCCCCTCTTCTCATCATCATCCTGGATTTTATGCTTATAGCTATAACTCCCCCAAACCCTCATTCGATCCCGACTCTTCCAAACACACTATCCCTTCCTTCACTCGCTCCACATCTCCAGGCGGGAGATAAATAGCATGACTCTTCCCCTCCTGTTTCCATGTCAAATACCAGGAGGCTTTGCTCCTCCTCTAATGAAGCCTCCGCTGATAAACCTTGCTTAAACTCCC
>CAYSCS010000090.1:0-6759 GCA_964429695.1 uncultured Eubacteriales bacterium
CCAGGGATTCATCCCAAGAGAAAAATAAGTTTCGGGTCTTTCACCCTTTTCCATATCGACCTTCTTCATCACGTATACGTATTTCTGATAATCCTTTAGGTGTCTCGCCATATAAAGGGCAAGCCGAAGCCTCCATTCCCAAGGTAATCCTTCCCTCTTTATCCCTGCCTCTCCTTCGAGTTTCTTCCAGTCAAAACCTACCACAAGACCCTTTCCTCCTACACCTTTTCTATCAAACTGAAGAAAGATCCCAGCCACGTTCTTATCTTTCAAATGTTCTTTCTCCTTATCTGTAATAGGCAAAACCACAAAGTTTCGTTTCCCAGGTGTCGCATTCAACATGGACTGGATCATATCATCCTTGCACCAAACGGGACTCCCTATCACAAAGTAATCCATACCTTCTCGGGGTGGAAGATCCTCAAGGACGAACTTAACTATAAAATAGCCTGAGAGAAGCCCAGGACATATGTGGTCATGGATTTCGGCTGCTTTAACCACATCTTGGGGAAGCCCCTCCATCCAGAGAAAGGGAATACTTATGAGTCTGAACTCTTGTCCTCCGAATACCCTCTCTTTGAATCGCTTTTCCCATTCTGCAGAGCTTTTAAGTATATCTTCAACCCTTATCTCCATAACGGTGACCTTGGAAAATACATCACCTGTATCCTTTTTCCGAAAATCTTTCAAATTCAACTTGGGATTTACTTCAAGATAAGCTGCCTTTCCCTTTTCTCGGTTAAAGAGAAAGAAATATAGTGCCTTATTTGGTTCGCCTCGTAGAAGGATCAGATTTTTTCTTCCCAAGCTGCAACCAATTCTCTCGTGAATCAGGTCTAAAATCCCGATTGTTTCATCACTGCCAAGTTTTGCAAAAGAGGCATTGGTAACCGTGAGAAGATTTGCCTTATCTTTTACGTCCAATACAGGGCCACTAAGCCCCTTTACGGTTTCGATAAGTTCGACAAAGTCCCCTCTTAAAGAAACCTCCGAAGAAGCCTGAGGCACTATATAAAACAAAAGAAATAGAATAAGAAAACCGATGGCAAACTTTCCCTTATGCTTTTTCATTTTCGGGTACCCCTTTTAAGGTCTTTCATAGATTGGACAATAGGCTCTATCTCTATCGGCACAAGAAAAATCGGTTTACCAAAAAGATGGGCCTCTGCTATGTCCTTTTTGTATGGTAGGACTGAAACAGGCTCAAATCCTATCTCTTTAAGCATTCTCAGCATATTATTTCTTACCTCTTTATCCATCTTATTGGCGAGAATCAAAATGGGTTTCTTTGCCTCCTCACACATCCTCTTTGCCTTTTCGGCAAGAAGAAGGGCTTCAAAGGAAGGATCAGTCACATAGAGCACTCCATCCACCTCGGCAACTAAACCCCGCCCGAAATGTTCAATCCCTGCCTCTGTATCGACCAGAATAAAAAGGAACTCTCTTCCATCAAGCTTATTCAGAAAATCCCTTACAAGAGCCCCCATAGGGCAGGCACATCCCTCCATGGCGTGTTCTTCTTTACCGATCCTAACAAAGGTTATATTTCCAGAATGGGAAATAGCGTCACGAGAAAGTATATCTAGGGGGAATCCTTTCTTAAAAAAGCTTACTTTTTCTCGCCCATCACTTATGATAACTGTGCGGAGCTGTGTTCCTACCTCCTTTTTACCTCCCAAAGTCTCCATAACTGTCTTTTGAGGGCTTTCCATACCAAGCAAAAACGGAAGCCCCATATTGGATTCATCGGCATCCACAATAAGAATCTTCCCTTCCTTGGAAAGCCTTTTAGCAAGAAGGACAATAACTGTAGTCTTTCCGCTTCCACCACGTCCGCATACAAGAAACTTTGCCATTATACACCTCCTAAAACTTCATAGATAAGGTCAAAAGTGCCGTAAATGGAGCTCCAACCAAATAGCTTGTTCCACCTGCCCTTGCATCATCCATAGCATTTATGACTGCCACATATTTTTTATCAAAGATGTTATCGAGCTCAAGAGAAAGCTTTGCCTCTTTAGCAAACCAGAACTTTTTCTTTGTGTAGCTCACTTTCAAACCCGCTACGGCATAGGAGCTTACCTCCTCTTTATGTTCCGCATCTCCATACCTCTTGTCTACATATTTAAGAGAAGGAATGACCTCAAATCCAGCATATTTCCAAATAAGCCCCGCCTTCAAAAGCCATCTTGGTGTGTCCACAACCTGCTTGTCTTTTGTATAGAGAGTAGCTCCCTGATAGCTTATATTCTCATCATAGGTCAGATGCGTGTAGGTGGGATTTATGAAAAAGACAAAATTGTCTTTTAGGAAAAAATTAAACTCCAAATCGACCCCATAACCAGTAGCTTTCCCAACGTTCTGCTGATAGGAAGCGGGTTTACCATCAATCATAACACGGGGATCGGAAATTACGGTAAGAAGATTTCTGTGTGTGGCATAGAATAGTGTTGGAGAAAACTCTAGCCAATTACTCCTAAACTTTAAGCCAAGGTCAAAATTATCTGACTTCTCAATATCCCTACCCTTAAACAAATCATCGAGTGTAACCCCGGCAGCTTGAAAAGCAGCTCGATTTTGGTTGTAAAGGCTTATTAAAGGCAAATAGGCATAGGGTCTTATGTAATTTCTCCCGTAACTAAAGTAAACCTGAATGTTATCAGTGAAGTTATAAGCAATTCCTGCGGTAGGAAGCCATATATCGTATGTTTTACCTTTTTGGTCGAGGTCTGAAGCCCTTTCCAGGTAAGGTGTGCCATCAGGCCTAAACTTTGTTACATAGCCGTCACTATCTGAGTCCTTGAACCTGAAGTATTTTATTCCTGCCTGCCAATCAAGCTTTGATAACTTTCCAGAAATCTTAAAGTAAGGGCTGTTTATATAAGTAGTTCCCGTTGTGGCCAGAACCCCATAGCCCCGATATTGAAGCCCAGAGGGCGTTATCCAATAATTCTCCGTATAGATTTTCATGTCGGCGGCTTCAAAAAGATAGCCGGCTACTATCTTCAGATTGGGCGCGTCATAATTTATCTCTGGAATGATTCCTTTTCGTTCTATATCCCTTGTTCTTTCCTGAATACCAGGTCTTCCCTGAATACTTGAAGAACCATCTTTTATTTTGGCATCCTCTGAAGACAGATAAGGTTTTAAAGTTAGTTTTATATTGTCGGTAAATTTGTAATTGATAAATCCAAAATATTCTCTATTGGCATGACTTTCCCAATTGTAGTCATAGTAATAGATGTCAGTGGCCGGAACTCCTGTTAGGATATCGTTGAAATCCTTATGATAATAATGGTCAAGATTCTTGGTTTCATTATAGGTCAAGGCGTAGTATTTGTTCATTGTTTGTTCATTGAAATTAAACCAGAATTTTGCTTCAAATCTATCGCCCACAGGCTGAACCAAGGTAAAATTTACATTATTTCTTGGTCCTAAATCCCCTGGTCCTTTCCATTTATCTGCTTCAGTGTATGAATAAGAAATAGAAGCTTTGGTTCCAATAGTTGATAAAGCACCAGAGTCAAGTCTCAGATAGCTTCGTAGGTAACCGAATTTTCCTGCACCCTGGCTGAACTCAAATCCAAATTTATCCGACGCCCAGCGGGGTCTAAGCTCTATTGCTCCCCCTCTGTCTCCAACACCGGTGCCAAGATCTCCAGGAACCGCACCCTTATAAACAGCTATACTCTCTAAATTCTCAGTATCGTATATGTATGCCCTTGGACCCATTGGATTTCCACCATAGTTGGGTACCCCTTCCACCGTCATAGCTCCAAGATAACCTCTTACCCCTCTAATTCTTATGTTCATCTGTTCAGAACCAAGTCCATAAGCATCAGGAGATTCTGCACTTACACCTGGTAAAAGATCTATGGCCTCATAAACATTTGCCTTAGCCTTTTCTCCTTGAGACTCAATGCCCTTTCTCGTAATTTCAGATCCTGTGTAAACAGTCTCTCCCGTCTGCCTAGTGGGGACAATAATCTTCTCTCCAGTCACCACAATCTCCTCAAGCGTTGCTTCTTCTTTTTTCTCCTTTTCTTCTGCTATTGACATTGAAACACAAAAAACCAAACTCAAGATGAGACCAAAAAACCATTTGTGAAACTTCCTCATGATCTACCTCCTAAAAGTCTTTTCTCACCCCCTTTTTTGTGGTAAATTTAATTCGAGGGGGCATTGTTTTATACGGTGCTTCCCTGCGGATGGGGCGTGGGCCAATTCTTGGGCAGATAGTCACGCCCTATCCTAAAATTTGTACTGTGAAACCTTTTCTGTTTTCACCTCCTTTCCGTTAAGATACTAAAATTTTTAACCCCGGCGAGCCGCACTTCATCAATCACGCTTACTAATAAGCCAATCTCTACTTCTCGGTCTGCTTTGATTCGTAAAAAACTTTTCTCCATGTCAGGAAGCCGGTTCTGAATGTCTGCCCGCAGATTTTTTAAATCAACCCGTTTATCCATGAAATAGAGATCACCATCCTTTGTAATGGTTATCATTTGGGAAATTTCTCTCCCTGATTCTGCTGTTTTTGAATTAGGAAGCCTAATCTTGATGGCCGGCTCTTCTACCAAATGTGACGTAAGCATAAAAAAGAGAAGGAGATTAAGGACAACATCCACCAACGGAGCAATATCTAAATGGACATAAGATCTTTTCCTTTCAAATTCCATTTCTGTCTCTCATGATAAGCTCATTGGTAATTTCCTTAAGAAGAAAGGCGATTTCATCTGCCCGATTTTCAAGATAGTGATGCCCCATATAGATAGGGATGGCCACAAGCAGCCCTGCCGCTGTGGTGATTAATGCCTCCCAGATACCCCCGGCAAGCATGGATGGATTAACACTTGGGCTCTTTTCTATTACCATAAATGCCTTGATCATACCTGTCACTGTGCCGGTTAAACCTAATAGAGGCTCAATCGAGGCAATGAGGGCAAGCCAGCTCAATCCTCTCTCAATACGCCTCATCTGTTTGGTACTAATGATTGAAATCTCCTTTTCATTACAGTTATTCTTCAGCCCCTCAAGGATAGGAGCTAAAATTTTGGGGACAGCTCTATTTTTCATGATATCGCCCGGGGGAATGCTTAACTCTTTTAAAATCTTTCGATATTGAATAAATTTATCCAGCAGGATCGCCACCCCCACCACAGATCCCAGGAATATGGGATACATTAAAAAACCGCCTTTTAAAAAAAGATCGATCATCATTCACGCTTTAATTGAAATTTAACTGGAAGAATTGCCCTGCATGGGATAGGCTTTCCATCCTTCTTTGCTGGAAGAAAAGCCGATTTTTTAACCGCTTCCACAGCCGCCTCCGTAAATCCATAGCCTGCTTTTTCTATTACTTCTACGTTTAGCAGGTTTCCTTTTTCATCAATCGTGAGCCTCAGAAGAACATTTCCTTCTTTACCTAACCTCCGTGCTATTTGAGGATAAACGGGCATTTGTCTGCGCAGAAAACGAGGACCCTCTCCGGATACAAAACTTTTTTCATCCAGCGGTAAATGGGTAGGTTTTGATGCTGTCTTGGTTCCCTGGTCTCCTGCATAACTCTCTTGTTGAAAAGGTAAACTCTCTTTCCCGATCGACGACTTTGCAAGAAGTCCTGGGTTTTCTTCATGGGTTTTTTCATTACCATCGTATTGCCTTTCGGGAATTGGGGGTGGTTTTAGCGGGATGGTTTGAGGAACCATCACATCTTCCAGCTTCCTTTCATTAACCAACGGCATCCTCGCCGTGTCAACTGGCGATCTAATAGTCTCGGACATTTCGTTTCGAGGTTTGTCCGCAGCATCCTTTTCCTCTGCCTTATTCGGGATTGAGCTCAAGGGTGATTGGGAAACTGGCCACGATTCCTCTTCTGGAGGGGTCTCCACATCATATTTTTTCGGCGCCATTGTGGTCTCATTTTTCGTCTTTTTCTCCTCAGCCAACGGAAGGCGAAAGAGTGGATTGGGCTTTTTAACTACCTCTGGCTCAATTACACTTGAGACTGAGACTTCTTTGGGCCTTTCCATGACTTTCTTTTCTTTAGCAACGGGTTCCCCCTGGACCACAAAGAATTCAATCTCTTTGAACTCCCGAACCCCGGTGACCGTCACTGGTACGACCATAAGAAAAGTATGCAGAACGAGGGAGATGAAAAGGCCGCTATTTACCCTTTTAATGGCCATTACTCCTCCACCAGCACTGCATGGGATGATGATAAGGGAAAGAATTATTCACCTCAAAAGATTGGGAAAAGCCCATGGTGTAACCTTCGTAAGAGCCAATCAACTGAGTCTCTAGTTGATCGGAATCTATAAACTTTGTTAAAAACATTTCTTGGCCCCATCCTAAATATCTGGGAAACCCATTCCTAAATCAATCTGTGTCAGATGAAGGTATTACAGGCAATCATAAGTAAAATTATTAAAACTACCATCCTTTTAACATTTTTATCCTCACCAAGATTTTTATAAATTAATAATACTTTTTTAATATTCGTGCTATCATAATAAAAAATAATTTAATGGTAATTAGGCTCTTTATTTTTTATCTCCTGAAAAGTAGTTACAGTGTCAGCTTGCCAGATAATTTGCGGATCGGGGCAATTGCCGGTAAGAACTAATTCCACTTTTTCTGGAGTTAGCGCAATCAAAAATAAGAGATCCTCGATGGTCAAAAATCCCCAGCAAGCTGCCACATTAATTTCATCCAAGATAACGAGAGAATATTCCTGAGATTTGAGGACCCGCATAATTT
>CAYSCS010000091.1:0-5803 GCA_964429695.1 uncultured Eubacteriales bacterium
AGGCTCATTTATAACTTAAAACAGGGCTAAAGTTTTTTAGATTAGTATTTATTAGATTTAATTCTCTAATTTTTTCCCCAAATTAACCCTTACCCGAATATTTGGTGAAGAAAGTTTAGATTTTCCTAGAGACCCATTAAGGGGACTTTCAAGCGAAAATAGTTTTTTTACGGATTTATTGTTCGCCATGATTGAGGAAGATTTAAAACTTTCTTTTTTTTAGGATTCAAGAGTGGAAGAGCGAAATAAATGACAAATTTAAAAAACTTGTTGACAATGATTAACCTGCTCCTTATATTTAAGACACCAGAAAGAAAACTCCACCAAAAATAAGTTAATATTTCTGAGCTAAATTTAACCAAATTGTGCAAAGTAAGATAGAAATTGGATAGCATAAAAGAGCCGGATATTAGAAAAATGTTCTTATTTTACATTCACTGAGAAGAGAGTGTCTTTTATGAAAGGAAGAAGTTCTGAATTTGAAAAAATCTTGAATCAGCTGGAAATAAGATTCTTCACCAAGGAGAAATTCTTGAGGAGGACTTCCAGAAAAAATCCGCTTGTGAACATAGAATATTCCCTCTTTTTAGATAAAAATCAAAGGTTTAAAAAAAACATCATGCCTTTGATTCAAAAGGTTATAGAAGAGAATGGCTTAAAAGTATATTTTGTCATGTTGAGCTGGTGGGGGAGGGGAGATGAAGCAAGATATACAGGTGCTCACCTCCTCAATACTTTAAAAAAATTCCAGAGAGAAGGATTCTGCGAGGTATTCTTAAGTTACCAGGAAGGAGGGCTCAAGCCTTCGAGTCTCTGTTTTTTTTGCAAGCAGAATGGAATTGAGACCTTTTTAGTCGACCACTATGAGCTTGTCTCAAAGGAGACAAAAGAGATAGTCGTCCCGAAGAAAGCACCGGGAAAAGCAGAAAATCTGGTGAAAGCCTTGAAGCTGATTGAGGAAAAAATAAAGAGAGAGAAAATTGACCTTCAGAAAACCCTCGTTATCTTTGTGGATGATGATTATACCCAATATCACTGGATAAATTATTTTCTGCTTTTTGCACCGTGGGTGCTTTCTTTTGCAAAGGAAACAGAAGATGAAGAAATTGATCGCATCATCAAGCTCATTGACAGGGTGAGTTTCATTAAGAGCGGAAGCCCGAGAATAATCTTGCCTTATGAAATGCAGAGCCGTGTAGTCCATGGAGACATAAAGCCAATGAATTATCTTGAGGTAACGTTATCTTTGTTGAACCTCGCCTCTTCTCATCAAAGGTTCGGTTTGGATAAGGGAAATGAGGAAATAAGAGAGATTATTTCAATTCTTGAGAAGATTAAGAGAAAGGGGCAGGTGTATTCACCTCAGACAAGAGAACTCTTCCTGGGGAAAACGCTTAATCGGAGAATGGAAAGCATATGGCGAGAATATATTTACCGCGGGGGAAGAGTCACTCAACGCCTGGAAGGGATTTTTCGCTATCTCAGTCATAAGAATCGGTATAGATGGCTGAGACAATTCACTTTTCTCTTACATGGAGACCAGGGAGCACCGTTGGATGCATGGCAAGAATTTTCGATTTTCGGCGGTTATGCCCTTGAAATAAGCCTTCTCATGCAGGCGATCTGTGACCGGTCTTTCCAAGATAGAAAAGTCTTAAACGTGATCGGACTTCCTCATTCACATCAACGTTCTAAGGAACTTGCGGTCTGGCATATGCTTGATGGCATCCTCTTGGCTCTTGATTTTTTGAGGGTTCTTTATAGAGACCTCTCTCTAAGGGATTTCGCCTCCTTGCACATGAGATATCAGAATTATCCCATGGTTGATAGGTACGGAAATATCTTGAGGCATCATCCCCAGTATAAAGAATTGAAAATCTATCCCCCGCTTAAGACCTTGAAAATCCAGACATGAGAACTTTCCGAGATTAATGCCTGAGGGAAAATTTCTTTTCCACCAGAAATGGAAATTCAAGAAAGAATGAAGAATGCCGAAGAGGGGACTCGAACCCCTACGAGCAAATTTAGTGCTCACTAGCCCCTCAAGCTAGCGTGTCTACCAATTCCACCACTTCGGCAAAGATCGTTTTAAATTTATCAAGAATAAATATTTGGTCCAATATTTTTTTATTTCTGCGCTATTCTTTTTCTTCTTGCTTATTCTCCTCTCTTCCCTTTTCTGTCTCCTGTAGCTCTTTCTCAACAGGTTTCGCTTGCTGAGTCTCCTTTCGAGTTGTTTCTGTGACCGCCGGTTTTTCCTTTCCTCTCTCTTCTCCTTTGACGACCGACTTTGTTCCTTTGGCTGAAAGAATCCAGAGCCCCATTGAGGTTATCATAAAAAGAATCGCACAGATTGTAGTCAACTTAGAAAGAATTGTGGCAGCCCCCCGGGGGCCGAACACTGTCTGACTGCCGATTCCGCCAAAGGCCCCAGCGAGGTCAGCAGATTTCCCAGATTGAAGCAGGACGGCGATGATGAGGATGAAACAGATGATAATATGAACTGTTATGATCAAGGTACTCATTTTTTATCTTTATATCCTCTTATTGCTTCCTTGATAATCTCGACGAAACTTTTTGCTTCGAGTGATGCACCTCCGACCAGCGCTCCCTCTATGTCCCTTTCTCTTAACAGGGAAAATGTATTTTCGGGCTTCACTGAACCGCCATAAATTATAGCATACGAGCGAGCTTCATTTCCATATTTTTCTTTCAATTTTTCTTTTATGAAGTAATGAACTTGCTGGGCTTGTTCAGGAGTGGCCGTTAATCCAGTGCCTATTGCCCAGATTGGCTCGTAGGCTATTATTATCCGGCTCAGCTCTTCCTTGCTTATTCCTTCTAGCCCAACTTTAATCTGATTTTCGATTTTCTTTGTTGTTTCCTCTTTTTTCCTCTCTTCAAGAGATTCTCCTACACAGAGAATGGGGATGAGTCTGTTTCGGAGCGCTGCTTTAATTTTTTTATTGGCCGTGAAGTCCGTTTCAGCGAAGTTTTCTCTTCTTTCTGAATGTCCGATTATTACATATTTGCAACCCAGGTCACTCAGCATAAGAGCTGAAATTTCCCCCGTGTAGGCGCCTTTTTCCTCCCAGAAAAGGTTCTGGGCTCCGAGTTGAATTGGACTTCCTTCAAGCGCTCTCCTGACCTCACTTAAGGCAGTATAAGGAGGGAAGACCGAAATCTCAACTTCATCAAGATTGTTTGATTCTTTTCTTAGGGCGTTAACGAGTTCCACGGCTTCCTTAACTGTCTTATTCATCTTCCAGTTTCCGGCAACGAACGGTTTTTCCTTCATGATTTTCATCCTAATTCTCTGAAAGTGCTTCGAGCCCGGGAAGGGTTTCGTTGGCGATGTATTCAAGTGAAGCTCCCCCTCCAGTTGAGATGTGAGAGATTTTTTCTGTTACCCCAGCCTTGGAAACTGCGAGCACAGAGTCTCCACCCCCGACAATCGAAATGGCATTTGAATCTGCCACAGCCTTGGCAATGGCCACTGTCCCCTTGGAAAACTGGTCAACCTCAAATATACCCATGGGACCATTCCAGAAGATGGTCTTTGCCTTTGCGATGATAGATGAGAAGTTTTTGATGGTCATCGGTCCAATGTCGCAGGCCATGAGGTCTTCAGGAATTGAAAGAGAGGCAAGCTCTTTAGCCTCTTCATCTTTCCCTGGAGAGCGGGCAACGATGTGGTCAGAAGGGAGATGGAAGTTTACTTTATTCTTTTTTGCTTTTTCTAAGAGCTCAAGAGCTAATTCCTTTTTGTCTTTTTCAACCACAGAACGCCCCACTCCATACCCCTTGGCTAAAAGAAAGGTGTAAGCCATGGCTCCACCCACCAGGATATCATCTGCTTTCTTGATAAGATTCTCAATCACAGGAATCTTATCTGCAACCTTTGCTCCTCCGAGAATGGCCACATAGGGTTTTTGCGGGGAGTGAATTGCTTTGTTTAAATATTCGACTTCTCTTTTTACCAGAAAACCAGCTGCTGCTTTTTCCACAAAGCGGGTTATGGCTACAACAGAAGCGTGAATTCTATGAGAGGCACCAAAAGCATCGTTGACATAATAATCAATACCCCTTGCCAATTCCTGGGCAAAGTCCGGGTCATTTTCCGTTTCTTCAGCATGGAACCTGAGATTTTCAAGGAGGAGGACTTGGCCTTTGTAGAGTTGGGACTTGAGCCTCTCTACTTCCTCTCCCACTACTCCGGGAGCAAGGATAACATTCCTCGAAATGAGCTCTGAAAGCCTTTTTGCCACAGGCCTCATGCTCAGTTTGGGGTTGAATTGCCCTTTGGGTCTTCCTAAGTGGGAAGCAACAATGACGCTCGCCTCTTGCTCTAAGAGGTAATTTAAGGTTTGAAGTGCAGCCCTGATCCGGGTCTCATCTTGAATATTGCCTTCATCATCCAGAGGGACATTGAAGTCTACTCTCAAGAAAATTTTTTTTCCTTTGGTATCCAAGTCTTTGATGAATAACATCGCTTTACCTTGTCATGTATTTGATAAGGTCCCTCACTCGGCAGGAATAACCCCATTCATTGTCGTACCAGGCTAATACTTTCGCTAGGTTTAGGTCTATTACTCTTGTGTACTCTCCATCCACAATTGCTGAATGTGGATTCTTCATAAAATCAACCGAAACCAGAGGCTCTTCTGTGTATTCTAATATTCCTTTTAGCTTGCCTTGGCTTGCTTGCCTGAAGGCCTCGTTTATTTCTTCCTCCGTCGCGTCCTTTTTAAGCAGAGCGACAAGGTCGACCAGTGAGACGTTTGCCGTAGGGACTCTTATCGCAATTCCATCTATTTTTCCCTTTAACTCGGGCATCACCACTCCTACGGCTTTTGCGGCCCCGGTGGTGGTTGGAATCTGGGAGAGTGCTGCTGCTCGAGCTCGGCGCAAATCTTTATGCGGCTGGTCGAGTATTCTCTGGTCATTTGTGTAGGCATGAATGGTAGTCATGAAGGCCTTTTCGATTCCGAATTCCTGATGGAGAATTTTTGCTACAGGAGCAACACAGTTGGTGGTGCAGGAAGCGTTGGAGATTATTACGTGTTTCTCAGGGTTATAAATCTCTTCATTGACTCCCAGAACGATGGTCACATCGGGTTCAGTAGCAGGAGCAGTGATTATCACTTTTTCTGCTCCCCCTTTTTCAATATGTTTCATCGCCTCAGTCTTTTTTCGGAATAGTCCTGAAGCCTCTATGACTACGGTGACACCAAGGTCCTTCCAACGAAGATTGCTCGGGTCCCTTTCGCTGAAGACTCTTATTTTTTTATCATTGACTATTATTGCTTCTTGTGTATGTTTTACCTCAGCCTCAAAGACCCCGAGCAAAGAGTCATACTTGAGAAGATGAGCAAGGGTTTTTGAATCTGTGATGTCATTGACTGCTACAATCTCTATTTGAGGGTCAAGATAAGAAGCGCGGAAGAAATTCCTTCCTATGCGGCCAAAACCGTTTATGCCAACCTTTACTTCCATGATAACCTCCTTTTTAATTTTATTCTCTTATTAACACAAATATTTTTCTAAATCAACGAAATGCAGGAAGGAAGTTCTCTTGAAAATTTGATAATTTATCTAAGAAGCCAGAAAACCGCAGGCTTTCAAGCCTGGGGATGAATGGCACACCAAACGAAGCCAGCAAAGCTGGCGGAGTGGAGGCAAATCCGGCATAATCTGGTTATGGCCAGATACACAACCGGAGCCCATACGAGACATCGGCTTCAATATCATCTGGTATGGATACCCAAATATCGGAAACGGGTGTTGAAAGAGAAAATAGCCA
>CAYSCS010000092.1:0-13918 GCA_964429695.1 uncultured Eubacteriales bacterium
GTTGGCGAAGCAACTCGACCAGAGTTTTTCTCATCTCAAGCGCCGCCAGCGTGGCTATTCGGTCTCGGCCAAGGTGCTTTCGTTTCTGCAGATGATCATCAAGGGAGGCGACCGGCTGTCGGATATGGATCTTTTACGGGCGGATCCGGGCCTACTCGCTCTTTTGCGGATGGAGGGGGTTCCCCGGCCGAACACGCTTTCTGAGTTGGCCCGGCGGTTCAGACGGCGGGACATTGATCGGCTGGCCGAGTGCACGATGCGGCTGGCGGTACGAGCGTTTCGGGCCAAAAAGGTCCGGCGTGTTATCCTGGATCTGGACTCGACGCTGGTGGAAAGCGGGGTACGGATTGCCGAGCGCACTTATGAGGGCTTCCGGGGGTTTAACCCCCTTCTGGGGATGCAGCGAGCCGGCGGGATGAGCCTGGCGGCTTTTTCTGTGTTTGGTCCAGGCAATGTAGCACCTCAGTCACACAACCTGAGCCTGGTGCGGAAAATCCATAGCTATCTTGTCGAACATCTTCCTCAGGTTCAGCTCTTGCTGCGCTCGGACTCTGCCGGTTATAAACACAGGCTCATGGGCTACTGTGACCAGAACGCAATCGGGTTTGTCATTGGGGGAGGCGGGAGTCGGAGGCTATCTTCCAGATAATCCAGGCGATACAGCACTGGGAAATACTCCGGGGTGGCCAGGCCAACGAGGAAGTCGGGGAAGGCCTCCCTTTTTTCAGTGTGGAGAAAGAGGGAGCCGTCTACCGGCTGGTCGTGGTGCGTAAACGAAACAAGCAGCGGGCTTTGTTTCCGAAGTTCGAGTACAGCTCTCGCCTCTACCTCACCAACACCGACTGGTCGCCTCATAAGGTGGTCCACTTCTACCGCAAGCGTGGCGAAGCAGAGAACGTCATCCGGGAGCTCAAGCAAGGGTATGCCCTTGACCATATCCTCTTGGAACACTTTCTGGCCATTGCCGTTTTCTTTCAACTCCAGGTTCTGGGCTCCGACCTGATTGAGGTCTTCGAGTATGAGCATTTGGACCGCTCGTGGTGGCGGTTGCGGATCAAACAGTTGCGTTTCAGGTTGATCAATATTGCTGGTGTGGTCGTGCGTCACGCCCGTCGGAGCGTTCTTCGACTTTATGTCCATTACCGCTATGTGGAGACGTTTCGTCGCATTTTCCAGCTGCTTCAGGTTGCCCCAGTCGAGCTGCGGCTCTAGCCTGCATTCTCCTTCTGATATTCTGTCTTCTCAGGCCGAGGTTTTGTCAAACTGAGATTTCGGTCTAACAAGACCAGGCATAATACTGCCAATCACGCCGCCTCTTGTCATATTTGGGGCTGAAAACCCAGCCTGATGTGCCCAGAGTGAGATGGCCATCATTGATTCAGCATTTTTCCCGCTCAACCAGGGCTTATCCGAATATTTGGGTAGCTGATACATGGTAGCCAGGTTGGGGGAAGATCTTCGTATAAAGTTCTGTGAGCTTTTCAATCTGGATTACCGGAAACAAGACCACACGGTTTGAGATTTATGTTTCCCTCCACAGCTTCCTGTAAAGCATCATACCCTCAATCGAGTGATGCCGTACGTTATTATATAAACTGCCATTTTAACGCTCTGAAGTAAAACTCTTTAAGGTCTGCATACCGTTCTATCTGAGGGATGTAGAACTCATTATCATCGCTCTGGTGCGACCGTTCTCCAAAAGCCTGATATTCCTTCTTACTCTTGGGAATATGCAAGAGATCAGGCTTAAGCGGAGAGATCGCCTCCCTGTTCAGGTACTCTAACTTATCCACAAATTCCCTCAAACTCCTTTCCGGTATCGGTTTGAATGGTTATCTTATGTTCTATTCCAAATCTGCTTAGAAAATAGCTAAGCATAAGCATAAACATCAGACCGTTGATGAAGGTCTTATAGTGAGAGTAAGAGATATACCTGAGGCTTGTCTTCATATCTATGGCTATCCACTGGTAGCGAGAGATGTTTAGTCTCTTGGTTCAGCGCAGAGGCTTTTCAGAAAGAGTGGTAGCATCATAAACCTCTTTCAAGTCTACCTGAAAATACTCGAAGGGATAGAGTGACTCTAAATCATAGAGACGGTTCCTGCGTCGATAGGGGGAACTTTATGCTTGATGCTGAGTTTATAGCGTTTGAGAACATATCGGACGGTAGAGGGCTTAACTTCCACTCCTTTTCCTTGAATGAGCAGGGCTATTCGATCCCCGCCATAGCTAGTTCCCTTCCTCTCGGCCACAATCATTGCCTCCACTGCAGCTAAGGTTTTGCCAGGGGAGAGTTTCGGCCTCCGAGAAAACTTCTTCAGCCTTTCCTCCCCTTTCTCCCGGTACCTGCGCGGAACCTTCCGTATTGCCTTGCAGGTAGTTCGAAACAATCTGGCTACCTAAGAGATATTACTCGTCTCCCCATAAGTCCTGATTATTTATAGCCTACCTGGCAAGTATGAGTACACTCTTACAAAGTTCATGATAAGTAGGGTATATATTTCCTGCAACTTTAGCTTCCTCCTCATCTCGTTTAAAAGTTTCAACAAAATATTTAAGGGTGGAAGCCCTGCTTTTTCCAGTGCTAATCTTAAAAAGCCTCTGGCCTGCTCAACATCAATCCCGATAGCTGGCTGTCCACCCCGCCGCCTCCAGATACTCCCCTTAGACTGGATACCATGTCCTAGCCTGAAAGAAAACTTCGATTGACACTTAATTAGATTGGTCTATAAAATTAAAGCAATGAAAGAGGAGTTTAAAAATTATGAAAGATTGCGAGAGTTTGCCTTCAGTCAAGGTGTAAATCTTTTTGGAATTGCCGATATAGTCTCTATTAGAGATGAATTCAATCTTGATTTAAATATTAAGAAAAAATATCCAAGAGCTATATCACTTGGAAAAGTTTTATTGAATGCTATTTTAGAAGAAATTGAAGATAGGCCAACAAAATTATATTTTCATCATTATCGACAGATAAATTTTTTTCTTGATAGATTAGCTTTGCTTATTTCATGTTTAATTCAGGATTATGGATTCAGTGCTCTTCCTATACCTGCATCTCAAGTCATAGATTGGGAAAAGCAGAGAGCTCATCTTTCTCATAAGAAAGTTGCTTATTTTGCTGGGCTGGGATGGATAGGAAGAAATAATCTACTTGTCAACCCCCAATTTGGTTCAAGGTTTAGGCTTGTTACTATATTAACAGATATGCCCTTAAAATGTGACATTCCTTTAGATGAAGATTGTAAAGATTGTCTTAATTGTATCTCATCATGTCCGGCGGGAGCGATAAAGAATTCTAGAAAAGATTTTGACCACTTTGCATGCTTCGAAAAATTGAAAGAATTTAAAAGACTTGGGATATGTAATCAATATATCTGTGGCGTCTGCGTCAAAAGTTGCGAAGGCAAAAAGCTAAAAGTTTGATTTTTAGATTCATTTGCTGAAATTTAAAAGCATAAACAATTAAAATATTTGATTTCAGCAAGAGAATGTCCTACTAAGTGTTACACTCTCTTGAGAAATAACAATTCGACTTTTTCCCATTTTTTTCGCTTCGAAAAGAGCATTATCGGCAAGATTGATTAGGTCATTTGCTATTTTTTCATAATTTATATGAAAATTTTTGTCGTTCTTTACGTGCTTGTCGCTTTCTTGAGTATAGATGCACTGAGAAATACCTAGGCTTATGGTTTGTTGAACTGTAGCTCCTTTAGGCCTGAATTTGATTGATTCAAATTCTCTTTTTATTCTTTGTGCGACAAGATAGGCTTCAGTTGCAGTTGTTCCAGGTAGAATTATCACAAATTCTTCTCCTCCAAATCTTGATGCCCAGTCAAAATCTTTTCGAATGTTTTTTAATATAATTCGAGCCATAGTTTTTAAAATTTCATCTCCTTCAAGGTGGTAATAAGTATCATTGAACTTTTTGAATTCATCGATATCAATCATAATAAGAGATAATGCACTCTTCCATCCCGAGGTATTTTTCAGTGCCTCTGGAAGATGTTCATTTAAATATCTTCTATTATAAAGACCTGTTAATTCATCAGTGATTGAGAGTTTTTTTACTTTTTCGACAAGGTTTTTCCTTTCTGTTATGTCTTCGATGACTGTGTCATAATAAATTCTTTTTCCTGTTGTGTCTTTCACTGCAGAGGATGTTATCGAAGCCCAAAAAGTGCTTTGATCCTTTCTTTTCATTTCGATCTCTTTGTTTTTAATTATCCCGTGTATTTCTAATTCTTCCGTAAAAGCTCTATAATGATCAGGATTTTGGATCAAATCTTCCATCCTGAGTTTAAGGAAACTTTCCGGGTCTTCATAGGAGAACATATCTAAAGTTGAAGGATTAGTTTCAAGGAGATGACCTTCAGGAGTTATCCTGAGGACTCCAACTTTTATGTTGCTTATTAATTCTCGATATTTTTCCTGGGATTCTTTAATTTTTTTGGCCAATTTTCTTTTTTGTATTATTTCTGAAATAAGGTTTGCAAAGATTTCAAGCGGCCTTACTGTTTCATCAGTGGGAGCCTTGCCACTTTTGCTATCATCTACTGAGATGATGCCGATTAGTTCTCCTTTTGCATCTTTCATCGAGACTAAAAGATTATCTTCTCTATTCCATAGACCTTCCTGATCTGGGTATTCTTTCTCTCCCGGGATAAGTGCTTCAGGGTCGAGTATATTCTTTAAAGTATGAGGAATGTACACAGATTGATTTCCAATTTTTATTCCTTTTTGGAAATACATCTCATATTTTCTTTTGGGCATATTGATCTTTCTTACTCTTTTTAAGTCTTCTTCCTTTACTCCTATACTTCCCAGTATTTCTCGATAGGGGGGTTCATCTTTGAAAAAATAGATAAGAACTCTATTAAAATCGGAAATATCGACTACTGCCTGAGCTATCTTTTTAAATAGTTCTTCTTCATTGTCAATTGAAAGTATATCTGCAGATATTCTGGAAAAACTTTCTAACTGACGATTCATTTCTCTTATTTTTTCCTCTGCTCTTTTTCTTTCACTGAGATCCACTTCCATAGCAACGATGATTGGTTCTTGCTCAGGTAGAAAGATAGGGAATATCGAGCAGAGGATGTGTTTCGTTTCCATGTTTTTTGTTGTAATCGAACATTCTCTTAAAGAAGATGATTTTTTTGTCTGGGAAACCTCTTTCAAAAGACTGGGGAGGTCCAAAGTATCTTTTACGGATGATAAAATTGCTTTAATATTTTTCCCTCTTGCTTCAGCCTCCCTTATATCAAAAAGACTTTCTGAGAAGGAATTTAAGAATAAAACTTCGCCTCTTATATTGTATCCTTGAATTGCTATATTCGGCGCATTATCTATTATGGCTTTAAGCTTCATTTTTGCGTCTTCTGCTTCTTTATAAGCTTTGTTCAATTTTTCAATTCCAATCTTTCTTTCAGTGATATCAGTTATGATCCCTAAAATGCCAACAAGTTTATTTTCTTCAAAGAGGGCCCGGCTTGAAGCAAGGACATATCTGCTTTCACCGTTTTTATTGATTACTCGAAATTCATATGGTTCAATTTTGCCTTGAAGAGTCTTTTTCAGAGAGTTTTCTAGTCTTTCTCTATCCTCAGGATGCACAAACTGCATAAAGTTATGACCAATTATTTCATCTACTTTAAATCCTTGATATTTTTCTAATGCCGGGCTGATATAGGTGATATTTCCATTGACATCGAGAGTAAAAATGACATCATTGATATTTTCGACAAGAAGTTTATATTTTTCTTTCGATTCTCGAAGTGATTTTTCTATTAATTTTCTCTCTGTGATGTCTCGAATTATGGCCATATAAGCAGGTCGGTCTTCATATTGAATGTTTGAAGCGGATATCTCAATATCCTTTATGGCTCCATCCTTACGTTTCATCTTTAGTTCGAGAATAGAGGGGAGCTCTTTTTTTGTCACATGTTCTTTAAATTTCTGGTATAAAATTCCCTTCTCTTCGTATTCTAGTTTTTCAAATAATGACCTGCCTATTAGTTCTTCTAGGGGAAATGCAGAGAGTTCTACGAAAGCTTTGTTGGCAAATTTACAGATTCCATCCTGGATAATTACCACACCATCTTTAGCATGTTCGATTAGTGTAGAGTATTTATTTACAGATTCTTTTAGAGCCTTTAGTGCTTTTTTTTCTTCAGTGTTATCTCTTGCTATTCCCAGAAGAAATAAAATTTTCCCTTTTGAGTCTTTAATAGGCTTTATATGGATTCCCAAGGGAATTGTGTTCCCGTTTAAAGAAATAATTTCGGCCTCAAAAGGAGGAATAATCTGGAGATTAGGGATGTTCTCAAGGATATTAGAAATACGGCTTTGGTGTTCAGGGATTACAATAGATTGAAGATTTTTATTGAGAAGCTCCGAAATTGTGTAACCGGTTATTTTTTGAGCTGTTTTATTGAAGAATAAGAATTTTCCTTTAAGGTCAATTGTGAATATTATGTCAGGTGCATTCTCCACAAGAGAAAAATACCTGCCTTCAAGCTCATGAAGAGATTCATTTGAAGGCGGAGGATACGTTTCTTTTTTTATCTGAATTTCTGTTTGGGTTTGAATGTTATCTGCCATTTTTTCTAGGAAGAGAGAATAAATAAGGAGAAGGAATGTGTAAATCGCCTTGGGAGATGAACTCTGGAAGGAAAATATCCCTTAGTTTTTCACCCCTAAAACTATTTTCTCTCACCCTTTTAAATTAGCCACTCTTTTGTTTATTTTTTCTTGCAAGGAATCCATATCTCTGTTTTCAAATTTTGGGGTTGAATTTCAGGCGAGGGCATGGTTAAATACCTTTCTAAAAGCGGACCATCTTGGCTTAGATTGTTTTCTTCCATCCACTTGAACATTTTTAAAATTGTATTACCAATTTCTTCATACGAACCTGAATGTATGATACACACTACCGTTGTATAGTTCCATCTTTTTAATTCTAAAGGGGCTTGAGCAAAAACCTGAGGAGTTACAGGAAAGCCTATTTCCCATTCTAAATCTTCAGCCTTAACCTCGCCAGGGCTATTATAATAAATGCCAAAAATGGCGCCGGATGGAAATATATTTTGACTTCGAGAGACACTCATTAACATCTGAATGACATTTGGTATTTCTGTGTAGGGGCCTTTTTGTTTTATGCCACAATACACAAAAGGTATTACTTCCTTAACAGAGATTGTTTCTTCTGAAGAGGAGTATTTTTTTCCCCAGATACTCCCGATCGCAAAGAAGAGGATAAAAATAAGAATTGAGCTTCTTTTTTTCATGGCAAAACCTCCTTTATGTGATATGGAAATATATGAAAGAAGCTTTTTAATTGACTCTTACACCTCTCTCGGTTCAAAGCGCCTTCATTAGAAATATTTATTTCCCCCGTTAGCTTTTCTCTATTTTAAACAAGATCTCTATAATATTTTGAATAAAGGCTAGCTACAGGATTATGTCCTGTCAAGCGATCCTTTACTATTAGGGTGGTCACAGGAGCAATTGAGTACTTCGTAAAAAGCATGTCGTGGCCGACACAAAGGCCTATTAAAATGTTGAAATCTGTTTTCGCTTGATTGAGTAATTCAGCTTGGAGAAGTGGATTACAAGCTGATTCGAATAATTTAGTTTTATTAATTTTATACCTTTCTGGGATCCCTGTTTCTGTTTTATCTAAAGCTCCACAAGAACAGATAACAGAACATATTTCTAATCCATGATTTTCGAGAATTTTACTTGCCTTTTCAGCCTCATCAGAAAGACCGCTACAGAATGCCATCCCGATCCTTTTTGATTTGGTTAATTTTGCAAACTCTGCAATTTCTCTTATTCTGGGGCGAATAGGGATAGTCTTTCCTTCTTCTCTACATGCTTTTTCGTCGTAACTTTCTTTTTCTGTTATTGCAGAACATAGATAGAAGTTTTTAATTAAATGACTTTTATATCTCTTTTTTACCTTGTCTATAGTCATTTTAAAATTCTTAAGTGGGCAAAAATGGGGAAGATGAGGGTGATCCTTTATTCCTTTGCTACAATATTTTTGGCTGCATATTGCGCATCGAGGTAACGATTTTTCGTCTAATATCTCTCTTTCCATTTTTATAACTTTATTGATATTTTTCTTTTATTTAATTTATGGCATTGTGCCAAAGTTGCTAGATGATCCTTGAGAGAGGCATAAAAGAGAGCCCCCAACCTATAAAAACATACAAGTTTAAAAAGGAGGCCGTAAGCCTCAGGGACAAACTGGAAATTTTTCTCCTCCAGCGATATAGGCTACCAAAAAATGGTTTGACATTCAATGGTCTTTTAAGAGGTTTGGAAAAGCATTAGGACGTTCTTATGAGTTGTTTGGTCAAGGTTAATCTCAATGCATTGGAAGAGAAACTCATAGAGGAATATGAGGGGAAAGACCCGAAGAGATATCTCAAACATGCTCGAAGAGCGAGAGTGAGGAAATTTCTGACTATTTTGGGGAAGTTAGCTCTCGATTGGCTCAGATGGATGAGGGCAAGAGAGGCACGATATTTTTCCTCTTGATAAGAAAGCTTTTGATTCTTCGCTATAAACAATATTAGCGGGAATCTATGGGGGCTTCGGTGGGACAAGTGATTCATCTTTCTTACAATTTCAGGGGATATGAGTAAGAGCCCGCTTTAGAGAAGAGTGGAGGAATTGGCCGAAGGTTATGCTCAGTAGCCATGCTCTTATAAGAATTGAGTTTTCCAGTTTTTGAGGGTGGAGGGAAGAAATGTGGGACTTCAAGGTGAGAGGGGAACGTGTTTGGGGAAAAAGAGATGGGCTGGGTGAGCCCCTCCACACTGTCTGGACAGGAAATGCCCTTCTTTAGTTCTTGAATCTGAGTTGAGATTGGGAATATGCTTAAGATTCATTTTTATTTGTCGATTCAAATTAGAGGTTTTTAAAGATTTATAAGAATAAACTTTGGAGCTGAGGGTATTTTAGGGGCAAACCTAAAGAACAGAGGAAAACAGAAAGCTTATAGATAGGCTTTAAATAAGGTGCTATGAAGGGAAAATTACAATCGAGGGCTCCTATCTTTTTAATTTTTAATGCAATAAACCTCCTCCATAGTAAACTCAATTGTTCTGGATTCATTCTTAGTTTCCTGAAGATATCTCTTTTTTACCTCCAATGAAACCGGGTGGTCCTGAACTTTTAATCAAAGATGAGTATTACTTATTATGAGAGAACTGAAGTTTAGGTTTTTATAATTTTACTACTTTAATTCTCCCCGAAATAGCGAGTGAAATCTTAAATTTTCCAGCTGAATTAGAGATATTTATCGAGCACATATTGGATACAGTGCCACGCGGATAGAAAACAGGGTTATTATTCGATTGGAGTAAGACTCCCTCAAAGCTTTTTTTCTTTTCAATTGTCCAAATTCCATTTTTTTCCTCGAATCTTTCAATGGAGTAACTATTTTCGTTAAAGCTAATCCTAACTCTTTCATATCTAAATATTGATTTATATCGAGCATAGTTCAGAATAGAGTAAATTTCCCAGACTGACTTCTGAAGTTTGTACGCCGGAGAAATGTGAAAGAAAGATACCGAAGAGAGCCAGAAAAATAATCCTAAGATTAAGATAATTATTAAAAGTTCAAGCAGGGAATGCCCTCTCTGAGAATTTGTGTCTGTGTAGATATAGAATTCACTCATTTGAATCGTTCCATTCCACAGCCTTAAAATTATAAAAATGGACCACAGGCGCTATTGTTTTTGGTGATTTGTTGAGAAAAATTTCTTTATTCAAGAAATTTTCATCAAATTTAAGAACGAGTGAATTATCATTAGAGATGTAGTTCGTAGTTTGGAGGCTTCCTAAGATAAGCACTTTTTTCTCGTTTCCTTGGATAGAAAATCCATTTCCAGATGCTATTAACTCTGCCTGAATTTTTATTTCTTGTGGTGAACTTTCATTAATCGATATTTCGCCACGTTTTTCTGTTCCATCCAGAAAATCTTTTCCTGTTGCAAAAATAATAAGCTGGGACTCTGAATCTTTGACAAAGGGAATGCCCTCTTTCCATTCTAAGCCTTGATGGATTAAGTTGGTGTTTAGAGAGATTTTATCAGAAGAGATGATGGTCAGGCTGAGGCCTCGAAGGATAGAGGGAGTTTCTTCATTGTGAATGGCTTTTATTTCACCTGAGTCATCCACGATGGCGCCCCCAAGAAAATGGATTTCGCCATTGACAATTATGATTCCAAGGGGCGAAGAGTTGAAAAAAAGACATTCTGTGGGTGTAGAGAATATTGTTTTAGACTCTGATGGGCTGAACTTTAGAATCCATTTACCATCCTTTGTTTCGAAGGATATCACTTGATATTCTTCTTCTATGGCCAATAACAAATTCTCCAAATCTCCCTCTACATAAACACCACCAAGACCTAAATCATCGCGAATAAGATATACTCCATCAGGAATGGGCTCATTTGATATTTCTAGACCAAGGATTTTTCTAAGCTCGAGCGAGGAAAGATTCTGGGGATGGAAAATTTTTATTTTAAGAGCTTCACCCAATTGAGGAGATGCATCTTGGGGTATTAATTTTTCTTCAGCGAAAGAAACCTTGTAAGGAATTAAATTCTCTTTAGAGGGTAAGATTTCTATTTTATTTCTCTGGATAAATCCGTCTCTGGAGACGCCTTCAGGGAGTCTTTCTATAAGAAGAGGGATGGAAAGTAAGGGAATATTTCCAATTAAGATTCCCAACCGACATTCAAGCGTTGATTCCTTCTCGGGCTGGAAATTGAGTATTTTTCCTTTTGATTGAATACATGTTTTATAAATAGCAATAAAAAAGTCCACTTTATTATGGATGTCTTGGAGTGTAAAGTCAGTTTGGCTTTGCCAAGAAATATTTTCGTATCTTCCCGTTTTAGTTAAAGGAAGATATGGGCTGAAGAGAGTATTAATTATTTCAATCCCTTTATCGATTTTATCTTGGAAAATATTATTCTTGTCATCAGACCTGAGGACAACAGGTGTTGTAAAGTCATTAAGCATGCTGACGAGCTGATCGAATCCAAATTTTATTCCATTCTCTGCTGCATAATGTAAAATTGTGGAATTTCTCTTGTAACCGGTGAGACGAAGATACACCTCTGAGAGATGGATAATGCTCAATCCTAAAAGAGAAAAAATGAGAAAAAGAAATACAGAGGTGAGTATCATGCTTCCTTTTGACTTTTTCCTCCTTTTTACTCTAAAAAGAAATGAGTGCCAAGTTCTTGGGAAAAATAAGAGCTTCATATTCCTTCTCCTTTTGAGGCTTGAGAATCAATCTTATTTTCACAAGGTTTTTCTTTTCTTCGTAATCTGATTCGAAAATTTCTATGTCTTCAAGAAGGGGCTGAGCAGAGCTTGTGTTTACTTTCCTTCTCAATATTCCAGTTTTTTCTTCAAGTGAAAGAAAGATCTGTTTGATGAGAATAACTGTAGAATTCTCTTTTAAGTATGATGATTGGAGCGGAGAATTGAGGGTAATACTCTCTTTATCAAAAGTTGAAATATTTTTTACTTCGCCCCTAAAGGGGTTGAAAATACAAATTTCCCTCCCCTTAGAAATATCTTTTGGTGGCTTTAAAGAGAGTCTGGTTTCACCCTGAAGTGCATCAGAAAGAAGAATTAACTCATCTTGTTTACTTCGGATAGTTATAACCTCATTATTAGAATAAATAGCTCTAAATATTCCAAGCTTCAGGGGCTCTAAAAGGCCTAATCCCCCTTCTAAAAAATCAATTCTCATCTTATCCAAGGCAACAAATGCTGCAAGCCTCATTTCTTCATCCTCTTTAATTTTAAAAAAATGAGCTTTTAATGAGAGGAAAAATTCAAGGCTTGCAAATGTGATGATAAAAAAAAGAAAAAGAGAGAGTAAAGCTTCGATTAAACTAAAGCCGGCTCGACTTTTTTTGTTTGTATCTTTTAATTTTTGTTTCATTTCTTTAATTGCTCCTCTGTAATTAATAAAACTTACCTTTATCACCCTACTCTTCTTCCTATATTTAACATTATTAAAATCCGAGTTCCTTAGAGAGAAACAAAACAATTTTTATTTTTTTCTCTGGGCAGGCCTCAAAATAACATTTAACCTCTATTTTTTTTAATCTTGATGAAAGGTCTTGAATTTTCCATTCTCTTCTATAATAGCCCTTGAGAGGTGGAGCTTTGATGAGTTCATAGTCAAAACATTCATTAAGTTCTTGGCTATCAAAAGAGAGAGATTTTAAGTACTCAAGTTTAGAGGCAACAAGCTCTGTGGATTCAATAGAATAATTGCTTCTTCGATTGAGAATGAGAGCATGAATAGAGAATTGAATTAAAGCAAGAATTATAACTAGAATAATGCTAGAAGATATTAACAGTTCAATGAAGGTGAAACCTCTTTTACTTTTTTCATTATTTTTTATTTCTTGATAGATTATTAATTTTTCTGTACTCATCAAGGCTTCTATATGCATGAGTCATGCCATTGAAGTGAAACCTTGTTTCTTTAAAAAGGTGTCTACATTAGTAAAAAAATTAGCAGGGAAAAAATTTTTATGAGTCCACAGAAGTTTACAAAAAATAAGCATATCTAAGAATGGTTCTGAATAAGAAATGTGGATTCTGGAGATATGCTCATAAATTCCCATAAATTTCGACCCCATATTGCAGTACTTGCAATAATCGAAAACGGAGGCTTTTAAAAAATTCCAGCTCCAAAATGTGAGTCATTGAGGCAAAGCATGAAAACTAAAAGTCCGAAGACGAATTGCGAGAGGAGCCAAATTTAAGATTTTAACGAAATACATAATATCGAGCTTAGGCGTTTTCCACCTCAATAAGCGACAGAAGCTTTTTTTTCTATAAATTTATTATTTTAATCATTCATCCCCAAAAAGACTGAGGAATTAAATAGGGCAAAGATTAAAATTCTCCCAATTTTTTCTTAAAGCAGTAATTTCTGAAAAAAGAGTGGATAGAAAGGAAGAGAAGGTCAAGCAGAAGTTAGGATAAATTGAGTGAATTAGAGAAAAAAGAGTAAAAAATTGAAAGGAAGGCAAGAATTTGATCATTTAATAGCCTTAGTTTTTTAAGGCTATAAAAGGAGGGGATCCAAAAGAGGTTAAGGAGGAAGAAAACAAAAAAAAGCAAAGAACCTCTTGACAATTCTAATAAATCTTCCTATTATAATAACGCCATAGCTATTAAATATGGCGCTTTTAAATCATAGTTCTCATATCTTTCTCGGGATAGAAAGAAAAGGCTCTTTGAAACAAAAAGCGGAGCGGCCTTAGTCGATCCTATTTGCCAACAATTCTGCTTATAAGGGTTCTTCGGAACCCTTGTAATCAAACTGGAGAGTTTGATCCTGGCTCAGAGTGAACGTTGGCGGCGTGCCTAACACATGCAAGTCGAACGGATCAGTGCTTCGCACCGACCTTTTAAGGGTTTTCGACTTTAAATCTCTCCTTGTTAATTTCTTTTAAGAAAGGTGTGACGTCTTTCTCCTAAAAAGGTCAGTGCGGAGCACTGGTCAGTGGCGAACGGGTGAGTAACACGTGGGTAATCTCCCCTCGAGTGAGGAATAACTCCCCGAAAGGGGAGCTAATACCGCATAACACTCTGAAACATAAGTTCTCAGAGTCAAAGCTCTTCGGAGCGCTTGAGGATGAGCCCGCGTCCTATTAGCTAGTTGGTAGGGTAATGGCCTACCAAGGCAATGATGGGTAGCCGGCCTGAGAGGGTGTACGGCCACACTGGGACTGAGACACGGCCCAGACTCCTACGGGAGGCAGCAGTGGGGAATCTTGCGCAATGGGCGAAAGCCTGACGCAGCGACGCCGCGTGGAGGATGAAGGCCTTCGGGTTGTAAACTCCTGTCAGAGGTGAAGAA
>CAYSCS010000093.1:0-4451 GCA_964429695.1 uncultured Eubacteriales bacterium
AACACCCGGGCTTCCATCTTCAAATTTCACCGGATTTCCTCCTCTATAAGCTTAATTTTCTTCCACAACCCTGATAATGTTAATTCACTTAATGCTTTTTGGGGCAATTTGTATTCCTCCTTTAAATTAATTTTTAGGGGAGGATACACCGTTTCTTAACCCCTTTCAACAAATTTACACAAAATATCTTACGCCACCGGATTTGATGGTAATTTGACTTATGTTCTTCCTTCTGATATACGAGTTTTAGAAAATTCAGGTGTCCAGGGATGGAAATTAGCTCAAGCTCAAAAAAGCTAACTTATAAGAAATTTGGAAGAAGATTGGTAGATTCCGATTTAAGAATCTTGGCTGAATTGGAAAGAGATGCAAGGCAGCCCTTATCTCAGCTAGCCAGAAAATTAAAGATTTCGCAACAATTACTCAATTATCGACTTCAATCTCTTCAGAGGAAAGGAATCTTATTCGGGTTCTATACGATGATAAATTTTACCATGTTCGGGTATTCTCGCTACAGAATGATGGTTCGCCTCAATGATTTCTCCCCAAAAAATATCCATAATTTCATTTCTTATCTTATGGAACATCCGAATGTTCAATGGCTCGTGGAATGTGGCGGAAAATGGGATTTCATAATCAACTTTATGGCAAAAAACATCATACAGATGGATTTTTTTCTTAGAGAGCTGAAGAAAAAATTCCCAGATCAGATTCAAAATTATGAAATTTTAACACCAATTGAAATCATAGAGCTTGGTCGCTCCTACTTTACTCAGAAAATAAGGAAATCTGAGGCACTCTCTTATTTTGGAAGAGAATATCAGCCTACTAAGGTTGACCACATAGACCTTAAGATATTATCTCTAATTTCCGAGAATGCCAGGATGAACTCTGTAGAGATATCCGAAAAGATAGGAGTCACCCCGAATACGGTCATTCAAAGGATAAAGAATCTCCGCGAGAGGAAAATTATCCATGCTTTCCGACCTTTGATTCATCTCGATGATACTCCTTATTCAACTTATAAGTTCCCGATTAAATTTCAAAATATTTCAGAAGAGAAGGAAAAAGAGCTTGTTGATTATCTAATTAAAGATGTTCATGTCGTAGCAATCATAAAATTCCTGGGAAAATGGGACCTTGAAATAGAATTTGAAGTTGATTCAGGAGAAATGAGGCTATTATTTACGAGAAGAATAAGAAACAAATTTAAAAACATCATCCAGGACTTCGAAGTCATCCCTCTTTTTCATGAGTATCGTTATAATTTTTTTCCAAAGGACCTTTTGGAGAAGTAAGATAAAAAGTCGACGCTTCCCTAATAAAATTGAAAGTTGCAACAATTTTTAAATAATTCTGAGAATATTCAATCGAAAAAAAAGGGAGAGCAGAGAAAAGATGTTTCTTCCTAAAAAAATGGAGAAGTAAGAAAATGAGAAAATTAAAAGTTGGCTTAATTGGATTGGGTTTTGTCGCAGAAGCTCATCTTGAGGCTTATAAAGAGGTGGAAATGATAGAGGTTGTGGCAGGAGCAGAGCTTAGGCAAGAAAGGCTGAAGGAGATGAGCGAGAAATGGGGTTTCAGAGGTTACCTTGATTATGAGGAAATGCTTAAAAAAGAGAAACTTGATATTGCCTGCATTCTAACTCCAGCTCGGTTCCATAGAGAAGTAACCGAAAAGGTGGCAGAGTATGGAGTGCATATTCTCTGTGAAAAACCAATGGCTGTAAGCTTGGAAGATGCGATAGCCATGAGTGAAAAATGCCGGAAGGAGGGAGTCAAGTTTTGTTATGGTGCGAGTTATCGTTATTTGTGTGCTTGTAGAAAAGCTAAAGAAATGATAGATGCAGGAATGCTAGGAAATTTATTTCTTCTCTTGGAAATTCTCGTTGGAGGAAGAGGATTGAAAGGCTTCAAAGACATGGGTGACCAGCATTATCCTCAAGGAGGTCCGGGAGGAGGGGGAATGGGATTGATGGACCATGGAATTCATCTCATAGACCTCTTCCTGTGGTTGACAGGAAGCGAGGTTGAGTATGTGTTTGGAAGAGGAAATTATTCAGGTAAAAAGCCATCTACGGAGTTTTTAACCATGCTCTTAAAGAACGGAACGGTCGGACAATTAATCTATAATGAAGCAACCTATCCTTCGGATCTCCCTTATGAAGGCATATTCAGCTGGGGAGGTAGCTGGGGAATTGGATATAAATTTACTTTAGGAGGAGGATGGGAAACATATCCAGGAAATTTTAGAATTCACGGAGAGAAGGGAGCCTTAAGAGTTTTTCATTATGCTAACAAGCTTTTTTTTTGCGGAGAAGATAAACTGGAAGAAATAAGAGTTCAACATCGTCCCATGCCCGGAAATTTTGCCATGCAAATGGAATCTTTTGCCTCAAGGGTAATAAGGAATGAAGAACCTGAAGTAAGAGACATAGATGGGATAAGAGCATTAGAGGTTGCTCTGGCTGCTTATGAGAGCTTTGAAAATAAGAGAGTAGTCCGAATTAATCCCCACTGAGCAAAAAAGAGGTGATAGGCTCCTCTTCAAGTTAATTTTCTTCCTCAGGAAGATGAATTGTGTTTTTTCAGGATAGAATTTCTCTCGAACTAAAGAATATAATTTGAAGGATAAGTTCCGCTGGGGCAAGAAAATTTAGTAGTAAAAATTAAAGGCTTTTCAAGAAAATGAAAATCTGTCTTCAATGTGCTCCTAATATTTAAAATAAAGACATCACTGAGCAAACCGTGAGAATAAGGGCCGCAAAATAAGATGGTGAATGCAAAATAGAGTCATTTGTACTCCTCTTAATCTTGATCCTCAAACTTAAAATAAAATATGTATTTCTTTTCTTTTTTACCATATAAGTTTTTACCAACAAGTTTAGAGAAGAGCCAAAATAAAAAATTCCTCGAGAATAAACTCTATAATTTAGAATTTGAAAATATTCTTAAATTCTTGGACTAACAAGGAAGTTAAGCCTTTTTTGGTTTCCCTTTGTTTATTAGGATTAAAAATATTCTGACCTCTTTATTTTTCATAGAAATTAGTTTTCAGAGGCAAAAAATTTAATTTTTTTCTTATATAAAGTTTAAGGAGTGTTTTTCTTAAGGTCTAAAGTTTTGGGAGGTAAGCAAGCAAACTTTCCTCCAGGTTTTGATCCTCTTTTGGACTTCAAAGCTTCTCTCTCCAGGATTACCAATTCCTTCAGGTCTTTCTATTTGTTTAACTGCCCAAGGACCTATTTTTATCTTCAAAGTAGTACATCTCACTCAACCAATCATCATAATTGCCATCTATGACAATAATTCTATCCTTCCCTTTGCTCTTGAGTTCCGCCCCTTTGCAGGTAATTGGGAAGGAAGAAAATGAAATGATAGATGGAGGTAGAAGAAACTTCCAATTCAAAATAATGATAAAGAGGTTTTTGGGGTCTACTCCTTCTTATTTAAATAGGGAGGTATATTGGGCTTATTCTTTTAAGTTTAAGATTTTTTTCAAGTTAATCTTCTTAACCCTGAAAAATGTCTCCACCTTCTTTCCTTAGGGAAAGGAGCCCTCTCTTTTAATTTATCTAATATTTTGGATCTTAAGGCTTCTCGCTGTTGCGGAGTCAGAATTTTTTCAATTTCCTCTTTGAGCTTTAGCCTTTGGATAAAAATATCCTCCATATTTACTGATATTTTAGAAAGGACTTCTTTTATCTTTGGGTAATCTAATTCCTCATTATCCTCAATTAACTTTCTCAACTGAAGTCGCTGGGCGCTATTCTCGTTCTTCATCTGAATCATCTTTTCTTCGCATGAATAAACGAGTTCTTTTATCTTTTTCAGCTGTTCATCGGAGATATTCAATTCTTTCTGGTTCGCTTTGAGCAGGTAAAGAATTCTTACCGGAGAATGCATCTTAAACCCTTCTCTTGCCCAAATTCCCCTGAAGGGTTGGGCAATAGTCGAAGCTGAGAATAAAATCACCAAGAGGAATATCAATGAGATTGTTTTTCCTTTTTTCATGTTACCTCCTCTTATTTTTATGAGTAATCTCATTTTTTTCTAATTATTAGACAATAAAATGAGGTAGTTTATTCCTTCTTTTGTTGAGAGTTTTCAATAAAATTCAAGATAATGAATATTCGAGAAAATTATTTATTCTAAGGCAAGAAGCATTTAAATTTATTCTCAAAATAAATGAAGTAGGAAACGAATTTCTATGGTCTTAGGATATGAAGCCTGGCAGAAGCAGGGAAGAAAGGTCGGAGGCAGGGATGGAGTTGGATTTCTTTCAGGGGCAAAGACAATAAAGGTACCTTTAAAAAATTTTGGTTCAGCCGACTTTTCTGTGGTTCTGGGGGGATATAAAATGACTCCGAAAGGATCGGAGTCATGCAAGATACAGAGCTTTAGCAGTATGTTTTGGGTCTTGAGGAACCTTGGGATGTGGAAAGAGGGAA
>CAYSCS010000094.1:0-8309 GCA_964429695.1 uncultured Eubacteriales bacterium
CGAAGCAGATGAAAATAGATGGGGCCTTCTTTGAGTTGAGTCTGAAGATGTTGGTAGCCTCTAATTCTAACAGCATGATCCAGTATCGTTCGATGGCTCTTGAGTTCTTCTTTTTCTTGATTTTTTGGAATCAAGAGGGACTTATTCTGATACCCTCTTTATCTCAACTCAGGTACTCATTATTGTGATGAAGCTAAAATATTTTATTCAGTGTCATGAAGTAAAATAAATTTCAAAGAATCTCATTAATCTCAATTACCCCTGCTTTCTCTAGAGTGAAAAGATATTCCTCAACCATTTTCAGGGTGATAGTGGTAGGACTGAATTCGGCGCTTAAAGCGTTACGAATTTCTGTAATGCTCCTCTTTCCATCCACTAGATTCAGACATTCCCAGGGAATAAGGTATCCTCCTTGAAAAATGTTTAATTTGTTCTTTATTTTTTGATCCTTAAGAGTGCGTTCAAGGTAGAAATAATCTGCAGAATATTCAATCCCAAGAATACGTCGAGGAATTAAGCGACCAAGTCTTTTTTCTTCTTCTGAAACCTCAATGGTTTTTTTCGTTTGCTGGTGGAGATTTAATAGATATGCATAATATTTTTCTATGAAGGAAAAATCTATCTCCGATAACAGATTATCTAGTCTTTTTTCTTCTTCATGAGATAGGTTGAGATACGTTGCAATCGAAAGAAGAGTTCTCTTCTCCCGAGAATGTGCCTTGTGGAGAATGTTTAATGCTTCTTTGTATGCTTGGTGAATTTCTTTTTCTTCGCTTTCTGAGAGCAAAAAAAGGGCCTTTTTTCTTTCTTTCGCCAATCTTTCGTTGCTCGATGAAAGAACAAGAGATACCAGTTTGGGCACATCTTCTTTTTCTAGATTAGCCATATAAAGAGCCGAAGCCGCACCGAGCAAAGCTGCTCTCTTAAGTTGAGTAGGGTCACATTTATCAGGAAGATCCTCGCTTGAGTGATAGAAGGGGTCAGGAGCGGCATGGAAAAGAATATGAGGCACAGAGAGCCAACTTTCATTGAAAAGCCTAGGATTGAAATAATTTATCTTGTTGTAGAATGGAGTTCTTGATCCTGTAATGCTAGCTATTATTTCTGAAGAAGATTGCATTGCTATTCTTTCTCCTAGACCACTTCTTTGAGCGATAAATTCCGTGAAATGCGTAACCACATCCTTAAAGAAGTGAGGGAGAGAATCAGGAGTAAGCAGTACCTGAAATACAGACCCGCATTTTAGATGGCTTTCGCCGACCATGTCCATATCTATTACAGCCTTTATTTTTGAAGATGCATCTGGGTATTTTCGAAGCCAGGCGTAGCTTCCCCATCCTTCGGGTTCCCAAAAAAATCTTATGTTTCTTTTAGGTCGAGGAATTTCACCGCTTTCAATCAATTTTGTGAGAACTCTTGCTACTTCAAGTATTACAGCGCTTCCACTTGCATTGTCGTTTGTACCCTGCTTGTAGTAATACTCAAAAAGATGTGCCATGAGCATTATCTCTTCACCGTTTGAATCTCTCCCTTTTATAACCGAGTTTATGACATCCAGTTTTCCTGGATGAGTGTAACTCCTTACATGAGCTCTTACCACAACTCTTTCATTCTTCTTGAGAAGCCTCTTTAGATAATTTCCCTGACGTGGGGATATCATGAATCCGAAGGTAAACTTTTCAGAAGTTTCATATAGGGGCTGGAGGAATGCGCTCCAGCTCACCATATCAGGATATTCATCAGGATAGAAGGAACGGTAACTAATGATTCCCAAAGCGCCTCTTTCGTGAACTGCAAGAGTATTAACTTCGTGTTCGAAGCCTTCAGAAAGGACAATTTTACCCTTTACATCTTTACCTACATAATCTGAAGGTGCGGTTCCTTCTCCCACATCGATAAGCTCTGCCGTAATGTCGGTATCCTTGCTGTTCTCTATTAAACAGAGCTGAACCATATCAAGACCTGTTATTTTCTGCCTTTTTGGTTCTACAAGCCATAATTCGCCTTCTATTGGCTGCCAGCACGGATACTTCCAAGGGAAATACTCGATTTGAGTATCTCTTAACCCATATTTTCTGGAGTTTTCAAGAATATACTCTGCTTCATAGAATGTTCCTTTAAATTCATCCTCTCTTCTTATTCGAGGAGAACCTGAAAGATTAACGACTGTTTTAAGGGCTTCTTCCCCAGAAATCTCGTTTATCAGGCAGTCGATTATTATTTTAGGTAGCAGTCGTTGTTCAGCGGAGATGAGGCTTTGGCCAGAAATGATTAAAATTAGGATGCTACCAAAGAATCCAAGATTAAGAATACTCTTTGTTTTCTCCATTTTTGCTCCTTCTTTTAGCTTATTTATTCCTTTTAAGAAGAATCATTTATAGGTGATTAACCCTATTTCTTTGAGCAGATTAAGGTAGGAAAGCACATCAGAAAGTTTTAAAAAACCACATTCTGCACTTACTACATTTCGGATATCGAGTATGCTTTTCTTTCCATCAATGAATGCACCTATTTCAAAGAGTTGAAGTTTTGTGAGTCGAGTTAAGACCTTTAGTTCTTCTTCCTCTATTTTTCCATTTATGTAGTCTTGGTCTACAGGCCCGGGGTAAGCAGGATTTCTCAAAGGGATGAGTTTTTTTGCTAAATTTTCTTCTTCTGTGGATTTAAGTGAAGCGACTTTTTTCCCTTGTTTCTGGCAGAGATTAAGATAATAATCATCAATTATTTTTCTCAGAGAATGAGAATATTCAGAGATCTTTTCATTGTATCGATAAATTAACCTTTTAACCTCATCTGCATCTGGGAGTAGCATAGAGACTGAAAGAAGCGCTTCTTTTTCTCTTATAATACTCCATTCAAGAACATTCATAGCTTCCTTAAAGCTTTTTTGAGAAAGGTCACTCGAGTGAATCAATTCCATAGCTCGACCTAAAGCCTCATCCAATCGTCTCAAACAATTGGGAAACATAAGGTTAACAAGCTCTACACCCGAGTTAGAATTGATGCTCATGATTGAGGAGGCAATCAAGGCACCGAGGACTACAGCTCTCTTAAGCTGAGTTGGGTCACATTTGTCTGGAGTATCTCCGCTCGAATGATAAAAATAATCCGGCCAGCTTCCAAATTGAGCTGCAGGAACATTTATCACCCCACCCATGAAGACGATGTGGTCACTTCCTCCACTAAAAGGCACAATTTTTGCGGACCAGGATTCTCTTGTGCCCGTAGGTGAAAAAACAGCAAGAGGGTCTTTAAGCTGCATATCTATCTGGATATTATGAGAAAGCATGAAATTCAGAGCCGTCTCAAGAAGGTCATTAAGAAATGAAGGAGTGGACTCAGGCGTTTTTTCTACATTGAAAACTGAGCCGCAGAGCATCTGATTTTCCCCAACCATGTCCATGTTAATCATCATGGCCACTTTTCCTGTCTCCTCGGGATGTTTTGATACATAGGCATAAGTCCCATCTATTTCAGGAACCCAAATGAAACGAAGAGTTATTTCTGGTTTCTTGAGAATTCCTTTCCTGATTGACTCAAGGAGCGTCTGGGCTGTCTCGAGAATCGCAGGGCTTCCGCTTGCATTATCATTTGCTGAAAGAAGGCAGTGGTCGAGGTGCGCCGTAAACCAGATTTCTTTATCCTCAAGATTTTTCCCGCTTATGACTCCAGTCACAATTTCATACTCACCACAAGAAAGCTCAGCATCGACTTTAGCCTGAAGATTCACCTTTTCTCCACTCTGAAGCAAACGCCTTAATTCCCATCCAGTTCTCTTCGAAGTGCAAAATCCAAAGGTGGATAGATTATTATTTAATTCAAGAGTCCAGATGTGGTCCCAAGTGATGAGTTCAGGGAAGTCAACAAGAAAATAACTTCGGTAGGAAACAACCCCGCAAGCTCCTCTTTCGAGAACGGCAAGCTTATGGACAAGTTCTATTCTTCCTTTCCCTTGTGGAGATGAAGCTAGAACAAGCTTCCCTCTTACATCCTTTCCTTCATAGTCTGAAGCATGGACTCCTTCTGCCACATCCACAAGCTCTGCTTCTATATCTACAGAGAGGCTATTAGTGGCTAAGGTGATGGGGTTTTCTTCCCAAGAGACGAGCCTCTTTTTTACAGGCGAAACGAGGTTTAGTACTGCTTTCCTAAGCGTCCATTTCGGGCGACTTCTTTTCTTTGAATAATATATTATATATTTTCCATCAGACAGGAATTTTATTATCCTCACATCCTCAAGGCCAATTTCTTTCGCTTTTTTCAAGATATAAAGAGCAGCTTCATGATATCCATCTAAAACCATCCAGCAGTGGTAGAGAGTAATGTGGTGAATGTGATTAAGCGCCCTTTCACCTTATGCTTCATGAATGATGCTCTTAATTTTTTCAAGAGAAAGGCCAGGGAGAGGGCTTTTGTTCGCGAAAAGAGGTAGGGTCGAAAAAACCAAAAGTTAAGAAAATTAAAACGTAAAGTTTAGAGCTTTTGTTTTTCATTCTAAATTCTCCTTTTTATAGTATATTCATTTCTTGATGAGAAGAAATTCTAACTCGAAAAGGGGGAAATTTCATCTTTTTAATGATCTTGATAAAGAAAGGAACTTTGGCTGAAATATAGATGCCGTTATCAGCTCAAGGGGCATAAAAATTGGTACAATAAGAGAAATACTTTCGTTACTTATAGAAGAGAGGATTTAGTCTGGAGGCGAAGATGAGAATTAATAAAATTTATACACTAAGCTCCATATTATTTTTCCTTCTTGTTTTTTCACCTATACTCTTCTCTCAAGATTTTGGTGCTATCCAGGGAAGAGTCATCGATGCAAACGAGAAATTTCCTTTGCCCACAGTTCGAGTCTCGATTTTAGGCAAAAAGTTTTACACCACAACCGACGCTGAAGGTAATTATTATCTTCCAAGTCTGCCGGCAGGAACTTACAATATCCTTTTCGAGCTTTCTGGCTATATAAGTTTTACTGCTAAAGGAATTACTGTAACTAAAAATGAGACAACTGAATTGAATGTGGAATTGAGGATGGGGTTTGCTCACGAAATGACAGTTACTGCTCGTCGAGAAATAGAAAGTCTGCAGAAAGTTCCTCATAACATTGAGGTCTTGACAACCACAGAGCTTGAAGGCACACCGGTGGCAAACGTTCTCCAGGCTCTGAATAACATTACGGGAGTTGATGTTGAGACTGGGAGTGGAATAACAACCGTAGGGACTTTCATGTCCATCAATGGCTATGACGATGTCTACATAAAAAAAATGGTTGATGGTGTGGATGTTACTGCAGTCGTTACTAACTGGAGCATGCTCAATGCTTATCCCCAAGAAATGATGGACCAGGTTGAGATAATAAAGGGAGGTACTTCATCCGTCTGGGGTGCGAATATGGGGGGAATTATAAATGTGGTGACTAAGAGACCTAGGGACTTAAAGCGACCAATAATTTCTCTAAAAGGAATATTTTCAACCTTTAAAGAGATGGATTTTGGAGACGCAAGCGCCATTCCTCAATCTGGAAATATTCAGAGATATTCAGGTAGCATTATTGGCAACTACCAGAAACTTGGATATATGTTTGGCATAAAGAGAGATGTCCACGATTTATTCACAGACAATAACACAGAGCGCAATTTTAATACCTTCGCCAAAATTGGTTATGATCTAAGTGATTCCACCTATCTTGATATTTTTTATTCCTACAACAAAATCAAAGTTACTGACCATATGTTTTTGAAGACTGATCTTTTTGAAGCCTGGGGGTTCCCTTATTACTGGAATTACAATGATGATGCTTGGTCATCAACTCAGGCTGGTTATTTGAAGATCTCCTCAAACCTTGCTCCTTCATTTAACCTCGAAGCTCAGCTGAAATTCAACCGGATGGAAGGCGAATTCACAAGGATTTGGCTTGAAGGTGGGCTTATCAATGGACCTACGGGAACATCAGAAACTAACTCCTTCATGGACCAAAAAGTTGGTTTTACTTTCAAAGGATCTTATAACCCGAGCACTGAATTTTCTCTCGTAAGTGGCGTCGATTATTATAGAATTAAGGCAGATTTCACGAGCTGGATTCCTGACCAACCCATAATCTATGTGGATAGCATTGCGCCATTTATAAACGCCGAATATCGACTCGGTCCCATGGGATTTCATGCAGGAGCACGTTATGACTATGATAGTTCTTTCGGAAGTCAATTGAGTCCTTCTGTGGGGTTTAACATCAATTTCTTGAAATCAACAATCTTGAGGCTCAATGTAGCCAGGACTTTTAAAGTTCCAGACCTCTGGTATACACTGGGCGAATCTTACGTGGATCAAATTCTTCCTAATCCAGATCTAAAGCCTGAAAGAGCGTGGGCCTTCAGTGCTGGGTTTGAATCCCAGGAACTTGAATATTTGTGGATAAAGCTCTCAGGCTATAAACACAAAATGACAGATGGTATCATCAGAGTCCCTCATTCGACTCCGGGAAGGTTCACTTGGGGAAATGCCACTGAATTTGACCGAAAAGGATACGAGGCTGAAATCGGTGTCATGATTCCCTTTGGGCTCACTGCATATTTAGGCACTAACTACAACAAGCACGAGAACATTAGTGAGGGTGAAATTATTGAGTGGATACCTACTCGAACCTATAAATCAGGCCTAAAATACAAGAATGCAAGATGGAATTTTATGGCTAACCTAAGGGGCAGGTGGATATGGTGGAATGAAGGTGATTTTCTGATGATGCTTTTTGAACCGAGAGATAAGGTCTGGATGTTTGACTTGAGATTATCTAAAGGTTTTAAAATAACAGAAGCAATATACCTTGACCTCCTTCTCGACATCTACAACTTTACCAACCAGCTCTACTGGGACAGGAAGGATATACCCAATCCAAGAAGAAGATTTGAGTTCGGGTTTGATTTGAAATTTAAGTGATTTTAGGAATAAAGAGGAAGAATATTTTTGCAAAACCTAATATCATCCTAAATTGATTTCTTTTGATGTGAGCAAAAATTAAAGATATTTAATAGAAAATAAGTAAACCTCAGGCTTTAGCCTGGGATGAATGGCACCCGGAACGGAGCCAGCTCTGGGGGGCGAAGTGGAGGAAAATTCGGCATAATCTGGCTATAGTCAGATATGGCAGAGGATTTCCTAGCACAGTCTGCAATATCATCTGGTATGGTTTCCAAAATATTGAAGACGGGTGATCCAAGGCAAAATAGACATCCGGCTCAAAAGGCTCATCTCCGAGGCGTATAAAATGAACGGGTAGTGGATTATTGAGATTAGCAGACAAAGTGATCATGTTCATCTTATGTTAGAGTTGACACCGCATATCAGTGTGGCCGAGGTGGTGAGGATATTCAAGGGTGGCATGAGTCGGGTGCTGAGGAAAGAATTTCCGGAGATGGAAGAGTTCTTATGGGCGAGAGCTTTTGGACGGATGGGTATTTTGCCGAGAGGGTAGGCAAAGTAGAGGAAGAAGTAGTAAAGAAGTATATCTGCCAGCAGCGAGGCAACCCATGGTCAGAGTATGCCACAGGGCTGAAATCCCGGGCTTTAGCGTGGGGAGTTTTCATTACCAATTAAGTTTTCATTCTGGCTCTTTTCCAAATTAGTTATCGAAAACTCATGAGGGATAAAGAAAAGAAATAAATATATTCTTTTAATTTTGAGGGTTAAGATTAAGAAGAGTGCAAAAGAGTCTGGTTTTCATTCTCCAGTTTATATCGCGTAGCTCTTACTCTTACAGTTTCCTCAATTATATCTTTTAATTACTCGTGCGAAGATTAACATTTTTACCAATTAATCTAGAGATGAACCAGATTAATAAAAGAATAAAAAAGTCCATTTTTCATTTTTTAGCTAATGGCACGGCTCTTAATCTAATGTTTACCTCTGTTTACCTCAATGATATCTTTCATTTATCTCTATGAGAATCAACGTTTTCATCAATTAACAGGGAATTGAACCATTATTTTTTATTTTCATTTTCCTTCAGTTGAGGTTAGGATTTCTTATACCTAAGAAAAAAATCAATGACTCTTCAAATCAATAAGGGGATGATTAATTTTTAAATGTCATGCTGACAATGGAGGAGAATTTAGAAAGGTTAAGATGGTAAAGCTAAGCGTTAAAATTAAAAAAATAGAACATAAGGAGAAGAACCCTTAATCTTCTACCTGCTCAAGAATCCAGTCAGACATGAATTCAAGGAACCCAGGCACAAATTCTTTAGGTAACTTGGTGTATTCGGATGGGCTTCCGGTAACGGCTTCTTGATAAAGATGATTTGCTTTGGGAAAGAT
>CAYSCS010000095.1:0-5014 GCA_964429695.1 uncultured Eubacteriales bacterium
CTTAGTAATTGTCCCCTGGCGGACAAGAGACCGAATGAACTCTGAACCGGGGATGATGTCCCCGTAAACTCGAGCTTGATGTGGATACATAGCAACACCTATTTTACCCTAATGTGTCACTAATGTATCTGACCCAGCACATTAGAAATGCTATCCAGCAGCATATTAATCTCAATAAAGAAATTGGCCTAGTGGAAATATTATCAGGGGAAAAGGATAAGCTCATCAATTTCCAAAAAAGTAAAAATAATGACTCCAATTTGGTAAATAGTTTGCTTTTAATTTCTTGCCAGCAAAATATTGATAAAGTTGTTGACAAAATAAACGTATTTTCTATAATTGTGTCATGCAAAGATGCAAGATAAGATTCATTAATCCCCTATTGCATCTTTTTCCCTCCTTCTGGTGGGCGGGTTTCCCCGCCCTGGAATAAACATCTCTATCTTTTTTTCATTCTTAAAATTAAATTCTCACGAGTTAACGATTAATTAGCTCTAACCAAGGATAAAATTCAATCATTAAGGAGGGAAAAAATGAAACGCTTTTCATCAAGAAGTATGGATTATCTTCCCCAAAACTTTTACAACCTTAAGGCAGATCTGAATGATCTCCCTAAACCCCCTTTACATCCGGAAACAAAAAAGCCCCTAAAACCTGAAGACCTAGAACCAATCTTTCCCCGTGGCTTTATTTCCCAAGAAATTTCCCAAGAAAGATTTATTCCCATCCCAAAGGAAGTTCAAGAGGCATACACAATTTATAGGCCAACTCCTCTTGTTCATGCCTCAGGTCTGAGAAAGGCCCTTGATACCCCTGCCCACATATTTTACAAATTTGAAGGCGCAGGACCTACGGGCAGCCATAAAAGTAACACAGCCATCATGCAAGCTTACATTGCCTCAAATGAGAATGTGGAAACCCTGACCACGGAGACTGGAGCAGGTCAATGGGGATCTGCCCTTGCCCATGCAGGTTCAATCTTTGGTCTAAATGTCCTTGTTTTCATGGTGAGAGTGAGCTTCAGACAAAAACCAGGAAGAAGAATTTTGATGGAGCTTTTTGGCGCTTCTGTGGCTGAAAGCCCGAGTAACCTCACCACAGCGGGCAAGCGATTCACCCAAATAGACCCAGACCACCCCGGGAGTTTAGGCATTGCTATCTCTGAAGCAGTAGAAATAGCCGCAAAAAACCCGAATGTGAAATATTCCCTAGGCTCTGTTCTCGACTGTGTGCTGTTGCACCAGACGGTAATCGGGCTTGAAGCTGAAAAACAGCTTGAAGAAATGGGAGTAGAGCCTGACCTTATCATAGGCTGCGTAGGCGGTGGCTCTAATTTTGCAGGCCTTTCTTTTCCATTTTTAGGAAAAAGACTGAAGGGAGAAAGTAAGGCTCATTTTATTGCCGTAGAGAGTGAAGCCTGCCCATCCCTTACCAGAGGTGAATTAAAATATGACCATGGCGATAGTGCAGGCCTAACCCCACTTCTCTACATGCATACTCTGGGAATGGACTTTGTTCCTCCGCCCATTCATGCCGGTGGACTCCGTTACCATGGAATGGCACCCCTAGTAAGCCATCTTGTTGAAAAGGGTCTCATAGAGCCAAGAGCCTATTCCCAGAAAAAAGTATTTGAGGCAGCTCGAATCTTCTTAAAAGCAGAAGGTATCCTTCTTGCTCCAGAGACTTCCCATGCTGTTGCAGCCGTGGTGGAAGAAGCACTCAAAGCCAAAGAAAAAAAAGAGGAGAGGATGATCCTTTTTAACTTGTCTGGCCATGGATTCCTTGACATAAATGCCTTTGAAAAGGCAGAAGTTACTCCGCTATTTGAAAGATAGAAATTCTAATTTTTCTGCTTCAGAAAGATAGAATTTCATATCCTAATTTTTTTTCGTTTGGAAAGGAGGAAGTTCGTCACCTAATTTTCGGCTTTAATTAAAAAATTTTACTCACTCGAAAAGAGAAAGCTCAATTCAGGGCGCCCAAATTTCTTAATTTGTCCCCTATTCCTTTGTCAAATAATATAATATATCGAATTCATAAGTGAATATAATTCATCATTTTTAATTAACTCCAAATTAAATTGAGGAAGAAATTCTTGCTCAGAGAGGAGAAGCCATGAGAATTCCCAAAATTAAGCCCCTCTATCTTAAGTTAAGGATAATCAATCAAGATTATATTTTTATTATTCTTGGTTCCCTGGTCATGGCTCTTGGAATTGGCGTATTCCTTGTCGACGCCAAGGTAGTTCCTGGAGGCGTAAGCGGTCTCTCTCTTTCTATTCATTATCTTTCAAAAAATAAAATACCAGTTGGCCTTCTCATGTGGGTCCTGAACATCCCTCTCTATATCTGGGGGATAATAGAGCTCGGAGGGCAGTTTGGTGCTCGCACCTTCGTGGGGTTCACGACCCTCTCTATCTTTATCGATTTTTTCCGTGGCGAAATTCCAGGATTGAGAATTATCCAGCTCCATAAACTTCCCTCAATCGTGAATCTTCAGCAGAATGATTTCCTGTTTCTTATCTTGATTGGAGGAGTATTGACAGGCGTAGGATTGGGTATAATCTTCAAATTCCGAGGTTCAAGCGCAGGTTCAGATATATTCGCCGCTGTGGCTCAAAAAAGATGGGGAATGAAACCGGGCATAGCTTTTATGGTTATAGATTTCTTTGTCATCAGTTTGGCAGGGATTGTTATTCACCTAAAAAATCTCTCTGGTTCAAGGCCCGCTCTTTCTCTCACTCTCTATGCCTTCTTTCTACTTTTTATTTCAAGCAGGATAATCGACATCATTCTCGATGGGTTTGATTATGCGCGTTCTGCCTTCATCATTTCGGAAAAGCATAAGGAAATTGCAGAACAGATTATGAACGAGCTTAGCCGCGGGGCAACAGCCTTTAAGGGAAGAGGGCTCTACACAAATCAAAGTAAGGAAATTCTCTATACGGTTCTTACCAGAAAGGAAATTGGGACGGCCCTTAAAATTATAAAGAAAATTGACCCCCAATCCTTTGTAATTATCAACAATGTCCATGAAGTTCTTGGTGAAGGATTCCGGCCAAGAAAATAGAAAAATCAGGGTATAAATTCGTTTTTATAGATAACACCGCCTTTCATCACGAATTTGACTTTCTCGAGCTCTTTGATATCCTGGAGTGGATCACCGGAGACAGCGATTATATCTGCATAGAATCCAGGGGCTATTTTCCCCACCCTATCAGACCATCCAAGAAGCTCTGCCGCATTTGTAGTAGCCGTCTTGATTGCTTCCATCGGAGTAAGGCCAAAGCGAACCATAAAAGCAAACTGTCGGGCATTCCAGCCATGGGGATAGACCCCAGCATCTGTTCCAAAGGCTAATTTAACACCTGCGCGTGCTGCACGCCTGAAGTTTTCTCTTTGGAGCTCTCCAATTGAATTTTCTTTCTCAATCAGTCTCTCCGGAAATCCTAGTTTTCTAAATACAGAAACGATGTATTCGTGGTTATAGATATCCGCAACAAGGAAGGTTCCTTTTTCCTTCATCAAGCGAATTCCTTCCTCATCAATTAGGCTCCCGTGTTCAATAGAAGTAACTCCCGCCCGAACGGCCATTTTAATTCCTTCTGTCCCATGAGCATGAGCGGCAACTCTTTTGCCCCACCTTCCCGCCTCCTCAACGATAGCCTTCATTTCTTCAAATGAAAATTGGGGGGCTCCTACTGATTCTTCTTCAGAGAGAACACCAGCTGTGGCAATCATCTTGATTATGTCGGCTCCATTTTTTACCTCAAAGCGAATAAGCCTTCTTATTTCATCCACTCCATCAGCAATTCCTTTAAACTGGTTGAATTGAAGATAGGGTGAAAAACCAATGATGTCTCCGTGACCTCCGGTTGCTCCGACTCCCAGTGTGGCCACCTGCATTCTCGGCCCTACTACCTTCCCCGAATCTATCGCTTTACGAAGGGCAACATCGATAAATTCTGGGGCTATGAGGTCTCTTACTGTAGTGAATCCTGCTTCCAACGTCCTCTGTGCATAGATATGTGCAGAAACAGCGATGTCGATTGGACTCCTACGAAAGAGATCCTCTAAATAGTTTTCGAATTGAGACACTATATGGGTATGACAATCAATCAAACCAGGAAGGACAGTGGCCTCAGTGAGGTTAATAGTTTTTGTGCCAGGAGGGATTGAAAGATCTTTCCCAACCGCTTCGATTCTCTCTCCATTTATTAAAATTATTGAATTTTTTAAGGTTGCAAAACCTTGGCCATCTATCAAGCTTCCAGCTATAATCGCAATTTTAACTTTCTCTTCATCCTCCTTTTTCTTTTCACCCCATCCCGCAGAGTCAATCTGAGAAAGAAAACAAATGAAAAAAACAAAAAGCATAATTTTTCCCGAGAGCCTCATTTCACCTCCTTTAAATCATTGCTTATTAAATTAAAAAAGTTCTTAAAATTAAACAAAGTCAACTCATTTTTATCATCGATTTTCCTTAGCTTCATCGTATTTAGAACAATTAATTTAATCATCCCTGCATTTAAATCTATTTAATTTCGATTTAATCGACTCATTTTGGCTTAATCTCATCAAGGATTCTGTGGATGGTGTGTAGATAAAGCTTGAGAATTCAGGAGGGTGGGAAGCTTATAGATAGGCTTTATAGGGGGGGTTTTAAAAAAAGAATGGCAATGTGTGTCTCTTATCTTCTTGATATTCATTCACTCAGTCTCTTCAAGGATAAACTCGACGAAGACGAACAGATTCTTAAGTTCCTGAAGTTAGCTCTTATTTACCCACAATAAAACCCAATGAATCTTGATTAATAATTTATCTTTTAATATAAGATTTCAAAGAGAAAAGTGTCAATACTACATTAACTTTAAACCTGAGTTTGACAGTACCTAGGGATAAAAATAGGTTATAACCCATTGATATTATTTAAATTAGATGCGTTTTCCTGGTAAAACCTATTGTCACTAGGCTTCATCCCCCTAAAATCAGAGGTGGCTCCTCCATATCTAATT
>CAYSCS010000096.1:0-84220 GCA_964429695.1 uncultured Eubacteriales bacterium
TCGGTTATGTTCTTCGTCGTTTAATTCTACCTCATAGACTTCGTAGAACTCCTCCCTATGCCTTCTGTTCGCCCTCTCTGCTCGTCCATTCAGTTCAGGATAGTTCAGAGGGAAGCTCAAAAAGAATGATCTGCTTCATCAAGTAAGCCTCTTTAAACTAAGCCTTGAACCCTGAGCCACCCTCCATCAAGATGGCCTTGATCGGAAAAGGAAATTTCTTGCGCATATTCAGCCTCCTGGCCGCCCCCCATTAGTGATTGTCCCCGGGCACAAAAGAGAGCGACTAAACTCTGAACCAGGAATGATCACCCTGAATACCCGAGTTTGATGTAGATACATAATGACACTTGTCTTACCTCAAAGTGTCACTGATGTATCTGACCCAGCATACCCCCTGACTCATTCAGGTCAAGATATTTCATTTACCAATTAATGTCATTGTCTCCAGATTCTATGTAATCAATCTATCTCTTTCATATCAAATTTTCAATCCCAGTTTTAAAATTACCCTAATCGAGGCTTAAGAATTTTAATTTTTTTAAAGCATCAGGGAAAAATCCTTAAATATTGAGATCTTGAATTTTTTTTAGGTCTTCTTCTTCCTTTAAGCAGGCTCAATATGAATTAGAATATTCACTGGCCTTTTCAATCTTTTCCTAATTTTCTCTTCTATCGTCACCGATATTTTATGGCTCTTTAGAACAGATAGAGTTGGTTCCACGAGGACATGAACGTCAACAAAAAGTTCGCCCCCGAGTTTTCGAGTGCGCAAAGCATGCCAGTTTGAAACCCCAATTTCCTCAGCTAAGACTCTCTCTATAATCTCTATCGATTCTCTATCGGCGGAATGTTCAGTGAGTTCGATAAGGGTTTCATAAAAAATCTTTCCTCCCACTCCCATCACCATCAACCCGACCACAATGGTTGCCATATGGTCAGCATGTCCCCAGCCAAGAAGACTCGCAACTCCTCCAATTAAAACAGCAATCGAAGAAAATGAATCTGAACGATGGTGCCAGGCATTAGCATAGAGTGAGGCGCTTTGGATTTGTCTCGAAATTCTTCTTGTCTTGAAAAAAAGGATTTCTTTCAAGATGACTGAGATGAGGGCGACAACGAGCATAAAAAAGCCTGGATAAGAGACTTTACCCCTGTAAATAGAAATTCCTGCCGAGAAAATTAACCCGAAACTCACTCCAATCAAAGCAAAGGCTATTAATTGGGAAGCTATCGTTTCAAACTTCTTATGCCCGTAGGGATGAGTCTCATCTGGCGGCCTGTGCGAAACACGTGCTCCCGCCAGCACTATTATGTCTGTAGCAAGGTCTGAGAAGGAATGTATCCCGTCAGCTATGAGTGCTGTGGACCTTACGAGTAAGCCGGTAATTATTTTTAATCCCACAAGAAAAATGTTGATAATAATACCCAAAAAGGTGATGTCACGAATTTTTTTCTCTCTTGCTTCCATATTTCTTAGGGAGTTTCTGCTCTCTCTCAAATTCCTGTTCTTAGGGGATCATTCTTATCCAGAACAAATTGATGAAAACCAGTTATATAGGCAGCTCCCGTGATTTGAGGGATTGCACCTTGATAAGGTCCCACCATCAGAGATTCTACTAATTTTCCTCTGAAGCTTGTCTCGAAGACGCCTTGACTTACATATTCTTCATCAAGTTTCAATTTCCCTCTGGCGAAGAGATAGGTCATCTTGGCGCCAGTACCTGCCCCGCATGGGGAACGGTCGACGCTTCCTGCTCTTGAGACCACAACATTTCTGGTACGATATGGCCCCAAATCTTCATAAATCATTGCCAGCTCTATCGACCCTATCCAAGGGTCCTGGGGATGAGAAATTGAAAGGCTTTTGTTAGCCGCTTCAAGCAAGCTTACTCCAACCTTTTGTAATTCAGGAAGATTCTTTCTTTCCACACTGAGGCCAAGCTGGCTGACATCCAGAAGAAGAAAAAAAACTGAGGAAAAGACGATACTTACTTTTAAGGGTTTACCAATATCAATCAAAACCTCATCTTTATAGACAAAAGCTGGATTTGTCTTTAGGGTTAAAGAACGAAGCCTCCCCTCATTTTCCTCTGGCTCAAGGGTAATTAGACCCAGAGGAGTGTCAATCTTCACCGCCTTCGATCCTTTTTTTGAAGACCGCATCCCTGTTTCAAGATAAGCAGTTGCCACCCCTATAGCACTGTGGACACACATGCCGAGATACCCAGAATGAGTGAGGAAAAAAGCTCCTATGTCTGCCTTAGGATTTACTGGCTCTGTGAGCACAGCCGCGAACATTCCTTGATGCCCTCTCGGTTCAAAAACCAGAAATTTACGAAGCTCATCATGATTTTTTCTAAAAAACTCCATTTTTTCTGCCATTGTTTTTCCTTGGAGAGATGGAATCCCGGAGATGATGATTCTTGTGGGTCCACCTTCAGTATGAGTGTCTATAGTGAAAATCGTCCTTTCTAATTCCATCTTATATTCTCCTCGAGAAAAGTTAATTTATGCACTTCATACTCAAGGCTTGAACACGACTTTAATGGCTTCTCCCTCAAAAGACCTTTGGAATCCCTTCTCCCATTCTTCAAGAGGAAGAATGTCAGTCACAAGGGGCAGGGCGAGTATTTTCCCTTGGGAAAAGAGTTTTAGAGCTGCCTTCCAGGCTGTGAATTTTTGACTGAAAGAGCCTATTAGCTTTATCTCCTTATAGAGGACTTTATCAAGGTCAAAGGTTATGGGGTGTCCAAAAATTCCAATTTGGGTGTACTTACCTTGCCTGCGCAAAAGTTCCAGGCAGTCTCTCGCCGCTTCTTCTGCGCCCGAGCATTCTAAGGCAACATCCACACCTTCGCCACCCGTAATCTCATCAACTAATTCCTTCAGGCTCTCTTGGGTAACATCTATGATAAAGTCTGCTCCGAGTCTTCTTGCTAGCTCTAGCCTCTTTCTATCCTTCTCAAGACCCGTGACTATGGCAATCCCGCCATTGGCTTTTACGTATTGGAGAGAGAAAAGGCCCATAGCTCCCGGCCCAGTAATGAGAACAACATCACCTGCATCTATTCCGGTTAGTTCCTGGACAGCATGATAAACGCAGGCTGATGGGTCTGTCAAGGCAGCCGTTACGAAGTCGACATTATCGGGAAGAAGATGAACTCGTTCCTCAGGGACAACGCAGAAAGAAGCAAAGGCTCCATCAAAAGCGTAGCCAGTGGCTTTCCTCTCTTTACAAAGGTTATAATTGCCTGTCATACAATATTGACAATGACCACACACCAGCCTCGAATTCTCAGCAGTCACTCGTTCTCCCCCTTTGAAGCACTTAACATTTTTCCCCACTTCTGCGATCACCCCAGAGAATTCATGACCTATAATGAAGGGGACTCTGGTGGGGATTCCTATGTCCCATTTGTAAATGTGGAGGTCAGAGCCACAGATTCCCGCAGCTTCGACTCTTATTTTCACTTCGCCGGCTCCAGGTTCGGGCTCAGGCACCTCTTTGAGACAAATGTTTCCAGGGCCTTCTGCATACTTTACCACAGCTTTCATCATTTTCCCTTCCTCTGTTTCAAATTTCTCCACGGTTTTAAAAACCTTCTTTTCCTTGAATCCTCTCCTTCCCTCTTTCGACTGAATATTAAACATACTCTATTGTCGAAGGAGGCTTGGAAGTTATCTCAAAGGCGACGCGCACCACTTCAGGAATCTCTGTGGTTATTCTTTTCGACAGATAGAGCAGCATTTCCCAGGGAACACAGGTAGGCTCAGCGGTCATCGCATCTTTGCTTTCCACCGAACGGATAATGATAATCTTACCCAGCCTTCTCTTCCCCTCGACAATTCCTGTTCCCAAGTCATTGAGAAGCACTGCAAATGCCTGGAAGGGGGAAAGCGGACCCAAAACATCCTCGACAATCTTTGTTGCCCTTCTGACTAAATCGACTCTATCTGGAGTAACCTCACCTATGATTCTTGCTGCCAAGCCTGGACCAGGGAAGGGCATTCGTTGATATACTTCTCGAGGAAGACCGAGCTCACGAGCGACTTCCCTGACTTCATGTTTGAATAAATCTTTCAAGGGCTCCACCACAGAAAAACCATATCTTTCTGGGTCAATACCTATCTGTTCGAGAATGTTATGCTGGGTCTTCACACCTCTTTCAGTCTCGATTATATCCGCCTTGATCGTCCCCTGAATAAGATGGCTCGCTCCACTTCTTTTGACTTCTCTTCCTAAAACTCTGTAAAAAATATCCCGAAATGCCTTCCTCTTTTCCTCCGGGTCAAACTTTCCCTTAAGAGTTTCGAAGAATTCATCTTGCGCTTCAATGACTTCAACTTTTATCCCTAAATTGCTAAACGTTTTTAACACTCTCTTTGCCTCCCCCTCTCTCATCAAACCATCTTCAATAAAAATAGCCTTGAGCATATTTCCGATGGCTCGATGAGCAAGTAAAGCGCAGGTAGAACTATCAACTCCACCAGAGAGAGCAACTATGGCTTTATGAGAGCCCACCGCTTCCTTAATCTCTCTGACTTTGTCATCAATAAATTCTTTTATTTCTCTCTGCTCCACTTCTCTCTCCTAATCATAAGTTTTATTAATAATACACCAAGTCAAATAAAATTTGTAATTTTTCTTGATGAAAATTAGCCTCACCCTTAAGGGTAAATAGAATCCTCGCCTCAACTACCCTGAAAGGCTATTGACACTTTCGAACCAAGGGGAGAAATTTAAAGAGAAGAAAAGAGGAGGGACTGTCCAAGGCGTTTTGAAGAACAAAGGGAGTAGGTTAAGCGGGGGTTTCCTCTCCCCGTCCCTCCTCTTAAACTTGAGAAATTAATTCATATGATATTAAGCAATATAAAAAAGGACAAAATTTTTTAAAGCTCAAAACTAAGCCTGCTCAAGGTAACAAGAGCCTCAAGCTTTTTCTCAACTAAATTTTTTCCTCAATTATCACCTCGTTCCTTAAGAGCATTCTCTCAAGAGTTAATGATTTGGTTTTACATTTTCTATCTCCTCATCAAGGAACATCCTCGCCTTATTGATTAACTCAGCCGCCTTCTTCAGGGCTTTTTCGAGCTGACTCTGGTAATGGGAAATCAGGTCCCATTCCTCAGCTTCAATCGCCTCATATATTCTGGGCAAGACTTCTGGCCTGTATGTCGGTTGGGGGGCATAGATTAGGTGCTTGAAAAATGGTCTGCTTTTCAACCCCTCTTCCTCTGTCATAGCCCTTTCCACCTCTAAGAGAAGCTCATTTATCGAACTTTGCGAAGAAAGAGAAAGACTCTTCCCTGAAGAATTAATCTCTTCAAGTCTTCTTTCAAATGCCAGGGCTTCATCATACCAATTCTGAGCTGCTCTTTTTGCCGAGGAAAGCTCAATCTCTTTCTTCTTTTTCCTGGCTTTATTCTCTATTTCCTCAAGATAGTTTTTAACTGCGAGTGCATATTGAGAATAGCAAAAGGGTAGAATATCAGCGTTGGCTAGACGCCAGAGGATGAGGCTCAGTATTTTGCTCATGGTTATGTTGTAGCGAAAGCCAGGGTCAGCGATTCGACTCATCCAGAAATAATTATCGTACTGTGAATGATAAACTCCATAGGGACCCCTCATAGTCATATCGATGCAACTCATTCCGATATGGGCCTGAAAAGCCGTATAGTCTGTTGCTCCCACAATGGTCCTCACTTCTGGTTTTCCACCCTCGGATAATGAAGCCCAGACATCAAAGACACTCATTCCTTCTTTTTGAGGATGAGGCACAGACTTCGTTACTTCCCTCAAAAAATCTGCAAGGGCTGGAGTCGAGCCTCCTTCGAATTGAGGGCCGCAAGCAGAGCTATCGAGGTTTACATAAACTACCCCATCCTTGAGAAGCCTTGTTCTGTTATCCTTCGCCCAGCTCGTTGAACCTCCCAAAAGGTCCTCTTCAGCATCCCAGTTGGCGAGAATAATACTGCGACGAGGGCGAAATCCTCTCTTCTGAGCCTCTCCCAGAGCCCTTGCAGTCTCCAAGAGTGCTGCCGTGCCACTGCTCGGGTCATAGGCACCATAAATCCAGGCGTCCCTGTGATTTCCAGCGATGACCAATTTTTCAGGTTCTTGACTTCCTTTTATCATCCCGATGACATTCCTCATAGTGGCAATTTTCTCTTCATTCTCGACCCTCATCCTTATTTTCACAGGACCAGGCCCGATGTGATAGGTGAAAGGGAGCCCTCCCTGCCAACCTTCAGGAACTACTGGACCACTCAGCCTGGAGAGAATTTCAGAGGCATCTTCTGCAGACATGGGAATAGAAGGAATCCGAGGAAGCTGCCTATCTCTTTTTTCTCCTTCCTTCCAAGTCCCATCCTCCTTCTTTTCCCAGTGAAAAGTGAATGGGGTTAGACCGAATCCAAACCAGTCATAGATGATTGAGCCCCACTGGATGTGACTCAAAGGGCCCCAGGAACCCTCGGGATAGGTCTCTCCCCGCACATAACCATCGTCTTGAGGGTCAGAGTAGATGATTGCTCCTGCAGCTCCCTTTGACTCTGCCATATAAACCTTATAGCCACGGTAGCTATAAGGCTCAATGGAATAGCGCATGATGACTATTTTCCCCTTTAAGTCAACTCCCATTTCTTCGAGCTTGGCAAAATCCTCCGGGCTCCCTCCATTGGCATATACCACATGACCGCTGACATCAGCTGAAAGTGCGTAAGCATGGTAGGAAATTACTTTCTGATTCTCGTAAAGAAAACTGTATTTATCCTCTGCGTAGGAGGCTTCAGCAAGTTTCAATTTCTTCCTCAAAGGCTCCACAATTTCAACTGACAAAGAACGTCCATAACTTAATAAGGCTGGAGTATCGTGGAAGTGCACCTCTTCAAGTCCATATTCCAGAAAACGCTCCTTCACATAATCAGCAAGCTCCATGTTACGAGGGGAACCGGCCTGATGGGGCTCGGCGGTAAGAATTATTAAGTGAGAGTCGAATTTCTCAGCCGAGGGGATTGAAAGGATTATCCTCTCACTCTCAAGCTGTTTTCCAAGAGAATGAGGTAAAAATCCTCTTATCTTTACCTCTCCAGAGACTGAGGCTTGAAGGGCAAGGAGAGAAACGAGGAGAATAAAAACCAAAAAGCTCTCGGACGTTGTGACTTTACCCAGATCAAGTAAAATACCAGGAAACCTTTCCTTGGAATTTTTTAAACCTTTCTTCATCTTCCTACCTTTAAAAATTTCTATATTTTTCTTTCAAGGGCAATCATGGATAAGACAAGTAAGGAATATCTTTAAGCAAACAACAGAGCCTGAGATTAAAGTTTATAGCCAATTTTTCTCAAGAACTCCTTCCTCCACCTTATATCCTCTTCCTTCTCCACTCCTTTGCTCTTTACTCCATCCACAACCCCCAAAATCCCTCTTCCGCTCTCTGTCTCAACAACTATTACCTCCGCAGGATTGGCCGTGGCACAGAATATCCTGCAGACTTCAGGAACATTTTTTATGGCATTGAGAATGTTTATGGGGTATCCATTCTCCATAAAGATTAAAAAACAGTGTCCAGCAGAGAGATTGAGTGCATTTTTCTTCGCTATCTCCACCAGTCTCTCATCGTTTCCAGAGCAACGTATGAGAGCAGCACCTGAAGATTCGCAAAAAGCAACACCGAATTTCATGTGCGGGGCTGTGTTTACGATTGCCTCATGGATATCCTCCACAGTCTTGATGAAGTGTGATTGCCCAAGGATGAAGTTCATCTCTTCAGGTTTCTCAATCTTGACTATCTTAATTTCCATGACCTCCTCCCTTCTCACTCCAAAATACCAAGGCAAAATTATACTTTGAGACTTTAAATGTCAACAAGCAAGCTCGTAAGGTAATGACACCCAGGATTCAGGTACTCGAAAAAGATATATTGGATAGAGGACTAGAATATGCCAGAATTTAGGCCTGAGGAGGAAGAATAAACCCCTTTTTCAGCCTTGGCAGAATTGAGCGAGATAACCTTTTTCTTAAATTTCCCTCAAGGAAAAAAATCTTCGATAGCAATATAATATTATTCCTATAGAAATAATATATTATATTTTTCAATTTAGATTATCTCCCGATTAGTTGATAAAAAATAGAATATCTGGGCGCGTAACTATAAGATTTCATTGGAATAAGAGGGGAACTCAGATTCAAAATATCAAAGCGGGTACGAAGGGAGTCTCTCCTAAGCGTTTTGAATTGACCGAACTCTAACAAAAGGAAGAAGTTATCAGTCTTCTCTCCTCTATGAGTTATCATATTTTCAGCAACTAATTTGGAGAAGAGCCTTCTATTTAAGGAGGTATGGTATCTTAAAAAAATTTTTATCTCTTTATTTAAATTGCTTTTTTTCTGATAATTTAAAGAAATAGAGGAGGAAAAAAGAGGATTTAATTTAAAAGCAAGATATTGAGGAAATGGAGTTCTCGAAATGAAAATAACCAAATTAGAAGCAATCGAGCTTCGTCTGCCTGATTCCTATCTTACCCCTGACTCAGGAGCTCAAAATGCCCTAGTGATAAAGATTCATACAGATGAGGGAATAACTGGTATAGGCGAAGTGGATTCCTGTGGACCGGCAGTAAAAGCTTCACTCGAGGCTTCGATTAGTTACACCGGTGTCTCAGGACTTGCTCCCTTGCTCATAGGGGAAAATCCCCTGGATATAAGAGTCCTTAACGAAAAAATGTACCAGGCAAGCTATTATTATGGACGTCGAGGGTTGGTGCTCCATGCCATGGCTGGAGTCGACATTGCTCTCTGGGACATAGCCGGTAAATTCTACAATGTCCCCATCTACAAGCTTCTAGGGGGAGCATTTCATAAAAAAATAAGGGCGTATGCGAGTATCCTTTTCGGGAAAGATGGAAAAGAGACCCTAGAAAGAGGAAAAAAGATGGTAGAGAAAGGATTTAGAGCAGTGAAGTTCGGCTGGGGACCAATGGGAAAGCAGGAAAAACTTGACTTAGAGCTAGTAGAAGGAGCAAGACAAGGTGTCGGTAAGGAAACAGAGCTCATGATTGATGCAGGCTGCTGCTGGGATACCGTTACCGCAATACGGCGCTCTAAACAATTTGAACCTTATGAAATATCCTGGCTTGAGGAGCCCTTAGCCCAGGATAACCTCGACGGCTACAGGATCCTCACTCAAGTCTCTCCCATTCCGATTGCAGCCGGCGAGGGAGAATCGGGAAGATTTTCTTGGAGGGAACTCATCGAAATAGGTCAAATCCATATTGCGCAAATAGATTTGGCCCGCAATGGGTTTACCGAAGCGATGAGAATAGCAGACATGGCTGAAGATAGGGGTTTAAGGATTGTCAATCATTTTTATTCCACGGGAATAAACCTGGCGGCTTCGCTTCATTTCCTTGCTTCACGCAAAACTTCATTCATCTGTGAATACTCAATGGAAGAAAATCCCCTGCGCTGGGAAGTAACAAAAGAAAAGATGGAAATCGACAAAGATGGGTATCTTCATCTTCCAGAAGGAGCAGGACTTGGCGTTCAACTCAATGAAGAGACAATTGAAACTTACAGAGTAAAATAAAAATCAGGAGAGTTTTAAGTGGAGCTGAGTGAAAGAATAGCCCGAACATTCCACAGGATAAAGACACTCCTTCCCCAAGCAATGCTTCGCGATCAGGAATACCTAAACCAAAGCCTAAATTCCCTTCAAAAAAAATTCTCTCCTTCATTCCGCACTACCTCTTTCTCTAATTCTCGAATGTGGACTAAAGTTCTCGAGGAGCTCCTTGTTATGGAGAAAAGGCTCGCCGAATCTCTGAAGGAAAGAAGGGCTCGCCTCCATCAGCGTCCGCCTCTCAATTTTATGCCGCAGCTACCGATTGCAGAAAAACGTCAAGAAATTGTTGAGGCTATTCGTGCCAACAGAGTCCTCATCGTCGCTGGAGAAACAGGATGCGGCAAGAGCACCCAGCTACCCAAAATGTGCCTCGGAGCAGGACGCGGCATTTCGGGGAAGATTGCCTGTACTGAACCACGGAGAATAGCTGCTATTAGCATAGCCTCTCGAATAGCTGAAGAGCTTGGTGAGCCTTTAGGTCGTTCTGTGGGCTATAAAATTCGTTTCCAGGACAGGACATCTCCAAAAATCTACATCAAAGTCATGACTGATGGCATGCTCCTTGCGGAAACACAAACAGACCCTAACCTCTACGAATACGATACCATAATCCTCGATGAAGCCCATGAGCGAAGCCTTAATATTGACTTTCTCTTGGGATTAATAAAAACACTCCTCAAGAAAAGGAAGGACCTAAAGCTCATCATCGCCTCTGCCACTCTTGATACAGAAAAATTCTCTGATGCTTTTGAAAAAGCCCCGGTTATCCACATTCAGGGTCGCACCTATCCTGTAGAGGTCGAGTATGTCCTTCCTGATTTTTTCGGAAAAGATGGGGAAGAGGGAGACTATATAGAGCTGGCTGTGCTCTCGGTTGATTGGCTCAGGGCTAAAAAGCCACGCGGGGATATCCTCATCTTCATGCCCACTGAAAGGGATATCCTGGACACCTGTGAAAAACTCAAAGGGAAAAAATACCCGCATACTACCATCCTTCCTCTTTTTGCCAGACTCCCTGCAAACCAGCAGGGACGAATCTATTCTGTGAAAGGAAATAAAATAGTCGTAGCCACTAATGTTGCCGAGACTTCTCTTACCATTCCAGGGATAAAATATGTAATCGACACGGGATTAGCGAGAATTTCCCAGTATTTGCCGGGTTCGGGAATAAACAGCCTTCCTATAACCCCTATTTCTCAAGCAAGCGCAGAGCAGAGGAAGGGACGTTGCGGACGCATCCAGGAAGGTCTCTGCCTCAGGCTGTACGATAAAGAAGATTACGAAAAAAGAGAGCCTTTTACTCCCCCAGAGATTCTTCGTTCTAACCTGGCAGAGGTCATCCTGCGTATGATGGCTCTGAAAATTGGCAATCCATCCACCTTCCCCTTCATCGATAAGCCTCATCCAAGAAACATCCGAGACGGTTATGAGACTTTGCTTGAACTCGGGGCTATCATGAGAAAAGGAAAAGAGTATGTTTTAACCTCCCTTGGAAAGCAGATGGCAAAAATGCCCCTCGACCCAAAAATATCGCGTATTCTGCTTGAGGGAGTAAAAGAAGATTGTCTGAAAGAAGTCTCAATCATCGCCTCAGCCCTCAGCATAAGAGACCCCCGCGAGAGACCACTGGCACAGGAAACTCTTGCCGACAGAAGACACGACAACTTCGCACATCCGGATTCTGACTTCATGACACTTCTCTCTATCTGGGAGAGGTATCATTCTTTTACCTCCTCGGGTGTGAGGAAGAAATTCTGTCATCAGAATTTCCTCTCCTACTCCAGGATGAGGGAGTGGGAGATGGTTCAGGAGCAAATTACCTCCATTCTCAGAGAGCAAAAATTTTCTCTTAAAAAGCAAGACAAAGTTGAAATATCAGAACCTCTGTACGCTAGGATCCACCGTTGCCTTCTAAGTGGATTTCTTTCTCACATAGCCGTTCACCGTGAGAAGAATCTCTATCAGGCTGCCAAGAATCGTGAAGCGATGATTTTCCCTGGCTCTGTCCTTTTCAAGAAAAATCCGCCCTGGATCGTGGCTGCAGAAATGGTGAAAACCTCACGGCTCTTCGCACGAATGGCTGCAAGAATAGAGCCTCATTGGATTGAAAAAGTGGCGAAAGATAAATGCAGTTATACTTATTATGCTCCCTACTGGGACAGAGAAAAAGGAGAGGTGAGAGCAAAGGAAAGGGTGACCATTTATGGGTTGGAAATAGTAAGCGGAAGGGATGTTTCCTACGGCGCAAAAAATCCTGATGAGGCACATAGAGTCTTCGTAAGGGAAGCACTTGTCAACGGGAAAGTAAAAAAGCTACCTGACTTTCTCCAGCATAACTTGAGACTTCAGAAAAAAATAAGGGAAATAGAAGATAAGTTGAGACGCCGCGAAATCATGGTAGATGAGGATGCCATCGCTGAATTCTATTCTCAACGGCTCGAAGGAATATATGACCTTCCCGGACTGGAAAAAATGATAATGAAAAGAGGCGGTGAGGATTTCTTGAGGATGAGAGATGAAGACCTGCTTCTCTTCCACCCTGAGCCGCTTTTACTTCGTCTCTATCCAGAGGAAATCAAGTTCGGAGAGATAAAATTAAAGGTTACCTATAAATTCAAACCAGGTGAGGAGGACGATGGAGCCACCCTCCACCTTCCCCTGAGCCTAGTCTCAAAAATTCCACCTGAATTTCTCGAATGGGGAATTCCTGGATATCTTAAAGAAAAAATTTTAGCGCTTATAAGAGGCCTCCCGAAAGCGTGGCGTAAGAAGTTCATCCCTATTTCAGAATGCGCAGAGATTATTTTTAAGGAAATGGAAAGAAAGGAAGACTCACTCTTCAAGAATCTTTCCCTCTTCGTGCAAAAAAGATTTGGCATCCAAATTCCTGACACTCTTTGGTCCCAGATAGAAATCCCCCCTCACCTTAAAATGCGGGTTTCAATCATCGATGAAAGGGGGAGAGAGGTTGCTTCAGGGAGGAGTCTTGAGGCTCTGAAAAAAAGCCTTCCCTCTCGAGGTGATGATTCAGGGGAGTGGCAAAGAATTAAACAAAAATGGGAAAGAGAAAACATCGCTTCTTTCGAATTTGAATTTCTTCCTGAAAGCATTGGCCTTGGAGAATATTTAAACGCTTTCCCAGCTTTTGAGCCCGCAGAAAAGGGGATTAACCTCAGGCTGTACAAGACAGAGGAAGAAGCCTTAGCCTCCCATCTAAAAGGAGTGGAAAGACTACTCTCCTTAAAATTCAAAAAAGACCTCGATTTTTTGAAGAAATACCTTATTGTCCCCGAGGAATACCTGAGAGCTTCTCTCTATTTTGGCGGCAAAGAGACTGTGGAGAATGGGATGATTGAAAAGATAAAGAAGATTTCTTTTCAGAAAAATATTAGGAGTAAGGAAGAATTCGATTCTTATGTTGAGAAATTGATAGGATCTCATTTCTTGTTTGAGAAAAGTCATCTCTTGAAAAAAGCTACTCTTGATATCCTTAAGGCTCATGATGAGCTCCAAAGCCTCCTCCATAAAATCGAAGAAAAAAACAGAGAAAGAGGTTCAGTCATAGAAATCTGCACGAAAATTAAAAAAGAGCTTGAAATGCTCGTGCCCATGAATTTTCTTGAAATCTATTCTCTTGAGAGACTGCTCCATCTTCCTCGCTATTTAAATGCCCTGAGAATGAGGGCTGAAAGAGGAAAAAATTACCCAGAAAAAGATAGAAATAAGGAAGCACAAGTAGCCCCTTTCGTAGAAGCCTTTAAAAAGCTGAGGGATAAGCTCGGAAAAGATGGGGCACAAGAAAAAAGAGAAGCCCTCGAGGAACTGAGATGGCTGATAGAGGAGTTCAAGGTTTCCCTCTTTGCTCCGGAGCTAAAGGCTGCACAACCCGTTTCTGCGAAAAAACTCGCAATTAGAATTAAGGATATTAAAAAATTATTCACTTAAAAGAGTCGCATTTTCCCTTCTTACTCTTTCCCTGAAGGGGAGCATTTTCCCTCTAATATGTGAGAAAGATTGGAAATGATTCCTGAATACTCAAAAATAACATTGCTTAGATTTGGCTTCTTTTAAATCCTCCGAATGACTTATCTCTTTTAGTCTTTCCCCCTAAAAAAGGGAAGGCTTTCTTTGAATATTCACTTCTTTTCCTTAATTTCAAGCCTTTCAGAGTTTTCTCAAAAAGATAGCTTAGTATTTGCTGGGAATAAATTCGATAATAAGCTGAAGTTAGCTTCTTCCAATGATGTGGAGAACTTTTTGATTAATCGAAATTCTCGTTCCGGAAAATATTCATCCGCTATTTTTCTTTTTGAGGTAATTTGGAGATAAGAGGAATAGAGAGTGCCGAGGGCCGGACTCGAACCGGCACGGTTGTTACCAACCGAGGGATTTTAAGTCCCTTGCGTCTACCAATTCCGCCACCCCGGCCAGAATTATTTTTATCACTTTCCTTAAGCCCGGTCAATTGAAGCTACTCGGCTCAATTTCTTTCACTTCTTTTTTGCTTTCAATCTGTTAAAAAATTGGAGATTGTAAATTAAGAGAAATGGCCTCCTCTTTAGCGGGGAATCAATCCATTTAATTAAACTCAAAGTTAATCTTATCTTTCTTTCTGGGTTTAATTCTTCGTTAAAAATCCAGATTTTTCCTGATAATCTTCAACTCTTACCTTAAGCCTCTTCTCCTCCGAACCGCCTTGTTGTTCAATAAGGCTTTATTTATTCTTTCTTCTCTTGTGGTTGTGGCTCAAGCTGGTTATAATCTACAAGAAGTTTGAGCCACCACTCCGGATATTTTATGGGACTTCTTTTCCTTGTTCTGGCATCATAAATCCAGAGATGGTTATATTTTACAAGAAGCTCATCTCCAAGTTCCCACCATGCTTCTACAACCCTATTGGCGTTATTGAGACAGTAATCTGTCAGAAACTGGCTTGCTTGAGCAGGGTCTTTCCTGTAAAGCTCTTCGGCTATTCTATCGATGAGGGGGGTCCTTTCAACAGCCGGCTTTTCCCACATTTGTTGAGCAGCCCTTACATCTTCTATCGCAAGGGAGTAAACAACCTGAGCGTGGAAATCAACATAATCAAACGCCCAGCGGGCTGAGTTCCTATCAAAGACCCAGTGGTCTCCAACTTCAAATGAGCGTGGAATTTCCTTAACTCCAATGTAGAAAGGCATGTAGCAGGAGGTATCCTGAGCTCCGAAACAAACCCAGACTAACCCTCCCACTGGATTAGGAAGCCAGCTTCGGCTCTGTGTAACCGTTACATATTCTGCACGGTTGACGCTGATCGGACGAGCAGTATTGTATCTTTTTCCTTCTAGCTCAAAACCATAGGGCAGATAATTCGGGTTGAGGAAAGGACCACCTTGAAGACCCCTCGAAGGAGAAAACTGAGTGCCTTCGTATTTGTCGCGGGTGAGCATCATTACGTCATACACGGAAAGTTTTTTATCTGGCTTCACAGAAAAAGGAAGCTCCATGTTGGGAGTGTCAGGGTTCAATTTAGCCGAAGGTGCCACCAAGTCAAAGAAGCGCCAGAGCCTAGCTCTTGAGCCTCCACTGCTTTTTGCACTGTGTTCAGAGGGAGAATAAGCTTTTTTCCAATTAAAGGGCTTTCCGCTTTTTGGGTCATACAATCCCTGTTCTACAGCAAAGGAAATGACGTTGGAGGAGGCCATGAAATATTCTTTATTTTTGAGGTCAATTTCGCCAATTCGTGATTCGTTGGGACAAACGCTCACATGGTCATCCGGAACCCTCTGGGCACACCACACTGCCCCTGGCTTCCCACTTTCAGGCGTCCAGAGTGGACCGACGGGCATTATTTCGAAAATCCAGACTTCATTGGGGTCTGCAACTGCCAGCATCTCCCCTGTGTCAGTGAAGCCATATCCATATTTTTCTGCAAGCTCTCCCATAATCTTGATGGCTTCTCTCGCACTCTTAGCCCTTTCCATGGCAATCAGAGTGAGCATGGTAATGTCAAATTTAGCAGCAGGAGTGGGATTTTCCATCTTCTTTAAACAGCCGATGGTTGACTCTCCCATGGCAACCTGCTGGTCATTCATGTATCCAAAGGCACCATGGATATAGGCATGGGTATGGGGAATTTCTGGAATCTCAAGCCCCGTGTAATCATCCACATATCTCTCCCATTTCAACCCTTTATCAGGTGGCCACGACCTGAATTGATCTATATGGTATATCTTTCTCATCGAGCCTGGTTCATGGTCAGCCGCAGGAACATAACGCCAGGTCCAGTCGCACACTCCACAATCACAGGTGTGAGTGGTGATGACAGAGCCATCCACAGAGGCATTCTTCCCGACGATGATGACTGTGCAGCCATCTCTGTAAAGCCCACTTTCTTCCTCAAGCCAGGCTAATCTCTGTGTGCCCTTATTGCCTGAGAAAGTTGAGAGGGAAATGATGAGTAAGAAGAACAATATCCCCGTTAAAAGTTTTCTCAAAGATTTCACCTTTAACCTCCTTCCTTTCAGAAATTATTTTTTTATTTTAATGGCTCATATCTTAATGGATAATTTAAAAATACTCACTAAAGTCTTACCTTTTCTTTCTACTTCTCGCCTCTTCTGCAGGTCTTTTCCCTTGTTTCGAGCTTTCTCTTCTGAATAATTGTTCACAATTCACACCTGCTAAAATCAAAATCATCTTCCCAAGAATTTAAAATGGTTGAAACGGTGGTGAATCCCCTCCTGAAGCATTATCATCTTGAAGTTTATTTATAAAAACTTCTGGAGAGGATGTCAAATGAATTGATAAATCAAAGAATGGAAAATTTCAAAATTTTGATTCGGGTTAAGAGCGATGATAAACAATTCTAAAAGAGATTTTCTTGAGTTAAGAGTAAAGTCCAATGAAATTTGTGGCGAAAAGACTTTCCCCTGCGCTGAGCACCAACTCTTGATTAAAGAAGACTTAAATCCTTAAGAAATTCATTCCCTGCCATGCGCAAGGACCTAATTCAAAGATCAGTTTCCTTCTCATCTTGCTTGCAGTCGAACAAAAGCTGTGATAAAGATATATTTAAAAAAAGAAAATGGTTCAATCAAAATATTATTCACAAAAACTTGCCTAATTGCGGAGGAATTTGCTTAAAACAAATGAGCTTGAGGAGGAATAAATGAGCAGAGTGTTCGAAATCAAGAAACCCGTTGGGAAATTGGGAGTATTGCTTCCTGGCATGGGTGCAGTGGCAACTACCTTTATCGCTGGGGTGGAGGCAGTAAAAAAAGGGATTGCCCTCCCCATAGGCTCTCTTACTCAAATGGGAACGATAAGACTGGGAAAGAGAACAGAAAAAAGAATACCCAAGATAAAAGATTTCATAGAACTAGCTGACATCAAGGACCTTGTCTTTGGAGGCTGGGATATTTTTCCTGATAATGCCTTCCAATCAGCTCTAAACGCAGGAGTATTGAAAAATGAGCTCCTTGAAAAAGTGAGAAAAGAGATGGAAAGTATTAGTCCCTGGAAGGCAGTCTTCGACCAACACTATGTCAAGAAACTAAAGGGTGAGCATGTCAAGAAAGCATCGACAAAATATGATTATGCGCAGATGTTAGTAGAAGACATAGAGAATTTCCGCCAGACTAATAGCCTTTCTCGAATGGTGATGGTCTGGTGCGCAAGCACTGAAATTTACCTGAAACATGATCCTGTTCACGAGAGCCTCGATTCCTTCATAAAAGCCATGAAAGAAAACCACCCTGCCATAGCCCCCAGCATGATTTACGCCTATGCTTCGATTGCTTGCGGGGTTCCTTTTGCCAACGGAGCTCCCAACCTGACAGTAGATATTCCTGCGCTCATCGAGTTTGCAAAAGAGAAAAATGTGCCAATTGCCGGCAAAGACTTCAAAACAGGCCAAACCTTGATGAAAACCATAATCGCTCCCGGTCTTAAGGCACGCCTTCTCGGGCTGAAAGGATGGTTCTCAACCAACATCCTGGGAAACAGAGATGGAGAAGTTCTCGACGACCCGGAATCTTTCAAGACCAAAGAAGAAAGTAAGCTTTCCGTGCTCGAGTATATTTTACAACCAGAGCTCTACCCTGAGCTCTATAAAGATTTCTACCATAAGGTGCGCATTAATTATTATCCTCCTCGAGGCGACAACAAAGAAGGCTGGGATAACATCGACATCTTTGGCTGGCTGGGCTATCCCATGCAGATTAAAATTGACTTCCTCTGTCGCGACAGCATCCTGGCTGCACCCATTGTTCTTGACCTTGTGCTTTTCCTGGATTTAGCTCAAAGAGCCGGAATGAGAGGAATCCAGGAATGGCTCTCCTTCTATTTCAAGAGCCCGATGTGTGCCCCCGAACTTTACCCTGAACACGACCTTTTCATCCAGCTCATGAAACTCAAGAATACCCTCAGGCATCTCAAGGGTGAAGAACTAATCACCCATCTTGGACTTGAATATTACGATTAAGAAGATTATCTTTCCATGCTGGCTCGACTTCCTTTTGTTGACTAAAATCAAGAGGGTGATAAAATAAAAAAAGAAAAAAATCTCGATGAGAATAATCCTTTTTACTGGAAAAGGTGGCGTTGGCAAGACAACCCTTGCTGCCTCTACGGCTCTTCTTTCGGCGCAGAAAGGACACAAAACTCTCGTTATTTCCACTGATGCTGCCCATAGCCTCTCGGACTCCTTCGAGACTTTTCTCCTTAATGAGCCTACCGAAATCTTCCCCAATCTATTCGGTCAGGAGGTTAATACCCTCGAGCAGATCGAGAAAAAATGGGGAGAAATCAAGAATTATCTCAATCTTTTCTTCACCTCTCAGGGTATAGACGAGGTTGAAGCCGAGGAGTTGAGTGTCTTTCCCGGAATGGAGGAATTATTTAGTTTGATGGAAATCAGAAAATACGACCGAAGTGAAGAATTCGAGGTGATTATTGTTGACTGTGCGCCAACAGGTGATACCCTAAGACTTCTGAGTGCGCCTGAAATAACCGGCTGGTATCTAAAACACATCTTCCCTATCCAAAGAACGGCTGCCAAGGCAGTGAGGCCTGTGGCGTCGAAAATCCTTCCTTTCCCCTTCCCAGAAGATAAAGTGTTTGAGGCAATGAAAAATTTGACCACTGAACTTGCAGAGATGAAGGAAATCCTCGAAGACCCCCAAAAGACATCAATTCGGCTTGTGGTTAACGCAGAGAAGATGGTCATCAAAGAAGCCCAGAGAGCCTTCACTTTCTTCAACCTCTTTGGATATTCGGTGGATGCAGTGATTGTAAACAAGATAATTCCTGAAGAAGTTGAGGATGACTATTTCAAGAAGTGGAAATCTCTCCAGAAGGTATATCTGGAGATGATAGAAGAATGTTTTTCTCCTCTTAAGATTTTTACTGCTAAGCTCTTCAAGAGTGAAATCGTAGGCAAGAGTCTTCTTCAGAGGTTGGCAAGTAAAGTCTATGGTGAAGAAGACCCAACTCAAATTTTTTATGCCAAAAAGCCACTTACAATTGAAAAAGTAAACGGGGGTTTTGACCTTTCACTTAATCTTCCCTTTGTTGAAAAGAAAGCTCTCGAGCTTTTTCAAAAAGGTGAAGAACTGCTAATCAAGGCTGGTCCGTACAAAAGGAACATCCTTCTCCCTCAATCTCTCCTCAATTATAAAGTCAAAGGGGCTAAATTTGAGGAAGAAAAACTGAAAATACACTTCCGCCAATAAAAACTTTAAGGAGGCATGGCTTCCTTTCTTTATCAGGAAGGTGAAATTATGAACGAAACAAGAACAAAAGAAATAAGAATCCTCGTACCTGAAGAGTTATTTTCCCTTATTTTCCCTGGAGAAACATTGACACACCTTCTGAACGCAAGAAAAGAAATGCTCCTTGCCCTTCGTTCTTTGATCGATGCCAAGATCGAGGCAATTGAAAAGAAGCAGATGAAAAAAACAGGACCGAGCAAAAAAATTAAGATTGAGTAAAGGGAAGCTTACCTAAAAGAAGAGGAGGATTGATTTCAAGGACAAAACCAAGGATGGTCTCCAGGCGCTTTGACTTAATCTTTAATTTAATATTAGAGTGAAGGATATTTTAAGCGGAAAATGAGTTCTAAATCCTGGGAAGGGGTAAGAATTCTCCCTAAAAAACTCATTTTTTTCTCAGCCAGCTTTTTCACCAAGCTCGCCTCTCTTTTCATCTCCCTCAAGATAAAGCCCAATGCCATAAGCTTGATGGCGCTTATTACAGGTATTGGGGCGGGGTTTCTTTTCTACTTCAAAGAACCGCTGGGGGCTGGAGTCCTAATAGCTTTTTGTGGAGTTCTCGATATTATGGATGGTAAGGTTGCCCTAATGACCAAGAAACAAAGCCTTTTTGGTGCCTGGTTTGATTCCACCCTCGATAGATATTCGGAATTTTTTATCTATCTTGGACTTGGGCTTTATTTCTGGAATAGCTGGACATTGTGGCTTGTATTCTGTGCTTTTCTCGGTTCAACCATGGTTAGTTATACCCGCGCTAGAGCAGAGGGGCTGGGGATTGAATGCAGGATTGGAGTTATGCAGCGGGCAGAAAGAATCATCCTTCTTTCCTTTGGCTCTATCCTAGGAGGAGCACTCAAGATATTCAACCCTGTGATGACTGCGGTGCTGGCGGCTATTGCCTTCTTTTCCAATCTAACAGCCATTCAGAGAATTTTTTATATAAAAAAAATAGAAAAAATCAAAAAATAAAAGGGAAAAAGAAAAATCCCATTAAAGATATCTTTCTTTATCTTTATTCCAAAATAAAGAATAGGTAATGAACATGAGGAATGAAAAAATAAAAAAGACTTCTTTCATCTTGCTCCTCATCTTCTTCTTAACTCTACCAGCCTTTACCATAGAGACTGGTGAGATACAGGGAAAGGTAGTCGATGAAACTGGGGAGGGTCTTGAAGGGGTAGAAATTATCGCCACAAGCCCTAGTCTTCAAGGACAACGGGTAACCTTCTCTTCCAAAAATGGTGATTTTTATTTCCCTCTTCTTCCGGTAGGTTCCTATAGCATCAGCTTCAAGGCTGAGGGCTTTGCTTCTCACGTAGAAGAGGAAGTGATTATTCGTTTGGGGAAGGTGACTCACTTAAAGGTGACCATGAAACTCTCAGCAATCAAGGAAGAGATTGAGGTGGTAGCAGAGTCTCCCCTTATAGATAAAACCTCAATCGACACCAGCTTCCACATGACTAGCGCTGATTTAGAAAGGCTCCCTTCTCAAACTCGCACCGTGGTCGATCTCGTCAAATTTGCTCCCGGTGTGACAGGGGTCAGAATGAATACCCGCTATGGAATTGCTACCGAAGGTCAGCCCAGCTTTCGGGGGGAGGGCGAGGAGGGTAATAATTGGATTATCGATGGACTCACGGTAAGCGGAGTTCGTCTTAGGAACTCAGGAATGAAAATAAATTTTGATGCGATTGAAGAAATTCAAATCATCTCTGACCCCTTCAGCCCTGAATTCGGTTCAGCCTATGGGGGGATAATCAACATGGTCACAAGAGGCGGAAGCAATGAGTGGAAAGGAGAGTTTTCCTTAATTTTCCAAGACAAAAGACTCCAGGCCTCACGGCAGGAACAACTTTCTGTGGTGAGCGAACCAGAGTACTTCTCCAGTTCTGATTTCTACTTTAACCTTGGCGGACCGCTCCTGAAGGACAAATTGTGGGCCTTCATCTCCAACAACCTCTACACTGATAGAGAAGAAACAAGAGAGAGCACCTTTGATTATCTCTTTGTGCCGGGGGGAGAAAAAACCACAAGGAGCGACAATTTTTTTGCTAAAATTAGTTACGCCCTCAACAACCACCATAATCTCTCCCTTACCTCTATGTTCCATAAGTCCTTCGGCCATAAAGGAGGAACAGGAATCCCGGATTTATACGAAAAGAAAAATTTTCTGGATATTGTCACCAGAATAAACTACAAGGGGATCATCGATTCCTCTACTTTCATCGAAGCTGGCTTAGGACATGTAAGCAGAGATTCTCTCCTTGAGCCTCTTGACAAAGACTTAGGCCCTGCGCAGTACTACATCGAAGATCTGGCTCGAAACATTCACAATTCCTACGGAAATGTCACTGATAAACAAAATAGATTAGATTTCTCATTCAAATTCACGAAACATGTAGAAACAGAAAACCTAGGCAGGCATGAATACAACCTTGGTTTCGAATATTATTCTGTTTCCTCAGAATTCAGGGTTGATTTTGCGGGAAAGGATGAAGACATATTTCCTGCGAACGGCTTCGATGCGGGCACTAAATATTATTTCGACACCTGGAAAGAAGGAAGAGGCACGCCTACCTTTTTCTATGAATATGGAGTGCTGAACTTCATAAATTCCTCGCGAGGAATAGGAATCTATTTCAAAGATAAAATTTCCTGGGGAAGATTTACCCTCATGGCGGGGTTCCGGAGCCAGACACAACTCTGTCTTGACGATAAAAAAGAAAAGCTCTGGTCGTGGAATCTCACTGATTTTTTTTCTCCCCGCCTCTCTTTAACCTTTGACCTCACAGGAAATGGAAAAAACGTCCTCAAACTTGGCTGGGGAAGATTCTCTGACCTTATCACCACCATGCCCTTGGGGCTTTTCAATTCAGGCGCTGGACTAACTTTTCGCACCTATACCTGGAAGGGGCCAGCCAACCCTACACAAACTGAAATTCATGATCCCTCAAACTGGCAATTTAAAAACGAACAAAAAGCCCAGGCATTTGAAGTGGCAGAGGGGTTAAAACCAAATTTCCTCACCCGTTATCTTGTGGAATTTGACAAACAAATTGCAAAGGACTGGGTCATCAAAGCTCGCTATGTTGGAGCTCGGGCAAGAAGACTCCTTGAAGTTCTTTTTATCTTCGACCCTCACACACTTTACAAGTTTCTTTATGATAATTTTGAACATAAAAGAAGAGACTATCACGGTTTTGAGATGGAACTCAACGGAAGGGTAGGTGAAAAATTATATTTAAACGCCTCCTACTCTTATTCCTCTGCCAAGGGGACAAATCCCGGTCAGACTGAGACGGGTTCCTGGTCCCAGGAAGAAGGAAGCACCAACTACATTGGACTTTTTGGAAATCACATCAAGGTCCCTGACCTTCCAGAATTGAAGAATTTAAAGGAAATAATCGATAGAGAGCTCGGTGGGCTAGGAGGAAGAGGGATCGGCGATGAAGGCTGGTATGGAAAACTCCCCTATTCAATAGATCACAACTTGAAGCTCAATTCAACATATTTAGCCCCCTATGGATTTATATTTTCCTCTGCATTTGAATGGATTTCTGGCTATTACTGGGAGAAGTTAGGGTATGTTCCCTTCTTCGGCGGCTATTATTCTTTCCCTGAAGGAAGGGGTTCAAGAAAGACACCTGCCCATTTTTATCTTGATCTCGGGTTAGAAAAGGAGCTTTTCCTTCGAGCCCTCGGTCTTCCAGAAGCGATGAAACTTTGTCTCCGCATAGACATCTTTAATTTCCTGAACTCTCAAAAGCCAATCTCTTTTGTAAAAGAAGACATTCCTATTTTTGGAGCAATCTGGGGAAGGCAACAACCAAGACAAGCACGGCTGATGTTCAAGCTCAGGTGGTGATTCAAACGAGGGCTTTTCGAGAATCAATCACTCAACTGTAACACTCTTAGCTAGGTTACGGGGTTGGTCAATATCTACACCTTTATGGGAAGCAATGTGGTAGGCGAAAAGCTGAAGAGGAAGAACAGTGAGAAAAGGAGAAAAAAGAGGGTTTGAAGAAGGGACACGAATAACCTTGTCTACTCTTTCCTTAATTTCTTCATCTTCTTCATAAGCCACTGCCACTATGTAGCCAACTCTTGATTTTATCTCCGCAATATTATTCAACATTTTTTCATATACTCTATCTCGAGGTATGATGACCATGGTAGGCATCTTCTCATCGATGAGGGCAATCGGCCCATGTTTCATTTCACCACCAGGGTATCCCTCGGCATGGATATAGGATATTTCCTTCAGTTTTAAGGCTCCTTCAAGGGCTACAGGATAGCTTATCCACCGCCCGAGATAAAGAAAATGAGAAAAAGAGACGAAGCCTAAAGCAAGCTCCTCGATTGACTTTGAAGCACTAAGAATTTTTTCCATTTTATAGGGAATACGCTGAAGGTCCTGAATGAGCTCTAACACCTTTGGCGACTCAATTTCATTCCGGAGGTTAGCAAGAAAGAGCGCTAAAAGAGCAAGCGCAGTCAATTGCGCAGAGAAAGTTTTGGTGGCAGCCACTCCTATTTCAGGGCCGGCGTGAGTGTATAACACTCCATGAGACTCTCGAGCAAGGGCAGAATTTACTACATTGGTAATGGCCAGAGATAGAGTATCATTCTCCTTTGCTACCCGAAGTGCCCCAAGAGAATCGGCTGTCTCTCCAGATTGGGAGACAACGATTATCATCTTGTCTTTTTCACAGAGATGGTCACGATAGCGGTATTCCGATGCAAATTCAATCTCCACAGGAATTCTAGAGAGGTTCTCAATCAGGTATCTTCCCACAAGACCTGCGTGATAAGAAGTTCCGCAAGCGACGATTACGATTCTTTGGATTTTCTTCAATACCTCACAAGGAAAACCAATTTCGTCTAAACAAATCTTCCCCTTCTCGAGAGAAATCCTTCCCTGAAGAGTGTCTCTCACAACTTGAGGCTGTTCGAATATCTCCTTGAGCATGAAATGTTTAAACCCTCTCTTTTCGATCATGAGGGGAGTCCAGGAGATCTTTTCTTCCTTCTTTTCTAAGGGTTTGCCTTCAAAATTTCTGAACCTCAAATCCCCTGGCCTAACAACCACCATCTCCCTATCCTCGAGAAACACGACTCTTCGGGTATGGCTGAGGAGGGGGTTGATATCAGAAGAGAGAAAAAATTCTCCTTCCCCAATCCCAACTACAAGAGGAGGCCCAACCTTTGCGGCCACAATCTTTCCCTCATCCAAAATTGAGGCAACAGCGATGGCAAAAGCTCCTTCAAGCTCTTTCAATGCCTGCGCCGTAGCCTCTTCAAGAGAAGAGCGAAAGTGTTTTTCGATGAGGTGAGCGATGACTTCAGTGTCGGTTTCGGTCTTGAATTCATGCCCTTCTCTTTTTAGCTTCTCCTTTAGAGAAAGATAATTCTCAATTATTCCATTATGAACGACGACCAAACTCCCCTTACAATCCCGATGAGGATGGGCATTCTCTTCACTGGGGCGACCATGAGTGGCCCATCGCGTATGGGCCAGGCCATAGCTTCCCTTTAAAGGGTCCTTCCTTAAGCTTTCCTCCAGGCTCCTTATCTTCCCTTTGACTCTCCTTAACTTGATTTGTCCCTCATCTACGACGGCTATGCCTGCAGAATCATACCCTCGGTATTCGAGCTTCTTTAATCCTTCTATTAAGATACTGACTGCATCTTGAGGGCCAATGTAGGCAATGATGCCACACATTAGGATCTCCCCTTCCTCTTTCTTTTTGCCCATCCTGGCTTTTCAATTTGTCTCGCTCGAGACACAGCAAGAGCTTCAGGGGAAACATCTTTGGTTATAGTCGAGCCTGCACCAATATAAGCATGACGACCAACCTTAACTGGAGCCACCAGTTCTGTTCCCGAACCTATGAAGGCACCTTCCTCGATTAAAGTCCTGTGTTTTCGGAGACCATCATAATTACAGGTTATTGTGCCTGCACCAATGTTGACTTCTTCTTTCACCTCGCAATCTCCAAGGTAAGAAAGATGACCAGCCTTTGATTTTTTCCCGAAAATCGTGTTTTTCATTTCGACAAAGTTCCCCACCCTTGCTCCCTCTTTTATCAAATTATGTGGCCTCAATCGAGCAAAAGGTCCAATCTGGGCATTATCTTCGATCACACTTTTTTCGATTACAGTGGAAGTCAATATTTTAACTCTATTTCCAACTTTAGAATCCATGATATGGACAAAAGGATATAACAGACACTCTTTTCCTATAACTGACTTTCCCTCGATGATCACAGAAGTGTGGATTGTAGTATCCCTCCCTATTTTGACATCAAGGTCAATCCAGACTGTTGAAGAATCATAAAAGGTGACCCCTTTCTCCATAAGACTCGTAATCTTTCTTTTCCGAAGAATTTCCGTTGCCTTTTCCAGGTCAAGGCGAGTATTAATCCCCATGATCTCTTCAGGGTTAGAGATTTTATAACAGCCAATTTTTCTGCCCGCTTGAGCCATGAGCCCAATCACATCCGTAAGGTAATACTCACCTTTTTTATTATCAGGGGAAACTTGGGGAAGAGTTTGAAGAAGGTCACTTATCCTGAAGAGGTAAACTCCTGCATTCACTTCTTTTAACTTCTTTTGAGATGGAGTCGCCTCTATTTCTTCAACAACCCGGGGCTTTAAAGTCTCGTCCCAGATTATTCGACCAAAACCAGATGGCTCTTCCAACTCAGCGCTTAAAAAGGTCAAGGCATTTGCTTCTCTATGGTGCTTATTTATCAGTGAGTTCAACGTCTTGGGCTGAAGCAAGGGCATGTCTCCATTTAACACAAGAAGGGTTTTATCTGATTCCTTCTCTAAAATAGACCTGGCGCACAGCACAGCATGGGCAGTTCCCCTCTGCTCTTCCTGAACAAGAAATTCGACTCTTTGGCTTGCAAGCGAGCCGATGACTTCTTCCTTCTGATAACCCACTACCACGTATATTCTTTCAGGCTTTAACTGGAATAAACAATCCAGCACTAGCTGGAGCATCGATTTACCAAGAAGCGGGTAAAGAACCTTAATCTTCTCTGATTTGAATCTCGTCGCTTTGCCTGCTGCCAAGACAAGGGCAATAAAGCCTTTTTTCATGCCATTCTTGTAATTAGCTTAAATTTCTTGTCTTCTCTCAGAGGTTCAAAATCTGTCTCATTTTGGGCCAGGATGCTGAAAAATTTATCTCTCTGAATCGCCTTTTTGAGAAATTCGAGGGCTTTCTCTTTATCATTCAGGAGGCAATAAGCATCTGCCATCAAATAAAGAACCTTGCCTTCCTTGGGATTCATTTCATGAGCTTTCTCTAAATATTTCAGTGCTTGGGAATAATCTCCTTGATTGATTTTATATACACCATATTCATAGTAATCATCGAATGTCTTAAGTTGAATCTTTTCAGGGCTGAGCTGATTTTTACAAATGGAAAGATAAATTTTTGCTCGGTCTACGAGCTCCTTTTCTGTGGTGTATTTCTCCAGGAAGGATTGAAGCAATTCCGCTGCACGCTCAAAATCTCTCTTGCGGAAGGCTTTCATAGCCTGTGAATAGGCAGAAAGTAATTTTTCATAGTCATCTTTCTTAACTTTTTCATTCACCTCAAACTCCTCTTTTCAGTTGAGTTGTGGACATTCTATCTCAGAATTTCTATTTTGACAAGAAGACACCTCTTCTTCTGAGGCCGAGTCACCCTGAAATATATTCCCATGATTCAGGGTGGTCAAGGAGAAAGTGAACCAATTTTAAATGAAGTTCATGGCCAGCTTTATAGGCCTTTAAATGCCCGCATAAAGGATAACCTAAGAGAGAAAGATCTCCTATAAAATCTAAAATCTTGTGACGTACGAATTCATCTTGAAACCGCAACGGTCCATTGACAACTCCCTGCTCATCCAAGATCACAGCGTTATCCAATGACCCCCCCAATGCCAGCCCCTTCTCTTGGAGCCGGGCCACATCTTTCAAAAAACCAAAGGTCCTGGCAGGGGCGATATCCTCTATAAAACTCTTTTGGTCTACCAGAATGCTCAATTCCTGGGTTTTAATCAGAGGATGAGGGAATTCAATAAGATAGGAAATCCGAAAATTCTTATCTGGAGAAAAGGAAACCCACGAATCCTTTTCCTCAATGCTTTCCACCCCCAGAATCTTCATGGTCTTCCCTTTTGAAGATAATGCTCTCAATCCAGCGTCTAAGATACTCCTTAAAAAGGGTAATGAGCTCCCATCCATGATAGGAATTTCTTCACCATCCAATTCTACATCAACACTCGTTATTCTCAAAACATAGAAAACCGCCAGAAGGTGTTCAAGAGTCCTAATCTTTCCCTCCTCTGTATTCAATATGGATGAGTTGCATGCCTCAACTTTTCTCGGATCAAGGGAAATCTCTCTTCCTCCCAAATCGCTTCTTCGAAAGATTATCTTCCCTGAAAGAGAGGGATGAAGTGTAAGTTTTATGTTTTTTCCAGTATGAACTCCAACTCCCTCAAAATTGATCTTTTCTCTAATCGTATATTCGTTCATTCTTCTTTAGTCTTCAGTATAGCTTAATTTGATGCTTGGCTGTCAAATATCTTTCTCTTACTTCCGAGAAAAGGAGGGAAAATTAAGCTGATTAACTTCATTGAGCTTGAAGAAAACATTTGATAAAATGCAGGAAATGAAATCCAAGTTAATGAATATCCTGAAAATGGTCGAAAAAGGAGAAATTTCCCCTGAGAAGGCCCTTTCAATTCTCAAAGATTATCCCTACCAAGATTTGAAATTTGTCAAAATCAACCACCACCGAGAATTGAGGAGGGGGTTTCCAGAGGTAATTTTTGGGCCGGGAAAAACTGAAGAACAAATAACCAAAATTTCAGAAGAAATAATAAAAAAAGGAGGAAATCTTCTCGTAACCAAAGTTGAAAAAGAAATATTTGAGAAGTTAAAGAAAAAACTTCCCCCTCTTCTTTATAACCCGCTTGCCCGGGCAATGTACCTCAAACAAGACCCTGTTCCTCCGGGAAAAGGGAAGATTGTCATCATTAGCGCCGGAACCTCCGATATCCCTGTCGCAGAAGAGGCCTATGTCACCTGTGATATTTTAGGGAATGAGGTTGAGAAAGTTTATGATGTCGGAGTGGCTGGGCTTCACCGACTATTTGGAGAATATGATAGAATCCAGAAAGCCAGAGTAATAATCACTGTGGCAGGCATGGAAGGTGCCCTGCCAAGTGTGATTGCGGGAATAACTTCCTGCCCGATCATTGCTGTTCCTACAAGCATAGGCTATGGAGCAAGCTTTGGAGGGTTGGCTGCCCTGCTTGCCATGCTTAACTCCTGCCCTGGTGGAGTGGCTGTGGTGAACATCGACAATGGATTTGGAGCTGGCTTTTTCGCCAGTTTAATTAATCACTTGGAGTGATCTTCTCTTCGGGTTTTCTCGACTAAGCTCCTTATTCTAAAGAGATTTCATGCTTGACAAAAATGCACCTCAAACCTATATTTATAAAAACATTTAAATTTTAATCTAACCCAAGATGGAAATAGTAGAAGAGATAAGACATGCGGCTAATATCGTCGAAATAGCCTCTCAATTCACCACTTTGCGTAAAAGAGGAAGAAAGCATGTTGGCCTCTGTCCCTTCCATTTAGAAAAAGACCCTTCCTTCACAGTGGATGAAGAAAAACAGCTCTTTCATTGTTTTGGCTGCGGAGCCGGGGGAGATGTTTTCACCCTCATCATGGAGAAAGAAAACCTCAGCTTCCCGGAGGCTTTGAGATACCTGGCGGAGAAATACCACATAAAACTCCCTCTGAAGAATAAACTTTCGCCTCAAATCACAAAACTCGAGGATAAACTATTTGCCATAAATGAAGCAGCGCTCACTTTTTTCAAAAAAAATCTCTATACTAGTGATGAAGGAAAGAGAGCACTCGATTATCTTAAGAAAAGAAACATTTCTGAGAGTGTGATTCAAGAGCTCAAGGTAGGCTATGCCTTGAATTCATGGAATTCACTCCTTTCTTTTTTTCAACAGAAAAACGTTTCTTCCTTAGACTTAGAAAGAGCAGGACTTGTGCTCAAGAGAGAGAGAAAAGAAGGGTATTATGATCGTTTCAGGGGGAGAATAATCTTCCCCATTTTCAACCTGAGCGGAAAGGTGGTTGCTTTTGGAGGGCGCGATATAATCGGTGCCGAACCAAAATACTTAAACTCTCCAGATACGCCACTCTATTCAAAAGGAAGAATTCTTTATGGCTTGAATCTGAGCAAAGAGCATATCAAAGAAAAGAAGGAAGCTATTCTTGTGGAAGGTTATACAGATTTCATCGCGCTTTATCAGTCAGGAATAAAGAACGTGGTCGCAACCTGCGGAACGAGCCTTACAGGAGAGCAAATAGTCCTCATGCTTCGTTTTGCTCCTAAAATTATACTCAGCTATGACGCAGATGATGCAGGGAAGGCGGCGTCCTTAAGGGCAATCTCACTCTGCTTTGAGAACGGAGCTCAGGTAAGAGTATTAGCCCTTCCTCAAGGTTTTGATCCTGATTCATGCCTCCAGAAATTTGGGGTTGAAAAATTTCTCTTGCTAATAAACAGGAGCACACCTGGATTAAAATTTTTAATCGACTATTTTTTAGAAAAAACAAGGATGGATGTTCCTGAAGAAAAATCAAAATTAATTTGGAGTGTGATAAAAGAAATTGAAAAAATACCCGATTCAATAATAAGGAGTGAATATCTAAAGCAGGCAGCCGAATATTTAAAAATCGATGAGAAGCTACTCCGGGAAATCATACACCCAAAATCGAATGAGAGAAAAAGCGAAGAAAAAGAATTTTTCCTCCCTGCGGAAAAAAGATTACTCCAAATTCTATTCACAGATAAATTCATTGCACCCTTTGTTTTTTCGGAAATTAGAGAAGATGATTACAAAGGATTGAGGAGTGAACCCATCTTCCGAAATTTAGTCCATGCGAGCTCACCTTCAGAACCCCCTCCTCTACCTGAATTAAAAAAGAAATTAGAGCCATCTTTATTTAACGCACTCTCAAAGGCCCTCTTTGAGCACAGCGAAAAGCCATCCGTCGATGAGGCAAGGGAATGTGTGTTTTCTCTTAGGCAGGTTTCTCTCGAAAGTAAATCAAAAAAATTGAAGGCTGAAATAGCCCTTCTTGAAAAGAAGGGAGATAAAGAGAAAGTTCGGGCTCTTCTTCTCGAAAGACAAGAAATCATAAAGGAGCTTTCTCTTCTAGCACAACGAAATTATTAACATTTTTGTTATAATATATGTGACTATAAAATAAAGAATTAAGTAGGAGACCAATTTGTCATCTGAAAAAAAAGACCAAAGAGACGAACTCAATGAACTTCTTTCTAAAGGAAAGAGACAGGGATATCTTCTTTTTGATGAGATAGACGAAGTCTTCCAAGATGAAGAAGACATCGAAAGCGATTTCGATGATTTTCTGAACTCAATAGAAGACTATGGAATAAAAATTTTCGACAGCAAACAACGAGAAATCATTCCCACCCGTAGGAAGAGTGACATAGTTTCCCTTGAAGGACTGGAAAGAACGACCGACCCTGTCAAGCTTTATTTGAGGGAAATGGGTAACATTTCCCTTCTTACCCGAGAAGGTGAGATCGCTATAGCCAGGGAGATAGAAAGAGGGGAGAAAAGTATTGTTAAGGCGCTTTCAAAGACAAGGCTTATCCTTAAAGAGGTTCTTAGCCTGGAACAAAGAATCCAGGAAGACGATGAAATCCTCCAGGAAATGTTCGACCTGAGTGATGAAGACCTTTCCGAAGGAAAAATAGAGGAAAAGAGAAAACAGATCTCGGGTAAGATAAAAAAAATAAGAGAACTAAGCGAAAAGCTCGAAAAAATTCCGCGTTCGAAAAAATTTGCATTCTCAAGGGGAAGACTAATAGTTCAGATGAGCCGTCTCATCCGGGAGCTCAACATACGCTCCTCTCATCGCGAAAGAATAATCGAAACCCTTCGAGAAAAGCTCAAAGCGATAAATGAGCTTGAAGAAACACGAGAAGAATTGAATCTCTCTCTAAGACAAGCAAGGGGTGCTAGAAAGAAAGAAGAGATAAATAAAAAAATTAAAGATATTAATAAGTTGTTGATGACCTACCAGAAAGAAATTGGACTCGACTCTCAAAGCTTAAGAAAAACGATTCGTGCCATAACCACAGGAAAAAAGATAAGTGACCAGGCAAAAAAAGAACTTGTAGCGGCAAATCTCAGGCTGGTTGTCTCTATAGCCAAGAAATACAGCAATAGGGGCCTGCAATTCTTGGATCTGATTCAGGAAGGAAATATGGGATTGATGAAAGCCGTGGATAAATTCGAATACCGCAGAGGTTATAAATTTTCTACATATGCCACCTGGTGGATAAGACAGGCAATTACGAGAGCAATTGCAGATCAAGCGAGAACAATCAGAATCCCAGTCCATATGATAGAAACCATAAACAAACTCATCAGGGTCTCAAGGAGTCTGGTTCAGGAGATAGGAAGAGAGCCAACGTGTGAAGAAATAGCGAAAAAGATGGATATGCCTGTAAACAAGGTAAGAAAAATAATCAAGATTGCCCAAGAGCCAATTTCCCTCGAAACCCCGATTGGAGAAGAGGAAGATAGCCATCTTGGCGACTTCATCGAAGATAAACTCATCCCTTCTCCGCCTGAGACCGTCATCCATATCAACCTCAGAGAACAGATTGAAGAAGCCCTAAAATCCCTTACGGAAAGAGAAGCAAAAGTCCTCAAGATGAGATTCGGATTAGGAGACGGCAACGAACATACTCTTGAGGAAGTAGGACAGCAGTTTAAAGTCACTAGAGAGAGAATAAGGCAGATAGAAGCTAAGGCCTTAAGGAAATTGAGACATCCCACACGGAGCAAAAAACTGAAATCCTTTACTAATAGCTTTTAATTGACTTAAAATCTGATATTTGTTATAAAAAACGAAGGGCCTATAGCTCAGCGGTAGAGCTACCGGCTCATAACCGGCAGGTCCCAGGTTCGAATCCTGGTAGGCCCATATTCCTGATGAGAGAAAAATGTGGAAATTGATGATTTCCAGAAACTGATTGAACTCCAAAAGCTTGATGAAGAAATAAAACAAATAACCTCCTTCCTTGAAAACATTCCCTCCCAAGTAAATGAAATAGAAAAGGCAATTGAAGCGAGTTTGCGAACCGTCCAGGAAGCGAGAGAAAAGTTGACTCAAAATCAAAAGAGAAGAAGAGAACTTGAAAGCCAAATCCAAGACAAAAAGGCACAAATTTCAAAGTACAAGCTTCAGTTGAATCAGGTAAAAACCAACAGAGAATACACTTCTCTCCTTAAAGAAATAGAAGAAGCCAAGAAGAAGATGGATGAACTAGAAGAAGAATACATAAATGAGATGCTCTCTGCAGATGAGATTGAAGAAGAAATTAAAAAAGCCAACCGGAAAGCTTCTGAAGAAAGACAAAAATTAAACGAAAAAAAGGAATCGCTCATCCAGAAAAAAAAGGAGAGAGAGGAAAGAAGAAACGATCTCATCCAGCAGAAAGAAAAACTAATTCCAATGATTGTTCAAGAGCATATCTCTCTCTACATGAAGATTTTTAAAAAGAAGAATGGAGTAGTCCTTTCGCCTGTGCGGGATGAATTCTGCTCAATGTGTCACATGAGGATCAGACCGCAAGTTTTGAATGAATTGAGGGCTGCAAATAAGCTCATCCTCTGCGAAAATTGTGGTCGTATTCTTTATTTTGAAAAAGAGAAAAGAAAGGGTGAGGGCGGATAAATTTTAAATTTATCTTTATTCCTGGTAGAGAGAATCAATAAGACTCTTATATTTTCTCTCGATGATGCTTCTTCTAACCTTAAGGGTGGGAGTAATTTCATCCTCCTCGATCTCAAACTCCCTTTCTAAGAGAATTATCTTCTTAATTTTTTCGTAGGAAGCGAGCTCAGGAGTTGAAAGGTCAACTTGGGCTTGCATGAAATTTATTATCTTTTCATCATTCACCAAATCTCTTCTGTTTTCATAAGTTATCCCGGCTGAGGTTGCGTATTGCTCTAATTTTTCGAAATTGGGGATGATGAGAGCTGACATAAACCTCCTTTTATCTCCGATTACCACGGCATTAGAAATGTAAGGATTGGTCTTCAACGAGTTTTCGATAGGCTGCGGAGCGACATTCTTTCCGCCTGAAGTTACGATTATATCCTTTTTCCTGTCAGTGATGACCAGAAATCCCTCCTCATCCAGGTGACCAATGTCTCCTGTACGAAACCATTCTCCCTCAAAAGCCTCTTTGTTTTCTTCCTCTTTCTTATAGTACCCCTTCATAACGTTTGGACCCTTAACAAGAATCTCTCCATCCTCAGCAATCATGACTTCAACACCTGGAAGAGGCTTCCCCACAGTCCCAAACTTCAAATTCTCGAAGGTATTGACAGAGACCACAGGAGAAGTTTCAGTTAACCCATAACCTTCTAAAATTACAAGTCCTAAGGCATAAAAGAATTCTGCTATGTCTCTTGAAAGCGGGGCACCTCCCGAAACAAAAAATCTCACCCTCCCCCCTGTCCTCTCTATTATTTTGGAAAACACAAGTTTATGAGCAAGGGCTCTTTTAAGAGTCAAAATCTTTGAGATGGGTTTATTACGGAGTTTCTTCCTCCCGTATTCTTTTCCCACCTTAACTGCCCAGAAGAAGATTCTTCTCTTCAAGGCTGAACTTGAGAGAACATTATCCATAACCTTCGAATAGATTTTCTCAAACACTCTGGGAACACTAACCATTATATGAGGACGTATCTCAATCATATTTTCTGCAACTTTCTCTATGCTTTCTGCATAAGCAATTGAACAAGCCTTATAGAGATAGGTGAAAGTCACCATCCTTTCTAGAACATGAGAAAGAGGTAAAAAAGAAAGGACAGTATCTTCTGCAGAAAATTCAAGAATTGAAGCACAACTTTTTATATTGCTGACGAAATTGGCGTGGGTAAGCATCACTCCTTTAGGGATTCCCGTAGTTCCCGAGGTGTAGATAATCGAGGCCGTGTCAGAAGGCTTTATAGAGAGTGAAATTTCTTCAAAAAGATAGGGCTTGTCTTTATCAAGCCGGCTCCCTTTCTCTAATACTTCTTGATAAGTGAGAATTCCTGGAGGAGCTTCCTTCTCCATGATGATGAAATGAGAGACCTTTATGAGCCTGCTGCGAATTTCTTCTAATTTAGACCAGAGTTCCTTGTTAGAACAGACAACAACTTTTGCATCTGAATCATCGATGATGTATTCGATTTGGGAAGGGACGAGTGAAGTGTACACAGGAACAGTGATCCCTCCCAGACAGAGAGTGGCTAGGTCCACAATTATCCATTCTGGCCTATTTTCAGAGAGGAGAATCAGTTTTTCCTCTCTGTTTAAGCCTATATCTTTCAACCCGAGAGAAAAATATCTAACCCTCTTTCCAAATTCCTCGGTTGAAATTGGATGGTAAAAACCTTTTTCCTTATACAGGATCAAATTGTCTTTTGGGTAGGATTTTATTGTGTTCAAGAAAAGCTCGCTCAAGGTTTCAACCATTTGACCCTCCTTCCTCATGAATGGTGGCTAAATTTTAAAAAAAGGCAGTTTACCTGTCAAGTGTAAAAAAGTGTCACCTTTGTGAAAAAGATAACATAATTTGATTTTTTCAATCAGATGTAGAATTTAAGTTGAGCTTACCTTAGCCAAGGATACAACTCTATCTTTATCCTCAAGATGAATGATTCTAACCCCCTGGGTAGCACGACCCACTGCTCTCACTTCTTCCGTTTTGATGCGAATCACCTTCCCCATCTCGGTTATCAACAGAAGTTCATCTTCTGAAACTCCTACCAGACCTATCGCCTCTCCAATTCTGGAGTTCACACGCAGGTTAATAACTCCCTTCCCTCCCCTTCTTTGCCGGGGATATAAATTAATGTCTGTCTTCTTTCCGTAACCCATGTTGCTTGCGGTGAAGATATACTTATCGTTCTTTCCCACCACAACCATCCCTATTATTTCATCTTTTTTCCCCAAAGAAATTGCTTTAACTCCTTCAGCCTTGCGTCCCGTGGGTCTTATTTCTTTCTCGTTGAATAAGATTGCCTTGCCCAACTTAGTGCCTATCATGATATTTCTCTCCCCATCAGTGAGCTTCGCTGCAATCAATTCGGCTTTCGGTTCAAGGGTCATGGCTATTATGCCACCCTTTCGAATATTCTTGAAGTCAATGAGGTTTGTCTTTTTAATCTTTCCGTCAGAGCTCAACATGACGACATAAAATTGGTCGGAGAACTCCCTTACCCCCACCATAGAGCTTACCTTTTCTTCGGGTTCGAATTCTATCAAATTCCTGATCGACTTCCCTCTTCCTGAGACTCCAACATCTGGTATTTCCAAAGCTTTCAACCAATACACCCGTCCTGTATTGGTAAAAAAAAGCAGATAACTATGAGAGGAGCAGACAAAGAGATTCTCCACGACATCTTCTGGCTTCATGCTGATGCCCCTCTTCCCTTTCCCTCCGCGGCTCTGAAAGTGGTAATAGCTCAAAGAAGTTCGCTTCACGTAACCAGAAGAGGTATAAGTAATCACCACGTCCTCTTCCTTGATCAAATCTTCAGGTTTAAGCTCAGCGATTTTCTCTTCCTTAATCTCCGTCCTTCTTTCATCTTGATATTCCTCTTTTATTTCTTTCAATTCTTCAACAATGATATCAAGGATTAACTTTTCGCTTCCTAGGATTTTCCTCAATTTAACTATTGTCTTTTTCAATTCTATAAATTCTTTCTGAATCTTCTCTCTCTCGAGTCGGGTCAATTTCTGGAGCTGTAAATCAAGAATGGCCTGCGCCTGAGCCTGAGTCAGACGAAAATTCAGGATCAGCCCTTTCCTCGCCTGCTCAACCGTCCTCGAAGACCTGATTAGGGTTATTATCTCATCGAGGTGATCAAGCGCTATCTCCAGCCCCTCCAGAATGTGAGCCCTCTGTTCTGCTTTCTTGAGCTCAAAGCGTGTTCTCCGTCTGATAACATCCTGACGATGGGAGATGAAGTACCTCATCATTTCCAGCAGACTCAGGAGCTTTGGTTGCTTGTCGACTATTGCCAGGAGGATGATCCCGAAAGAAGTCTGAAGGGCGGTATGTTTGTAAAGATTATTTAAAATCACTTCGGGGAGTTCCCCTTTCCTGATTTCAATTACAATGCGCATCCCTTCCCTATCAGATTCATCCCTGATATCGGCTATCCCCTCTATCTTTTTTTGATTCACAAGCTCGGCAATGCTCTCCAGCAACCTTGCTTTATTCACCATATAAGGAATCTCGGTTATGACGATGCGGTCTCTTTCGTTCTTTCTCCCCCTCTCTATCATGGCCCTCGCTCTGAGCTGAATGGTTCCCCGGCCGGTCCTATAGGCTTCCTTTATTCCCTCTATCCCGAAAACATACCCTCCTGTGGGAAAATCCGGACCGGGAATAAATTCCATTATTTCTTCTAGAGTTGCTTTAGGATGGCGAATGAGATGAATTAGCCCATCTATTACCTCTCCCAGATTATGAGGTGGGATGTTTGTCGCCATTCCCACGGCGATTCCTGAGCCTCCATTGACAAGAAGGTTGGGGAATTTTGAGGGGAGCACTTCGGGCATCTGTAGGCTTCCATCATAATTGGGAACAAAATTAACGGTGTCCTTCTCTATATCGGCGAGGAGTTCTTGAGCGATCTTTTTCATCCGTACTTCGGTATATCTCATTGCAGCAGGAGGGTCTCCATCGATGGAACCAAAATTTCCTTGGCCATCTACAAGGGGATAGCGAAGGCTGAAGTCCTGTGCCATCCTGACCAGAGTATCATAAACAGCCGCCTCTCCATGAGGATGGTACTTTCCTATAACATCTCCCACGATGCGAGCCGATTTCTTGTAGGGTCTATTCCATGTATTTCCTGCCTCATACATGGCAAAAAGGGTGCGGCGATGAACTGGTTTGAGGCCATCTTTTATGTCTGGAATGGCACGACCTATGATGACGCTCATGGCGTAATCGAGGTAAGAGCGCTTCATTTCTTCTTCAAGGCTGACTACAGACATCTTATTGTTCATCTTGACTCCTGTTCTCTAGAGTTTGAAAAGTCATCTCACCTTGATTCAATCATGGCTAAATGAAGAATAGGTTTCATCTTGGAATTGATACTCTTACTCAAGAGGACATTAAATCTTATATATCCAGATTTTGCGCTTCGAGAGCATTTTCTTCGATAAAACTCCGACGCGACTCAACCTCATCGCCCATCAAAATTGTGAATATCTTATCAGCCTCAACAGCATCCTGGATAGAAACATTTAAAAGCACCCTTTTTTCTGGGTCCATAGTCGTCTCCCACAATTGCTGTGGAGTCATCTCTCCTAAGCCTTTGTATCTTTGAATCACTATCCCTTTTTTCCCGTTCTTGAAAAGGTAATCGAGAAGTTTTGCTTCGTTATCAATCTTTATCTTCTCCTCCTCGCTTATCACATAGAAAGGAGGCTCAATCCCCTCGAGTTCCTTGTGAACCTTAACCAAGGTTCTGTACTCGGGAGAAGCAATAAGATTCCAATCCACCTTGCAAGAGACGTTCATCCCGTTGAGCTGGAACTCAACCGATAATTCGTACAAACCGTGCTCTTCGTCTCTGCTAAGCACTGAGAAGACGCCTTTTTCAGTGAGAAGGCTCTGAATCTTCTCCAAGTTTTTCTTCTTCTCCAGAAAAGCTCTATCTTCGGCCTCGCTTTCAAGGAGAATTTCTATCAGGAAAAACGGATAATTCTTCCTCTCTAAAATCTGAATGAAGTTCTTCTTGGCGATAATTCTTTGAAGGAATTTCCTGAATTGCTCATTCTTAAGAGGTTCCTTTCTTCTGTTGACTTTGAGCTGAAATTCTTCAGAGATTTTCTTGATCATAAACTTCTCGAAAGTTTGTTCATCACGTATATACTGAACTGATTTCCCTTTGCTTATTTTATAAAGCGGGGGTTGAGCAATGTAGAGATGACCTCTTTCGATGAGCTGAGGCATTTGTCTGTAAAAGAAAGTCATCAGCAAGGTTCTAATATGAGAGCCATCCACATCGGCATCTGTCATGATAATTACCTTGTGGTAACGCAATTTATCCAAGTTAAAACCTGTTTGTTCCACTCCTGTACTAAGAGCTGAAATTATGATTCCTATTTCTTCGCTTCTCAGAACTTTATCAAACCTTGCTTTTTCTACGTTGAGAATTTTCCCTTTAAGCGGTAAGATTGCCTGAAAGCGCCTGTCTCTTGCCTGTTTAGCCGAGCCCCCAGCAGAATCTCCCTCAACAAGAAAAATCTCGCTAGCTGCTGGATCCCTTTCCTGGCAGTCTGCGAGCTTTCCCGGCAGGGACGTCGACTCTAAAATTCCTTTGCGCCTCGCAAGTTCCCTTGCCTTGCGTGCGGCCTCCCTTGCTCTCGCCGCTTCGAGGATTTTCATCACAATCTTTTTGGCGATATCAGGATTCTCCTCGAAATAAATCGAGAGCCTCTCGTTGACAATTGACTCCACTATTCCCTTAACTTCACTATTGCCGAGCTTCGCCTTTGTCTGTCCTTCGAATTGAGGATTCTTTAGTTTCAGGCTTAAAACCGCACATAGACCTTCGCGAGTGTCATCTCCGGTTAAATTCTGACTCAAATCTTTAATCAGATTATTTGAATTTGCGTAGTTGTTAATTGTGCGAGTCAAACCAGCCTTAAATCCTATGAGATGTGTGCCACCTTCGATAGTATTGATACTATTGACAAAGGAAAAAATGTTTTCGGAATATCCTGTGTTGTACTGAAGAGCAATTTCCACATGAACATCCTCACTGCTGCCTTCAAAATAAATTGGCTTAGGGTTGATGACACTCTTATTCTGGTTGAGATACTGGACAAATTCCTGAATCCCCCCATTGTACTGAAATTGTTGTGTCTTATCGGTTCTCTCATCCACAAGGGTTATTTTCAGTCCCTTATTGAGAAAAGAGAGCTCCCTGAGCCTTTGGCATAGAATTTCATACTTGAAATCTACAGAATCAAAGATCTGAGGATCTGGCTTGAAGGTAACCTTTGTCCCTGTAGCCTTTGTCTTACCTACTTTTTTCAAACGGGTTACAGGTCTCCCTCTTTCATAGCTTTGAGTGTAGACTCCACCATCTCTTTTTATCTCGAGGTCAAGCCTCTCTGAAAGAGCGTTGACTACAGAGACTCCCACGCCATGGAGACCTCCAGAGACCTGGTAGGATTTTGAATCGAATTTTCCTCCTGCATGCAATGTGGTCATCACCACTTCTGCAGCTGGCTTGTTCTCTTTCTTGAGGATCCCAACAGGAATTCCTCTCCCATTATCGATGACAGTGACTGAATTATCGACATGGATGATTACCTCGACCTCTGTACAATAGCCTGCAAGGGCCTCATCTATACTGTTGTCTACTACCTCATAAACTAAATGATGAAGTCCTTCTTGTCCTGTGCTTCCGATATACATGGCAGGACGTTTTCTGACTGCCTCTAGGCCCTTTAAGACTTTGATGCTTTCTTCAGTGTATGTATTTTGTTTCATCTTCTCTCGATTTGGGAAAAAAGTGGGTTGTGAAGGAAGGAGCTCGACACAACCCAAGGGGCATTTTGAAAATATTATTATACTCAATATGACGTGCTGAGTAAAGAAAATTTATCATATCTTCACCTTCCGAACCTTTTGAAATCTTTCTTGCTCAGGTTAAAAACTCACTCCCTATGCTTTTTGAGAGCGCTTAATTTTGGAGAGGGAATAAATTTTTGGCTTAAGTTTCCCCTAACTCATACCATCCCAGGAATTAATGTTTTTCCCAAAAAAATGCCCTGGGGAAACGAAGGGAAATTACTCAACGTCGATCCTTTGAAAACCGAAAAACATTGGGATAAAATAATATACTAATAAAAAATGCCAGCAAATCTACCTCCTCAATATTTTGAAACTGAAAGAAAACTTAAGAGTGCCAAGAGCCCTCAGGAAAAGATAAAAATCCTGGAAGAACTCCTTGCAATCGTCCCCAAACATAAGGGGACAGAAAAGCTCCAGGCATTACTTAAGACAAAAATAGCAAAGCTTCGCTCCCTCTCCCAAAAAAGACCTGAAATTTCGAGACAAACACCAATCTATCATATAGAGAAAAAAGGAGCGGGACAGGTAGTTTTAATCGGACCCCCCAACGCAGGAAAATCATCTCTTGTGAAATCATTAACCAACGCAAACCCAGAGATAGGAGACTATCCTTTCACAACTCGCTTTCCTTATCCAGCGATGATGAAATATGAAAACATCCAAATTCAACTCGTCGACTCTCCCCCCATAACTTCAGACTATATGGAAACATGGCATTCAGAACTCATCAAGATGGCTGATGGAGTTCTCCTCATTCTGGACCTATCGAGTGCAAACCAGGCTGAGGCTTTTCACATAATTCTCGAAAAATTAAGCCAAAAGAAAATTGAACTTATCTTTGGAAACCAGCCTCTCCTTGGAGGAGAAAAGTTTCAAAAAAAATCACTATTAGTCGCAAATAAAAGCGATACCATCAATGCTTCTGAAAATCTTCTTCTCTTAAAATCTACCCTCGGGACGAAATTCCCTTTATTAGCTCTTTCAGCCAAGAGCGGAGAAGGCCTGGAAGAGTTGAAGAAAAAAACATTCGAGATGATTGACATCATCCGAGTTTATAGCAAAGTACCTGGAAAAAAAGTCGATTTCAATGAACCCTTTGTTTTCAAAAAGGGGAGCACTCTGCTCGATATGGCACGCGCTGTGCACAAAGATTTTGCAGAAAAATTGAAATATGCAAGACTCTGGAATCGAGATAAGTTTCAAGGACAGAAAGTCAACAAAAATTATGTCCTCGAAGATGAAGATGTAATTGAGTTACATCTTTAACTCCCCTTTTTTGCTGATCCCCACCTTTTTAGGAATAATAATTTAGGTTCTTAAGAATCCCTAGTCAACAAATCAAAATAAAATGTCATATTTTGCCTTATAATGTCTTTTTTTGTCAGTTTCCAAAACCCTAACCTTATCTTGCCTGAAATGATACGCTTATCCAGCTGCAATTCTTTTTGGCTTTAATTTTTTTTTTCAATCAATATAATTAAGATTAAAGTACGGGGCGTAGCGCAGCCTGGGTAGCGCACAGCGTTCGGGACGCTGGGGTCAGGGGTTCAAATCCCCTCGCCCCGATTTCCGATAAGAAATTTGATGCCTCTAAATCTAATCTTCACAGATTTAAAGGTAAAAAAGGACTCTCCCTTCTTTTTTGAGAAAATCAAATTTAATTTTATTTTGGGAATCAAAGGCTTTTTACTGAAGAGTCACAAGTTCGTAATCCATTCTCCCCAGCCCTATTTCTTGAGCGTGCCTAATCTGAACAGACCAATCTATGTTGTGAAATCCTTTGACGAAATCATCTTTTCTATTTCTGTTTACGAGGTCAACACTCGCTTTGTCTACCGCCACAGGGTCTGAAGAACCAAGGATACCGATATCTTCTATCAAGCTTTTCTGTTCTTTTGCGAGGCAATCACAGTCGCGGGTGATCTTCATCAGAAAGTTTATGAAACCCATTCTTTCTTTAAACAGCTTGGAGACAGAAAATGCGTATTCTGCCATTTTCTCCTGAACGCGTGAAAAATCTGAGTCCCAGCGAAATTTAACTGCTTGTGCAGGACATACCACAAGGCATTCCCCGCATCCTAAGCATTTCTCATCAATTATAGATGCCTTCCCCTCTCTTTGTTGTATAGCTTGCGAAGGACAGTAATCAATGCAAATTCCGCAATTATTGCATAATTTTGGATTAACCCACGGATGGACTTCTGCGTGTTGCTCAAGCTTTCCTGCTCTTGAAGCACACCCCATCCCCAGATTTTTTATTGCAGCTCCAAAACCAGTTATCATGTGTCCGGTAAAATGGCTCAGGCACAAAAGGAAATCTGTGTGAAAAAAAGCAGAAGCAATCTTGGCTCTCTTTATCCTCGAACAATTAATTTCAATCTCATAATCATCTCTACCTACGATACCATCTGCTATTAAGATCGGGATACCCAAAGCCTCAATGCTAAACCCATGTTCATGAGCAAGATTTAAATGGTCGATAGAGTTTGTTCTCCTCCCCACATACAGAGTGTTGGTGTCGACAAAAAAGGCACGGGAAGTTTTTTCCCTGATGAGATTAATGATACCCTCCAGCCAACGGGGGTTGATGAATCCTTTATTGCCCTTTTCTCCAAAATGAATCTTGCAGGCTACGAACGAATCCTTTTCTATTTTCTCCTTAAAGTCGAGGACAGAAAATACTTTTGCTGCCTTTTTAGAAATTTCTTCCGCTGTCTCATCCTTACCGACCCCGATAAAATAAACCTTACTCAACATTTTGCAAAAGCCTTCCTCCTTACTTCTTCAATTTTTTGCCTTACTCTCAAGAATGGACTTCGCTGCTTCAAGTGCTGCTCCTTTATGAAATTCATATTCAAGAGAAGAAAGAGTAGCTTCGAGCGCCTCAAGAGCAAAATATACTTGAGATTGAGAGATGTTCCCCATGTGCCCCATGCGAAATACTGTTCCCTTAGTCTCTCCCAGCCCCCCTGCGACAATCACACCTCTTGCAGCAAATTCCCTGCGGAACAACTCGTCCTCAATCCCCTCTGGATACTTCACTACTGAAAGGGTATCAGCAAGAAATGGTTCTTCCGTGAAAAGCGATAAGCCTAGGGCAGAAAGTGCTGTTCTTATAGCTTGAGCCGTTTGGGAGTGACGATGAAATCTCTTTTCAAGTCCCTCTTCAAGCACAATCCGCGTCGCTTCTGTAAAAGCTCTTATTTCATTAACACAAGGAGTTGAAAAATACTTTGAAGGGTCCTTCATCACAGGCAGCCAGTTGAGAAGGTCTCCATAATAGGCGGGAATGGGCCCCATTGACTTTCTCTTTTCCATCGCTCTTTCTGAAAGGACCAAGAGCGCGAGTCCTGGGGGTGCACCAAAACACTTCTGGGCTGCGCTCAGGATGACATCCACTCCCCACTCATCCATCTTTTCCTCTATTCCCCCTGTGGCGCAAACTCCATCGAGGATGAAAATTGTTTCATCTCTAAAAAGCTCAGCATACTGCCTTACCGGAGCACAAGCTCCGGTTGCAGTATCCACATGTGTCGAGACTACGGCAGCATACTTTCCCCTTGAAACCCTATCCTTGACTTCCTTAGGAAGCACCGCCCTCCCCCACCTACTCTCCAATATTTCAACCTCTATTCCGAAACATCTTGCTATTTTCAACATCCTCTCACCGAAGAAACCCTGGGAGAGAACAAGAATCCTTTCTCCCGCCTTGACGGTGTTGAGCAAAGCCATCTCCATAGCCAAGGTACCCGAACCAGAAATGATAAAGGCCTCACCCCTCTCGCAGAAAACAACCTTCTTAAGGTTAGCGAGCGCCTCTTTCATCTCGTCCACTATCTCAGGTGCAACATGAGAGATAGTTGGTAGGGAAAGGGCATGGATGATGCGAGGATGGACAGGACTTGGCCCCGGAATCATTAATAATTTTTCTTGCATTAATAGCTCCTCTTTCTTAATATCAAAATATTTTCACCAATGTAAAATCATAAATCAAGATTCGAAGATTTTGCTTCTTTTTTTAAAATTAAAATCTAGACCCTATCTCCCTAATTCTGATATTATTTCAAGGCAAGAGAAGCAAAATGAAAAGAATAATCTTCTTTATTCAATTCATGATTCTTTTTTTTCTCTTTTCAGGTAGAAACTTAGAGAAGGCAGAATTGGTTCTTCTCAATGGCAAAATCTTCACGGGTGATTCAGATTATCTTTTTACAGAAGCACTGGCAGTAAAAGAGGGAAAGATAATCGCACTCGGAGAAAGTAAATCAATAAGAAGATTCATTGGGGAGAAGACTAAGACCCTAGATTTAAAGGGTAAGCTCGTAATTCCCGGGTTGATCGATGCTCACTGCCATCTATCATCTGGGGGAAGGTCTCTAAAGAGTTTGAACTTTCGAGGTGTAAACTCTGTCGAAAAAATTCAAGAAATAATTGCCGAAAAAATAAAAGAATTCAAGCAAGGACAACCTCTCTTTGGAGTACAGTTCGACCATACAATTTTTCCTGAAGAAAAATGGCCCACAAAGGAAGACCTGGATAAAGTCTCTCCTCAAAACCCTGTCATCATCGAAAGGGTAGATGGTCATACCCTCTGGGTCAACACTTTTGCTCTCCAAAAATCAGGTATTACTGCTGAAACAAAAGACCCACCTGGTGGTGAAATCCTCCGCGACCCGCTCACAGGAGAACCAACCGGTATCTTAAAAGAGTCCGCCATGAAATTGATAAAGATTGAGGAGATCGCAGGAAAAGACATCCTGGAGGAAGAGATAAAAAGAGCTTTGACTCATGCCACGAGTCTTGGTTTGACTGGTATTCACACCTCTTCAACCTTAGAAGAGCTTGAAATTCTCCACAAGCTCAGAAAAGAAGGTAAGCTTACTGTTCGTCTTTATGCCTGGTTACCGTTTGAGGAGATCGACGCTTGCCTCGAAAAAGGAATCAGACAGGGCTCAGGAGATGAAATGCTTCGAGTTGGTTTCCTTAAACTCTACATAGATGGAACGATAAGCTCAGGAACTGCGCTTCTTTTTGAGCCTTTTTCAGACCAGCCGCAGAGTTACGGGATTGCTCAATATCCTGAAGAAGAGTTTAACAGGCTTGTGGAAAAGGCCCACAGGTTTGGCTTTCAAGTTGGAGTCCATGCCATAGGTGATAAGGGCATTCATTGGACTCTCAATGCCATCGAAAGGGCTCAAAAAATCTATGGGAAAAAAGGACTCCGTCATCGTATTGAACATTGCTCCCTTCTCCATCCCCAGGATATAGAGAGATTCCAGAAACTGGGAGTAATAGCTTCCATGCAGCCTACTCATTGCACAACAGACCTCCTTTATTGTGAAAAGAGGTTTGGGAGGGAACGTTCAAAATATGCTTATCTCTGGAAAACACTCCTTCAAAATGGTGTAGTACTAGCCTTCGGTTCTGACTGGCCTGTAGAGCCCCTGGACCCAATGAGGGGTATTTATTCACTACTTACGCGAAAAAACATAGAATCAAAATTTCCTGAAAAGGGATGGTTTCCTGAAGAATGTCTCTCAAGAGAAGAGGCGATTAGGGGTTTCACATCAGGCCCCTCGTTCGCCTCTTTTGAAGAAAACATAAAAGGCTCTCTTTCTCCAGGGAAGCTTGCGGATTTTTTAGTTCTCAGCAAAGACCTATTCAAAGTAAATGCTGAGGAAGTCTTAGAGACGAGAGTTCTTTATACATTCCTTGGGGGGAAGGTAGTATATAGAAGTGAGGAATTGGAGTGAAAACAAGCAAAAAATTCACAGCAGTTTAAGGAATGAAAAAATATAAGGCAAAATATTCATCCCTTCTTTTCACTCCCTGTAAAATTGGAGTAGTGCTGATTCCCAATCGTTTTGTTCGCTCTGCCACTCATGACTTCATGGCCAATCAAGATGGCTCAATTTCAGAAAGACAGCTCCACCTTTTCAGAAAACTTGCCCTGGGAGAGGTGGGTTTGATCATTACCGGACATGCCTTTGTAAATCCACAAGGAAGGGCAAGCCCCTTCCAGATAGGAATTCACTCGGAAGAAATGATTGAAGGACTAAGGCAATTGGCAAGAGTTGTCCACGAATTTCCTTCACGAATTTTTCTCCAGTTATCTCATGCAGGAAGACAAACCAAGCCTAAAATTTGTGGCTCAACTCCTCTTGCACCCTCTTCGCTTTATGACCCTTCCTCAAAAGTCACCCCTCGGGAGATGAGTGTTGAGGAAATAAAAGCCGTCATCCAAGATTTTATCCAGGCAGCAGAAAGGGCAAAAAGAGCTAGCTTCGATGGTGTCCAGCTCCATGTTGCCCACGGCTACCTTCTAAGTAGTTTCATCTCTCCTCACACCAACAGACGAAAAGACGATTGGGGAGGAACAATCTTCAATCGTGTGAGAATCGTGATTGAAATCATAAAAGGCATTAAAAACTCCCTTGGCCCTGAATTCCCGATTATTGCCAAGATTAATTCATCTGACTTTCTGCCCTCGGGTATAAGGCTTGAAGAAAGTATTGAAATGGCCCGTCTCATGGAAAAGGAAGGGCTGGATGGAGTAGAAGTAAGCGGAGGAATGGCAGAGTCGGGTGAAGGGTCGATGTGGAGAGGATTGAGAACAGAAGATGAAGAAGGATATTTTGTTGAAAATGCCTCTTCATTCAAGAAAGCCCTTTCCATTCCTGTGTTGGGATTGGGTGGAATTCGGTCTTTCAAAGTAATGGAGAAATTTATAGAACAAAAGAAATGCGACTTTATCTCCATGAGCAGACCCTTCATCCGCGAACCCTTCTTAGTCAAAATGTTTAGAGAAGGAGAGCTGGAAAAATCTGAATGTATTTCTTGTAATAGATGTCTTAACCTGAGAGGAATTCGTTGTGCTCAGCTCAATAAATAATGGTCATTCAAAAATCTTATAGTTCTTTCCCTTATAACAGACAATTAATTTGTTGGAAAGAGAAAGGTAAGGTGCAATCTGTGGTTCTTCTCTAACCAGGCGGAAATATTCTTCTGAACCAAACTTGATTTCAGCCAAAGATTGACCTTCTTCATATTCGCTATCCACCCAGAATTCATCCTTTAGATAAAAGGTCTTTCCATTCTTATATTTGATTTTTTCAGAGGAAATTTGAGGCGCCATCTCCTCGAGCTTCATCTTTTGGGCAGCCTTAGCAATCTTTATCGCTCCTTCTCCTGTTACTTCCCTTTCGCTCAATGCCTGAGCAGCTTGAGGCATAGCTGCATCAATTCTCTGCCTTTCTTCTTCAGTAACCAAGAAAGACGTATAGGGAGTTATTATTCCAAACTTTAAACCCAGTTTCTTCACCTCTTCCACAAGTTCTTTCTCTTCCCCGTGAAATCTAATTTCATCCAGCAGATATCCAATCCTTCGCGTCGCCCAGAGTCTGGGAAGAAAATTATAATCTTGATTTTTGACTAATTTTTGTTTTCTGAGGACAAATCTTTTTTCCTCTTTTCCCTTTTTCCCCGAGAGAGACACTGTCACAGGGCCTTCTCCTTTATATTTTCCCACGATTATCAATTGAGAACCGCTGAAAAGGTCGGGCAATTTTTGAGGATAAACATCCTTCGTTTCTATCCCCTCGAAATCGAGCTTCAGGTCGGCGAGAAGAGGTGAAGATATTTTAGTGTAATAATTGGAAATAGCAACTTCAAGGTCCTCATCCTCATCTACATAAATTGAAGTCCCCTTATTATCTCCAGAAATTCTATCGAGGAGCTCTGTATTGACATCGTAGCCTACACCGAAGACAAAGATGCGGGAGTTAGTCACATTTGCCTCGTTGACATTCTTGAGAATCTCAGGAATGGAAACTGGGCCGACGGTGGGAAGACCATCGGTGAGGAAAAGAATATAATTCGGCCTCTCCCCTTTTTCTGTCAACTTTAGCGCCCTCACTAAAGCCTCGTTGATGTTGGTTCCACCTGATGCCTCAACCTCATCAAGGAAACTAAGGGCCTTTTTTTGATTTTCTGGAGTAGCGGGAACAATTTTCTCAGAAAAAACCTCGACTCCAAAATCAAAATCAATCAGGGAGAATCGGTCGCCTTCATCCAAGTTTTTGATTATAAAGCGAACGGCGTCTTTAGCCTGCTCCATCTTTTTCCCACTCATGCTCCCTGAACTATCCAGGACGAAAATGATGTTTTTATTCAAGACTTTTTCTTTTCTTTCAGCATACTTAGGGGCAATAAGAAGCATGAAATAGCGCTCTTCATCTTCCCAGTTGAGTAGAGAAAGCCCGACCTCTTCGGGAGAAAGAGAGTAATAAAGGATGAAATCTTTATCAGGCTTAAGATTTTGAGCCTCAAAGCTTACAAGCGCTTGATTCTCTCCCTTTCTCTTCACCGAGAGTTGATGAGAAGAAGAGTAGATATTAATTATGGGAATTCTGGATGATATTTCAGTGGCGATCATTATCTCTTTTATGGGATGAAGAGAAAAGCTTTCTGTGCTCAAAGGGTAGACATAGCGCACAAGGTCCCTTTCTTTCATCAAGATTTCAGTGTAGGAGAGGGTTACTCTCTTTTCTCCTTTGCCAGGAATGGGATAAACTCTTGCTCGAAACAAATTTCTTCCTGCATACTCAAGGAGTGCAGGATCTTTTAAGGTTCTCACAATTTCTTCGTATAAGCGCCGGGCCTCGTCGCGTTCGAGAATTTCCCCTTCAACCTTTTTCTCCCCTACGTACATCGTAAATTCTGAAATACTCGCTTTCTCAGGAAGGGGGAAAATGAAAATACCTTCTATATCATAGGGGTAATTATTGACAAAGACCTGGTCTATAGAAGTCTTTGCTACTTGGTCAATAATCTTCGTTTCAACTCGATGGTACTTTATGCTCAAGGGGGGAATATTCTCCCCAGGTTTTGGTCTGGGGATTATGAATCCATCGGCATAGAGACTAGAACCCAGAGCATGATGAAGAATGAGAAGAAAAAAAAGCGACATGATTCTCATCTTTTTTTTCATATATTTTTCTCCCTTCAATAAAATTTATTGATTCCCTTATTCAAAACCTCTTCTTGAGGGAAAAGGTTTACTTCTCTATAAAAAAAATTCTCCCTTCATTAATCGAGGAGGATCAAGTTTAGCAAGCAATAAGGTCTTCAATCCTTTTCCGCAAAGCACTCAGAGAAGGTAAGACTTCCACATTCTCCGGAAAAAAAATCTCTTTTTCCTGACTTATGATGAAGACCCTCTTTATTTCGGCATCCCTTGCTGCTTGAACATCAAAATTAGAATCTCCCACTACACAACACTCTTCTTTACTCAATCCCAATTTTCTCATTACTTTCAGAAAAGGAAGACCAGTTGGCTTCCAGAGCCTACTCTCTCGCGAGAGCACTAAATCAAACTCAAGGTTAAACTTATCTAGCAGATATGAGACATTCTTGAATGAATTGTTGGTCACTAAAGCCTTTTTTATTCCCCTTGCCTTAAGGAAATCAAAAAGCTCATTGACCCCATCCTTAAGAGTAGCCTTTTGAGTCGCAGCCTCCTCATACCTTTCGAGAAATCTCATCTTTTTTGATTTCTCGGGCTCTTGCAGGCTCTGGAGGTAAAAAAGAATTGGCTTACCTTCTGTCCCTAGTTTTTTTCTTATTTCTTTCCAGTCATACTTTGTCTCGACTATAGTGCCGTCAAGGTCAAATATGATTCCTTTTATTCTCATGATGAATCTTGCTCAGCCTTCTTCCCTTTTTTTATCCTTCCCACTTCAAGAATCGGTTCACCCTTATTTATGGGAGGAGTATAGATTATATAGAGCACTATGCCTTCAAAAGGAGCTCTTATTTCACGGATCAAATTCCCCTCATAATCAGTAATATAGCCAACCTTTTCTCCATTGGTGACGAAATAGCCCCTCTCTGTCAAAGGGAAAAAAAGACCCTCAACATCCGAATACACTACCTCATAATGGTCGATCCACACCGGAGAAACATACTCTGGCTTCCCTTCAATCATCTCTAAATGTCTCATAACATTCAAAATACCCTTTATGTTCCTCTGGATAGATTCCTCATCGATATTTCCCAAATATCCGGATTCAGTGGTGATAGCGGGCTTAGAAAGAAGAATTGCTGTATTTCCCAGGTACTTTGACTGAGACAACTCTTTGGTGCGTGACCTGTCGATGATTATGTGTTTTATGCCGAAGGCTAATGCTAGAGACTTCGTTTCCTCATCAAGTTTCTCATCGCCACTTATCATCCAGTATGTGTAAGGAATTAAAGCCTCATTTCCGTCTCCGCAATGGAGGTCTATCAAGTAATCGCAACGCTTGATAATCTCTTCTGTAATCACATAGGCTATTCTTTCGGAAATGGTCCCTTCCTTGTTTCCTGGAAAAACCCTGTTTAGGTTTTTCCAGTCATAAGGGTTGTAGTAAATCGTCCTTTTCTGAAATGAAGGGAGGTTGGCAATCTGCACCAAAATTAATGTGCCTGAAATTGAACGTGGGTCTATTGACTCTTTTATCCTGTAAAGAGCCAGAATGGGCGGATATTCATATCCATGAACTCCTGCGACTAAGGCCAGCACCCTCCCTTTCCTTTGGCCATGGATTACAGTAATAGGGATGGTACTTCCCAGTCCTTCCTTCTCTTGAACAATAAGAAAACCTGATTTTTTCTCCCCAGGAGAGACTTCATAGCCCCCTATTTTAAAGACTTCATTCCTCTCCTCCGCAATACTGTTTAGGCTTAGCCAAGAGAAAAAAATGATTATCACCCATATCCGCTGAGTCGAATCTAACTTCACCTTAAACATCACCTTCTCCTTTTTGAATATTTAAGTGAAGACAATAATTTTAATTCATTCTTACTTATCCTAATAGAAGAAGATATTCAAATCAATAATGATTTAAATGTTTGCTTCTTAATCTTGGTTTTGTTATAATGCCGCTCGATATTAACAGAAAGAAAATAAACTTCAAGGGAGGTTTTTCATGGGAAAAATCGTAGCAGTTATAGGCGGATTGATAGCGATGGCGGGTGGAGTCCTCCTCGTTGCCTTCGTCTGGTGGCGGGAATTCTATGAACTCATTTTTGGCTGTGTCCCCCCTCTTCTCTTCTTTGGAGGACTCATCTCACTTGTGGCAGGAATAAGCAGCATAAGAGATGCTATGAGAACCAAAAAGCTTGAGGAAGAAACAAAAGAAGAAGAGGAAAAGCAAGAAGAAGAAAAAAAAGAATAGGATACTCTCTCTTTTCTATATTCTTTTTGAAACAAATCAGAGGAAGAAGAGTTCCTTGCTCTCTTGAGAAAAATTATGTTAATATTCTAAACAGTGCACACAATTTTAACCCTAATATTTATCGCCTCATTAAATCCAATCATTCAACAAATAGAAAGGTCCTTTCTTCAAAACGAAGCCAAATTTCTCTATAAATTGTTTTCTTCTAAAACCTCAATAAGCATATTTCTTCCAGAACCAATCTCATTTTCTGATTCTCTCTCTAATGAACAGGCCTATTATTTCTTTATAAAGACATTTTCATCCTATTCAACTCTCGAGTTTTTTTTGGAAACAAAGCCGTTTGTCACCCAGGAAAAAGAACCCTTAATTCTCAAGGCTCGCTGGTCCTTCATGAACAAAAAGAACTCAAACCAGTATGTCTTTAATCTTTTTCTTCTCCTCTTAAAAGAAAAAAAGGATGGAAAAAATAACTCCGAAGAGGGAGCCTGGAAGATAATAGAGATGAGAGCTGAAAAAATTTAAATCCTTATGTTAAAGGCTTCATGAAAAAAAACATTTTTTATTATTGTTTTCTATTATTTTCTAGTGTCTCGGGATTAATTCTCATTCTTTCATTCATCCTGCCCCTTCTCCTCCCCTCAAGCTCTTATGAAAAAACTCTTAAAAGCCTTCAAGAGCAGGCACGGATGATAAAGGAGGAATTCACCCAGGTTATAAAAGAAACAAAAATAAAGCTCGCTCACTTTCCTGATTATCCATCTTCTCTGAATGAAGAAGAGGTTTTTAAGCACTTTAAAAAGTTAAAAATAAACCCAGAATACGAAGGGATAGCCTGGCTGAATGGAGAAGGAAAACCCAAAGTCTGGCTGGGAAAAATCGTAGACCTGGAGCCGGTATTCTCAGAAATTAAGAATGTTCAAAACAACCAAACTCTTCTCATCCGACACAAGGCATCCCATTTCCTTATTTTCGCTGAGATGAGGAACAAAGATGAATTCATAGTCTTCTTCCGCCTCCTCTTTTTTGATCCTCAACTCAAAACTCCTTATATCAAAGCCTATCAGTTCCTAAAACCCAAACTTCTCCAAGATTGTCACATCGACTACTGGGATTTTCGTGAAGATGTCTCTGGATTCGAAAGAATATTCCTTAAACACAAGGATGAATATATTGCCAAACCGGAACTGAAGGATGAAGGGGCTCAAACGATATTTTTCCCTCTTAGAAATGAAAAAAATAAACTAATGGCCACAGTGACACTCAATTCCTCTCCCCGTGACTCACACCTAGCGAGTGAAAGAGAGAATCTTGCCATTCTCCTCTACCTCTTCTTGTGTTCATCTCTTTTTTTTCTCCTTATTTATTTTCTTAGACTAGAAGCATTTACTGTGAAGAAAAACCCACAGATTCTCCTTCTCTCTGTCTTTCTATTTTTAGGGATGAGGTTCTTTCTTGCCTTGATGAGTAGACTGGAGAAAATTCAATCTCTTTCTTTTTTCTCACCTGAGAATGCAGGCTTCATCTCCTTCTGGACCCTAACAAAATCGCCAGCTGATATCTTCTTGACCTTTCTCATACTTTTTTTAATCTTAAAGTTTATCCTAATTTTTCTTAAGCCTAGATTAGAAAAAATTAAGAAAAAAATATCCTTCTTCCCCTTATTTATCATAAACTTAGCACTCATCTTGGGCTCCTTCAGCTTAATTTTCTTCTTTCAAAAAATCGTGTCTCGAATCGTATTCCATTCTAATCTAAGCCTGATTCGGTTTTCACTAAACCCTTCCTTTATCTTACTCCAGCTAAGCATCCTTCTTCTTTTCCTTGGTGTCTATGAAATAGTCTCTTTGGGAATCAGCTTGAGCTATTCTCTTTCAAGAAGAATTTTTAATATCATCCCTTCCTTCCTGGTTTCTCTTGGAGCATATTTCATCATCTTCAAGAAACCACTCTCTTTTTCATTTTTGCTTGAGGCTCTTTTGGTTTTCCTGGTCGTGAGCTCTATCTTTTTTGAAAAGAAAAGAAAGAGAGCCATCATTCTTATCAGCTTCCTTGTTTTTACTCTTTACATCTCGACCTCAATCCACGCGGCCACTTTTAACCGGAATCGAGCCTTAATCGAAAATACCTTAAAGAGCCTTATCCACTCCTTAAAGGAATGGGGTCATTTTTTTCTCGGGCAGTCTCTGATGGAAATAGACTCTCGGGAAGGAAGAATTTTAAGCTTTTTTAAAAACCAAAAATTCTCCGGTATAGCCCGCACTCTCTGGGAAAGAACCTCACTTGCAAAATCCAACTGGTATTCGCGGTTGGAACTCTTGGATGCAGAGGGAAAAGTGCTTTCTTCATTTTCCTTGAACATACCCGAGCTTTATCGCCTGGATGCTGACCTTCCCTTGAGTCCTGAATGGAAAATACTGGAACAAAATATTAGCTACATGGGAAAAGAGAAAAAATTCCTTGTGGCCTATAAAGACTGGTATCTTGAAATGGATCATGCGGGGAGGACGATTGTTTATATCTCTGTAGATTACGAAATGCTCCCCTTCCTCTATTCAGCCAATCCCTACTTTGAACTCATCAGAGTAGCTTCCATTCCTTCACTTGAGCAGGTTGACCTTGGGTTCATGATCTTCGATTTGAAAGGAGAATCAATTTTTAACCCTACCAAGATTTCCACAGGAATACCCTTTCATCTTCTTCATCTCCTTCTCTCCTCTGACAATCCTGTCTGGTCTTCTTTTAAGGATAAAAACCAAGCTTATGATTGTTTTTATTTTAAAGAAAACGGAAGGATTTACTCCCTTTTCCTTCCAAGAAAGAATTTTATCGGTTTATCAACCGGATATCTGAGGTTAGTATTTTTTTATCTTCTCGTTTTTTCTCTTTCCGGCTTGGTAGCAGTCACCCTTTTCATGCCTTACAGAAAGATTTCTAATCCTTTCTGGTCTTTTTCCAACAGGGTTTATCTCTCCTTCTTCATCGTGGCCATCATTCCTTTTCTGATGTTCACAACTTTAACCCGTGGCTTCTTCAGCCGAATTTTTACCCAACAGTTCACAGAAAAGGCAGAGACTCACGCCAGGTTTGCCCAGGAAATCCTCAAAGATTTCATTTTCCTCCAGCAAGAAGAACATACATCACTCACCATGCCACCTGAAAATGTCGTTCTCTGGATAAGCTCAACTATTTCAAATGACGTGAATCTTTATCAGGATGGAAAGCTCATCTCCTCCAGCCGGAGGGAATTTTTTGATTCTGGACTTCTTTCCGAGATCATCGATGGAGACATTTATTACAAGATGCGCTTTGAAAATATGCCCATGTACACTCAGACGCAAAAAATAGGAGAATACTCTTTCCATACTCTGAACATTCCTTACTTTCTTCAGAATCATTTCCTGATCATCTCGCTTCCTTTTCCCTTAGAAAAGCAAGAGATATCTCAGGCATCAGGAGAACTGATTGAATTCCTAACCTTCATCTCTATTTTTTTTATGGGGATGGCGCTTCTTTTTGCTAGAGGTATTGGAAGCATGATTATCACACCCATAAAAAAACTCTTGAATGGGACCAAACAGGTCAGCCTAGGAAACCTGGAAATTTCTATAACTCATAAAGGAAAAGATGAAATGAAAACTTTGATAGATGGATTCAACTCAATGGTGAGAGATTTGAAGAAACATCAAAGGGAGCTGGCGGATATGAGCAAAACAGTGGCCTGGGCAGAGATGGCAAGAAAGGTTGCTCACGAAATCAAGAACCCTCTCACTCCCATTCAGCTCTCGGCTGAACATCTCTTGAAGGTCTTCGAGGATAGAAAGAATGGTTATGAAGAAGCCGTCAAAGAATCTGCCTCCTACATCATCAAAGAAGTGGAAAACCTGAGGAAAATTGCTCAGGAATTTCTCCAGATTTCAAAAGAATCTCGACTCCATAAGGAGTTTTTTAATCTCAAAGAAGCAATCCAAGAAACGATAATGCCTTATGAAAAAGCGCTTTCCAAAAGAATAAGATTTGAAGAGGATTATAAAGGTAAAGATTTCAATTTTTTTGGCGATGGAGCAAAGATAAAAATTGCAATCAAAAACATCATCATCAACTCTATTGAAGCTATCCCTGAAAAAGGACATATTAAAACAACACTCAGCAGTGAAGAAGAAGTTTTTCGGATCGAAATCAAAGACGATGGAGTGGGGATGAAAAAAGAAGTCCTGGAGAAGATATTCGAGCCCTATTATTCCACCAAACACATCGGTACAGGATTGGGACTCCCCATTGCAAAAAAAATCATTGAGGACCACGGGGGCTCAATCCAGGCAACGAGTAAAGAAAAGGAAGGTAGCACTATTCTCATCATCCTTCCCAAAGTTCCAACTCTCATCGCCGAAAACAACCGATGAAAAAAAGCTCTTCATCAAAACTTTCTAATTCATAAACGACTAATAAATTTGCTCTAAAAAAAGTAGCATTTTTTCTTTAATTATGGAAAAATGATTCTCGCTGTGGCAGATAGAAAGAAAAAAACAATCCTAATTTTGGTTCTCACTATCCTTTATGTCAATTCGGTTAAGGCCGAAAAGGTAAGCCTGAAAATCAGTTACAAGTCAAATTCGATAGAAGCTGGGGATATAACTAACTGGATAGATTCTTTCAACACTCTGTGGAAAGACTACCAGAAAATATCTGGAGGCACGCTCGACGGTCAATTTGAAAATTTACGCTTCGGTCCAAGCTTCGAATTCGAGCTAAGGTTTCCCGTTGTCTACGGCTTTTCTTTGAACTTGGGAGGGGGGAATCCCCTAAGAAGCAAGGGAAATGGAACCATTATCTATAACTCTAACGAAGGGAACCAGCAGGAGACACATGCAATATTCAATGAAACTCAGGCTGTCCCCCTCAAAATTGGGTTGAGTTTCTCTTATCCATTTCCTCTCCTTAAGAATCTCAATTTTTTCGCTCACATCGGACGTTACATAATAATCGCAAGATACAAGTCAAAGGAAAATTATGAAGGAACATTCACTTCATTTGGAGATGAATTTAAGTATATCATCCAAAAAGATTCCACCTTTCGTTCTGAGAATCTTGGATTCTACGGAAATTTGGGAGTAGAATACAGTTTTCTCAAATTCCTTTCTGCAGTTTTTGAGGTGGAAAAGACATGGGCTAAGGTAGATGGTTTTAAGGGACCTTATTACCACAGGATTCTGGAACACTCTCCCTATTACAGGGATGAGACAATTATCTCTGGAAAAGCTTCTCTTTACTACTATGAAAGCAATGAATGGAGTCTCGACAAATATTATTCCGTGCTTACTGGAAGCAAAAAAAAGCCTGAAGGAGTCTATTTAAGAAATGTGAGACAAGGAATAGTTGACTATAGTGGATTTTCCCTCAAAGTAGGAATCAGGTTCAAATTTTAAGATAAGGAAGCATATTTTCATGCCAAGGATACTTGTTACTTATTTCAGTCAGACGGGCAACACAAAAAAGGTGGCGGAAGCAATTTTTAAGGAACTTCCCGCTGAGAAAGAGTTAAAATCAATTGATGAAGCACAGAATCTTGAACGCTATCATTTGATTTTCATTGGATTTCCGGTTCATTCCCATGGTGTTCCTCTGAAAGTAGAAAAATTTCTCAAGGATATTCCCTATGGAAAAAAAATTGCTCTCTTTTCTACACATGGTTCCTTTACAGGAAGCCGTCTATCAAGAGAAGCATTTGAACACGCCATCTCCGTAGCTTCAAGGGCTGTGATCCTCGGAACTTTCTCCTGCCGAGGAAGAGTAGCTCCAGGTATGCTTGAGGTTCTCCAAAAATCAGTTGAGCATAAAGCCTGGGCTGAAATGGCCGCTTCTGCTGAACCGCATCCTGATGAAAGGGACATAGAAGATGCCAGGTCTTTTGCAAAATGGATCATGACTCTCTATAGTGCGAATAAAAGCTGAGCTCCTTTTCTCAGGTTCAGGATTTTTTCATCCTTTTCATTAACTCATCAGCCACTGTGTAAGGGTCACATTCTCTTCTTGAGATTCCCATTATTAATTTCTCCATCTCCCTGTTATCAATTAGGCTGGTGATTTCATGATGGGTTTTTTCTATCATGATTTCCTTTAGCATCCACAAAGCGAAGTTCTTCTTTTTCTCTTCTCTCTGAAGAAGGTAATCTTTTTTCAGGAATTTCTCCACTTCCTCCAGCAAAAGCTTAATTCCTCTTCCTTCTGTGGCCACAGTTTTCACTATGGGAGGTATCCTCTCCTTCTCGAAACTCAGCTCCAGCATTGCTTTCAGTTGTGTTTCGGTGCTCATTGCCAGGGGCAGGTCTGCCTTGTTGAGGACGAAGATATCTGCTATTTCCATAATCCCTGCCTTGAAAGCTTGAATTTCATCTCCTGCCCCAGGGATGAGGATGACGAGTGTCAAATCTGTCAATCTCGCTATCTCCACCTCATCCTGACCGGCGCCAACTGTCTCTAAAAGGATGAAATCTTTTCCTGACGCTTCAAGAATAATTATTGCTTCTGCGGTTGCCCTTGCCAGTCCTCCGAGGTGGCCTCTAGTAGCCATGCTGCGGATGAAAACTTCAGGATCGACGCTGTGTCGCATCATCCGAACCCTGTCACCAAGAATGGCTCCCCCACTAAAAGGGCTCGAAGGGTCTACGGCAATAACTCCAATCTTTTTTCCATCTTCTCTGAGCAACGGAATTAACTGGTCTACTAGAGAGCTCTTACCCGAGCCAGGGGCTCCTGTAATTCCTAAGATGAGAGATTTCCCACTATAAGGAAAAATGGACTTTATCAACTCCTGGGCATACTCTCTTTCATTCTCAACAATAGAGATGGCTTTAGAAATAGCCCGGGGATTTCCTCTCAGAATCTCCTGGATTAAATTACTCATCTTGCTCAAGGGATTAGATGCAATCTGAAAACAAGACTTCTGTATTATTAATATTCAATATTCAGATAGGATTCTATTGGCAATGATCCAGCGTTGAATTTCAGATGTTCCTTCACCTATTGTGGCCAATTTGGAATCTCGGTAAAATTTTTCCACAGGATAATCCTTTGTAAATCCATACCCTCCTAGAATTTGAACGGCCATAGAAGAGGCTTTCACTGCCAGTTCGCTGGCGAAGAGTTTTGCCATGGCAGATTCTTTGGGTATTTTCTTTCCTTGATCTTCCAAAAAAGCTGCCCTGTAAGTCAGAAGCCGGGCTGCTTCTAACTCCGTGAATCCATCGGCTAACATCCATTGGATCGCTTGAAAATTTGAAATAGGTTGGCCGAATTGCACTCTTTCTTTGGAATACTTGAGGGCCGCTTCAAGTGCACCTGCAGCGATTCCTAGGGAAAAACCAGCGATGCTCACCCGACCCCCATCTAGGATGATCATGGCCTGTCTGTAACCTTTCCCTTCTTCACCGATCAAGTTTTCTCTAGGAACTTCAACTTCCTCAAGGATAAGCTCTGAGGTGTCTGAAGCTCTTATGCCAAGCTTATCCTCTCTTTTGCCTGGCTTGAAGCCTTTCATCCCCTTTTCCAAGATGAAAGAGGAAATTCCTTCTCTCCCTTTTTCTGGGTCTGTTACCGCCATTACCACACATATTTCAGCCAATGAGCCATTGGTGATGAATCGTTTTGTTCCATTCAGAACCCATACATTTCCCCTTTTCACAGCTCTTGTCTTCAGAGCCGCTGCATCAGAGCCTGCTTCAGGTTCAGTCAGTCCCCAGGCTCCCAAAGTTTGACCTGAGGCAAGGCGGGTGAGATATTTCTTCTTCTGTTCCTCATTCGCAAAGAGGTTCAAATGATTGGAACAAAGAGAATTATGAGCTGCAATTACTAGACCAACTGCAGGATCTACCTTGGAAATTTCTTCCAGGATTATGACATAATCGAGGTTAGAATACCCTGCTCCATTGTATTCGGGAGGGATTACAATTCCCAGAAGACCCATTTCGCCCAATTTTTTTGTTAGCTCCTCTGGCCATTTACCTTCTTCATCCCATTTCTTTACAAAAGGTTTGATTTCTTTTTCAGCAAAATTTTTTATTGACTCCTTTAACATCTCTTGTTCTTCGCTCAAAAGGAAATCCATTTTGACTCCTTTTTTTGGGAAGAAAAGCTAAGAATGAGTGCTTCTTCTCCAGATTTAATTTAAGTATCATTTCCCTTTTCATGTTACTTTCTCATTCGTCAATAATCAAGGAAAATTTTGTCTATTTGACTTGTCTTCCCTAATCCATTAGATTGAAAGCTATGATCCTGAGCTTTTTTAAGATTATTATCTATCTTCTCCTTTTTTACATTTTTTATTCGCTCATCCGTTTTCTTCGCTTTCTGGGAAAAGAAAAAAAATCCTCTTCTCCGCCAAAGATGGTGTCGAACATGATGGTCAAAGATGAAGCCTGTAATACTTATCTCCCCGTAGAGGAAGCGATAAAGGAAACAATCGAAGGAAAGGAATATTATTTCTGTTCAGAGGAATGCCGAAAAAAGTTTCTCGCTTCAAGGAAATGATTTTTCCTCTCTTTTTTCCAAGTGACTTTGAAGAACTTTAGAGGGAAAGACTCCAGGCATCAACCGTTATCGAATCATCGAGAGATATTTGTTCATGCTCAAAATTAGCCGGCACAACATAGGCATCGCCCTCTTCAACGATAATCTCTTCAGTTTTATCTACTGCCCTAATTATTATCTTCTGTTTTCCTTTGAGAATTGTGGTCACCTGCTCATAAGAATGTCTATGGGGTGGAACCCTCGAACCTTTTTTGTACTCGAACTTAGCCATCAATACATCCTTTCCACAAGCAAGAGTCTGGCGCACGACTCCCTCAAAGACCTGAATTCTTGGTTGTAAGTTTCTACTGACCTTTAACATTATATGAAAAGCTTCTCCTTTTGACTCTTAATGATGAGCCTCAGCCTTCTTGCTAAAAATTATGAGTTTCTTAAAAGTCAGACCATGTTATCCTGAAATCTTCAAATTCTCCTCTGTATTCTTCCCAGCTAACCTTTATTTCTTCTACTCTTGAAAGTGGAGGACCTATCTCCATTTTACTGATTAGCTCTTCAATCTTTTTTTTGTCGCCCTCGACCATGGCTTCTACTCTTCCGTCTCTTAAATTCCTGACCCACCCTGTAAGGTTCAATGCTGAAGCCCATCTGCGGGTATGATCGCGAAAGAAGACTCCCTGCACACGTCCTGAAACGAGAATACGCGCTCTAACTTTCATTTTTTTAAATATTATCATATTAGGATGCAAACATAAATTGCAAGAAGCCAAGGAGGAAATAATCTCTTTTTTAAAAAGTTCCCCCCAAAATCTGACAATTTGGTCTCGTAATTTTTAGAAATTTTTACCATCGTGCATGCGGGACTTCTTCTTAGAAACACTTCTTTACTAACTCACAATCTCGGCATCAATGAGGCTTCTTTGACTTCAAAAAGTATTAAAAGTTACCCCAAATTGATTTTCCACTTTGAATTTTCTCTATCTCAATAAGATAAAAGAATTTAGCAGATTTTAAAACCTATTTCTCTAGGTGGAAGTCTTGGTTAATGAGATTTCAAGCTGAATACACGCCTTCAGAATAAAGGCTCATGGAGGGATATTGAAAGTTATCAATTCTGGATCTATTTTCTATTTAACCCCCATTTTATTAAAATATGGCTTGAGATGAGACTTAGAAAGAAAAATTTTTTATTAAGTGTTGCGGGCTATGACCCAAGCTCAGGCGCAGGAGTCACTCTTGACCTAAAGGTTTTTGGATACCTAGGATTTCCTGGAGCAGGAATCTTAACTTCCCTTACCGCTCAGAATACGGTAGAAGTCAGAGAGGTGAGGTGCCTTCCGCCTGAATTCCTCTGGACTCAATACAGGACGCTCGCAGAGGATGTCTCGTTTGCGGGAATTAAGATAGGTGCGATAGGTGGTAAAAAAAATATGAGATGTGTGGCCCGGATTCTCTCTGAAAATGAGAAGATCCCCAGAGTCCTGGATCCTGTTTTCAAATCTTCCTCCGGAGCCCGCTTTCTTGAAGATGAGGCGATCTCGCAATTTATTCATGAATTCACTGAAAAAGCGACGATTCTCACTCCTAACCTTGAAGAGGCCGCCATTCTCTCCGGAATTGAAGCAAACAGCCTGGAAAGAATGAAGGAGGCCGCCGAAATAATCTTCACCAAGATGCGGGTACCTTGTCTGATCAAGGGAGGTCATCTTCCTCTGCATAAAATAGACATTTTGTTCGATGGCCAGAAGTTCCATTTTTTCGAGAATAGGCTCATAAGAAAAACTGTGCATGGAACAGGATGTTTTTACTCCTCGGCGCTTCTTGCCTTTCTAGTAAAAGGGAATTCACTCCTGAAATCATGCGATAAGGCAAGCAGGCTAACTCACGAAGCGATTAAAAAAGCATTAAAGGTAGGAAAGGGGCAGAACATAATTTTTCTTTAATCCTTCTTTCTTGGCCTTAAAATCAACTCTTGGCGCGAGTTTTCCTCTATTTTTTTTCTGGAAAAGAGCATCGGATGATACTCGCCCTTAATCCAGGGTAGAATCTGGTCATCGTAATTTGAACTCAGAAAATGTCCGCTTTGACCAGAGGCGAGCACACTTCGCGAGTTATCGAAGTCAGAAAGGTCGATGATAATCCGGCATGAAGAACCATGGGTAGTCCTGAAGACTTCTTTCGAATAGGAAGCACGAACCGTAAAGGCATCTCCATCTAAAGGAAAAGGTCCTCGATTGAAAAAACCAAAGAATGGCTTCTCTCCCAACACATGGCGGAAATGGATTTGATGCATTTTCATCCAATTCCAGTTTTTAGAATCCCCATATCTATTCTTTAACCATTCCAGAGCCTTCTTCATGCTTGTTTCTACGGCATCAGTTAAAGTTTCTATGCGCGAAGTCCCCCTGTTATCAAACCAGCTAGATGAAGGATTGTTGATAATTCGCAGTAAGCCTGCCTCCTTTCTCTTGAAGAAAAGGTCAAAAAATTTATAATCTTCCCCAAGCTCATCCTCGAATACCTCACGATGTAAAAAATCCATAAATACTTCATAAAGAGCTGCGGCGCTGAAAGAGTCCATTTTTAAATCCCAATCTTTAAAGAGATTAAGGGTTTCTTCCCCTCGTTCTCCTTTCCCTTGAGCCTCTTTAAGGAGGGGCAGGAATAATTCTGCTTTTGGGGAGAAGACGTCATTCTGGATCTCTGCCATGCTCTCCAGATTATGCTTTTCTCTCCTGAGAATGAGCTGCTCTATTCTTTTGGCCCGGAAAGGATAATCCCAGTCTACTCCAAGGTAATGAGGATAATCATCAGCACTGATTTTATTGTTGGCAGTGACAATGTATCCCTGGGGAGGGTTGAAGATGATCGGCTTATCTTCTTCCCGCAGAAATCCCTGCCAGCTTCCCTCTTCAAGCCAACCGGGGAAGGGAAAGAGTGCGGACTCAACCTTGCGTAGCGGGACCTTTCCCCCGAGATAATAACCTATATTCCCCTCTTTATCAGCGTAGATAAAATTTTGTGAAGGAGCATCGTAGAGCTTCATGGCTTGCACGAACTCATCCCAAGTTTTTGCCTTGTTAAGGGAGTAGATCGACTCCAGCGTTCTTCCTCCCTCATAAATCGTCCATCTCAAAGAAATTGGCATTTTAGTTTCGATGAGGAGAGGTGAAATTAGGGGACCGCGTTCAGTCCATGAAATCTCGATGGTTCGAGGTTGTTTCTCTCCTCTTACCCAGACCTCTTCTTTTAGCTTGCGAAGAGGTCTCCATTCTTCACCCGACCTGTATCTCATCTCCTCAGGGTCAAGCTCCTCTATGTAGAGGTCTTGGGCGTCGATTGTGGAATAAGTCATCCCCCAAGCGATGGAATCATTATGCCCGATAATAACTAAAGGAACGCCTGGAAGGCTCATCCCATAAACATTTAAGGTTGGACAATGAAGGTGAATTTCAAACCAGATAGAAGGGAGCTGAAGCTCAAGGTGAGGGTCGTTAGCAAGCAGGGGTTTTCCTGATTGAGTGAGCCTCCCACTCAAAACCCAGTTGTTGCTTCCTGCTCCGCCCGGAAAAATTAATTTTGAATTCAGATAGCCTTCCTGAATCTCGAAGGAAGGAGGCATAATTCCCTTTTCAAGTATTTCAAGAGCTTTCTTAGAGCCAACTCTTTGAAAAATCTTGGCTCTCATGAATTCGTTCTGATACTCAAAGCTTAGCATCACGGCCATGATTTCTTTTATGACTAAAGAATCATTCAGCTGCCATGGTTCAGGATGGTAGCGAAGAAGCAAAAACTCTGGTGGCCAATTCAGCCTCCTTGAATCAAGCCAGGCATTGACACCCTGACTATAAGAAAAGAGAAGTTCTCTTAATCTTTCTGAAAGGAGCTCGTAATCCTTCTCTGCTGCCTCTTTCAATCCCAGATTCCTAAGGAAAAGGTCTCTGGGAAGAGCTAATTCTCCGAATATCTCAGATAACCTCCCGAAGCCTGCTCTCCTGCTAAGCTCCATCTGCCACATCCTTTCCTGGGCATGAACATACCCACAGGCAAAGAAGAGGTCTTTCTCATTCTGGGCATAAATATGGGGTATCCCCCAGGAATCTGTAATCACTCTTACTTCAGAGAGTAGGCTTTTAAAGCTCTTTTTTCCCTCTGCTTTGGGTAAGGAAAGAAAGAAAGAGGTCAAGAGAAAGAAGGTAAAGCCAAGTAAAAAAGAAATGAGAAAAAGAAGGAAACCTTTCCCGATTCTTTTCATCTCTTAGATATTTCCAGTTGCTCTTCTTCTTGTGCCAGGATTTCATCTGCAATTCTTAAAATTTCCTCAGGAAAAACTACGCCCTGTTTTTTTGCGGCATTGAGGTTGAGATGTAATTCTACTTTGCTCATGTATTGGATGGGGATATTTGCCGGGTTTTCTCCTTTTTTTATTCTCAGAGCGAGTTTGCCAGCCTTGTATCCCATATCAAAAAAATCCCAACCCGTTGCCGCACAGGCTCCTAAGTGAATAGAAAGGAGAAAGCCACCAAAGAGAGGAATCCCGTTTTCCTCGGCCACATGTCCCAGCGTCTGAAATGAGGCATTTATGGTATTATCAGAGATTTGGTAAATAACATCAATTTTTTTATTTATCAAGATTTGGGCTGCCATGAGAATTTCCCTCTTATTAGCAACCGGAACATCCACAACCTCAATACCAAGCTCATCCCCCGCATTTCTGGCGAGGCTGAGATAAAATTCTGAATTTATCTCGGAGGGAGTCCAGAGAGTGCCTATCCTTTTTGTGGAAGGAAGAATCTTTTTCAGGAAAACGAGGCCTTCTTTAACTGGTCCGAGTGAAGAAACTCCGGTTACGTTGGTCAACTTATTCCCAGCTGAATCTTCAGCACCAGCCAAATATGGGTTTGCCACTGAAGCGAAGACTATGGGAATTTTCCGGGTGACATGTATTGCTGCCTGGAGACAAGGAGTAGAAAACGCAGCCACGAGGTTGACTTTCTGGCTCACAAATTCCTGCGCTATTTTCTGCACCAGGGGAATATCACCTCTAGCATTCTTTTCGATTAGATGCACATTTAAACCATTTATTAATCCTTCTTCTTCTAATGCTTGGAGAAAGCCTCTCCTTACTTCATTGAGCGTTGGAGCATCATCCACCTGAAACATGCCTATGGTATAAAAATTTGGACCCTCTTTCCCGCAAGAAAAAAAGAGTGAAAGATAAAGCAAAAGAAAAAAAATAATTCTTTTCATCTCTAGCTTAATCATGATAAATAAAAAGCCTTAAGGTATCAATCTTTTTATAGATACTCTTTCAAATTGTTGAGATCTGTATTGAGGATTATCCTTTAACCAGTCTTGAATTCTAATTTAGAAATTTAAATTTAACTAAATTAAACCAAACTTTCTTCTCAATTTGAGCCCTTTTTTTCATCTAAGCCTAATTTCAGTTCGAAGATAGACATGATGTGAAATTTTTGTTTAATATAATATATAAGAGTATCTCAGATTCTCAAGAGGTAAAAAAATGACGATAGTTTTAAACGGCTCAAATTTAACTATTGAAAAATTGATAAGGATTGCAAGGGATAATGAGAAAGTTGAGCTCGCTCCTGAAGCCTTAGAAAGGATTAAAGCCTGCAGGAAGATGGTTGAGGAAAAGATAAAGGCGAGAGAAATAATGTATGGCATCAACACAGGAATAGGAGAATTTTCAGAAATAATTTTGACTGATGAACAGATTCAACAATTCCAGAAATATCTTATCTATAATCATGCTGCAGGAATAGGCGAACCAGCCTCGATAGAGGCCGTGAGAGCTGCCATGGCAAGCAGAATCAATGTTCATGCCCTCGGATTTTCTGGCTGCCGCCCCGAGATTACCCTTACCTTAGTCGAGATGTTGAACAAAGGTGTCACTCCTGTAGTATGCAAGAAAGGTTCGGTTGGCGCCAGCGGCGACCTGGCCCCCATGTCCCAGATTGCCCTCCTCCTTCTCGGGGAAGGAGAGGCATTTTACAATGGTGAGCGTTTAGAAGGAAAAAAAGCCATGGAAAGAGCAGGCATCTCTATTCCAGGACTAAAGGCAAGGGATGGGCTGGCTGCGATAAACGGCTCAAACTTATTGACTGCAATGAGTGCTCTCCAGCTCTATGACATCAATCGCTGGCTCAAACAGTCTGAGATAGCCTGTGCCATGACCCTCGAGGCTCTATATGCCAACCTGAAACCTTACGATGTTCGCCTTCATCAAGCAAGAGGTTTTCCCGGAGCCATCAGGTCTTCAAAAGCACTCATAAGATGCATCGAAGGAAGTGACCTTTTTACGGGTAAATTAAAGATGAAAGTCCAGGATGCCTATTCTATGCGTTCAAGTCCTCAGGTAATTGGGGCTGCCCATGATGCGGTTAAATGGGCAAAAAAACAAGTAGAAATCGAACTCAATGGGGCTGCTGATAATCCCCTTTTTTTCCCTGAATATAATCTCACCCTCACAGGAGCCAATTTCCAGGGTTCCCCCGTGAGTCTCCCCATGGATATGGTAGGAGCTGCGGTAACGATGGTCTGCGTCCTTTCGGAAAGAAGACTTAACCGCCTCACAAACCCTGCCTTGAGTGTTGGTCTTCCTCCTTTTCTCACCAAGTATCCAGGGATGATGTCGGGGATGATGCTCAGTCAATACACGGCAGACACTCTAGTTGTCGAACAGAGAATCCTTTCTGCCCCTGCCTCAACCATGTCAATTCCTGCCGCGGCAGACCAGGAGGATTTCGTCTCCATGGGAATGAACACAGCCCTCAAGAATGAACAAATCTTGGATAACGCTTATGCCGTGCTGGGCATTGAATTTATGGCCGCTGCTCAGGCACTTGACTTCCGAAATTTCAAACATGGGAAAGGTGTAACAGTAGCCAGAGAAGTAATAAGAAGACATGTTCCCCATCTCGATGAAGACCGGCCCCTCTATCCCGATCATATAAAAATGAAAGAATTAGTTAAATCCTGTGAGATTCTGGAGGAGGTTGAAAAAGCAATTGGCAGCCTAGAGTTTGAGGATTGAGTCAAATCACCTTAAATCACCTTAAGGTTTAAATTAAAGTTCTCAATCCCGCTGCTTAAGGCTTTTATATATTCTCTATTTATTTTTTTCCATCTTCGGAGAAAAATTTTAATCGGCAATGAATATTTATTCCATAAAGGATAGGCTTTTCTCCACAGTCTGTCCCATGCTCTCTGAAGCTCAAAGGGACTTAGATTCTTTGGCTTGAAAACGACATGACTCCCATCATAAAGTGTCCAGTTTTCGGTGAATATTCTTCCTTGGCTCTTGAGAGAATCAAATATGGGAGTCTTAGGGATGGGATAGAGAATTGAAAATGTTGCGGTATCGAACCCCATCTTCCTGTAGAAAGAGAATGTTTTTCCCACCACTTCCTGTGTATCCTCATCAGCTCCTATTATAAACATGCCATTTATGCGGATGTGGCGATGATGTGCAGCTTTTACTGCCTCCTTTACTTCCTCAACCCTTTGATCCTTGCCATAGCTTTCAAGACTAGCCTGAGTGGCGGATTCGGCTCCAATATGGAGATAGGAGCACCTCGTCTTCTCCATTAAATCCAGCAACTCTTCATCCTTGCAGAGCACGTTTGCCCTTGTCTCCGCACTCCAGCTGTGAAATTTAAGACCTGTTTTAATCATCATCTCCAGTAATTTCTTTGTTTCCTCTATCTTCAATCCGAAAATATCATCGTTAAAAAAAAGCCTCTCCTCTCCCCTTTTTCTTCTTTCTCTCAATTCTTCATAGATATTTTCAACCTTTCTCAGGCGGTATTTTCTTCCTAACATTACAGGCACCTGACAGAAATTACAATTGTAAGGACATCCTCTTGAAGCAACAATCGGAAAATGAGTAATCCTCTGAAAATCTTTAATCAAAGAAAAATCTGCAACAGGAAGCCTGTTTACATCTGAAAGACCGCCATCCAGAATCTTTTCCTTAGGCCAATTTTCAAAGACATCGAGAACCACATTTTCCCCTTCTCTGACCACTACATAATCCGCACATCCCAGATGAAAAGGCTCTTCAGGTAACGCAGAAGCATGATAGCCACCGTAGACTATCTTTGCCCGAGGCTTCTTCTTCCTCAGCTGTGCGGCGAATCGATATCCTCTTAAAGCAGTGGGAGTGATAATTGAGATTCCAAAAGCATCCGCTTGAAACACCTCGTCTTGTAACTCGTCATTTTTTCCTTTTTTCGTGATTCTTGTCACCTGTTCATCATAGACTCGAACTTTATGGCCTGCGTTTTTCAAGATAGATGCTAAATAAAGAACTCCCACGCTCGGCAGCCTGAATCCCCCCGCTTTGTACATGTTGAATTCAATCCCTGGAACAATAAAATGAATGAGCATTTACTAAAATTTTTATCATACCAAAGATAGGGTGTCAATTTTTAGGAGATGAACGAATTTTAAGGAGAAACAATGACCCTATTTTTCCCGCTCTGCTTTGCTCTATAAAGCATTTCGTCGGCCCTTTCTATCAATTCCTCTGCTCCTGAGGCATCTTGAGGCACCGCAGCCACACCCATGCTAACTGTGATTCTTTCCAAGAGTTTTAATTCTTTATCGAAGAAATCATGAGCTAGGATTGCTTTCTGTATTCTTTCTGCAATTCTTTTGGCTATTTCCTTATCTGCATAAGGCAAAACAATGGCAAACTCCTCTCCTCCATAGCGTGCAGCCACATCAACCTCCCTAACATTGTTTCTTAGAATTTGTCCTAGTTCCCGCAGTATGGCATCTCCTGCCGAGTGACCGAGTAAATCGTTGCATTTTTTGAAATCGTCAACATCGATCATGATTAGACTGAGGGAAAAACCTCGAACAAGGGCTCTTTCTGCCTCATCCTTGAGATAATCCTTGAAATAACCATGATTGTAGAGCCCCGTGAGCCAATCTCGTTGAGCAGAGTTAACTGCACTCACATAATGAGAGCGTAACTTGTCCAAGTAAGCTTTCTTTTCCAGCAATACCTTAATTCTGGCGAGAAGCTCACGCCCCACAATGGGCTTCACCAGGAAATCATCTGCGCCCAACTCTATTCCCTTTATCTTACTCTCAAGGTCATTAAGGCAGGTGACGATGACTACCTGAACATCTTTTTTCTCCTCCGAGCTCTTTATCATCCTGCATATCTCAAACCCATCCATATCGGGAAGGAGAATATCCAGAAGAAGAAGGTCTATCTCATGATTTTCTAGATAAGCTAGCGTCTCTTTCCCTGTTCTTACGACTTCGAGATTGATGTCTTGCCCTTTAAGGGCATTCGTGATGACCATTATGTCAACTTCATTGTCTTCGACGATGAGGATATTCTGTCCAAGGTTCTTCTCCTCTTTCCAATCTTCTTCAATCTTTTGGATCCCATTTAGATGAGTTTTAAATCTGGTTCGAAGCTCAAGTTGATCTCTATATTGCTTAAGACGGAGCATGGAATTTACTCTTGCCTGAAGTTCAAGCGGGTGGACAGGTTTGTTTAAAAACTCCTCTGCGCCGGCTTCAATTCCTGTTACTTCATTCTCGAGCTTATTCAGTACTGTGACGAGGATGATGGGAGTGTTCTTTGTCCTCGGGTCCTTTTTTACTCTTCGCGTCAATTCAAAACCATCTATATCGGGCATCACCACATCCAGAATAATAAGGTCAGGATTTTCCCGAAAAGCAATCTCCAACCCTTCCCGACCATTTCGAGCCTTAAGCAGTCTATTCCCTTTTCCTTCGAGCATCTTTTCAAGAAGAAGGAGACTCGTCTGGTCGTCGTCGACAATTAAAATTTTGCTCACCTTTTCTCTCTCTTTTTTATCTTCTTGTTTTTCTCATTGCTAAAAAGTAACTCTTCCTTGAATAAGGATCCATCATTCTAAATCTAAATTCATAATGATGATTCATCCCAAGAGTGTAAATCACCCATAGGTATGATTTTAGAGGTGATTTTTTGATAGCCTTGCTCACCCTAAGGGAGGAGAGATTAACTCCTTCCCTTTATTCATTTTTTTATCTTTAGCTTAGTTAAATATGGCTTTTCTCCAAATTAGGGAGTAAAAATAGTTAAGGTAAAAAGAAAAGGAATAGACATCCTCTCTTTCTCTTGAGGCATAAAATTAAAAATCCTCAAAAAAAGGGATATTCTTCATGTTTTGGCCAATATCCCATCCCTAAACCCCTCAGTTATTTCATAGGGGATCTTTAAGTTATTCAGGAGAAGGTTAACACTTTCTCCTTTAATCTAGAGATAATTCGTAAATAAAAATTTTGAGCCATTCTACCGGTAAGCAAGAGAGCTTGCATTGAGGCAAACAAGGGATTAAGATAGAGGGATATCTGCTAAAAGGATATGCAATGGATTTCGTTGCTTCTATTGGTTATTAATCTTAACTCTCAAAAGTGAAAGAAGATATTTATATTTTTTCCCCTCCAGGTTTCAATTAAGTATCGATTCTGCCTTGAGTTATCTCCTCTAGCATACTATTTCTCTGTCCGCTTTTCTTCTCCTTAAAGAGGAGATTTTATCCGGAAATCTGGAGAAGGTTCTTTTTTAGCCTTAGGGCCACAGTGAAAGATTTGAAAATTAATTAAGAGGCTATCGAGGCAAATCATCTTCTTCAACAGGAACGAGCGAACTCTTCACCTTCACTTCTCTGACTTCAACGGCAAGAAGCTCGTTTTTTACTTCTACAGGAAGAGTTGAAGGCTCCCTTATTTCAACTCGCAAATTCCCTGTGCTTTCGAATAAGAGCGGGTCAAACCTTTCTCCCTTTGTCCTCTCTATTGACCTTATCCGCACATCCATAATCTGCTTGTCCTGTGCATAAAGGCTGGGAATAATCTTTGTCTCCCGAAGAAAGAGTCCTAAAAGAAGGAGAGCAATCAAAGTGAGAATGAATTTTGTGTAGTTATCCACTCTAAGGATTACATTCATCCTCCCCTCCTTATAAGAAGAAATAGAAAAAATAATCAAGGTATTTTATTTTTTCCCAATTTTTCTTTAAGCTCTAAGATTCTATGCTCTAATATCTTGATTTCTTTTTCTATTTCTCTAATTTTAAATCTGATATAACCTAGACGGTCAAAAATATTCACATACCTGTAAGCCGTGATGTTAATTCCATAAAAATCTCCCATGAGAATTTCCTTTTCCTTGAAAAGCCTTCCTAAGGTTGCCTCAATTTCGCTCAACATTCTCTCCTTCTTCTCATTTTCTGAAACAATCTCCTCCTTTGATTCGAACTCAGAGTTCTGCCTTTGATTATGAGGAAGGTATTCCTCCGCCTTTAAATTTTTAGGAAACCATGATTCCTCTTCAAGCTGCTGGTTTCCTGAAAGCCCATCAATTCTAATCTGGATGAAGGGAGAAATTGTGATCAAGATAACGCTCATCAAACTGATAATAAAGAATCTCATCTTCAACCCTTAATCTTTAAAGTTCCACAAACTTTCACCCGAGGATTTAGGGGAAAGTAATTCAGACTTCCCCAGGGAATGGCCATCTGCAAGCATCTTTCGCCGCAGGGAGGTAGAATTCATTTTTCTTATCTTCATGATTTAGTTTTATTTTACCACAGTAGGTTGGAATTTTCTCTAAGTAGATGCGCCAAATTAAAATAATTGACCGAATTTCTTCTCTGTGTTATAAGCCTGAAGAAAGAGAGCCTTTTAAGAAAGGAGATTCGATGCCGAAGGAAAAAAAATCTATTGGGAAAACTTTCATTGAGGCTTCTCCTCTACTCCTTATCCTCATTCTTTCCCCTTTCCTCCTTCTAACTGAAGAAAAAGAAGAAAAATATGTTCGAGAAAACTATACCAAATTTGAATACTTGATACCCATGCGAGACGGGGTGCGTCTCTTCACTTCCATCTACATTCCCAATGATTACTCCCAAAAATATCCCATTCTCCTTTTCAGGACTCCTTACAGTGTTGGACCCTATGGGGCAGATAAATATCCTGAGAGGCTTGGTCCGAGTGAACATTTTGCTCGAGAGGGTTTTATCTTCGTCTTTCAGGATGTTCGAGGGCGCTTCATGTCTGAAGGAGAATTCGAAAATATGAGGCCCCATCTAGAACGGAAAAAAGATAATAAAGATGTAGACGAAAGTTCGGATACATACGACACAATCGAGTGGCTGCTCAGAAATATCCCTTACCACAACGGAAGAGTCGGCCAGTGGGGTATTTCCTATCCAGGATTCTACACCGCGGCAGGAATGATAGACTCCCATCCTGCGCTCAAGGCGGTCTCTCCTCAAGCACCCATAGCAGATTGGTTCTGGGATGACTTCCATCACCACGGAGCTTTTTTTCTTCCCCATGCCTTCAATTTCCTCGCCGTCTTCGGGAAACCGCGCCCTGGACCAACAACGGAATTCCCTCCTCGTTTCGAGCATCAAACTCCGGATGGATACAAATTCTTCTTAGAGCTAGGTTCGCTCAAAAATGTCAACGAGCGCTATTTCAAGGGTGAAATTGAGTTCTGGAATAAAATCATCGAGCATCCCAATTATGATGAATTCTGGCAAAAAAGGAACCTCCTGCCGCATCTCCATAACATAAGATGTGCAGTAATGACTGTTGGAGGGTGGTTCGATGCAGAGGACCTCTATGGACCCCTAAAAATCTATCAAAATGTTGAGAACAATAACCCGGAAATCTTCAACATCCTGGTCATGGGACCCTGGGCCCATGGAGCCTGGAATTTCAGCGAAGGAGAGTCCCTGGGGGATATTCATTTTGGCTTTAAAACCTCAAAATATTTTCAGGAGCACATCCAGCTGCCATTTTTTAATTATTTCTTAAAGGGAGAAGGAAAGCTTGAACTTCCCGAGTCATATGTGTTTGAGACAGGAGCAAATCGCTGGCGCCTTTTTGACTCCTGGCCACCCAAAATCAAACAATTGAGACTCTACCTGCATGAGAAGGGAAAGATCATTTTTGAGCCTCCCCAGGCTGAGGAAGATGTCTTTGATGAGTACTTAAGCGATCCCTCGAAGCCCGTGCCTTTTACAGAAGAGATTACGACGCGCATGACCCAGGAATATATGATTGCTGATCAACGTTTTGCCGCACGCCGTCCGGATGTCCTTGTTTATCAATCCGAAATTTTAAAAGAAGACCTCATCCTCGCCGGTCCAATCCAGGCTGAACTCTGGGTTTCAACTTCAGGGACAGATTCAGACTGGATAGTAAAACTCATAGATGTTTTTCCGGATGAGATGAGGACTCAACGCTCCTGGTTCATGCCACCTCGGGAGGTAAGTGAAAAAAACTTGGGTGGTTATCAGATGATGGTAAGGGGTGAAGTCTTTCGGGGGAGATTTCGCAATTCCTACGAAAGGCCAGAACCCTTTGAGCCCAACAAGGTTACCAGGGTCTCATTCGAGCTTCAGGATATATTTCATACCTTCAAAAGAGGTCATCGCCTTCAGATTCAGATTCAAAGCACATGGTTTCCTCTTGTAGATAGAAATCCCCAAAAATTTGTTCCCAACATATTTTTTGCAGAAGAAGAAGATTTCATCAAAACCATACAAAGGGTCTATCGTTCCAAAGAACATCCCAGCAACTTGAAGGTGGGAGTCCTGGAAAGTAAATAAAAAAGGCAGCCTAAGAAAATACCTTTCTTCTTTGCAAAAATAACCCATTTACCTCACGGTCCTTAGGGAGAGATTAAACCCTGGTATAAGAGTCTTTTTTTAACACAGGTTCAAATTAAGACATTTTCCTTGCTCCGCAATTCCTTCACTTGGATGTTTATGAAATTCCCGTCTGAGCTTTGCTCCCCAAAAAAAAGAAATCTGCCTTCTCTTGAGATTAATATTTGACAATTACAATTATTGTAAAATAAAATTAAAGTATCGAAAAAAAATGCTCGAAGGGCTCAAATAAGGAAAAAATTTGACTCAAGATAGGAATGAGAAGAATGAAGAGGAAGAAGAAACTTTCCTCGTCCTTACCTCCCTTTAAAAGAAGGTATTTATTCTCTTTCCCCAAAAGTCACCAAAGAAATAACTCTAATAATTCTCAACAAGAAAAATCAACACTCAAAAGGAGAGGAGCATCCCAGGTTTACTTAAAAAAATTTTAGAGAGGAAAGCGTAGGATAAAGAACTAAGATACTTAATAAAGGATGAAAAATGGACTTTCTTGCCTCTTCTTGACCTTAAGCTTAAAGGAAAAGAAAAAAGCTTTTTTCCCCTTCTTTTCCTGCATATTTTCATTTCTTAATGGGAAAAAGAGCCAAAAAATATAATAGAGGAAGGAAAAATGGAAATAGAGAAAATTAAGATTTTTAGAGAAAAAATTCGCCATATAGAAATCGAAATAGCTAACCAATTGAAAGATGATAGAGCATGTCTAGGAATAAGCCTCTCCCAGTGCCATGCCCTTCTTGAAATAGGTGGAAAAGGAAAGACTTCGCTTGTAGAATTAGCTTCTTCTCTTAGGCTTGACCCAAGCACATTGAGCAGAACGATCGATGGTCTGGTAAACATTGGGCTTGTGCACAGAAATCAAAACCCAAACGATAGACGCTACATCTCCCTCACCCTCAGCGAACAGGGAAAAAGACTCTACCATACCATCGAAGAATTTTACAATCGTTATTTTACTCAACTTTTTAACTTTATACCTGAAGAAAAACACGAGCAGGTAATCGAAAGCTTTACCCTTTTTTCAGAAGCTGCAAAAAAATGCAAAATTGCAACCTCCTGTTGCCAAGATGAGGGAAAAGATGAAGGAAAGTAAATCCATCTTTAATCGAAAGGAGAGTTTCCGCTGGATTTCGAGAAGCATCGAAACCGCGGTGGGTTCTTTGCCGCAGATCTCCTCGAAGCTCTCTTTAAAAGACCTTTTTGACTCCTTCAAATTCCGTTTGGGGATAGGACGCATGAAGTATACCGTCCCCCCAGGACTCTACGGAGTGGGAAAACCAAATCCAGAATCGCCTGTCTTTGTTTCAGCCAATTTCAAATTGAGCTTTGATAAATTGAGAAAGTCTTTGAAGGAAATCGATTCCTGGCTACTTGTGCTCGACACTAAGGGGATAAATGTTTGGTGTTCGGCGGCAAAAGGGAGCTTCAGCGAAGAAGAACTTAAAAGACAGATTCTTAAGACAAAGCTCACGGAAATCGTGAGTCACAGAACTTTAATCCTCCCTCAGCTTGCCGCAGTGGGGATTTCTGCTCCCAAGGTAATGAAACTCACAGGATTCAAGGCTATCTTTGGACCTGTCAGAGCATCTCAGATCCCCGAATACCTCAAGGCCGGGATGAAAGCTAGCTCAAAAATGCGGCTTGTGAGATTTAATCTTCTCGATCGCTTGGTGCTCATTCCCGTCGAAATCTTGAACATCCTGAAGCCTCTTCTTCTTCTCTTCGGCGTTCTTTTTCTCCTCGGCTTCTTCAAGCTGAAAATTCTCTCTCTTAGAGCTTTCTTTCCTTATCTCGGTGCAATCTTGGTAGGCATAGTCCTTGTTCCTCTCTTCTTGCCCTGGATACCGGGGAGATACTTTTCTCTTAAAGGATGGCTCCTGGGCGCTCTTTATGCTCTAGGGCTAAGTTTCTATCAAAAGAGTCTTACTCAAATTCTCATCTATTTCCTCCTTTTGCCTTCTATCTCAGCCTTCTTTGCCCTGAATTTCACAGGATCTTCCACTTACACCTCTCTTTCTGGAGTCTTAAAAGAAATCAGAATTTCATTCCCGTTGATAATAATCTCCCTAAGCCTCGGTTTAATCTTGGCTGTTTTCAGCCTTCTTTTCTAAAAGGAGAAAATCATGGAGCATAGATATCTCAGAAATGTGGTCACATTAAGGTATGAACTTGAAAAGTGCACGGGGTGTGGCCTGTGCGAGGAAGTCTGTCCTCGGGCTGTATTTCGCCTCCATGAGGGAAAGGCAACAATAATTGATCGAGACCTGTGCATGGAATGCGGTGCCTGTTCTAGAAACTGTGCATTGAATGCCATTTCTGTTCGGGCTGGGGTGGGTTGTGCCTGGGCAGTGTTGACTTCTAAATTAAGACGAAATCAACAATCCTGCTGTTCAGAGCCATGCTGCGGAGGGTAAGCCTTATTACCTATTCAGCGACTTTGTTTAAGTATAAGAGCTTCATTAAATTTAAGGAAAATATCTCGCTGAGGGAAATATTTATAAAGAAAAAATCTCGGTCTGGGCAAAATCCTGACTCGATCCACAGGATGGAGCTAATGCTCTCTAGATAAATTAATTTTCTCATCTTTTAATAAAATAAGGGGAAATTTCACTTTCTCTTGATTAATTTTTTAAATCCTTTATCATCTATAAATTGGGAAAGGAGTAAAAATGTGGATTAAAAAATTTCTTAGTTTTTTTACTCTTCTTCTTACCTTCCTCCTCTTTTCCCCTGTCTTTTTTTCAGGGGAAGATGTTCCTCAATATGACGTCTTGATAAAAAATGGAAGAATCTATGATGGCTCTCTCAAGGAAGCCCTCAAGGCAGACCTCGCCCTCAAACAAGGGAGAATTGTAAAAATCTCTCCTTCTCTGGAAGATAGAGCTTCAAGGATAATAGATGCCGAAGGCCTCTTCGTCACTCCTGGATTCATCGACCTCCACACCCATGTAGATGAAGGGATGTACTTTCCTGAAAACAGAGCCTGTCTCAACTTTCTTACCCAGGGCGTGACCACAGTCATAGTGGGCCATTGTGGAGCAAGTGGATGGCCATTAGTAGAAAAGGCAGAGGATCAAATGAAGCGCTGGGCAGAGGAAGGCATTGGACCCAACTCCGCCCTGCTTGTCGGGCATGGAGATGTGAGAAGGATTGTGATGGGCGAAGAAGATAGGGCCCCAACTCCTGAGGAGCTTGAAAAAATGAAGTCACTGGTAAGAGAGGCGATGGAGCAGGGGGCTTCTGGCCTTTCTACCGGACTCATCTATGTCCCCGGAAATTTTTCAAAAACAGATGAAATAATTGAGCTGGTGAAGATTGTAAAACCGTATGGAGGCATATATCACACTCATGTCCGCAATGAAGGACCAAAATTAATCGAAGCCATTAAAGAAGCCATAGAAATCGCTGAAAAGACGGGGGTCCCCACCCACATCTCACACTTTAAGGTCCTGGGAAAAGAGAACTGGGGGAAGGTAAAGGAAGCATGTCAGCTCATCGAGGCCGCTAGAAGCCGGGGGCTTAAAATTACCGCTGACCAGTACCCCTATCAATTCTCCAGTGGGTATCCCTACCGAAGCTTGATTCCCCGGAACACCTGGCTAGGCGGAAACGGAAAAGAAGTTTTGCAGGCAGAAGACCTGATTGAAGTCTTCGACAATCTCCGTGACTCAGAGCTTATCGAAATTTATAAGAAAACAACTCCCTATTATCCCTTCTCCCTAAACCACGAGGAGTTCCTCAAAAATCTTTCACACAAGCGCCTTGTCCAGCTTGTCTTTCGCTCTTTTGGAAATGTGACGCAAATTCTCCAGGGCCCTGAAAACTTCAAGGAAAGGATGCTCTTCTGGCAGAGGATGAAAAACCCCGAAGAAGGGTCGACAATCAGAGAGGAGGTGCGCAATCATATCGAGAAAAACTTGAGCGGAGCCGAGAATGTTATTGTTGCCATCTGTGGGGAAAAAGAGCTGGAAGGAAAAACACTCAAGGAAGTTGCAGAGATAAAGGGAAAATCAATAGAAGATACGGCAATTGAGCTTGAGTTGATGGGGGCAAAATGCATCCCCTTCCAGATGTGCGAGGATGACATTGAATACATCATGAAGAAAGAATACGTGGGCACAGGAAGCGACGGAACCTCACCTTTTTATGGCATAGGACTCACCCACATTCGTTCCTATTCAACCTTTCTCCACAAAATCAAAAAATATGCCCTGGAAAGAAAAGCAGTCTCTGTGGCTCATGTCATCCGCTCTCAAACTTCACTCCCAGCTGAAATCATGAACTGGAAAGACCTTGGCTGGATTAAAGAGGGCTACAGAGCCGATATCGCCATTCTCGACCTTGAGAATTTAAGGACAGAAACATCCATCTCTAACCCTCATGTTTATAGCCAGGGAGTGAAATACCTCATCATCAACGGAGAACTTGTCATTGAAGAGGGACGCTATACGGGGAAGCTACCTGGAAGGGTGATAAAGTTGAAAAAATAATTGCTCATCTCTCTCTACCAAGATTCGAGCTCCAAAATAGAGCAAGGGCCTTCATCCTGATAAAAATCTTTCCCCTGACCCAAGAATAGGTTAAGCGCAAAAACAGATTTTTAAGAATCTTTTTGAAATGGAATACTCAAAACAAGGATAAATTTTTAGGTTCATAAAACTTAAAACAATGATTTATTTACAATTTTACCTTCTCTCCAGAAAAAGTAGCGCTCCTTATTTTAAGCTCAGGATTTTCTTTAGCCATTCTCCAAGAAGCTCTAGATAACCAGGCACAAACCTTGAGGGGGAGGCGGGACTTGCGGGGTTTTTACTATCAACTTCGAGTACCCCATGGCCCGCGTTATCAAGGATTTTTATCATATAATTTGGATGCTGCCCTTCCTCCAGGGCCCTTCTTATTTTCTCTGCACTCTCTTCCACAGGGACAGTGAAATCATGCTTCCCGAAGATGACTAGAGCAGGACAGGTTATCTTTTTGTATAAAGGAATTGGGTCAAAATCCACGTCAAGGTGGAGGAACCAGCCAGGGTCTCCCATCCGCTGTTCTTGTTTTTCATAGAAAGCCTCCCAGCTAATCTCTTCTGTGGTAGGAGGCATGAATCTCGATATTCTTGGATTCTCTCTCAGTTTCCTTATCTTCTCATCTAATCTTTCTCCCCCTTCCCTATACTTCACAAAATCGAAGAGTAGATTTAAAACCTCTCCCGTCTGATTTATCTCCTCTTGCGAATAGTTCATCATCTTCATGATGTTGCTGAGAGTGTAGATTTCCTGAATCCTAGGGCTTACTCCCGGTCCTGAATGGGAAATGAAGAAGGAAATATCATCTGAAAGAGATGCAGCCAGCGGTGCAATCCAGCCTCCCTGACTTACTCCATAAAGGCCAATTTTCTTTGAATCAATTCTTTCATGGGACTTTAAGGAGCTAACGGCCGCAATAACATCCGAGGCAAGCTCATCGAAATCTGCTCTCCGCCAGTCTCCTTGCGACTCCCCGCAACCTCTCTTGTCAAACCCCAAGACAGCGATGCCGCTATGGAGGAAAAAATGCGAAAGAACAGAAACTTGATCCCTCGTTCCAGGACCAGAGCCATGGATAAATATAATTGCAGGGTGCTTGCCCTTTTTAGCGGGAAATTTAAGCGTCCCTTTCAAGGTTATATCTCCATTCTGAAAAGAAAAATCTTCTTGGATGAAAGTTTCTGCTTTCTTAGCAAATATTGCCTTAAAACTACCCCTCTCCCATCTCAATCCGCTCACTTCTCCTGAATTTTCCACCACAAACTCTGCTTTTATATCCACAGGAAAAGGAGTAGTAAAAGAAGGGCCTGAAAAAAAGGATGTATCAGAAAGAGCGAATAAACTTCCCACCCTTCCTGTCTCAGAATCATAAAATGAAAATTCACCCTCCTCTCCCTGCTGGGATAATCTAAAAATGGAGATATATCTCTTAGACTCAAGGTAATATTCTCCAAGGTATTTATCAAGAATATCTTTATCGACTTGAACTATTTGTAAAAACTGTGCTTCACCAGAAACTCTTCCTTTCCTCACCCTCCCCTGAAGGGCAGAATCTTGAAAAACTAAATCGAAAACGAAATTTTCGGCTTCGCCAGGAATTTCAAAGTGAAGATTAGTTCCCTCCCGAGTCAAAGCGAGGATACTCTGGCTTTCTTCAGCTAAGATTGTGCTCAAAAAATTTCCGGGTAAAAACCTGACTTCACCCTTAATCACACCCTCTTTTTCTTCAAATTTAACCTTGAAGAAATTCCATCTCCCTTCGAGTTCAAAGCCGCCAACCCAATCTCCCACTATCTCCATCAACCCTTTCTCTTGGTCTGAGGAGAAAATAAACATCTTCCCTAAATTGAAAAAAATAAAAAGTGGGATAAAAAATGAAGCAACCTTTCTCAACATCATTTCCTCCATCTTTATATACGAAATAAAACTAGCTTGGTTTTACTTCAATTCTTCTCTTCTTTTTCGCCAGGCAATTATGACAAAATGAAGAAAGTAATTCCTCATGTTCTGTTTCACCCCTTTATCTAAGATCGCCTGCCGTGCTTCTTACCAGAGAGTGTTTTTTCTTGAAGGGATATCTGGGAGTAACAGTCAGCTGGAACCGCATTTGAGGAAAGAGCATTCATGATCTATGTCTCTTCCCTGAAGTGAAAAGTTCTTTCTCTTTTTTTTCTTTTATTATTCGAACCCATCTTTTTCTCTCCAGCCTGAACTTACAGGGAAAGCATTAAGATTGGAGCAGAAATCACTCGTCACTCAACCACCATCATGATTCAGGATGCTTATCTCTAAAAGCAAGGTCTTCTCTCTTCCTCTGAAAATCTCCTCAGGGGGAGTTGCTTCAAAAAGTGTCTGACGAGCCGCAAACGCTCGGGCTTAACTCAAATTTCAAACGTTCCGACTTCAGCAACCGCTCCCTTCTCGCCGCTTAGACCTGGAGCAGCTTCTCCCTAATCTCTCTCTATACCCTTAACTCCTTCTTCCCTTCATGCTTTGGAATTAAAAACTTCAATCTCCCCTCCATTTTCTTAGGAAAGCCCGAATCCAGAAGCACTCTAAACCTGACTAGTACTTCTTCATTTCTTCATCGTAAACGCTTTTCTGCTGCCTCTTCTTTTCCGCACCTCGCCTCTCGGGTCTACTTTCTGTCCATCACCTCTAAATGCGATTTACTTTCCTCCCACACCTGACATAGCAATGATTATAACCTGGGAGAGCTTGAAATTATTGCCATATTTGGCTTTTGACTTTTTTGTGGCTTCTCTGATTCTTTTCGGCCATCTCCTTCAGAACCACCCGCATAACTTTGCGCTCTAAACTCCATTTACTTCCCTCCTCACAGAAGATATTATCTCTGGAATTATAAGAATTAGTCGCCAGAAGGCAAAATAATTTCGTATAGATTTTAAGTGAGGCAATGCGCCAGCTTGAAATCTCTTCTTGCTGTGCTCTATACTCACAATAAATGGCTTCAAGGGAAAGAAACATATTCTCATCTACCACAATCAAAAATCAAATTCCTTCTATCAAGAGATCTGTTTTGGATGGGAGATTAAATGTCTGGAATGACAAGCAAGCTTAAGTCAAGTGAAGGATGAAAGGAGTGAAAGATGAATAGAACCAAAATTCTTAACCACATAGCCATATTCATCTTATTGCTGGGTTCGACTATTTCCCTGGCAAAAGAAGAAAAGCCTGCTGCGCTGTGGCGGTTTTCAAGAGGCTCAGCTGCTTGGGAGCAGGATTATGAAGCCAGACTTAAGAATATGCTTTCTCCCCAGAAAATTAAAGAACATCTGCAATGGTTGACCAGTGAGCCCCATCTTGCGGGCTCTGAGAGAACCCGTGCCATCGCTGAATACCTTTACAAAAACCTAGAAGAATATGGCTTCCAGACGAAAATAACCTGCTACGAAGGCTTCCTCTCTGCCCCAGTCTCTGTTTCTGCAGAACTAGTTGAGCCGTTCCAGGAGACTATTCCCACCCTAGAGGATCGCATCGAAGGAGACCCTTTCACTGAAAAGGTGGCAGAACACCCAGGGTGGGTTCTTTTCTCACCCTCAGGGGAAGCGAGAGGTCATGTAGTCTATGCTAATTTTGGGTCAGAAAAAGACCTTCGTTACCTGGAGGATTCTGGAATTAACCTGAAGGGAAAAATCCTGCTCATGCGCTATTTCAAAACAAGCGATGGGATAAAAATTCGAAATGCTGAGAGGTTTGGTGCAGCTGGGGTGGTGCTTTACGCTGATCCTCAGGAGGATGGTTTCCTCTACGGGGATGTTTACCCCACGGGAAACTGGCGTCCTCCGGGTTCGATCATGCGGCGTTCCCTTATTTTTGATTATCTGCCTTATACAGGTGACCCTCTATCGCCTGGATGGGCATCAGTAAAGGGAGCCAAACGATTGAAGATAAAAGAAGTGGCTATGCCTCAAATCCCTGTCCTGTCCATATCTTACCGTAGTGCCCAACATATTCTTAATCTAATGAAAGGGCCCACTGCCCCTTATGCCTGGCAAGGCTCGCTGGGGTTGACTTATAAGCTTGGGCCTGGTCCGGCAAAGCTCCACATCAAGACTAAAATGGACAACCGCGACCGTATCATGTTTAATGTCATAGGAAGGCTTGAGGGCAGTGAGCAACCGGACGAGTGGATTATCATCGGGAATCACCACGATGCCATAATTTATGGAGCAGGGGACCCATCATCCGGCACCGCCTCTCTCCTCGAACTGGCCAGAGCATTGGGTATTCTGGCTGAAAAGGGATTTAGACCCAAAAGAACCATTATCATCTGCTTCTGGGATGCTGAAGAAATGTTTCTTGGCGGAAGCACAGAATGGGTCGAAGAGCATTCCCCAGAACTTTTAGAGAAAGCAGTTGCTTATATCAACATGGACTCCGCGGTATTCAATACAGAAAGGCCTCTTTCTGTAAGTTCCCATCCAGGGCTTCACAAACTATTTCGCTCGGTTGCTCGCGACATCGATGACCCTAAAACAAAGCATAGTTTATTTGAAGTCTGGCGCGATCTTCAAAATCAATACAGGCAGGTGCCAAGCGTGGACGGTTGGGGAATTTTTTTCGATCCTGAGAAAGAACTATCCCAGCCTTATATCTTTGAAATCCCCGCAGATGACGCTGCTCCTTTCTATTACCTGTTGGCTCTTCCCTCCTCGGACATGTACTACGGCGCTGATTACGGGATGTACCACTCCATTTATGACAATTTTCACTGGATGAAAACCATCGGTGATCCCACCTTTGAGTATCATGTCTTGATGTCAAAACTACAAGGCATTACAGCACTCCGCTTGGCCAATGCTGATTTGCTACCCATCGACTTTGTAGAGGAAGCTCATTTCTGGAAAAAAGCATATCTTGATATGGAGAAAGTAGCAAAAAATAAGGGTCACTCGCCACCCCGTCTGGACGAGGCCTTTCATCTCCTTAATCTCTGGGAAAAGGAAGCGGCTGATTGGGAGAATGAATCTGACGAATTGCTTAGGAATGAATCCAGAGTCAAGGAAGCATCAGCTGAGTTTATGGAGATCAATCGAATTATTCGCAAAGGATTTACAGATTTTTTGAGAGCCCAAGGACAAATGAGTCTATCCTGGAGCCGGAATCTTTTTGCTGGAAAGAGTTTTGACTTCGAGGGTATTTCAGGGAATACTTTGCCCGGAATTCGTTTTGCCCTGGATAAAGGAGAACTTGAAAAAGCCAACGAGGAAGCTAATGTTTACATCTCAGCCCTTCGGAGAAGGGTTGAAAGGCTAATTTCTCTTCGCCAGAAAATAAGAAAAAACGATAGATAAAATGCCCAAGACATCCGCCAAAATAAAAGTCTTAAAATAATTTGATTTATCCTTCAGTTATATAAGATCATAAATTGAATTTTTTAAAAATAAGGCAAATTTTAAAGCTAAAAAAAGCTTCGCCACATTCATTGTCTGTGGGAGTCTCCATGTTCTTAACCAAAGCTGTGTCATAGTTTGATACTATGGCCTCTTCACCAGCGCTCAGAGGGACAAAGTCAAGAATGTAAGTTTCGGGCCTTTTTCTCTCCCAAAGGTTGATGACAAGCGCCGCCCCTCTCTTCTCAAGGCCGTTGGGAGATGATCCACAAGCTTTATTAAGTTTGCCAGCTCCATTGTCCTAGATGCCAAGGCTAAATGCTAACCATTGCCTGCCTCAATGATTATGCTTTTGTGCAGGCGATAATCATCCAGCTTAAGCTAAGCTTTGTCGCTTCGGGACCGCCGCCTTAAATCGCCTATCAAGAATTCTTGATGCCTGCTAAGAACTCTGTTGAATATTTTTCATAATCTTCCCTCTTACTAAGCAGGAACCTCCGGGTAATCTCCACCTTGTTTAATAACCTGAATAGTGTCTATCAGAGATGTCTGAAACTCCCAGCCATTCTTGAAATCTTTTTAGGATTCACTTTACTAATATTAACGGAATATATTTTGTTACATTCAAATCTCAAATATGTGGATCATCTCCCGATTAGTTGATAAAAAATAGAATATCCGGACACGTAACTATAAAATTCATTGGAATAGGAGGAAGATTCAGATTCAAAATATCAAAGCGAGTACAAAGGGAGTATCTCCTAAGCGTTTTTCCTCTATGAA
>CAYSCS010000097.1:0-12206 GCA_964429695.1 uncultured Eubacteriales bacterium
TCAACTGGAGAAGTGGCAATATGTCTACAACTATATCAGACCACATCAGGCTCTTGATTATCTGACTCCTTATGAATATTATCGGCAATGGAAAAGAAACCAAACTACCAAAGTGTCACTAATGTCCTGACCCAATACATCTAATTGACAGGCATAGACTATTTATGATAAAAAAATTACTTAATTGAAGAGGATGAAAAGAAGCGCAGCTTTTAAAAATCAAATAAAATTAAACTCACCTATTCACCCTTCCTTTATTTCCTTTCTTGCTGAATATCCTTTCATGATAATGTGAAGCCCGAGCACAGGGCGGTCGCGCTGAGGACTCTGTGCCGGGTCAAGACTTAAAAAACAAGTCTTACTTCCCCAGCCACGCCCCGTGTTCGGGCTCCTTCCCAAAAACTTAATTTCTTAACTCTCAAAAAATTTAACTCCCGGCTCAATTCATCAAACTTGTATAAGGAGGAAAAGATGAGATTTTCAACTAAGGCCATAAAGGCAGGTCAAATTCCTGACCCAACTACAGGAGCAATCAGTTTTCCAATCTATCAAACTTCTACTTACGTTCAGGAAGAGCCTTCAAAGCATAAGGGCTTTTCCTATGCGCGAACAGAAAATCCCACGAGAAAGGCTCTTGAAGAGAATATAGCTTCTCTTGAAGGTGGTAGATTCGGGCTATGTTTTGCAAGCGGATTGGCTGCCATCAACACTGTTTTAAATCTCTTGAAATCAGGGGACCACATTATTGCCCCTGATGACCTTTATGGAGGGACATACAGAATTTTTACTCAACTCTATGAGAAGTTCGGACTTTCTTTTTCTTTTGTAAATCAAACTGAGCCTGAGTGTGTAGAGAGAGCAATCCAGAAAAACACCAAAATCATCTGGATTGAAACTCCCTCCAATCCGCTTTTGAAGATAGCCGATATTCAGGAAATTTCGAAAATAGCCTCGGGCTCTGGATGTTTATCTGTCGTAGACAACACTTTTGCCTCGCCATACTTACAACAACCTCTTCATCTTGGCGCTGATATAATCGTTCACAGCACCACAAAGTATCTTGGTGGGCATTCTGATGTCATTGGGGGTGCACTTGTTGTAGATAAAGAAGAATTATTTGAAAAATTGAAATTCTTTCAGAACGCAGTTGGAGCAGTTCCCGGTCCTCAAGATTGTTATCTTGTTTTAAGAGGGATAAAAACATTGCCTCTTCGCATGGAAAGACATTGCTCCAATGCCAGAGCGATTGCCAGGTATCTCTGGCTGCATCCCAAGGTCAAGAGGGTTTATTATCCGGGATTAAGTGACCATCCGAGTTATTTAATTGCTAAGAAGCAGATGAAAGACTTTGGAGGGATGGTTTCTCTGGAATTAAAGTCAGATTGGGAAGGCGTTTCTAAATTCTTGAAGAATCTAAAGTATTTCTCTCTTGCAGAGAGTCTGGGGACTGTATTTTCTCTCATTAACCATCCCGCTACCATGACTCATGCCTCAATCCCAAAAATGATACGCGAAAAAAGGGGAATCACAGATGGACTCTTAAGGCTGTCGGTGGGCTGTGAAGATGTGGAAGATTTGCTTGAAGATTTGGGGAATGCCTTAGAGAGAGTTTAGAAGCAAGATAGTTAACTTGAGAAAGAGGTAATGATGGGTAAGGTAAAGGTCGGAATTGCAGGCTGCACAGGGATCGTGGGGCAGGAATTTGTGAGGCTTCTTTTTGACCATCCTTATTTTGAAATTGTAGCCCTCAGTGCTTCCTCGAGGTCATCCGGAAAGACTTATGGAGAAAGTTTGGTTTGCACTCGTGAAAGAAAAATTCCTGCCTCAATCATGAATGAAATTGTCTATGAGACTTCTCCCAGGCTATTTCTTGAGAAGGATGCAAAAATTATTTTCAGCGCACTTCCTTCACAAGTAGCAAAAAGTTTAGAGCTTGAGATGGCAGAAATGGGTTTATCCGTTTTCTCCAATTCGAGCGCTCATCGCCTGGAATCTCAAGTTCCGATTTTGATTCCTGAGATAAATCCTGAGCACTTGAATCTTATCCTCGCTCAAATCTCAAAAAGAAAAGGATTTATTCTCACCGGTCCTAACTGCTCAGTTTCAGGCCTCGCCCTTGTTCTTAAACCCTTGATGGATTTGGGCTTGAAGTCGGTTATTGTCACCACCTATCAGGCTGTTTCCGGAGCAGGGAGAAGAGGCGTTGCTTCTCTTGATATTCTGGGAAATATAATTCCTTATATTGAAAACGAGGAGGAGAAAATAGAAAAAGAAACAAAGAAAGTTCTAGGGAAATTAAGAGATGATTTTGTTGAAGAAGCAAAGTTTGAAATTAATTCAAGTTGTTGTCGAGTGCCAGTGGCTGATGGTCATCTGGAGAGCGTTGTTATGGAATTTGATGAAGATACGGAGCCTGAACTTATTAAAGAGAGGCTTAATTCTTTTCAGGGAATCCCGCAGCAGCTAAAGCTTCCTAGCGCACCTCAAAAACCAATCATTGTAAAAACTGAGACAACGAGACCTCAACCTGTTCTTGACGCTCAGGCTGGGTTCCCAGAAGTAGCCCGAGGAATGGCTGTTACTGTGGGAAGAATAAGGAAAAAAGGAAAGAGAATAAATCTTTTTCTCCTTGTCCATAATACGATTCGAGGCGCAGCTGGCACATGTATTTTAAATGCAGAGCTTGCCCTGGCCAAAAGATTTTTAAATCAATAGGGAGGAATTGAGATGAAAATAATGAAATTTGGAGGAGGATGCCTCAAAGACCGTGAAAGCTTTTTAAAGGTTTCATCTCTTATCGCTAGAGAAAAAGAAGTAATTGTCGTCGTCTCCGCAATTCAGGGAATGACAGATCTTCTTTTGAAGAGCATGGAAAAAGCGCTGGAGGGAGAAGATGGAGTCAGAGAAAGCATAGAGGAGATAAGAAAAAGACATTTTGAACTTGCCGAACAAATAACGAAGAACAAGAGAATAAAAGAAAAGATCTTGAGAGAGATTGAAGCAAGAATCAAGACGCTTGAACGCAACCTTTATGGAATCTGTTACACGGGAGAAGTATTTCCCCCCGTTAAAGCTTTGATCTTGAGTTATGGTGAGAGATTTTCCGCATTCATTCTTACAGGAACGCTTTTAAGTCAGGGGAGAATGGCGAAAGCCCTTGAATCTGAAAAGGCAGGAATCATCACGGATGAGAATTTTGAGAATGCCTCTCCGATTCTTTCTGAAGTAAAGAAAAAGCTGGAACTGTCGGTTGTACCGCTTGTAAAAAAAGGAGAAATTCCAGTTATAACAGGTTATTTTGGATGCACTTCTCAGGGAAAAATAACAACCTTGGGAAGAAACGGTTCTGATTACAGCGCTTCCGTAATTGGTTCTGCTCTGGGGGCTGAAGTTATAGAAATCTGGAAAGATGTAGAGGGGTTCATGAGCGCAGACCCAGGAATTGTGAAGAAAGCCTTAAAAATAGAAAGGCTTTCATATCCTGAGGCAGCCGAGCTATCCTATTTTGGAGCGAAAATCCTGCACCCCAGGACATTTGAGCCTCTCTCAAAAAGAGGAATACCTATTTACATCAAGTATCTTCAGGATCCCTTGGATTATGGAACGTTAATTTCCCCGGATTCAGAGGGAAGGGAGAACCATGTACCGGTGAAAAGCGTAACTTATAACCGCCATATTTCAGTGCTCAAAGTTTATGGAGCAGGGGTAGGGTATAAACCAGGGATAATAGCAGAAATTGGAAGAAGGCTTGCAGAGCAAGGCATCAATATTTATTCTATAATAACAAGCCAGACGTGTATAAATCTCATCTTAAAAAGGTCAGATGCTAGGAAGAGTCAGGATTTACTGAAAACCTTGGTAGGGGGTGTCATAGAAAGAGTGGATTTGGAGGAACAAAAGGCTCTTATTGCTGTGATTGGAGAAGGGATTCTGAAGAAGAAGGGAATAGCAGCGAGGATTTTCTCCTCTGTTACGGAGGCGAAGATAAATATCCAAATGGTTTCAGGAGGAGCATCTGATGTAACCTATTATATTGTTGTCGAAGAAGGAGATTTTGAGTCTGCTGTTGTTGCCATCCATAGGGAATTTTTCGAGGAAGAGATGTTTAAGTATAAAAGCCCAGAGTCAAAAATATAAAAAAATTTATATTTAGATAATTAAAAAGAATCTATTGTTCAAATCTATTTTTGTCTGATTGGTAACTGATTTAATAATAAAGGTTAAAAAGCATTATTACAGAGACGAAGTTTGAGGATTTAGCAAAAAGTCCGTAATTCGAATCTAAAGTTAGGATTCTGTTTTTTGCTAATTTGCTGAAAAGCAGGTAAATTATAGCTAAAAGATAAATCAGAATAACATTAGAAATCAAAATTATAGAATTTTTTCCGTTGAATGAGGTCAGAGATTAAATTTACTATTTTTATTATTCTTGACAAAGATATAAAATATATTTTAATAAAATATAATAAAATGAATTTTACCGATATAAATTTTTCTTATAAGAGTATTGCCGATTGCGTAGTTGATTTCCTGAAAAATCAAATGGAATTAGGCTATCTCAAGCCTGGGGAGAGAATAGATGAGAAAGAGTTATGCAAGGTTTTAAAAGTGAGTCGAACTCCTATTAGAGAAGCACTGATCAGGCTGGAAATGGATGGCTTTGTAGAGATACTTCCGAGAAGAACGATCCTGGTTAAGAAAATTTCTCTTGAAGAGATAAGAGATATATATCAGGTTATCGGGAACCTGGAAGTGGAAGCAGTAGGTATGGCAATAGAGAGAATAGAGAAAGAAAATATAAACAGAATGGAAGAGTTATACAAGAAGATGGTGGAAGCACTTAAAGATGGAGATATTGATAAATGGATTGATTCAAACCTTGAATTACACAGCATTCATCTTCATCTCAGCGGGAATAAAATATTAAAAGATATTGTATCGAAATTGAAAAAAAGGCTTTACGATTTTCCTAGAAAAATAGTTAACATCCCTGAATGGTCTAGAGAAATGATGAAAGATCATTTTCAGCTCATTGAGGCCTTCAAGAAAAAAGAAAAAGCAATTGCTAAAAAAATTATAAAAGAACATTGGAATTTTAAAAGGAGTTATCCATTTATAGTTCAATATTATGACTTGAAGAATGAAAAATCAGCAAACTCACGGAAATATATATGATGTTTAATACAAAGTTTAATTTTAAGAAAAAGGGGGGTGAAAATTAGATAAAATGGGAGTGTAAAACAGATTTATTGAGATTTTTAAATTAAGAATGAAGGAGGGAAGAAATGAAGAAATTAAACAATTTATTAGCTTTTTTTCTTATTTTATTCCTCCTTTCATCCGCGATATTTTCTCAGACACAAACAGGAAATATTGTCGGTCATGTAACGGATGACAAGGGGGAATCTTTACCCGGAGTTAATGTTATCCTCAGTAGCGAGGCACTCATGGGCGGTACTCGCTCTACGTTGACCAATGAAGCAGGGAACTATCGATTTATTGCCTTGCCACCCGGTACATATGATTTAAGATTTGAATTGCAGGGATTCAAAATCGCGGAAAGAAAGGGAATAAAAATAACCGCAAATTTCATTGCTACAGTCGATGCTGTACTTTTGCCTGAAGCCCTTGAAGAAGAAGTCACAGTTGTGGCAGAAGCACCTGTAGTTGATATTAAAAGTAATGTAATTGCCACAAACTTCGATAAGAATCTTCTGGAAAGGATTCCCAGTGGAAGAGATATCTGGACAGTTGTAGAACAGGTGCCAGGGACTATTCCTGATAGGTACAATATCGGTGGAACTGAGAGCGCTCAGCAGAGCTCATTGAGTGTTCATGGTGCTTCAGGTCAGCAACAATTCAGTGTAAATGGGCTTACTTTGAACTGGCCTGGTTCAAATGGCGCTTGGACTTCTTTTTATTTTGACCATGATAGCTTTGAGGAAGTTCAGGTACAGACAAGTGGCGCTCCTGCAGAAGTAGGCGTTGGAGGTGTATACATGAATCTTGTTACCAAATCAGGAGGGAATAAACTTCATGGAGCTATGACCCTTCTCTATGAGCCAGGCTGGTTACAAGGAAACAATGTGACTCCTGAATTGAGGGCAGAAGGGATTGAAACAGCCAATCCTGTTGACATTATTTTTGATTTTAACACGAACTTAGGAGGCCCCATAAAAAGAGACAAGATATGGTTTTTCACTTCCTATCGTTACTATGTTATCAATACCCAAATTTTGGGAATGAGGCGACCGGATGGCTCTCCAGAGGTAGATGTTAACCATCAGAGTAATTTTCTGGCAAAATTGACCAATCAAATAAATCCAAGTAACAAATTGATGATTCAATACTTATTCAATTATCAGAATAGATTTTATAGAAGAGAAGGATATGCTTTTATAGAGGAAAAGGCCTCTTGGCGCCAGATTGAGCCTTGTCACATCATTCAGACTCAGTGGACTTCCTTCCTATCTGAGAATATTTTGTTAGATGTGCGCTACGGATATAAACATCTAAAATTCCCGTTGTCTTATCAGCCAGAAGTTGGTCCTAACGATTATGCTCGAGTCGATGATATCCGCTCCACTTTAACCGGCGCAGCGGAGTATGATTTCACCAATATAGCAACAAGGCACCAGTTCAATGCTTCTCTCTCTTACTATGTGGATGGTTTTCTGGGAGGTAATCATGACTTTAAATTTGGGCTTGAATACGCTAGGGCTTTGAATGCATATAAGTTCAAATCAAATGGCGATTTTGTGATGCATTTCTTGGATGGAGTTCCTGCCTATGTTCTGGTTTGGAATACGCCCCTAGACCAGAAGAGCATGTTTCAAACTTTTACCCTCTATGCCCAGGATTCTTATACAATTGCCCGGCGCATAACTTTCAATCTCGGTGCAAGATTTGAGGCCTTTGAAGGATGGAATCCTGCTCAGGGTAGCCCTGGAGGTAATTTTTACGGGCCTAGATCATTTTCTGAAAAAAGAGATATTCCTAACTGGAAGACTCTTGTACCAAGATTTGGGGTGACTTATGACCTCTTTGGGAATGGAAAAACTGCCCTAAAAGCATCAGCCTGTCGCTATGCTCAGAGTGAAGGCACTCGTTTTCCTGAAGCCCTTAATCCCAATGCCTTTGGAGGAGATCTAAGGCTTTGGTTCGATGCTAATGGGGACCTGTTTGCTCAAAAAGAGGAGTTAAGTGACCCTCTCTTCTTCTTTGGAGGAGTAGGGGTGAGATTAGACCCGGAGTGCACCCGACCCTATTCAGATGAATTCACTTTTGGTGTTGAGCATGAACTGGTGAAAGATTTAGGCATTACCGCTACTTATTACTACCGAAAAAATAAGAATCTGCTGGGAAGAATTAATGAAGCTGTCCCCAAAGAATCGTACACACCACTCCAAGTAACAACGCCGGAGGGAAAGACAATAACTGTTTATAACCAGGATCCGGAAACAATCGGCTTAGTTGACCGAGTGATAACGAATATTTCTGATTTTTATGAGACATATAAGGGATTCGAAATAACAATTAAAAAAAGATTCTCTGATAACTGGCAGATGTTACTAGGGTATACCAGAGGCTCAGCGAAGGGATTCAATCTATTTACTGTATGGGGATTCACTGATTATAATGATCCAAACACCACTATTAATGAAAAAGATGCTTACATGGCAGACGACTGCACTAACATTTTTAAAATGGTAGGCACTTATGTCTTTCCCTATGGAATATCCTTAAGTGCTAATTTCAGGCATTATACAGGAAGACCGATAACTAGGTGGTTTACAGTGACAGGGTTAAATCAGGGGCCAGTGACTGTGGCGTTAGAGCCGAGAGGAACTTATAGATATCCTAATGTAAGCATCTTGGATTTGAGCCTGACAAAAATGTTTAAAATCAAAAGTTTCAACGTTGAAATGATTTGCAACGTATTCAACGTATTTAATGCTTCGACCACAATCAACATGATCACTACTGTTGGACCATATTATGGGAAGCCTGCAAAAATACTCTCTCCAATAATTGCTAGCTTTGGCTTAAGGATCAACTTTTAAAAATGTTGAAAGAAGGGGAGAAGTTTCCTCCTCTAAAATAATTATTCTTAAGAAAGAGGGGAAAAATAATCCTTAAGCGACAAGTCTATATAAACGATTCATTGTTTAAAGGTGAATCATTTTCTAATTTTCCAAGGAAATAATTAAAGAGATGAATGATTTAGAGGAGAAAACAATGAAAGAAAAAGGCTTCAATAATTATGTTTACAAATTCCCTGTATTTATCATTATTTTTATTCTCTTAAATTGGATAAACATAGAAAGTGGTGAAGCAGCGCTAAAAACGTCTCAGATACTCCAGGTTAAGTATCTTTTTAACCCTGTTTGGTCACCAGAGGGGGATAAAATTGCATTCATCTGGGATGAAGGAGGAATTAAAGATATCTGGGTAGTGTCTATCTCAGATAAAAAAATTAAAAAAATCTCTGAATCAAAAGGGAATATAGGTTTACCTGTATGGAGCAAGGATGGTTCGCTCTTCTTTATTCAGGAGGGGTCTCTTTATTTTTGGAATGTTTCCCTTGAGAAGCCAGTTGTCCTTAAGAATCTAGGAAATAGAATTTTTGATTTTGATCCATCACCCAAAGAAAAAACTATAGTATTTTCAAAAGATGGAGATTTATGGCTCCATTCATTTGAAAAGAACATTAATTCTCGACTTACTTCTACTTGTGAATTAGAATTTTCGCCTAAATTCTCTCCGACCGGAGATAGAGTCGTTTTTACTTCAACTCCGTCTCCTGAGCAAATCCAGCAAATTTACCCTGATCTTGCTGGCCCTAAAATTGCGTTTCTTTCTACAAAGTACCCGACGAGTGATGTGGGAGTAATTTCCATTGATGGAGGAGAAGTTGTCTGGGTGAAGAAAAGCGAAGAAGATGAATTAAATCCTAGATGGTCACCAGATGGGAGAATGCTAGCTGTGGAAAGGAGGACGAAGGATTGTAGAAAAAGAGAAATATGGGTAAGAACGATAAGCGAGCGTGAGGATAGGATGATCTACGAAGAGAGTACAGATAAATGGATCTATGAATTGAGCAATGAGAGTTATTGGTCTCCTAAAGGAGATGCTCTAGCTTTCATCTCAGATAAAGATGGCTGGTATCATCTTTATACATTAACGATAAATGGGAAGAATCTTTCTCAACTTACGAGAGGGGAGTATGAGGTAAGCTATCCAGCCTGGTCTCCTGATGGGAAAATGATCGCTTTTACTTCGAATGAAGGAAGTCTGATAGAAAGAAATATATGGATAAAACATGTGCCAGATGGAAAAATTGAAAAAGTCACTTTTATGGCCGGAACCAATATGATGCCCTTATGGTCACCTCGAGGAGAAAAAATTGCCTTTCTACATTCCAGTCCCTATTCTGTGTTAGACCTCTGGGTTTTGAATGTTCTAGATAGAAAGGCGATTCAACTTACCTCTGGTATGCCTGAATCAATCAGGAAAGAAGACTTGATTCCTCCTGAATTTTTTTATTATCAAAGTAAAGATGGATTAGAAATTCCTGCTTTTCTTTTTAAGCCCATAAACTTCGATGAAAAAAAGAAATATCCGGCAGTGATCTGGGTTCATGGTGATGGCATTCTCCAGAATCGTCTCGGATGGCATCCCTCAAAAAACTATGGAGTTTATTATGGGTTCCATCAGTATCTTCTTCACAAAGATTATGTTGCCCTCTCCCTGGATTATAGAGGAAGTATTGGATATGGAAGAGATTTCATGCATGGCCATTACAAAGATTTAGGAGAGAAGGATTGTGATGATGTAATAGCAGGTGCTGAATATTTACAAACCCTGGATTTTATTGACCCTGAGAGTATAGGTGTCTGGGGGTTGAGTTACGGGGGATACCTTACCCTCCAGGCAATAATAAGAAGACCTGACCTTTTTAAAGCGGCCATAAATGTAGCCGGAGTAACAGATTGGCTGGACTGGTATAATGACCCAGGCGGATGGTGGATTCAAGGTCGGATGGGGACTCCCGATGAAAATAGAGAGCTTTATCATAAAAGTTCCCCCATCAACTTTGTGGAAAAAATAGCAACTCCATTGCTAATCTTACACGGAACAGCGGATTTCAATGTTCCTTTTTATGAATCTATAAGATTAATTGATTCCTTGGTAAAGAAGAATAAGAAGTTTGAGTTAATGATATATCCGGGTGAAGATCACTATTTTATCTGGAACTCCACCTGGGAAGATGTATTTCAGAGAGTTGAAAATTTCTTTGATAGGCATCTCAAAAAAAGAAAGTATAAGTTTCTTGATAATGAGAAGTGATTAAACAATGCATGTTTAATTGATTAATCAATAGGGAGAAAGAAGGGAAGACCGGAAGGTTTGGGAGCTTAATTTAATAAAGAGATGGGATTTCTGGCCTTGCTCAGAATTTAGATTATGTTAATTTGATAGTCAACATAAGTTTTTCAAAGATAATGATAATATTGAGTTGAAAATTTAATACGAAAACCTTTTCTGTTGAAAGATTAAATATCTAAATACATATGGATTTTTCAGTGAGAAAAGATTTTTACCCAATAATCAAGATTTGCAGTCCTCTGAGGACTTTTTGAGATGTTGCTGGATGAGACTTTTAGAGAAGAAATAATTTTTTCTCATGCCTGAATATATTCCTTTTAAGTCTTTTTTAATCTAAATTAGGCTTATTAAGGCTATTTGTAAACGAGAAATTCTTTGTTGTAAAAATTGAACTACAATTTTCTTATTATATAAGCAAAAGATTAAAAATTGAGCTTGGAGTCAAAATGAAATTTAAAAAAATCGGATCAACCTATTTGATAAGGCTTGAAAAGGATGAAAGAATTATTGAAAGATTGTCGGGCCTCTGCGAAAAAGAAAAAATAAAGGGAGGATATTTCTTCGGCCTTGGAGCTCTAAGCGAGCTCGAACTTGGACATTTTAATCTTGCCACCCAAAAATATTCCTCCAAGAAATTTTCAGGTGAGTATGAAGTTGTTTCGCTCAATGGCAATGTTTCATCTTTGGATGGTAGGATTTATATTCATGCGCACATCGTTGTAGGAGATAGTGAGTTTCAATCTTGGAGTGGACATTTAAAGGAAGCAACGGTTAGTGCGACTTGCGAGATTTATCTAATCAAGCTTGACGAAGATGTAAGAAGGAAGAGAGATGAAAAAACTGGATTAAATTTGCTGGATGTTTAGTTTTAACGGTTGTGCTTTCTTGAAGATATGTTTGTTATCTTATGCCTATTCCAGAACAAGCTCTTCTTAAGCTTAGGATAAGAATGCATTGAAGATAAAATCTTAAGAAATTTTTATTCATGCTCCTTTTGCTTTTTTTTAAGGATGACACTCTTGCTTCTTTTCTCCTTTTATTCTGTTCTCATCTTCATGAACGTTTTCTTGTCAGTATGTCTGCATGAAAGAGATTGTATGAATCTTAGTTCTCATTTGGCAATCTGAAGGGTATTATTAAAGAATGCAGAAAGTATTTAAAGTGTTTTTGTAATGATCTAGCTGCATCTTTGCCTCTCACCAAATTTGTAAGAGCAAGAGAAAAATGAGTTCATGGGAGGTCCAAAAATATCTAGCTCTTCTCCAAATTAGTTGGTGAAAATATGATATCTCATCTAAAAGAGAAGACTAATAACTTCTTCCTTTTCTTAGAGTTCGGCCAATTCAAACCGCTTAGGAGATATTTTCTTCGATCTCGCTTTGATATTTTGAATCTGAATCCACACTTTTATTCCAATGAAATCTTATAGTTACGCCCGGATATTCTATTTTTTATCAACTAATCGGGAGATGATCCAAGTATCTTTAAGAATTTATCTAAAAGTTAGATAAAGTAATGATAAAAATTCGCAGGATTAGAAATTTTGAGAAGTTGTGTTAGTGGGCGATGCAGGATTTGAACCTGCGACTTCTACCGTGTGAAGGTAGCACTCTACCCCTGAGTTAATCGCCCACTTTATTTTATTTTTAGACAAATTTATCTTTGTTGTCAAATTCATGTATTGGGTCAGGACATTAGTGACACTTTGGTAGTTTGGTTTCTTTTCCATTGCCGATAATATTCATAAGGAGTCAGATAATCAAGAGCCTGATGTGGTCTGATATAGTTGTAGACATATTGCCACTTCTCCAGTTGAC
>CAYSCS010000098.1:0-51441 GCA_964429695.1 uncultured Eubacteriales bacterium
ATACGAGGCACATATTCGCGAAAAGGCATGTCCTGCGCTTCAATGTAAAGAGCTAATCGTTTATTACATCCTTCCTGAGAAATGTGTGGGTTGTTTGCTTTGTCTCAAGAATTGCCCCGTGAATGCCATAAGCGGAGAGAGGAAGAAGCCTCATTTCATAGACCAGGAGATTTGTATAAAATGTGGCTCATGCCTTGAAGTCTGTCCTCCCAAGGTTGCAGCGGTAAAGAAGTTTACAGGAAGGAAAAAAGAAAAAATAATTAAAGGCGCATATAGAGGAAGAGCAAAATCATGAAAATCATGCTCAATGGAAAAAAGATCGAGGTGGAGGGCAAGAGGACAATCCTCGATATTGCTCGAGATAACGGGATTTTCATACCTTCTCTCTGTGATCATTCACTTCTAACTCCCTTTGCGGGTTGCAGATTATGCCTCGTGGAAATAAAAGGTAAGAAAGGCTACTCTCCTTCATGTGCGACCTATGCTGAAGAGGGGATGGAAATTTTGACTGAAACTCCCCAAATCCAGAAGATGAGGAAGCAGATTCTGGAGTTCATTCTCTCTGAACATCCACATTCGTGTCTAATCTGCAGTGAGAAGAAGAGTTGCGAGGATTATAAATCCACCATCAGGAAAGTGGGGGAGGTTACCGGATGCGTGTTCTGCCCTAGAAATGGCCGCTGTGAACTTCAGAAGGTTGTGGAGGCTCTAGGGATTGAGAAAGTCAGTTTTCCCTCGATTTATAAAGAATATGAGGTCAAAAAAAATGATCCTTTTTTTGACCGAAACTACAACCTCTGTATTCTCTGTGGAAGGTGTGTAAGGGTCTGCCATGAAGTGAGGGGAGCATCTGCTATTTCTTTCATTTACAGAGGCACTAAGGCTGTAATCGGTACCGCCTTAGACCGTTCACTCATAGAGTGCGGATGTCAGTTTTGCGGGGCCTGTGTGGATATCTGCCCTACGGGAGCTCTCGTTGAAAGGGGAGTGAAATATGAGATTATGGAGGATGAAATAAAGAAAACAATCTGTCCTCTGTGCAGCATGGGCTGTGAGCTTGAAGCCTTGCTTAGTAAAGGGAGAATCTTGAGTTTTCGTCCCTCTCCCCATGGACCTTCAAATCAAGGTCAAGCATGCGTTAGGGGAAGATTCGCCTTGAGGGAAGTTATTTATAGCAAACGAAGGATTCTTCGTCCCCTGCTTAGAAAAGATCATCTGTTGCTTGAAGAGAGTTGGGAGGTAGCCTTGGATTTTGTGGCTGAGAGGCTCAAAGGATATTCTGGAAATGAAGTTGGTATAGTTATTTCCCCTCAAGTTTCGGCTGAGGATATCTATATTTTTAAACGATTTGCAACAGAAGTTCTAAAGACAGAAAATCTCGTCCTCAGCGTTGCGGATGAGTATATGGCCATGCTGAGGCAAATCCTTGAGGGAGACGGCTTTTCTCAAGACCTGAATTTGAACCCGAAGGACATAGCAAAAGCAAAGACAATATTTATCGTCGAGGAAGATTTGCCTTTAACCCATCCCATTCTCTGGCTCGAAGTATTGAAGGCGAGAAGGAATGGAGCAGATTTAATAGTCTCCTCTCCAAGAGAGATGAGCTGGGCACGATTTGCCACAATTTACCTTCTCCATAAGGCAGGGAGTGAGCCTTGGCTTTTCGATTTCATGAGCAAGATTCTTGCAGAGAAAAACAGGCCCTCTCCTCAGACTCATGAAAATAACTTTGATTCTTTACTCAAGAGGCTTTCTGAGCTTGACCTTTCTCAGGCTGGAGACCTTTCTGGGTTGGGAGGAGAGGAGATAAACAAGGCTGCTTTTCATCTTGAAAGAGGTGCTCCTGTGGTATTTATTTTTGGTGCTTCACTTTCTCTTTCCCCATTTGGGAAAGAAGCTATCTTTTCACTCCTAAACCTTGCTTTGTTGTGTGGAGCCAAAATTTTTCCTCTTGGATTGGAAAATAACCTGAGAAGCGGCATCGAGATTTTAATGAGAAAATCAAAAAATGGCCTTTCTTTAACCGAAATCTTAAAGAAGACGAGAGAAGGAAAAATAAAGGCGCTTTATCTTGCTTCGCCTTTCCCTTCACTCCAAAACCATAATCTTGATTTTCTCTTGATTCAGGATTGTTTCGCTGGGGAAAACATTCACTTTGCTGATGTTGTGCTTCCGGCTGCCACTTTTGCCGAAACTGAAGGAATTTTCATAAATTTTGAAGGGAGGATACAGCTTTCAAAGAGAATCATTCAGCCTAGAGGAGATTCCAAGCCTGATTGGTGGATAATTTCTCAGATAGCAAGACGAATGGGGAGGAGAGATTTCGATTATCAGAAAGCTTCTGAAATTCTGAGAGAAATGAGCAAAGTTATTCCTAGTTTTTCAAGGCTCTCCTACTCGAGGCTTGAAAAAGGAGACGTTTTTTTCGGAGAAAAAAGAAGAGAGAAAAAGAATCGCAGGGGAAATTTTAAGATTGGCGCAGAATATCCTTCGCCAAAAGGAGGGAATGGTTTTGTCCTTCTCCGCGAATACAGCCTTGATTACTATCGGGGCCTCAACCTTTCAGAGGAGGTTAAAGGCTTAAAGCTTCTCCGAGACCCAAACTGGATAAGGATTTCTTCAGAGGATAGAAAGATGCTGAACCTTGAGGACGGGGAGGAGGTAGAGCTGGAGATTTCTCAGAATAAAATAAAGGGTGCGGTGAAGACGATGGATAATTTTCCCCAAGGAGTTTTGGGGCTAAGCTTTTTCTGGAATAAGGCTTACTTAGAAGGCCTGAAAGGTCAAGATTTACTGAAGGTAAGAATAAAAAGAGGGAAATGATGGCCAAAGTGCTGAAAAGAGAACGTCTCGTGCCCAACATCCATCTGCTTGAGGTTGAAGCACCCGAGATTGCTTTAAAGTGCCGACCAGGTCAATTCCTAATCCTCATGCCTGATGAGCGGGGAGAAAGAATCCCCCTCACTATCTCAGATTGGGATAAAGAGAAAGGCTCTATAACCTTGGTTTTTCTTGTGGTAGGGACCTCAACCCATAAGCTTTCTAGGCTAAAAGAAAATGACGAAATCCCGGTCGTTGTTGGACCCTTAGGGAAGCCTTCGGAGATAGATAAATTTGGGACTGTGCTTTGTGCAGGAGGGTGTTTTGGGATTGCTTCAATCTATCCTCTCGTAAGAGCGCTCAAAGAGGCGGGGAATAGAGTGATTACTCTTGTGGACGTTAAAGCCAGATATCTGCTTTACTGGGAAGAAAGGTTGAAAAAGTTTAGTGACCGCTTTCTTGTTTCTTCTCGAGATAGCTATTTTAACTGTAAAGAATTCATTCCCCAAGTCCTGAAAGAAGTCTTAGAGGAAGAAAAAAGAGTAGATCGCCTGATATCTATCGGATGCACATACTTGATGTTTGTTTGTTCAGAGACGACCAGGCCTCTGGGGATAAAGACCGTTGTCAGTCTCAATCCGATAATGGTAGATGGAACTGGGATGTGCGGAGCCTGTAGGGTTACTGTGGGAGGGAAGACGAGGTTTGCTTGTGTGGATGGCCCAGATTTTGATGGGCATCAAGTAGAGTGGGATGAGCTTTTTACCCGGCGCAAATCCTATTTTGAGGATGAAATTCAATCTCTCTTGAACTGGGAAAAAAAGTGCTATCCCTGAGGAAATGAGGGGAAAATGGCCGAGGCGAAAAAAGAAATGACCCTTGAGCTTAAAGAAGGGCTCAAGGCTGAGTTTGAAAAGGAGTGGAGAAAACAACTGCGCAAGTCAATTCCCCTTAAGGAAAGGATGAAGATCCCCCGCCAGAAAATGCCAGAAAGAAGCGCCGAAGAAAGGGTTAAAGATTTCCACGAAGTAAACCTTGGTCTTGACGAAGCCCTTGCACGGGAAGAGGCAAAAAGATGTCTCGATTGCGTTAATCCTCAATGTGTGCTCGGGTGTCCAGTGGGAATCGATATCCCTACCTTCATTAAGCTCATTGAAATAGGAGATTTTCCCCAGAGCATACGCAAGCTCAAAGAAAAAAATGCACTCCCCGGGATATGTGGAAGGGTATGTCCTCAGGAGACTCAGTGTGAGGAGGTCTGTAACTTAAAGAAGGCAACCGGGGTTTCTGTGGCCATAGGTAATCTGGAGAGGTTTGCCTCTGATTATGAAAGAACACAAAGCAAGATTTATATCCCTTCTCTTCCTCCCTCAACAGGGAAGAAAGTCGCCGTCATTGGTGCAGGCCCTGCAGGCCTTACAGTTGCAGGAGACCTGGCAATAAAAGGACATCGAGTGACAATCTTCGAGGCTCTCCACGTGGCTGGCGGAGTGTTGGTTTATGGGATTCCTGAATTTCGTCTTCCCAAAGGCATCCTTGAGTCAGAAGTGGATTACCTTAAGAAACTCGGCGTCGAATTCAAAATGAACTTCGTCGTGGGAATGACGGCTACTCTCGATGACCTCAGAGCGGAGGGGTATGAAGCCTTCTTTATCGGCACAGGTGCGGGGTTGCCCAATTTTATGCATATCCCTGGGGAGAATCTCGTCGGGGTCTATTCTGCTAACGAATATCTTACTCGTGTGAACCTGATGAGGGCCTATGAATTTCCTGAATATGATACACCCGTCTTGAGAGCCAGAAAGGCAGCAGTCATTGGAGGAGGAAATGTGGCCATGGATTCGGTGAGGACAGCAAAGAGACTGGGAGCAGAAAAGGCAACAATCGTGTATCGACGTTCGAGAGTGGAGATGCCAGCAAGAGTTGAAGAAGTTAAACATGCAGAAGAAGAAGGCATAGAATTTCATTTTCTTACCACTCCCATCAGATTCATAGGAGATGAGAGAGGACGGGTTTGTGCCATGGAATGCTTGAGAATGGAGCTTGGGGAACCTGATTCTTCGGGGAGAAGAAGGCCAGTTCCCATTGAAGGTTCAGAGTTCATCATGGAAGTGGATATGGTGGTAGTAGCCATCGGCCAGAGCCCAAACCCTCTCATCCCCAGAACTACTCCTGAACTTAAGGTCGGGAAATGGGGAAATATCGAGGTCAACTGGGAGACTATGGCAACGAGCAGAGAAGGAGTCTATGCAGGAGGAGACATAGTCAGGGGAGGAGCTACAGTGATCCTTGCCATGGGAGATGGGAGGATTGCGGCAAATGAAATTGATAAATATTTAAAGAATAAATGAGGGGTTCAAATGAGCTGGGTGGATAAATACAAAGAAAAATTGGTGAGTGCAGAAGAGGCTGTTTCGATAATCAAAAGCAGAGAGCGAGTTTATGTCAGTGGAAATGCTGCTACTCCATATGTCCTGTTGAAAGCCCTCGCGGAGAGGAAGGATGAACTTGAAGAAGTGGAACTTACCCATGTGCTTCTGCTTGGGGAGGATCCACTTTCAAGGCCAGAAATGGAAGGCCATTTTCGACACAACTCACTCTTTGTGGGACCTGCTGATAGGAAAGCCATCAATGAGGGAAGAGCTGACTACGTACCCATCTTTCTCCATCAGATACCGAATCTATTCTATTCAGGTCAGATGCCTATAGATGTAGCCATGCTCCACCTCTCCCCTCCAGATGAGCATGGCTTCCTGAGTTACGGTGTTGAGGTGCTTGCTTCAAAAGCGGCCGCAGAGACAGCAAATGTTGTCATCGCTCAGGTTAACGAGAAGATGCCCAGAGTTCTGGGGGATTCTTTCATTCATGTCTCGAGGTTGCATAAAATAGTCGAAGTTTCAGAAGACCTTCCCCAGCTTGAAAAAAAGCCTTTCTCCGAGGTGGAAAGAAAAATAGGAAATTACATCGCAGGTTTGATTGAAGATGGCTCAACCCTTCAACTGGGGATAGGGGGAATCCCGGATGCAGTTCTTTCTGCACTGAAGGATAGGAAAGACCTGGGAATCCATACCGAAATGGTTTCTGACGGGGTGATGGAAGCCATCGATGCAGGAATCATCACCGGTGCAAAAAAGACCTTTCATCCTTATAAGGTGGTGATGACCTTCATCCTTGGCTCACAGAAGCTTTATGATTACGTGGACAACAATCCTGTTTTCGAGGCTCATCCCACGGATTACACCAACCATCCTTTCAATGTTGCTCAAAATGAAAAGATGATTGCCATAAATTCGGCAATTGAGGTGGATATCACAGGGCAGGTCTGTTCAGACTCAATCGGTACCTATATCTACAGCGGTTTTGGAGGCCAGGTGGATTTCATCCGAGGCGCGGCTCACTCAAAAGGAGGGAAGCCTATAATAGCCCTTCCCTCGACAGCAAAAGGTGGAGAAATGTCCCGAATAGTGCCCTACCTCCAGAAGGGAGCCGGAGTGGTTACTACTAGGGCGGATGTGATGTATGTTGTCACGGAATATGGCGTTGCCTATCTGCATGGGAAAAACCTCAAGGAGAGGACTGAGGCGCTCATCAACATCGCTCATCCGAAATTCCGTCCAGAACTTATTAAAGAGGCAAAGAAGAGGAACCTTTTACAATAAATAGAACATCTTTGATGAAGCAATCCAGCCTCTTTCCTCCTGAAAAGGGACACATCGGCACAGATGAGTCAGGGAAGGGTGATTATTTTGGTCCCCTTGTCGTAGCTGCTGTCTACGTTCCAGATGACCAGTTTCCAGTGCTCAAAGAGTTAGGGGTAAAAGATAGCAAGAGATTTTCAGATAGGAAGGTGGAGGAACTTTCCCGCCTCATCAAAAAAGGATACAAGCATTCACTGGTTTCCATCGGGCCTGAAAAATATAATGAATTGTACAAAAATCTTCGCAACCTCAACAGAATTCTCGCTTGGGCTCATGCAAGAGCAATAGAAAATATCCTTGAAGAGATAAATTGTGTTCTTGCCATAACTGACCAATTTGGGGACAAAGCATACGTTCTCAATGCCTTGATGAAGAAGGGGAAAAAAATTGAGCTCATTCAGAAACCGAAGGCAGAAGAGGACCTGGCTGTGGCCGCCGCATCGATTCTAGCCAGGGCTGAATTTTTAAAACGCCTCCATTTCCTTTCCCGAGACCTCGGTCTTCAGCTTCCCAAGGGTTCCTCACCCCTGGCCGAAGAGGCTGGGGTAAGGCTTGTGAAAGAAAGAGGGCCCTCAATCCTGGAAAAAGTAGCAAAGGTACACTTCAAGCTGACCGAAAGGATCAGAGTTCTCGTAGAGGGCGAGGAAGGAGTTTAGGTATTCATTTAGATTTCGTTAAGATTGAAACGCCGGGAAATGGGGGAAATGAATTTTTAAGAACTGAAAAAAAAGAAGATAAAGGTTATAATGAATTAATGCTGAAAGGGGCCGGGAAAGGAGCAAGTCATTGGAAGAAATAATAACAACAAGGATTTATTTAGAGGACTCCTATTGCCGCGAGTTTGAGGCGCGAATAAGAGAGAGGTTGCTTTATAAAGAAAAACCAGCCTTGATTCTTGATAAAACTTGTTTCTATCCTGAATCAGGCGGTCAGCCTCATGATACTGGCTGGATAAATGAGGTCAGGGTTGTGGCTGTGGTAGAAGAGGGAGAAGAGGTCATTCATCTTCTAGAAAAAGAAGTTGCTGGTGATTGGGTGAGAGGCAAGATAGATTGGAAGAGACGCTTTGACCATATGCAACAGCATGCAGGGCAGCATATCCTCTCCCAGAGTTTTTTTGAATTGCTAAAAGGAGAAACGCTATCTTTTCATCTAGGAGAGCTCGTTTCCACAGTGGAGATAAATATCGAAGAAATTGATGAAGATGAGGTAGAAAAGATTGAGAGGAGGGCGAATTCAATCGTTTTTGAAGATAGAGAAATAAAGACTTATTTCATTCCTAAAGAAAACATAGATAGTATTCCCTTGAGAAAGCCCCCAAAGAAGGAAGGATTGATTCGGGTCGTTGAAGTTTCTGAATATGATTACTCGGCTTGTGGGGGGACCCATCCGAAGAGGACGGGAGAGGTGGGGTTGATAAAGATTCTCAAATGGGAGAGAATCAGAGGCAATTTGAGGTTTGAATTCCTTTGCGGCTCGAGGGCAGTCGAGGATTATATCTTAAAGAATAGATTGCTCCGGGAATTGTCCAGAAAATTTACCGTTCAGGATAGGGATGTATTATCTTCTGTGGAGAAGGTTCTTACTGAAGTCAGGGATCTGAAGAGAGAAAACAGGAGACTCCTCGAGCAATCGATAGAGAATGAGGCTCAGAGAGTGGCTCGCGAAGCTGAGGGGAAAATAATTCAGGAGATTTTCGAAAATAGAGCCGTTGAAGAAATCCGCAATCTGGCTATAAAACTGATTAAAAAGGGAAGCTTCGTTGTGCTTTATGGGATAAGGGGAAAAGAAAGAGTTCATCTCATCCTTGCCCGCTCTGATGAGTTTGGAATTGACCTCCGCCGCTTTGTCGGAGAAATCTCTAGATTAATCGAGGGCAAGGGAGGAGGACAACCCTCTCTCGTTGAAATTTCCGGCGTGAATGAAAAGAATCTCGAATTTGCGCTTTTAAAAGCAAAGGATTCTATCGAGAAAGAGATATAGAGGCTTTATTCATATCTCAGGGCTATTATTGGGTCCAGGCGAGATGCCTTCTGGGCGGGGAATATTCCGAAGAAAAGGCCGACAGAGACAGAGACAAGAAAGCCCAATACCACAGACCACATTGTTACCGAGGCAGGGAGAGGTGTGGTGAGTTTCACGATGAACGAAATTCCATATCCAGCAAGAATTCCTACAGCTCCACCAGTTGTGGTGAGGAAGATTGCCTCTGCGAGGAACTGTTTCAGGATATCCGAAGGTCTAGCACCAATTGCCTTGCGTATTCCTATTTCTTGAGTTCTTTCCTTGACTGAAACGAGCATGATGTTCATTACCCCTATCCCGCCTACAAGGAGCCCGATGGAAGAGATGACTACCATCACGAGGTAGGCAGCGCTCGTTATTTGATTATAGAGGCTGATGATGCTCTCCTGAGTGTAAATTTCAAAATCATTCGCTTCCCCAAAACCTATATTTCTTCTCTTCCTCAGGACATTGATGATTTGTTCGATAGCCTCATCGATCATCTCATGCTTCGAGGGAATGGCGATGAACTCCAGATTGGAGAGGTCATAGGGGTAATATTTCATCAGGGTGGTGATGGGGATGTTCACAAAGTTATCTTGACTTTGGCCGAAGATGACTCCCCTTTTCTGGAGAACACCCACGACCGTGAATTTTTCAGGACCAATTCTTATTTCTTTCCCCAGTGGTTCTGTATGAGGGAAGAGCGTCTCAGCGGCTTCATATCCAAGGGTGCAAACTCTGCGTGTGTGTCTGACATCGGTCGAAGTTATGAACCTTCCTTTCTGTGGGAGGTAAACGGAGAGAACCTGGGGATATTTTTCGTTTACACCTATCACCAAAGCATCCAAGTTCTGGATATTTCCAGATTTGATTTTAGTCTCTGAGTAGGGGTCGACAACGAGGGTAACAGCCACCGCCTTCACAAGAGAACATTCTCTTTCTATAGCTTCTAAATCCTCCAGCGAGAGGTTCTTCTTTTTTCTTTCCTCATCCGAAGTTATCCTTACCCCTGGCTTGTGTTTGCTGATGATTATTATGTCAGAACCAAGAGCCTCAAGCTCGCTGAGGAAAGCTTTGTTTAGACCCTGAATGACGGAGACCATGCCAATTACCGTTGTTACTCCAATCATGATTCCTAAAAGAGTGAGGAAGGAGCGCAGCTTATGACTTCTAAGGGAGTCAAAGGCCATATTAATAATTTCCTTGAAGAGAGATGTTTTCATTGTTCTTTTCTCAAGGATTCGATTGGATTAAGCTTTGATGCCTTGCTTGCGGGGTAGAGCCCGAAGAAGATTCCCACAGAGCTTGAGACTAAGATTGCCACTCCAACAGAGAGAGGGTCTATGGCTGAGGGGATGGATGTCGTTGCGGTGACAATCTTGGCTATTGAGAACCCGATTAAGATTCCAATGATTCCTCCTGTAGTTGAGATAGCTACGGATTCAACTAGGAACTGGAAAAGAATGTCTTTACGTCGTGCTCCAACGGCCATGCGAATGCCTATCTCTTTTGTTCTTTCCGTGACGCTAACGAGCATGATGTTCATCACTACAATTCCTCCCACAATGAGGGCAATGGAAGATATGGCAATCATCGCCATATAAATGCTTGAGGTTGCAGATTTATAGATTTCGATGAAGGTCTCAGAGGTCTGGAATGAAAAATCATCAAGCTCATTGAACGGGAGCCGACGTTTTGAGCGAAGGAGTGTCCTTACCTCTTCCTTTGCTTTCAGCATTTTCTCCTGCGAAGAGGTGTGAATATTGATTGAGATGCTCCTCGAGGGGCCGAATATTTTCTGGAAAGTTGTGATGGGAATGCGAATGTAATTATCTTGGCTCATTCCTAAAATCTTTCCCTTCTTCTTTGCCACTCCAATAACCAGAAACTTATGCAAACCTATTCTTATCCATTGCCCGAGAGGGTCAAGAACCGGAAAAAGCTCATCCTTAACCTCTGCGCCCAGGATGCAAACGAACCGAGAACGCTCCTCTTCCTCTTTGAGGAGGTGTCTTCCTCGATCAAGTTCTTCAATCTGACCTATCATGTGGTCAAGGTGAGTAACTCCTCTTATTATCACATTCTTTATTTCTCGATTTGCAAACTTTACTGTCTTTGTTGTGCTCACAGAAGCACCCACTATTTCACAGCTTTGGCATTCACTTTTTAAGATTCTCATTTCCTCGAGGGTAATGTTTTTTCGCTTCAATTGCTCCTTAAATTCTTTGAGGGATTTTGCGCCCAGGGAGAATTTGGTGACAGAAAAATCGTTGGCGCCATAAAAAGACATCTTCGTGTAGACATAATGGTTTAATCCTTGAATGACTGAGACTACGGCTATGATTGTCAGGACTCCGATAATAATGCCAAGCAGGGTGAGGAAAGTTCTCAGCTTGTCAGTCCACAGGGAACTCAGGGCAAGAGATATTGATTCACCCAGATTAATCCGCGCCATATTTTGACCGTATTCATTATAAATGATACGTCGCAGAAATGTGAAGGTTTCTATTTTTTCTGAAGAAAAGATGGGTTAAATTCAAAACTCTTCCCCTTTTTAGCGTCTTGAATGAGGCAAGATAGTATCATCCTCGGGAGGAGAAAGCGAAGGTTACAGCTTGTGATAAAGGAAGTAAGAAAATCTGTTTTAAATGAGGAAACTTGACAATCGAAGATATCAGGTAGACAATGGTGAAAAAATGAAAGCTGTTCTCCTGGAAAGAGGGGAGTTGAAAATAAAAGAAGTCCTCCCCCCTGTGCCTTCAGGGGAAGAGGCGCTCATCAGAGTCATAAAGGCGGGGATTTGCAATACTGACCTTGAGATCATAAGAGGCTACATGGAATTTGAAGGGATTCTCGGTCATGAATTTGTGGGAGAGGTCGTTGAATCTTCCCGAAAAGACCTGCGTGGAAAGAGGGTGGTTGGGGAAATAAATATTTTCTGTAATCAATGTGAATTCTGCTTAAAGGGTCTCCCCAGACACTGCTCTTCGAGAAAGGTGCTGGGGATTTACAGAAAAGATGGAGTGTTTGCCGAGTTTGTGACTCTTCCTTTGATAAATCTCCATCTCCTCCCTCAAGAAGTTTCAGACCATCAGGCTGTCTTTGTCGAACCTCTTGCTTCTGCACTAGAGATTCTGGAACAGATTGAGGTGAGAAAGAAAGAATCTATCCTCGTCATTGGTGACGGGAAGCTGGGACTCTTGATTGCTCAGGTCATGAAGCTTGAATCTGATGAGGTCTATTGTCTCGGTAAGCATGAAAGAAAACTTGAGCTTATCAGGAAGAGAAATGTCAAGGTTTTTCTCAAAGAAGAGGACATTGCTCAGAAGTTTGATCTCGTTGTGGAGGCAACAGGAAAGAAAGAGGGATTAAGAGTGGCTCTTTCTTATGTGAAGCCAAGGGGAAAGATAGTCCTCAAAAGCACCTTCAAAGGAAATCTCTGTCTGGATGTCTCCAAGATTGTCGTGGATGAGATAGAGCTCATCGGTTCACGGTGTGGACCTTTTCCCCGAGCCATAGAAGTTCTTAAGTCAGGCAGGGTAGATGTAGAAGGCATGGTGGATGGCGAATTTCCTCTAGATGAAGCTCTCCAGGCTTTTCGCTTGGCACAAAAGCCTGGGGTGATGAAGATTCTCCTTAGCATTTAAGTTTCAGAGGCTAATCCTTTTAATAAAGGATACATGATGAATTTTTCCTTTTTCCATCTTGATTTAAGATAAAATAGAAGTCGAGAGTTTGTCTCTTACATTTATTATTTAAAAGGAGAAAGCGATGACCACGGAAAAGAAAGATTTTCGAAATGAAATTTCTGTTCCCTGTGTTTACTTCGCGCATCCTGGAGAGAGAAACACCTCTCGCACTCTTGAGATTGCGGCCCGCAGAGCAGAGGAGCTTTCTATAGAGAACATCGTCATTTCTTCCTCTTCAGGTAAGACAGGAGTTGCTGCACTACCTTTATTCAAGTCAAGGAATCTCGTGATTGTTACTCATTCTACTGGATTCCTAAGGCCAGATTATCAGGAACTTTCTGAGGAATTAAGAGAGAAGATTGAAAAGACAGGGGCAAGAATTCTTACCTGTCAACATGCTTTTGGAGGGGTGGGGAGAGCGGTGAGAAAAAAACTGGGGACTTATGAACTTGAGGAAATAATGGCCTATACTTTGAGAATATTTGGAGACGGGACAAAGGTTGCCGTGGAGATTGCTCTCATGGCTTCTGACGCAGGATTAATCCCCACCAGCAAACCCTGTATCTCAATTGGCGGGACATCCTCGGGAGTCGATACTGCCATAGTCCTCCGTCCTGCGAACTCTCAGAATTTTTTTGACCTTAAGATAATGGAGATCTTAGCCAAGCCACGCTTGGGATAGAGAGAAGAGAGGTGAATGATTTAGGTTTAATGAGTTCAAATGAGGGAGGAAAAAGTGAATAAAATTAGGGAGAAAAAAATTTTAAAATCAAATTCTGTCTTAAAGATTTATGAAGGGAGAAGAAGGATGGAAAGAAAGGGGATAATTTTATCGATGGTTTTGAGTCTCTTCCTGTTGAATGGGGAAAGAGGATTTGCCCAGGGTGGTTTTTTCCTCGGTCTTCAAGCCGGGTACCATACTCAGAAGCCAAGCCTGAAAAAGGTGGAGTTTGACACCAACACAGGGTTCCTTTATGGAGTGAAAGCAGGCTTAAAATTGATGATGTTTGCAGTTGAGGGAAACTATTTCCGGGTGATGCATAACCTCGAACCAGTAGACTCCCTGGATTTAGAATGGGGAAAGGGAGAATTTTTTCTGAGCTATCTCGGGTTCAACATAAAATATTTCTTCCCTCTTCTTTTCTTCCATCCTTACCTCAGCGGTGGATATGGATACTATAGCGCTGAATTGAAGAATGTGGATAAGGATAGAAAGGGAGGGTATAATATAGGCTTAGGTCTGGAATTACATCTTACGCCAAAGCTAGCCCTGGCAGCCGAGGGAAGGTATCATCGCCTTAAGCTGAATATCGATGATAAAGAGCTAAAGTTTGGCGATTTTTCTCTAAGCACCGGCCTAAATTTCTATTTTTAGGCAGGAAAGAGAAGAAGTTTCTATATTTCAAAAAAGAATGATGTTGAGCTGGGAGAATGATTAGAGTCAGGAAATGAGGAAGAGGGGAGTCCTTTTTCTCAGTATTATTTTAATTTTATTTTGAGGCCCAAAGGTGATTCTGAGAGATTTTTGTGAGCTTGATTGAGCGCTTTAGTGAATACTTAAATTCACAAGGGGTAGCCCATGGGAAAATGCCTGAATTGTGGACGCGAGGGGCTTCTTATCTCCACTTTTATAGGTCTTTGCAGAGATTGTATCCTCCATGATTTTAGGCAAGTTGAAGAGAGGATTGAAAATATTCACAAAATTTCTCGAAGGTTTTTCGGCCTTCCTCCCTCTCCGCCGAAGGAAAAAGGTGGACTTCCCTGCAGGCTGTGTTCCAACGAATGCCGTATTCCAAAAGGAGAATATGGTTATTGTGGAATAAGGAAAAATATTGAAGGAAAAAGACTGAGCCCTAAATCAAATCAAGCCTTTTGTTCCTGGTATCATGACCCCTTGCCCACGAATTGCGTGGCTGACTGGGTATGTGCGGGAGGGACGGGAGCGGGGTATCCGAGGTTTTCCTATGCAGATGGACCAGAATATGGTTACCAGAATTTAGCAGTCTTCTACTTCGGTTGTTCATTCAACTGCCTTTTTTGTCAGAACTTAAGTCACAAGAAAGGGAGTCACTTTTCAAAGGGACTCTCTCCATTTGAGTTAGTTAAAGCCGTGGATGAGAAGACTTCCTGTATATGTTATTTTGGCGGAGATCCTTCGCCTCAGCTTCCTCATTCGATAAAAACTTCGCGGCTTGCCCTCTCTCTCAAGAGGGCAAGGATATTGAGGGTTTGTTGGGAAACAAACGGGACAATGAATATTAATTTGCTGGAAGAAATTCTCGAGATTGCACTGGAAAGCGGAGGCTGTGTGAAATTTGATCTCAAGGCATTCAATCAGAGCCTCAATTTCGCACTCACTGGTGGCGATAATGAGAGGACGAAAGAGAACTTCGAACTGGCCGCCAAGTGGACGAGAAAAAGGAGAGAGCCTCCCCTGGTTGTGGCCAGCACTCTTCTTGTTCCTGGATATGTAGAAAGGGATGAGGTTTCTTTGATTTCCAAGTTCATATCTTCTCTCGACCCTGAGATACCTTATTCTTTGCTGGGTTTTCATCCCCATTTTGCGATGCATGATTTACCCCGAACTTCGAGAAATCATGCCCATGAATGTCGTGAGGTTGCTCTTCAAGCGGGATTAAAAAGAGTAAAAATTGGAAATGTTCATCTTCTGGGGAGGGAATATTGAAGACAGAGGTTAGACTGAATAAATATCTTTCTCAGGCAGGGATAGCCTCAAGACGTGAAGCAGACAGAATGATTGGGGAAGGAAGAGTAAAGGTAAATGGAGAAGTTGTTCTGAGCTTGGGGCATAAAATTGACTGGCAGAAAGATGAAGTAGAAGTTGACGGGAAAAGGGTTAAAAAGCCTCAGAGGCTCATATATCTCATGCTCAACAAGCCTGCAGGTTATCTCGTCTCACTTAAAGATCCTTCGGGTCGACCTACTATTCTGGAATTGATTAAGCCCCTGAACATAAGGGTATTTCCCGTGGGAAGGCTCGATTTTGAGAGCGAGGGTCTTTTACTCCTTACCAATGATGGAGAGTTTGCCTTTAGAGCAACTCATCCCCGGTATAAAGTGAAGAAAGTTTATCTTGTCGAAATCAAAGGGAAGCCTGAGCCAAGTGAGCTTGAACGTTTGAGAAAGGGAATCTATCTTGAGGGGAGAAAAACAGCTGAGGCAAAAATCTATATCCTTAGAGCCAGTAATAAGAGGTCTCTTCTGCGGGTAGAAATCCATGAGGGGAGAAAGAGAGAAGTGAGAAGGATGTTTGAAGTTCTGGGGCATCCTGTTTTTAAGCTCCGTCGTCTCAAGTTCGCAGGACTTGACTTAGGCAATTTAAAGAAGGGTAAGTGGCGTTATCTAACTAAAGAGGAGATTTCCTTGATCAAGAAAGAAGTAGGCTTATCATCTTGTTAAGATTCCCAGAGTCTCGAGGTGGGGAGTATGGGGAAAGAAATCAAAGGATAAGAGTTTGCGCAAACGATATCCTTTTTCCAGAAGAATCCTCAAATCCCGTGCCAGGGTAGCCGGGTTACAGGAGACATACATGAGATTAGGAATCTTGAGAGAGAGGACTCTTTTCATTCCCCTTGGACTCAGACCAGCTCTTGGTGGATCGAGAACAAGAAGGTCAAAATCTGCGAAAATTTTAGGATCGACCACCTTTTCCACTTGACCAAGGACAAATCGACAATTGGGAATGTTATTCATCTTTGAGTTTTTTTCCGCAGCTAGGATGTTCATGGGTTCTGAATCTACCCCGATGACAGTTTCCACTGCCCTGGCCAAAAAGATTTCGATTGCACCTGTTCCGCAATAGAGGCCGAGGGCCTTTTTGGCACCCATGAGTTTAGCTTCTTCCACGATTCGTTTGTAAAGCACCTCAGCTGCCAGGGGATTAGGCTGAAAGAATGTTTCAGGATATATTCTGAATCTAAATTCGTCCAGCCTTTCTTCAATATACTTTTTTCCCGAAATAAATTTTTTACGCTCTAGGTGGACCACATCGGCGAGTCTGTCGTTTTCTACCCAGTAAAGGCTCTTCAATTCTGCGATTTCTTCCTGAAGTTTGAGAAAAGTAGTCTCCACATCGAGGGTTTTCCCAGATTTTGTGCTGAGGATGAGCATCAGTTCTCCTGTAGTCTTCCCTTCTCTAAGGATAAGATTTCTGAAAAAACCTTCTTGAGTGAGGGGGTTGTAAGAGGGTAGTCCTGTTTTCTGGGCAAAATTGAGAAAGAGAGGAAATATTTTTTCTGCTTTTTGACTGAAAATCATACATTTTTTTAAAGGAACGGTTTTATTTGTAACTTCTTCAAAGGGAGATAATCTTCTGCGGAGTCCAAGATAGAGATCGTCGTTTTTTCCTCCGAAGGCAAATTCCATTTTATTGCGGTAGTAAAAAATTGAGGGTGAAGGAAGAATCTTTTCCTTCTCAAAGTTTTTAAGCTCTATTCCTCCTATCTTTTCCAGTGTGCGAGAAAGGTAATTTTCCTTCAGTTCCAGCTGCTTCTGATAATCCAGATTCTGGAGGGAACAGCCTCCACAGGTGCCGAAATGAGGGCATGATGGTTCGATTCTCAATGGTGAAGGGCTTTTGAATTCGAGTATTTTACCGAAGTAATAATTTTTTTTCTTTTTTTTGATTTTTACCCTTACCTTATCTCCAATAACTGTTCCCGGAACAAAAATTACTATTCCAGAGTATATCCCAACCCCCCAATCTCTGGGAAATGCCATGTCCTGGATGAGGAGTTCACATTCGGGATTTAAGAATTTCTGGAGAAGATTCTTAAGTCTTCTCACGGGCAATCCCACAACATTTTCATAATCTCCCTCTAGTCTTGTGACGAATCTCTCTCCAATCTTCTGGATGGCATAGCTTCCTGCCTTGTCTGAATAGTCTTCTGTTTCTAAATATTTTTCAATTTCTTCGCTGCTCAATGGCTTGAAGTAAACTTGAGATGTTTCATAATCTTCGAGGATTCTATTTTCTTCTTTCTTATAGATAACAACAGCCGTCGTTACCTCGTGTTTTTTTCCGGAGAGCTTTTCCAGCATGGCTTTTGCTTCTTCCCTGTTTCTGGGTTTTCCAAAAACCTCATTTTCTAAGAAGACAACTGTGTCTGCAGCTATGATTACTGAGGATGGATATTTTTCCCCCACTTCCTTGGCTTTCGCCCTGGCGACTTTCAAGGCTAGCTGAATAGGGTCTTTCTCTTTAATCTCAGTCTCTTTTATCTCGCTGGGTACTACTTTGAATCTCTTTAATATTTTTTTTAGTAACTCTTTCCTCCTTGGTGAGGCTGAGGCAAGAATAATTAGGGGTTTATGCTTCAAGTCTTGACTCCTAAAAAAAGAAATATGTCGCTGGAGTTAAAAGAGGGAGCATGCTTCTCTAACAATCTTAAAATCTTTCAAGATGAGTTTTGAGGCTTATTAAATCTATCTCAAGAAATCCTTAAAGCTACCATCTTTAAAGAGAAAACAATTTCTTTAAAAAAGGTTTCATCCGCCTTCCTTCTCAGTTGAATAGATTTTCCAACTCTGAGCTAGTCTCTTAAGCTCCTCGTCGACGAGATAGTTCACTGTTCCTTCTTCAAAGGTACCATCTTCTTTCATCTCTCCCGCCTTTACTCCGGTGAGAATTTCTATTCCTTCGTCTATATTCTTAATGGGGTAAATATGAAATTTACCTTCTCTTACTGCTTCGACAACATCCTCTCGTAACATCAGGTTTTGGATGTTCTGGTAAGGAATTATTACTCCTTGAGTTCCGGTGAGGCCCTTAGCCTTGCAGACATCGAAAAATCCTTCAATCTTTTCGTTTACTCCACCGATAGGCTGGATTTCTCCTTTCTGGTTTATCGATCCAGTCACGGCGATGTCCTGTCTCAAGGGAAGCTTAGAGAGGCTCGAGAGGATGGCGTAGACTTCGGTTGAAGAGGCGCTGTCTCCTTCTACTCCAGAATAAGATTGTTCGAAGGCAATGCTTGCCGAAAGTGAAAATGGTTTGTTCTGAGCATACTTGCCCCTCAGGTACCCGCTCAAGATTAATACTCCCTTGTTATGAGTCCTACCACTCAGGTCGGCTTCTCTTTCAATGTTGATGACTCCCGCTCTTCCCACAGCGGTTCTAGCTGTGATGCGCGTTGGTTTTCCAAAAGAGAGCTCTCCTGTGGTGTAGACCGAGAGTCCGTTAACCTGTCCTATGACCATCCCTTCGGTATCGATGAGGATCGTGCCTTCTTCTATCATTTCTTGAATCTTATCCTCTATCAGGCTGATCCTCTCAAATCTTTCTTCTATGGCCTTTTTCACCTCCTCACGGCTAACAACCTCCTTATTATCGCTCTTTGCCCAGAAACTCGCCTCACGAATTATGTCAGCGATGATGTGAAATCTAGTCGAAACCTTTCTCTGCTTTCCAGAAAGTCTTGTGGCATATTCGATGATGGCGGCCATGCCCTCTCTGTCAAAGGGAAGAAGCTTATCCTCTTCGGTGATTTTCTTAATGAATTGAGCAAACTCAACAATGGTCTGGTCTGTTCTGAGTATCTCAGAATCGAATTCAGCCTTTATCTTGAAGATTTTTTTAAAGTCTTCGTCCAAGAAATAAAGCAGATTATAGAGATAGTCATCTCCTATCATTACTACCTTCACATTGATATTAACAGGCTCTGGCTTCAAACGACTGTAAGAGAGAAGGTAAAGAGAAGAAAAATTTTGGATTTCAAGTTTTTGGTGACGAAGTGTTCTCTTAAGCGCAGGCCAAACTCCAATCTCTACCAGAGCATCCAGAGCATTCATGACGAGATACCCGCCGTTGGCTTTGAGAAGAGAACCTGCTTTTATCTTGGTGAAGTCAGTCTGCCATATTCCGAAACGGTTTAAAGTAGATTCTATAGAACCGAATAGGTTTACATAGTTGGGATTTATTTCCATCACTATAGGGGCGCCTTTCTGGTCAGAATTGTCAATAAGGAGGTTAACTCTGTATTCCAGGAAAGGGTCTATTAATTCTTTTTCTTTCTGCTCTTTTTTCTGACCTTTGAAAAGGTCTATGTTTTTGATGAGCGTGATTTCAACATCATCGAGATACGCTTTCACCTTGGGGAAATCAAATTTCGACCTCATCTCATTTATGGCGCCTCTGATAATTGGGGTTATCGATTCCTCATCCCATTCTTTAAGCAGATCCCTTGTTTTGTCTTCAATCTCTTTCAAAGTATCGAATATTTCTTCGAGTTTATCCGTGAGCTCATCATATTTTTTCTGGAGCTCCTCAAGTTTTTCTTTAGGGAATTTACCTTCCCTTACCAAGGCTTCAAGCTTTCCAAAGGGAGTCGGCTGTCCGTTGACTAAAGGGACAAGGTCGGGTTTGAGAAAAAGCCCCATCTGAACCTGAATTACAGAAAACCCTTCCTCTGCAACTTCCTCTTCAAATTGTTTCAAGATTTCTTTCTGTTTTTTCTGCTGGGACTCGATAATGCTGTCTCTTTTTTCCTGATAATACTTGCTCTTCAATAATTCAGGGATATTCAACTGGAGCATCTCGATAAGATGTTCCATTTTCTGTTTAAAGAGCCTTCCCTTTCCTGCAGGTAAGGTGATGAGCATTGGCTCGTCGGGGTTCTTGAAATTGTTTACATAAAGAATATCATCAGGAGTTTTTTCGTCTTTCTCCAGTCTTTCCAGCAACTGCTTGATGGTTGTCGTTCTTCCTGTGCCAACCATGCCTGTGATGAATATGTTATAGCCCAGGCTTTTGACATCCAGGCCCGTCTTAATGGCTCGAATCGCTCTGTCTTGGCCGATTATATCTTCACAGGGTTTACATTCATCACTTGTAGAAAAGGGAATCTTCTGAGGGTCAAGTCTCAATCTCAATTTTTCCGGAGTCAATTCTTCGAATCGAGAGGCTCTCTTCATCTTCTCCTCCTTGGATATGAGTCAGAGGCGAACGATGAATTTTTATCATAAAAAAAACCTTAAAACAACTCTTCGCCGAAACTAAATCTCTATTTTTAGGGTTTTTGAGAAGATGAGAATGCGTGAGCTTTCATTAAGGTTGGAGCCTAAATGAGAGGAAGCTTAATGGAGAGCCCAAATTCTACCTTGAAAAAGCTCATTTTAGGTAAAAGGGTCATTTTGATTTTGAGCACTCTTGAAATATTGATTATATTCTCCGAGAAGAAGAGGAGGTTTCAGGACTTTGATTTATTTGCTGAAAAAAAATTTTTTATCTGATAAAATATTTTAAATCTTGGAGCTGAAAATGGGAGATATTCAAATAAGAGAGGTTAAGACAAAAAAAGACTTTAAAAAATTCATCTACTTTCCTTGGAAGATTTATAAGCATGACCCCAATTGGGTTCCCCCCTTGATAATAGATTTTAAGGAAAAATTGAATAAAAAGAAGAACCCTTTTTTTGAACATGCAGAGATGGCTCTTTTTTTGGCCTTCAGAAACAACGATGTTTTAGGAAGGATAGCAGCAATCCTAGATAAAAATCATAACAGCTACCATAACGAGAAAACCGTATTTTTTGGACTCTTTGAGAGCTTTAATGATTTCGAGGTAGCCAGGAGTCTCCTGGATACGGTGGCTCACTGGGGGAGAGAAAGGGGGATGGAAGTGATGCGTGGTCCAATGAATCTTTCGATGAACGATGAATGTGCTTTTTTGGTCGAGGGATTCGATTCCCCTCCTGTAATCATGATGCCTTATAATCCTCCCTATTATCTCGAGCTTGTAGAGCGGTATGGAATGAAAAAAGCTAAAGACCTCCTTGCTTATTTAATGACAAGAGACCATGAAACTTCGGAGAAAATAAAAAGAATCGTAGATACAATCAAAAAAAACACCTCAATTAAGCTTAGGATCGTAGATTTAAAGAAGGTAGAAGAGGAAGCAACCAAGATTGCTTACATTTACAATCAAGCTTGGTCAGATAACTGGGGATTCGTGCCTTGGACAGAAAAGGAAATGGAGCATATGGCAAAGAGGCTGAAACAGGTTGCCGACCCTCATCTCGTAATCATCGCCGAAGACAAAGGAAAGCCTGTGGGGTTTGCTTTTGGTCTACCCAATTATAACGAGCTAATAAAGAAGATGAACGGGAGGTTGACTCCCTGGGGAATAATCATGTTCCTCCTCAATCGAAGGAAGATTAAAGGAATGAGGGCAGTCGTTTTCGGAATATTAAAAGAATATAGGCTTACAGGTTTAAGTTATTATCTTTACTCTGAGCTCGAAAAAAATGCACTCAAAAGGGGATATCAATGGGCAGAAACTTCCTGGCAACTCGAGGATAATCAGGCAATCAACAAGTTCACTGAATCCATAGGAGGAAAAGTCTATAAGAGATACCGGATCTATGAGAAAAGAATTGTTTGATTGATTCTTTCTGGGCATCGAACTAATAAAGATTTAAAGAGAGTAAAAGGAGGAAAGGTGGAATACAAGAACTTAATCACCAACAAGGAAGAGGGAATCGGATGGATCATAGTCAATAGACCCGACAAGCTTAATGCCTTGAATTCCGAAACAATCAAGGAGCTCCATGAGGCCTTCCTTTCCTTCGAGGAGGACCCTCAAGTAAGGGCAATAATCCTGACTGGCAAGGGAGATAAGGCGTTCATAGCTGGGGCTGACATAGGAGAATTGTCAGGGCTTGATTTCTTTTCCGCTGAAGAGTATGTGAGAAGGGGACAGGACTTGACTAAATCTATAGAAAATTCAAAGAAGCCTGTGATTGCGGCCATAAATGGATATGCCCTTGGAGGTGGAACAGAAATGGCTCTTGCCTGCCATATCCGTATTGCTGCAGAGAACGCAAAGATGGGTCAACCTGAGGTAAAACTCGGTCTCATTCCTGGTTATGGAGGAACACAGCGGCTTTCAAGGCTTGTGGGAAAGGGAAAGGCGATGGAGCTTATTCTGAGTGGGAAAATGATAGACTCAAAAGAGGCCTTTGAGATTGGGTTAGTCAACAGAGTTGTTCCTCAGGAAGAACTTTATTCTTTTACGGAGAATATGGCAAAGGAGATTGCAGCCAATGCTCCAGTGGCTGTTAGCCTATGCATAGATGCTATCAACAGAGGGATGGACATGACTCTAGAAGATGGCCTTTTACTAGAAGCATCCCTTTTTGCTAAAGCCTGTGCTACACAAGATAGTAAGGAAGGGACTAAGGCATTCTTAGAAAAGAGAAAGGCGAACTTCCAGGGTCGTTAAAAGGAGTAAGCAATGAAAACTTATGAGGGAAAGCTTCAGGCAAAAGGGTTAAAGATTGCGATAGTACTCAGTCGTTTTAATCAGTTCATTTCCTACAGACTTTTAGAAGGAGCCCTAGATGCCCTCCATAAGTTGGGAGCCTTAGATGAGGACATCGAGCTCTACAAAGTTCCTGGTTCTTTTGAACTGCCCTTTCTTGCCAAAAAACTGGCAAAGGAAAGAAGCGTGGATGGTATCCTCTGTTTAGGAGTGCTTATAAGGGGTGATACTCCCCATTTCGAGTTTTTGAGTGCAGAGGTTACTAAAGGGTTGGCTCAAATTTCTATGGAAGATGGGATTCCTTTAGCCTTCGGGATTTTAACTGTAGAGACTATAGAGCAGGGGATCGAACGAGCAGGGACAAAAGCAGGAAACAAAGGTTACGATGCCGCTTTTTCACTAGTAGAGACGATAAATTTGATAAAAGAAGCAGGCCTCGCCTGAGGTGAGATGACTTTATGGGAAAGAGAAGGAAGGCGAGAGAGTGTAGCTTGCAGATTCTTTTCCAATTGGAATTTAATAATTCCCAACCTCAAGCAGCCATAACTCAATTCTGGGAGAAGAGAAGGGTTTCAGGGGAAGTCCGTGAGTTTAGTTCATGGCTAGTGAATGGGATTTTATCTCATCGCCAAAAAATAGATGAAATCATTCAATCTGTGTCAGAAAACTGGCGCTTGAAAAGAATGGCCCTCGTTGATCGGAACATTCTGCGGATTGCTACTTTCGAGCTTTTATTTGAGGAGAATGTACCTCCTGCCGTGATTATCAATGAGGCGATTGAAATTGCGAAAAAATACAGTAGCCCTGAAGCAGCTACCTTTGTTAATGGAATTCTGGATGGAGTTAGAAAGAAGCTGGAGACATTCAGGAAGGCTACAGAGGAGAAGAGAAATGAGTGAAGATTTTGAACAATTAAAAGAAGAAACACTATCTACTTCATCAGGAGAGAAAAAGAGTGACCAAGAAATAGCTCGAGAAGAAAAATTAAAAGAACTCGCCAAAGAGGGAATAGATATTTTCCCCCATCGAGCAAAAAAGACTCATTCCGTGTTTGAGATTGTTTCGAAGTATGCCTCATTTACTCCTGAAGAGCTCGAAAAATATAAAGTTAAAGTGAATGTGCCTGGGAGGATAGTTTCTATCCGCCGCATGGGGAGAGCCACTTTCTTCCATATAACAGATACTCGAGCACGGCTTCAAGCCTATTTGAGGGAAGAAAGAATTGGCAAGAAAAACTATCGCCTTTTTTCACTCATCGATATCGGAGATATTGTCGCCGTGGAGGGAGTTCTGTTTAAGACCAAAACAGGGGAGCTGACGGTTCTGGGGGATTCTTTCACTTTTTTAGCCAAATGTCTCCACCCTCTCCCTGAGAAATGGCATGGTTTGCAGGATGTTGAGCTAAGATACAGGAAAAGATACCTTGATTTGATCATCAATCCTGAAATAGCCGATCTTTTCAGGTTGCGGAGCTCTATGATTCTACTCATAAGAAAATTTTTCGAGCGCAAGGGGTATGTTGAGGTTGAAACCCCGATGATGCAACCTATTCCAGGGGGTGCTCTGGCAAGGCCCTTCAAAACATATCATAATGCCTTGGGAATGGAGCTCTATTTGAGGATTGCCCCTGAGCTATACCTGAAGAGAATGGTGGTGGGAGGATTTGAGAAAGTATATGAAATAAACAGAAACTTTCGCAATGAAGGCATTTCCTCTGAGCACAATCCAGAATTCACGATGCTTGAGTTTTATCAAGCTTACAGTGACTATCATGACATGATGGGCCTCACAGAGGAATTGATTTGTTATCTCACTCGCAGACTTTTTGGAAAAGAGGAAATTGTTTATCAAGGTGAGAAGATCTTGTTTAAGAGACCATGGAAAAGAATAAAGTTTAAAGACGCTCTGCTTCGCTATAGCGGGCTTTCACCGAGCAAGTTCGAGGATAAGGGAGGGATTATCGAGCTTGCTTCAACTCTTACTCCAGAAAAGAAAGCCCTTACTTATGGGAAGGCTCTGGACATAATTTTTGATAAATATGTGAGAGAAAAGCTAATTGAGCCAACCTTTATTGTCAATCTTCCCAAAGAAGTTTCTCCTTTGGCGAAAACTTCGAGGGAAAACCCTGAAGAAGCAGAAAGGTTTGAGCTTGTGTTAGGAGGGATTGAAGTCGCTAACGGTTATAGTGAGCTTACAGATCCGGTTGAGCAGAAGTTGATCTTTGAGCAGCAAAAAGAGGAGAGAGAGAAGGGAAGCGAAGAGGCTCACTGGGTGGACATGGATTACATCCATGCTCTTGAATATGGTCTCCCCCCTACGGGAGGTTGTGGAATCGGAATAGACAGACTGGCAATGGTTTTGACCAACCGCAAGTCTATCAGAGAAGTCATCCTTTTCCCTCTCTTGAGGCCAAAATCATAAAAGCCTCTCGAATTGAATTGAGGAGGAGGCGGCGGGTTTTTGGTAAGATGGGATACGAATTTTTCATTGCCAAAAGATATCTCATGGCCAAGAGAAAGCAGGCCTTTATCTCTGTCATTACCCTTATTTCCATCTTGGGAATTACAATTGGAGTCATGGCTCTTATCATTGCCCTCGCCTTGATAAATGGATTTCAGAGTGATGTCCGGGATAAGATTCTTGGCTCCACAGCTCATCTTATGGTTTCAGACCTGGGTGGAGAAGGTCTAGTTGAATATCAAAACCTTCTTGAAAATATCAGAAAAATAAGTGGAGTAAAAACAGCAACTCCCGTGGTCTACGACAATGTCCTTCTTCGAGGACCGTATAAAAGTGCCGGAGCACTCCTTAAAGGTGTTGATTTTAATCTTGAACTTCCCTCCTCTCCCTGGCTTCAGAACCTTAACAGGGGATATCTCCCTTTTCCAGGGGGAAGCCATGATGGGATTCTCCTCGGGAGCGAAATCGCAGCGAGTGTAGGTGCAGGAGTCGGAGACCATGTCGCTTTGCTCACGGCTTCTTCAAGGCTTTCCCCGCTTGGCCTTTTTCCTAAATCAAAAAAATTTGTGGTCACTGGCATTTTTCACACAGGATTGTACGAATTCGACTCCTCAACAATCCTGGTTTCCCTCGAGACAGCTCAAAAATTCCTCGGCCTTCAGGAAAAAATAAGTTTCATCCAGATTAGGATCGATAACATCTTCCATGCACCAAAAATCGCCGCTAAAATAAAGGAGGTTCTTCCCTTCTCAGTTTACGTGGTTACCTGGATGGAATTGAATAAGTCCCTCTTTTCTGCTCTTAAGCTTGAGAAGAATGTGATGTTTCTCACCATTGCTCTTATTGTCTTGGTTGCCTCACTGAACATCATTGCCACTCTTATCCTCATGGTCATGGAGAAAACAAGGGACATCGGAATTCTGATGGCCATGGGTGCAACTTCGCGGAACATCCGCAAAATTTTCTTTATGCAGGGAGCGATGATTGGAATAATGGGAACTCTGGCAGGGGTGGTCCTCGGCCTCTCCTGGTGCAAACTTGCTAACACCTTCAAAATAATCCGAGTTCCCGTGGATATCTACCAGATTGCATATGTTCCTTTTCACCTCAAGGTAATAGATTTCATCCTGATTGTGGGAGTGACCCTGCTCATCAGCTTCCTTTCCACGCTCTTTCCAGCCCAACGCGCCGCTAAAATTAATCCCGTCATTGCTTTGAAATATGAATAATATCCTGGAAGCTCAGAACTTAGGAAAGGATTATCCCTTGCCAAAAGGAGTGCTGCGTGTCTTTGAAGGAATAAATTTCAAGCTTGAAAGAGGGGAACTTGTGGCAATCATGGGAGTTTCAGGCGTAGGGAAGACGACTCTCCTTAATTTATTCGGAGGTTTGGACAGGCCTACTGAGGGAAGAATATTCATCGATGGTGAAGATATCCTTTCTAAGAATGAATATGAGCTTGCCAGAATAAGAAATGAGAAAATAGGATTCGTTTTCCAATTCTACCATCTCCTGCCTGAGTTTACTGCCTTAGAGAATGTAATTTTTCCCCTCCTCATAAAAGGCATGGAGAAAAGAGCGGCGTATGAGAGGGCTTCTAATCTTCTCAAAGAAGTCGAGTTGGAGGGAAGAGCCCGAGCAAGGCCGAATGAGCTATCTGGCGGAGAACAACAGAGAGTTGCGATTGCAAGGGCTTTAGTCAATGAACCAAACTTACTTCTCGCTGATGAACCTACAGGGAATCTTGATTGGAAAACAGGGAAGATGATCCTTGATCTTATCAAGGATTTACATCAAAAAAAATCCCTTTCTTCAATAATCGTCACTCACAACGAAAAAGTAGCGCTCTTCTGTGATAAAGTTTATCTTATGGAAGGCGGAAGCCTGAAACTTTTAACCCACCTCTAAGGTTTTACTTAAAGAGAATCATTTAAGGGAAGAGACTAATATCTTAAATTTCAATCACTTTTTTGAAAAAAAGAATCGAATATGGTATAAGGAGTAAGTCATGAAAAGGATGATTTTCTTTTTTGCTTTCTTTGTCCTTGGGAATTTAGCTTTTGCTCAGGAGATTCTAGAGAAGATTGAAATAGTGGGGAATGAGCGGGTTTCAAGAGAGACTATTCTTTATTATCTCTCCTCAAAAGAAGGCGATTATTATAATGAAGAGCAATTTAAAAGAGACTTTAAGGTTCTCTGGTCGACAGGGTTCTTTTCGGATATCAAGATAGAGAAGGAACAGGGACCAAGAGGCAAGGTAGTCAAGATTTTAGTCCAGGAAAATCCGATAATCCGCAACATTACTTATAAGACTGGAAAAAAATTGAAAGAAGAAGACATTACCAACAAGCTTAAGGAAAAAGACGAATACCTCCTTCCCTATTCCTATTACAATCCCTATAAGGTGCAGAGGATTGAAACAACAATCCAGGACCTCCTTGTGGAGAAGGGTCTCCAGGCAGGAAAGGTGAAGGTTGAGGTTGAAAGAAAAGGAAAGAACGAACTCGACCTAATTTTTCATATCGACGAAGGTCCAAAGATAAGAGTTGGAGAAGTTATTTTTGAGGGGAACCCAAAGATTCCTGAAAAGGTTCTCCAGGAAGCTCTGAAGGATAACAAAGAGCACAGCTTGATTACCTGGATCATGGGGAAGGATGTTTTCAAGCAAAACAAACTTGAGGAAGACCTTTCGAAATTAAAGAAGAAACTTCAGGAATATGGATTCATGGAGGCAGTGATAGGGGAGCCAAGGATTGAAGATGTGAAGAAAAAATCAATTTTCTTCAAGACTCAAACCATGAAAAAGATTGTGATTCCTGTAGACCCTGGCTATCGTTATCGAGTCGGAGAGATAAAGATAGAGGGGAACAAGATCGTCTCTTCGAAAACGCTGAGACACCTGATCCAGCTTCAAGAAGGAGATGTCTACAGCGTCAAAGCCCGGGAAAAGAGCGTGGAGAAGATTGGTGAAATATACCAGAACGGAGGTTATCTCTATGCTCAGGTAATGCCTGTCGAGAACCTTGATCCTAAAAGAAAGCGGGTAAACCTTGCCTTCAATATTTATGAAGGAGAGGTGGCTTATTTGCACAGGCTTGAATTCAAAGGAAATACTTACACTAAAGATAAGGTAATTCGACGAGAAATGATGCTGCGTGAAGGGGATAGATTTAGCCTCGCACTTTTCAAAGACAGTATCCTCAGAGTGCGTCAGCTTGGTCTTGTGGACCTTGAGGAAGGGAAGGGGCCTGATATAAGACCCACTCAGGAAGACCCCACAAAGATTGATGTTACCCTCCATCTCAAAGAGCTTCAGAGAAACAACATCCAGTTCACCGCTGGTTATAGTGGATACGAGGGGACTTTTGTGGCTTTGAGTTATTCGACAGTGAACTTTCTCGGCGCAGGAGAAAACCTTCAATTCATGGTTCAACATGGAAAAAGGATAAAAAACTACATGTTTGGGTTTTCAGAACCATATTTTCTGGACTATCCTATAACCCTTGGATTTAACATCTATAACCGCCAGATTATCCTTCCCTACCTTTTCAACAGGAAAGGCAAAGGAGTAGATTTAGTGTTTGGAGCGAGAATATGGGGATACTGGAGGACAAACCTTACCTACACCTATGAATATATTAACATTTCTCAGCCGAGCGGCAGTGGAAGTGAGGATGGAGGTCTCATTTACTGGAACCCATATTATTATTCAGCTTGGTGGGGTAATTACAACGTGAGTAGCATCATGCCTGTGCTTTATCGTTCTACTGTCGATAGCCCTCTAACTCCATCAAGAGGAACACTTTATTTAATTTCTCTTAAGTATGCAGGTACTTTCTTGGGAGGTGATATCAGCTTCTTCAAACCTCGTTTTGAATGGAGCTTTTTCCATCCCCTTATCAAAAATCATGTGATTGGATTGCATGCCGAATATGAATTCATCGAGGCTCTCGAAGGTTCGAATATCCCTATCTGGGAAAGATTTTATCTTGGAGGAGAGAGGTCAATCCGTGGCTACGATATCTATTCCATTGGACCCCGAAACGAAAATGGAGTAAATCTCGGAGGGGTAAAATCTCTGGTCTTAAATGCAGAGTATATAATTCCCCTGGGAGGGCCTGTGTACATGATTTTTTTCTATGACGCTGGAAACGCCTATGGTGAGGACAAGAAGGTAAGTTTAAGAGACATATACACCTCAAAAGGGCTTGAAATGAGGATATTTGTTCCGGCCCTCAGGGTCCCCTTCAGGTTAATCTTTTCCCATAATAGCCCCAAAATTTATCCCACTGACTCTAATTTTGCTTTCCGGTTTGCTATCGGAACAACATTTTAAAATATGAACCACCTAGAAAAAGGAGGAATAGAATGCGAAGAAGAGTTGCGCGAGTCATCCTTTTTTCGCTCCTGGTTTTAGCTGCTCTGAGCTCATACTCAAGCTCTCAGGAATCCACAAGAATAGGTGTGGTTAATTCTCAGGAAGTTCTTGAGAAATCATTGGAGGGGAAGAGGGCACTCGCCACCCTCCAGGAAAAGGATAAAGCTAACCAGGATAAGATAGCCAAGCTAGATGAGGAGATTCGACAGCTAGAGACAAAACTCAACACTCAAAGACTGACCCTGACAAATGAAGCCATTCTTCAATTGAGTTCTGATCTAGAGAAGAAGAGGACGGATAGAAAAAGACTAGCTGAAGATGCATTGAGAGAGCTCCAGGATCTGCAAAGAAGGCTTTTCCAGAAAGTTCAGAGTGAACTTCTTCCCATCATCGAAACTATCGGCAAAGAGAAGAATCTCGAGATCATCTTTGACCTTGCAAACAGTGGAGCCATTTATTTCAGCCCTTCAGTTGACTTAACTGATGAAGTCATCCGAAGATACGATGCCTCAAAAGCAACCTCAAAATAAAGAAATAATTAACATAGAGAAGATTCTTGAAATCCTTCCCCATCGCTATCCCTTTCTCTTAGTTGACAGGGTGGTGAAGCTTGAAAAAGGGAAGTCGATTGTAGCCATAAAGAACGTGACCTACAATGAACCCTTTTTTCAGGGGCATTTCCCTAGGCTTAAAGTTATGCCGGGGGTGCTTGTGGTGGAAGCCCTTGCTCAGGCGGGAGGAATTCTTCTTTTTCATTCTCTTCAAGAGCCAAAGGGTAAGTTTGTCTTCTTGAGCAAGATAGATAATATGAAATTTAGGAAGCCTGTAGTCCCCGGAGACCAGCTCCGCTTAGAAGTGGAGATTATCAAGTTGAGGCAAAGGTTTTGTCATGTCAGCGGAAAAGCCTTTGTGGATGAGGAAGTGGCTGTTGAGGGAGAAGTGATGGCTTATCTTCTTGAGGATGAGGAAATTGAGAAGTGAGTGACGGGGAAGTCTTTATCCATCCTACAGCCGATGTCCATCCCAAAGCCCGACTTGACCACGGAGTAAAAATCGGGCCTTACTGTTACATTGGAGAAAAAGTCACAATTTACAAGGGAACAAGACTCGATGCTAATGTCTATGTAGATGGATTGACTGAAATTGGAGAAGACTGCCTCTTTTCTCCTTATTCTACGATTGGGACAGAGCCTCAAGATGTGAGTTATAAAAATGAAGAGACTGTGGTTAAGATTGGCAAGAGGAATATTTTTAGAGAATTCATTACCGTGAATCGGGGAACTACAAAGGGGGGTGGAAAGACCATCATCGGGGATGATAACTATTTCATGGCTTATTCGCACATTGCCCATGACTGTGTTGTGGGGAATGGAACAATTTTCATAAACGGGGCTTCACTCGCAGGGCACGTCAGCGTAGATGATTTCGCTACCGTAGGAGCCTTCAGTGGAGTCCATCAATTCTGCAGGGTGGGAAAGTACAGCTTCATCGGAGGTTACTCTGTGATTACTCAGGATGTTCTCCCATTTTGTAGGGTTGCAGGTAGCCGTCCTGCGCTTCTTTATGGATTGAATGTAGTTTTACTCCGCAGAAAGGGATTTTCTAAGGAAAGGATAGCGTTACTGAAAGAGCTCTACAGAATTATATTCCTCTCCAACCTTAACACCTCTCAAGCTCTGGAGAAGATTGAGAAGGAGATTGCTCCCAGTGAAGATAGGGATGAAATAATAAATTTTATTCGTTCTTCTAAAAGGGGAATCATAAAAAAAACAGAAGAGCGATGGGAAATAGAATAGGGATAATCGCGGGCTCTGGGGATTTTCCAAATCTTGCTTTAAAGGAAGCTCTCAACCATGGTTATACTTGTGTCGTCGGGGGGATAAGAGGAATGGCGGAATCTTCTCTCGAGGATAAGGCAGAGGTTTTTGAATGGTTTGAAGTAGATGAGGTTCGCAGACTCATCGATTTCTTCAGGAAAAATGAGGTGAGTGATGTTCTTCTTGCGGGAAAGATAGACCCCAGGGTTGCTTTTGAAGAAGGAAGGTTCAAAAACCTCCCCCCAAAACTTCGCTCTTCTCTCAGGGAAAAGAGCGTCCTGAAAATCATGAGGGCTGTTATAGATTATCTGGAGCGAGAAGGTTTAATAGTCAAAGACCCCACTCCTTTTATTTCTCGCTATTACTGTGAGGAAGGAATACTCACAGGGAGCGCTCTCTCTCCAGAGGTAAGGGAGGATATAGAATTTGGCTGGAAGAGAGCAAGGAGTATTGCGGATTTAGACATAGGGCAAGCAGTAATCATAAAAGACAAGACTGTTGTTGCTGTAGAGGGGTTAGAAGGAACGAATGAGGCAATCAAACGGGGAGGGATGCTTGCTGGAGAGGGAATAGTGGTGGTCAAGGTTTGCCGAACCCTCCAGGATAGCCGAGTTGACCTTCCTGCTGTAGGGCTTGAAACTATAAAGGCTCTGGTCGGCGTGAAAGGTAAGGCCCTATGTTTTGAGGCAGGAAGAATGCCATTTTTTCAAAAAGAGGAAGCAATATCGGTTGCAAAGAAAAATGGGCTTTCGGTAGTTGCCAAAAAATAAAAGTGCGGATATCATAAATCAGAAAAAAATGGTAAAAAACTTCGAGCAAAACAACGAGCGAAATTTTGAGAGAGGAACAATGGATAAGGTAAGAGTAGGAATCATAGGTGTAGGATACCTGGGCACACAGCATGCCCGCATACTTTCTTACCTTGAGGAGGCAGAGCTTAAGGGGGTAGCAGACATTGATTTCAAGAAAGCAATGGAAATCGGAAACCGTCATGGAGTTCAATACTACCAGAACTACGAAGACCTCCTTGATGAAATCGATGCTGCCATCGTGGCGACCCCAACTTCAGAACATTTTTCTATTTCTATGCGACTCTTGAAGGAAGGGAAATCCGTTCTTGTGGAAAAGCCAATTACAGAAACTGTAGACCAGGGTGAGGAACTCGTGGCTATGGCAGCCAAGAATGGGCTCATTCTTCAAGTGGGTCACCTCGAAAGATTTAACCCTGCCGTGGAAGCCATTGAAAACATGATTTCAGAGCCAAAATTCGTCGAAGTCCAGAGGCTCGGTTCCTTTTCCGCACGATCGCTGGATATTGATGTGGTCCTTGACCTCATGATTCATGACTTGGATATCATCCTGGCTCTAATCAAGGATGAGGTAAAGTCAATACGTTCTTCAGGGATCCATGTCCTCTCTGAGAAAATCGATATCGCTAATGCAAGGCTAGAATTCCGATCGGGATGTGTAGCAACTCTAACCGCAAGTCGTGTCCACCAGGGGAAAGTAAGAAAACTTCGCATCTTCGAGCCCACCATTTATTACTCCATCGACTATATAGACCAAGAGGTTAAGATTTTTCCTCTTGATAACCGCCAGACAGAAATCAAGACTCTGAAAATTGAGAAGGAAGAGCCGCTGAAGAAGGAACTGAAGAATTTTTTCAGGAGCATAAGAGAAGGTAAGACAAGAAAGGTTAGCGGTGAAGAAGGGTTGCGAGCGCTGAAGCTTGCCTATAAAGTCCTTGAAGAAGCTGAGACATAATCAGCTCTAAAGGATGCCTCTCGATAGGGCTTAAACCTTAAGAAAAACAAGAGAATTTCTGAAAGCTGCTTTTTTTGCTAACTCGTGAATCACAAAGGGGAAAGGAGGTATTTTTTGACTGAAGAAGTGAGAGCCTAAAAGAGCCTAAAAAAATGTTATAGAAAAATATAAAGAGCTAAAAAAGAGAAGCTTATGCTCTCACCCTTCTTTGTGCTAGAGACATAAAGAGCCGAGAAAAATCAACATTTTTCTTTCCCTCATCATTTGACCACTTTGATTATCTGATTTTGTTCAGGAATTTGGTCCAGCTCCAGCCTATTCATTATGGCCATCTTCGACCATGCCTCTTCTTCCATCCCTTCTCTCTTGAAGATAGAACGCAAGCTTTCATTTCCGCTTGCTCTGATCAGTCTTATTCGCTGTGGTTTTTTTTCGAGATATTTCTTCTCCTTTAACTCTCTAAATGAGCCAACAATAGTCCTAAACTCAGGGTCGTAATTTGCAAATTTTTGAGAAGTGCTCAGAGCCGTAAAAGTAAAGATATTTTCTCCTTTTCTAATGAAAGACATGCGTGTTCTCAAGTCTTCTCTCTGTTCCTGAATTATTTCAAAGACCTTCTCGTAAGCTTCCATTCCATTAATGGTGAGTGTTTTTTCCGAAACAGGTTGCTTTCCCTCTAGAGAAGCAATTTTTTTCTCGGCATAATCAGGGAGAGGTTCTGAGCTTTTTTCAGCTTGGAGGATTAAAGCCGCATTCCCGTCTTCCGGGCTCAATGCGACCTGAGAGGGGGTATTCTGAAGTTTCCATTCTTGCGGAAAGGAAAATTTGAATCGAAGCAGAGGATGGTAGAAAGCATTCCCTTCGACATACCCCTGACGTGGGTCATTTCCGAAAATAAGGTTATCTATCCGGGTTAAATATGGGTTTTTCCTGACTTCAAGCCTTGCATCTTCCTCAGTGATGATTGCCTTTGTGTTCTGGATGCGTTCTTTTGTAAGAGGGTGGGTAGAGAGAAAACCCGGCAGGCTGTGGCCACCGGATAAATCGCCTAGTTTCTGAAGCGAAAAGAAGAAGCCTATCATCTCTGAAGGATTGTATCTTGCGCTTCTTGCATATTCGACTCCCAGTCTATCGGCCTCTCTTTCATCATCACGACTAAATTTTAGAAAAAGAAGCTGGATGCCCACGCTTGCCACTCCCGAAATCTTGGCAAATGTCTCGCTCAATGCGCTTCCCAATGCGAGCCCCAGCTGGACAATCAACATTTTGCTGAGCCGCCTCACACTGTGTCTAGCATTTACGTGCCCCAATTCATGTCCTAGCACAGTAGCCAGTTCCGCCTCTGAAGTGATGAGGGCCAGGATGCCTCGCGTGACATAGATATAACCGCCGGGAACGGCGAAGGCATTAATCACAGGGGTATCAAGGATAGCGAAATGATAGGGAAGGTGAGGGCGGTGGGTATGAGGCACAAGGGACATCCCTACCTGGCTCACATAATTTTCGAGAGCCTTATCCTCATAGATTCCATACTGTAATTTTATTTCCTTATCAGTCTGTTCACCGAGGGAAATTTCCTGATTTTCAGATATGAGGCTCAGTTCCTTTTTTCCCGTCACAGGGTTTACGGCACAGGATACCTCCATAAGCAGCAGAAAGAGCACAAATAAAATCCATGAGCCATAGTCCCATAAAGAAATGGATCTCTTTTTCATTTTTAATTACTCATGAAATTTTATTTTTAAGCTAAGGGCTTTATCAAATTTACGCTTACTTTTTTCCTCAGCTACCTTTAAGTTATTTAGAGGGTTCCCTCATTCCATCTGGAAAAATGAATCTTCAAGACCTGAATTGAACCTTACCTCAGTTACTGTGATTTTTAAATATTCTTCACCATCTTGAAAAATGGTGAAGGAATGAGGAACCATCATCCCTTCCACTTTGCTGTAATCCCCGAGAATAGTTTCAGAATCAACCTCAACCCCCATCTGATTCAGGGATTTTGCTTTAGTCTTGTAAACAAGGTAAGTCTCGGGGTCAAGAAACATAGTCACAGTATACCCGTCGGAAAATGACTGAAGAAGGACAAGGTATTCTTTTCCCTCGATGGTATCTTTTCCTTGATAAGAAAAGGAAATACCGAATTTTTCTGGGTAGAGGAGGGCTTGATTTCCAAGAGATTCTCTTCTCATGTATTCGGTAGCCTTTTCGGGCATGACTTCAGTGGAGCCTGTTTGAGGATTTATCATCCATCCCTTTTCTCCATCAAAGGCCTGGGTGAAAACCATACCCATCACTTCAGCATCCATCCTTTGTTTATTTGGTTCCTTGTGGTACATCGTTACTGTGCCTGAGATTCCCATCTGGGGCATCTCCATTGTGCCTGAAATGGTGGTGTCTTTAATTCCTTCTAAAATTTTTTTCCCCCCCTGGGCTTCTATCATTTTTTCCAGAATCTTGTTCACATCCTGAGTCAGTCCAGGTGAAGAAATAAACACCATAAAAAATAGGGTTGCGAAGAAGAGTGAAAGAATTTTTTTCATCTTTTTTCTCCTTTATTGATTTTTCCCCTCTTCTGGTTTTTGCTTCCCTGCATCGAGGTTATCATAATTCAAGGCGGCATTGAAGAGCAAGAAGAAACTTCCCTGAGTTTCATAGCGCCACATGGGATTAATGGCGAAGAAGAGGATATGTCCTTTTCCAAGAGGAACATCCACCACTGCGGCTCGATTCTCGAGTTCTTCCGCTCCGCCAAGCATCCCGCTTAATAAGAGTTTGTCTTTCTGGTCGAAGCGGAGGATTACCCTTATTTTTGTCAAATCAGGAGGAAGGTAGAGACTGACCATGTCCTTGAATTCTGGAGGTATTCCTGTTCCTGCTCCGCTTATCTTCGGAGGCTCATATGGCCTTCCTTGGATGACATCAGGGTCAGTGAGGCTTCCCCTTCCCGAAGGCCTTCCTTTTGCTTCTCCATCAAATAATTCTTCAAGGTCGAATCCGCCGGTAGCTGCCTTCATTCCTGTTTCAAGAACAGGAGAGCCGCTGAAATATACCCCGAGGCTATTCCCGTAGCCATATGTTATGGGGCTTCGAGGGTCGACTATGCGTGTCTGGAGAACTGCCCCTGCCGTCTTGAGTTTCTCGGTTTTTATCACAGCCACACTCTCAGCCAATCCATAATCTATGGCCAGGTTGGCATTTGTGGAGATGGAGATGAAAAGCCCTCCCTCTTCCACGAAACGTTTCAAGTTCATCACTCCCTCGATTCCCATTCCTCCTCTTATGTCTTCTCTCTCGTCTGGTCCACCGAGGTTAGGGTATTTTTCTGATTTTTTCCAAGGGATGGGGGACTCTCCGCTTATTCCGTTTACAATTCTTTGACTCTTACCAAAGCTTACAGGTGGGAAGATGATGACATCATATTTACTCTTCAAGTTCTGAGTATCTCTTATGTCATGGACAGAAATGTAGGAGTAGGGGATGCCAAGTTTTTCAAAGGTAAGTCTGTACCAGCCCTCATCCTGAGTTGAGATCCAGGTGTGAAGAATGGCTATCCGCGGTGTAGCAAGTTCGTGCGTTTTGACGCTGGGAATAGTCTTTACGCCGTAGGCTATGAGCCCGAGCTCCTCAACAGCCATTTTTAACCTTTCAATTGAATCGGGCGTATTTCCTTCTTTAGGTATGATGAAAGTACCTGAATTATACTTTTTTCCTTCAAGACTGAAACTTGACTCAGCGGCCAGAATCTTCACTTCAGGCACCTTGAAACGAAGCTGCATCAATTGAGTCTCTGCAGTATGGTTAATAAGGAAAAGAGAGGCCTTTTCTTGATTCAAAACTTTTCCTCGAGGCTTAAGATCCTGCTCGATGAGTTTCATCGGGACATCTAAAACTTTTTTCTCTAGGATTCTGGCTGTGTTTACATTATGTAAATAACCGAGGGTCCACCCTGTATCATCATAGGGCCTGGGGTCTAGAGGATTGTAATACTGCGTGTCAAGAAGCATGTCAGCACAACGACTGTAGGGCTGGTCCATGCGAATGATGTAGCTTCCCGCAGGATATTTATCCTTACCAATTGTGAATTCTTTCTCTGCCTGATGCACTTCGACTCCGTGTTTTCGGAGAAGGTTTACCAATTCTGCAGCAGCCAGAGGCCTTTCTCCACCTGCTGGGATTACCCATGCTGCTGGTCCCTCTGTGGTTGCCTTTGCCACGGAGCGCTTGCTCTTCAAGTAAAAGTTTTTTAAGAACTTAGTTTTATTCTCTGCCACATGCTTCAGGGCAAAGAGGAGCGCACTCTGTTGAAGGTTAATGTTATTTCTGAAAGACCATTTTACCACGGGAAGAGGAGGATTTGGCCTGTACCAGGCTCTCTGGGACTGTGAGCCAACTCTCCTCACCATGGTATCCGCTCCTGTTCCACCAAAGGTTTCGTAGAATCTTCCCGTCGAATTATGAAACATGGCGATATAGAAGGCATAGCTCGGCGACCAGCCGTCAAAGAATCCATGAGTCCATACACCCGGCACCCCTCGTTTCGTCATCTCAGATATCTCTGCATAAGCCAGCTCCTGCCATTCATTGATGGTAATAGGGTCGAGCCAGGCGTTGTAAGGACCTGTTCCTGTTGAGGTGTAAAGATAAGGGAGTGATTCATGTAAATCATGCATGATGATGGGGTGCCACTCAAAATAATTTTTGAGTAAATTTTCTGAAAGTTTCAGGGAAAGGCCGATGTTGTCTCTATTATTATCATGGGCAACATAATTTCCCCAATAAACGAGGGGCAGAGTCTTCTTATCGTTGTTCTCTTTCTTATATCGATATGTATCGACATAGCGGTCTCTCCCATCAACCTCAAGCACAGGGGTGACGAGAACCACAAGGTTTTTGCGGATTATCTGATAGAATTCAGATTCATCCACAGCTAGCCTGTAGATAAGTTCCATGGCCATTTCAGGGGCTCCACATTCTGGAGAATGGAGGCCGCCTGTTATCCAGTAAATTGCTACCCCTTCCTCAAGCAATTTCTCCACATCTTCTTCATTCTTTATTTTTCTGGGGTCGGCGAGGAGAGAGTTAATTTCTTTGATTCTCTCCATACGGGCGATGTTTTTCTCATCTGAAACAGCTACAGTGGTCATCTCTTTGCCCTCATCTGTTTTTCCAAGAGAAAATAGGACCACTCTCGGGCTTGCTTCGGCGACAGCTCTTAGATAGTTCTCAATTTCGTAGCTGTAATGGAGTACGTTAGGAGCTCCTATGATGTTTCCGAGGATTTTCAAGGGAGTGGGTACTTTCTCTGAAGCAGGAAGGTGATTAACTAATTCCGTGAGGAAAAATTTTTCAGTGGTGTATTCAAGAATTTTTCCAGTGTACTCTTCATCTGTTGCCTGCTCTAAAGAAGAGGAGATTGAGGGGAGAGAAGAAGCTAAGAGGAGCAAAAAGAGTAAGGCACCAAATCGAGATTTAACTTTATGAAGCATCGCATCCTCCTTTCAATTCAATTTTATTCACAGAGAAAAAAATAGCAATAAGAATGTCGCATCTGAATTCTTCCTTGACTATTTTGACTTTTTCTCTTAATCTAATGGCTAAAAGGAATTAAATAATATACAATATTTTGTGTGATGAAATTGAGATGCAATATATATTGAATTTTCAGCTTGACCTAATTTTAACCCCTCTTTTATAATCAGCCTTAGGGAGAAAGAATAATTGAGAAAAATTAGATTTATGAAATATTCTCTTTCAGCATGGCTTTCTTTTTTCATTTTTGGAGGTCAACCCGTAGAATTTGGAAAAGAAAAGAAATTCTTTCATGGATATCTAATTTCAAAACCAATAATAAGAATCTGCCTTGGTGATAAACTGAGCGAAATCAGGATTCATGCTTCATCAGGGATGAAGGTCTATGAAGTAAACTCGAGCTATTCCTTAATTTCTGAAGATGCAGATGAAGTATTTATCAGGGGCTTCAGAGAAAAACTTTCTGAGGAGTTCAGCGTCCTTGTGGCTCAGAGAGAAAAAAGAAAAGAGGCAGAGGAAATTGCACAAAGAATAAGAGATAAATTTGCTAAAAGAGTAAGCATAAAAAGCGAAACAAAAAGAGATGTAGATAGTCTTTTTCAAGTTAGAGTTGAGGGTTTTCTCACGAGGGGAGATGCTTTGAGCTTTGTAAAGGAGCTTGTCCGCTCTGGAGTGAAAGATGCCTGGATTATCCGGGAGGAAGTTACAATGGATGGGTCCAGGCTTCATTGGATTCTGGTAAACGATGAACTTAAGGCATTAGACGAAGGTAGTGTCCTCTATTTCATCCCCAGCAGTGCCTGGAGTTATTTATCTTACAACGGAAGGGACTACAGAGGAATTTTTGTTCTGAGAACAAGCCCTAAAGGACTCCTTCTTATCAACATCTTGAATATAGAAGATTATCTTAAAGGAGTTGTCCCGAGTGAGTTATCTCCTTATAGTTTTAATGAACTCGAAGCGCAAAAAGCTCAGGCAGTGGCCGCAAGAACGTATGCCATGAAGAGTCTGGGCTCGAATGAAGATTTGGGATTCGACCTCGATGATTCCCCGGCTTCTCAGCTATATGAGGGGATGTCTGCAGAGAATCCTCTAAGTACAAGAGCAGTCGATGAGACACGCGGGGAAGTAATTCTTTATAAAGGAAAGTTGATCCATGCCCTCTATACAAGCACGTGTGGGGGGAAGACAGAAAATGTAGAGGATGTTTTCCTTGGTCCCTCCCTTCCTTACTTGAGAAGCACAGAATGTATTTTTTCTCGAGAGAAAGAGTTCTTATTAAAGAGTGAAAACATGCTTGCCCCAATTGATGTCTGCGGAAAGAATGCAACGAGAGTGATAGCTTTTTTGATTTGCGCCGGGATAATTCCGCAAAGAACTGACACTCCATACTATAGAGAGGAAGCTTCATTTGAGGAAGCCGCGGAGTGGATGGAGAGAGCCCTTGCATTTTTAGGGAAAGAAAAGAAAACCTTCTTGAGGAAAGAGATTTTAAATTTTTCTTCACTTGCCATTCTTCTCTTTGAGACCTTTGGATGGGAGGAGAGGACTGAAAGCCTCATGCTTGAAAATGAGAGAGAATTTATTCTCAAGGAATTTAAAGACTGGCAAGGTGAAGGAAGAAATGAAATGGCCTACCTCATCCACAAGGGCATCTTTCCTTCAACTGAAGAAATAAAAGACCCGGAAAGGAGATTGAATAGGGCCGAAGTTATCTATTATCTGGGCAAGGCTATTCGCAGCTACCGCCCGATCTACAGGGAGGGAATTTTTCTTTCTCTTAAGGAAGAAAAAATTGAATTAGAAGAAGAAGGGGAAAGAAAAACTATCCCTCTTTCTCCTGATTTATTTCTCCTCAGGAATAATGAAGATGAATTTTCATTCGCCTCAAGAATTCATCTTTTAGGCGGAGAAAAGATAAGATGGATAGAGAGAGAAGGGAAGGTTAAAGTGGTCGAAGTCGTCTATCCTCCTCTGACAAATATCCTCGACCGGAACTCTGCCTTCCACAGCTGGCAGGTAAGAATTTCTCGAAAAGAACTCGAAGCAAGAATAAATGAGTTTTATCCCGTGGGAGAACTCATAGACCTTGTACCCAAGAGAAAAGGAGATTCAAAGAGAGTTTTAGAGCTTTTGATCAAAGGGAAAGAAACAGATGCAGTGGTCAGGGGATTAAGGATAAGAAGGGTTTTAGGGCTCAGAGAGACACTCTTCGTGATTGACAGAGAGTATGATGAAGAGGGTAAGATAAGTTATTTCAATTTTTCTGGGAGGGGGTGGGGTCATGGAGTAGGCCTGTGCCAAGTAGGTGCCTTTGGGATGGCTCAAGCCGGAGCAAATTATCAGGAGATACTGAAGAAATACTACAAAGGAGTCAAGATAGCCAGGCTATATTGATGTTGATGAGGCTTGAAAATATTAAGATTTTTTCCCGTGCTTTTTTCGCTTAATATTCTAAAGAGGGAAGGTCCTAAGAATTTTATTCGATTTTTAATTGCTTTTTGTCCTCTTATTGGTTAAAATACGCCCTCTTTTTCTGAAAGTAGAAGGAAGTGGCAGAAAAGAAAAAAAGAATTCCACTCAGTGTTTCACTCATTCCTGTAATTTTCTTGATCATCGCTCTATTTTTTACCATCAGTGTCTTCAAACTCCCCCCGCATCTTCCTTTGGTTGCCGCTGCTGCGGTTGCTTCTTGTATTGCCGTAATCTACAAACACCCTTGGAAAGAACTCCAGGAAGGAATGATTCAGGGAATAACACTTGCCATGGGAGCGATTCTTATCCTCATGGTGGTGGGGACGATGATTGGTACCTGGATTCTGGGTGGGGTTGTTCCCACGATGATTTATTATGGTTTGAAAATTCTCTCACCCAGCATTTTCCTGGTTGCGACTCTAATCATCTGTTCGATAGTTTCTTTAGGTACAGGCTCTTCCTGGTCGACCGCGGGAACGGTGGGAGTGGCTCTGATTGGAGTTGGTCAAGGATTAGGGATTCCACTCCCCATGGTGGCGGGAGCCATAATCTCCGGTGCATATTTTGGAGATAAGATGTCCCCGCTTTCTGATACCACCAACCTTGCTCCAGCGGTGGCGGGAACTGACCTCTTCTCCCATGTCAGGCACATGGTTTACACGACTGCTCCGGGATATGTTATCTCTCTCTTTCTCTTCGGGCTGCTGGGAACGAAATTCAGAGCTGGCTCCCTTAATACCCAGAACATTCAATCCATACTTTCCACTCTTAAACTAAACTTTTACATACATCCAGTGCTTCTTCTTCCGCCTTGTCTGGTGATTGTGATGGTAGTAATGAGAATTCCGCCTCTTCCTGCTCTTCTAGGAGGCATGGCTATGGGAGGGATATTTGCCATGCTCGCTCAATCCAAGACACTGGCAGAGGTCATCGAGTCTGCTCAGTCAGGGTATATCTCCAAGACAGGGGTCAAAATGGTCGATGAGCTTCTTACCAGAGGAGGTCTGGAGAGCATGATGCCCACTGTAGCCCTCATCATCTGTGCCCTCTCCTTTGGGGGAGTTATGGAAAGGACAGGAATGCTTGGCGAATTGGCTCGGTCTCTCCTTAAAAGAGTAAGGAAGACTGGCTCACTTGTGGTAACCACGATTTTTAGCTGTATCGGGATGAATGCCATTGCCTCAGACCAGTATATTGCCATAGTCATCCCAGGGAGAATGTATAAAAATGCCTTTGAGGCACAGGGACTCCATCCCAAGAATCTTTCCAGGTGTCTTGAGGATTCGGGAACCATGACTTCTCCTCTTGTCCCCTGGAATAGCTGTGGAGCCTTCATGCATGCCACACTGGGTGTTAATCCTCTTCTTTATCTTCCTTATGCCTTCCTGAACCTTTCGAATCCTCTTGTTTCTATTTTTTATGGCTATACGGGAATCACGATGGTCAAGCTGAAAAAAGCGAACGAGAATGGCGAAAAGAAGAATGACGCAAAATAAATAAAGGAAAAAAATAAAGAAAAATAAGAGATAAGTAGAGGAAGAATTTCATCGTGAAGATACTTGATCTAGGGAAAAAATGCTAAAAAAAGAGCAAAATAGATTTGCTTCTAAGAAGCATGAGCTGTTTCTTTTTTAGAATGTATTTTTGCCCCTAATTATCAAGAAAAACTGAATTATCTTTATCTTTTTTCTCTTCTTTCTCTTCTAATGAATGAGCACTTTTTAATAAATATCAAGAAATGACTTTGTATTTTTTCCCAACTTTGGTAAAGGCTTCAATCGCTCTGTCAAGATGTTCCTTTTCATGTGCAGCTGAGAGTTGAACCCTTATTCGGGCTTGACCCTTAGGCACAACGGGGTAATAGAATCCAATGACATAGATTCCTTCATCTAGTAAGTCTCGAGCCATATCCTGGGAGAGTTTAGCGTCGTTTTCGAACTTGCTGAGCATTATGGGAACTATGGGATGAACTCCAGGCTTAATATCAAACCCCGCTTCAGTCATTTTTTCCCTGAAATATTTAGTATTCCATTCAAGTTTGTCGCGTAACTCGGTAGTCTCGGAGAGAAGGTCAAAGACGGCAATCGAGGCACCGACAACCGCAGGAGCAAGGGTGTTACTGAAGAGGTAGGGCCTTGAGCGCTGGCGGTAAATCTCGATCAATTCTTTACGTCCGCTTATGAATCCGCCGGATGCTCCTCCGAGGGCTTTGCCGAGGGTTCCAGTGATGATGTCCACTCTTCCCATGACTCCTCTATATTCTGGTGTCCCGCGACCTGTTTTCCCTAGAAAGCCTGTGGCATGAGCGTCGTCAATCATAACCAGAGCGTCGTATTTTTCTGCCAGGTCACAGATTTCGTCGAGCTTGGCTATATCCCCGTCCATGGAGAAGACACCGTCTGTGGCAATCATCCTGAAGCGGGCGCTCTGAGATTCTTTCAGCTTTTCTTCTAAGTCTTTCATATCGTTATGGTTAAAAATTAGACGTTTTGCCTTGCAGAGGCGGATTCCATCGATGATCGAGGCATGGTTTAGAGCATCGGTAATGATGGCATCTTCAGGTCCCATGATGGGCTCAAATGTCCCTCCATTGGCATCAAAGCAGGCAGCAAAAAGGATTGTATCATCAGTCTGGAGGAATTGGGAAATTTTCTGTTCGAGGACCTTATGGATGTGCTGGGTACCGCAGATGAAGCGGACAGAACTCATCCCGTAACCCCACTCCTTGAGCGCCTTATGGGCTGCTTCGATGACTTTGGGATGGCTGGAAAGCCCGAGGTAGTTATTGGCGCAGAAATTGAGAACCTCTCTTCCTCCTTTAACCTTTATTTCTGCTCCCTGAGGAGTCATGATGATGCGTTCCTCTTTGTAGAGGCCAGCCTCTTGAATGGATTGAATTTCTTTGCTCAAGTATTCTTTTATTTTTCCATACATGATATTAGACCTCCTCTTTTAGTCATTTAGGTTAGAGAAAAATATATCAGATTCTAGTTACATCGTCCATAATTTTTTCTTAAAAGAAGAAGTGAGTTGCTCCCTCTTTACTAAGTTTATTCAAAGAGACTATCTTTCATTCCTCTGAAAATCTTCTCCTGAATGCTCTGAGCATTATTTCAAAAAATAAAATTCTCTCTAAAAAGCTATCATCTCCAAAATTCGCTAATAAGTAATCTTTATTTTTTGGAGGATCAGGCTTGGGGGAATTTATAAAGTATTTTTTTGAGGTTGGGGAGGTAAAAAATTTTCAGTTTTAAGTTTACCTGAGTGGATTGAGCTGTTATAATCTTTGCAGGATGAAAGAAGGCACATACATTTACGAGTTCTTCACTGAGAACGTTTTCAAAGTAATCAAGGTCGAGAGGCTTATTTACGAGGGGAAGACAAAGTATCAGACAGCAAAGTTTATCTATAACGGTCTTCTCGGGAAGGCACTTTTCCTGGATAACAAGATTCAATCTGCTCAAGTGGATGAGTTCATTTTTCATGAGAGTCTTGTCCATCCTGCTCTTCTTTCTCATCCTGCTCCAGAGAATGTTTTAATCATGGGAGGGGGAGAAGGCGCCACTCTGCGTGAAGTTCTCAAACACTCGCAAGTCAAGAAGGCTGTCATGGTGGATATAGACAGAGAGCTGGTCGAGCTCTGCAAGAAGTTTTTGCCTGAGTGGTCCAGTGGGGCATTTTCCGATAAAAAGACAAGATTTTTCTCTATGGATGCTCGACATTTCATCGAAAAAACCAGAGATAAATATCATGTTATCATCTCTGATTTGACTGAGCCAATCGATGAAGGCCCCTCGGTCTTCCTCTTTACCCGAGAGTTCTTCGCTATGATTTTCGAGAAACTTGAAGAGGATGGCATTTTTGTCATTCAAGCAGGTAGCGCAGATACATTCTATCATGAATTTTTTTCTTCATGTGTAAAGACCCTTGAGTCGATATTCCCTCTGGTTAAACCTTACTGGACTTTCATCTTTTCTTTCGGTATGCCCTGGGGATTTGTTCTTGCTTCCAAGAAATATGATCCCCTTAAAATTGATGAAAGAGAAGTTAGGCAAAGGCTGAATGAAAGAAGAGTGAAGAAACTTCGTTTCTACCATCCGGGGATTCACAGGAGCTATTTTTCTTTGCCCCTGTACCTCTTAAAGGGATTAAAGAAGGGGAGGATTTTGACTGATGAGAAACCTTTCATCTGGAGGCTTTGACTTAAAATGGGTGTTGTTAGGAAAAAAGAAATATTTGAAATGAGGGAATATCACACCCGTTCATCTGGAATTTTCTTTAAAGTTGAGAGGTTCCTTTACAGAGAAAAATCTCCCTACCAGTTGATTGAGGTGATAGAGAATAGAGATTTTGGGAGGATTCTTTTCCTCGATGGTCTAATCCAGACTACAGAACGGGATGAATTCTTTTATCATGAGATGCTCATCCACCCTGCTTTCGTTACTCATCCAAAACCTGAGAATATCCTTGTAATCGGCGGAGGAGATGGCGGGGCCCTTAAAGAGGTTCTCCGTTATCCGATTGAAAGGTCATTTTTAGTGGAGATTGATTCTGCGGTGATTGAAGCTTGTAAGAACCTATTCCCGTGGCTTTCCTCCTGCCTCAAGGATAAGAGAACGAGGCTTATCATCGAGGATGGGAGGGAATTCCTCGAGAGAGAAGAGGAGAAATTTGACCTCATCTTTGTCGATTCCTCAGATCCAGTTGGTCCTTCGCTGAGTCTCCATAATGAGGTTTTCTTTGAGCTGGTAAAAAAGCGCTTAAAGCCAGATGGGATTGCCGTTGCCCAGATAGGGTCTCCTCTTTATCAACTCGATTCTATCGCTAAAAAGATAATTTTCCTCAAAGGGCTCTTCAAAGAAACCTGGCTTTATTTTTCTCCTGTGCCTACCTATCCGGGGGGAAACTGGTGTTTTGTCTTTATCTCAGAAAACATAAGCCCTTTTCGAGTGAGGAGAGAGCCTCCTTCCGGTCTTAAATATTATAATCTTGAAATTCATCGGGGGGTTTTTTCTCTTCCCAGTTTTATAAAAGAGAAAATACCTTCCTGAGTTTAATCAGTAGCCCAGTTTTCCTTCTGCATGACGTTTGAAGAGCACCTCGAGCATATCCTTAGTCATGCTTTGAAGGTCATAATTTGGCTTCCAGCCCCATTCTTCACGAGCCGCTGAGTCATCTATCGAATTGGGCCATGAATCAGCAATTTCCTGTCTAAAGTCAGGCTTATACTCACAGGTAAATTCAGGGATATGCTTCTTAATCTCAGCGGCGAGCTCGCGGGGCGTAAAGCTCATCCCTGTGACGTTGAAATCAGTGTGATGCTTCAATCGAGAGAAATCGGCTTCCATTAAATCCATGGTCGCCTTGAGGCAATCCGGCATATACATCATCGGGAGCATGGTGTCTTCGCGAAGAAAGCAGGTGTATTTCTTGTTTTTAACAGCCTCGAAGAAGATAGCCACTGCGTAATCTGTTGTTCCTCCCCCGGGAAGGGTTTCGTAGCTTATTATGCCAGGATAGCGACAGCCTCTCACATCCAGGTCGAAACGCTTGACATAATATTCACAGAGGAGTTCACCAGCCACCTTGGTCACACCATACATGGTTTTTGGACGCAAGATTGTCTCTTGAGGAGTATTATCTCGCGGAGTCTCTGGTCCGAAGACGGCGATGGAGCTGGGGACAAAGACTCTCACCATCTCGTGTTCTCTTGCTACCTCTAAGACATTATAGGTCCCGTTGATGTTTACATCCCAGGCAAGATGAGGGTTTTTTTCACCCGCCGCAGAGAGGATGGCTGACATATGATAGATAGTGTCGATTTTGTACTTTCTTACCACTTCTTCAATGGTCTCACGCTTGGTAACATCGATAAATTCAAAGGGACCGGAATCACGAAGTTCCGGCTTTGGTTGAGTCTTATGACCTGTGGCAAGCACAGAATCATTCCCGTATTTCTTCCTGAGGGCCATGGTCAATTCAGAGCCGATTTGACCTACTGCTCCCGTGACCATGATTTTTTTCATTTCTTTTTTCACGAGTTTCCTCCCCTAATTGATAATCACAATTTATCCTTTAATTTTACATAATTTTAACCTAAATTGGTAAATTTGTGTTAAGTATGTAAGTTAAACAAAATAGAGTTAAAAGAGGGAAAAGAGAGAGGTAGTTGCTGAGTGTAACTACGGGATAGCCTGAACTTAGCTTTATATCACTTTTTGAAAACCTAAAACTTATATTCTCTTTAAAATTAATAGATAAGATTTTTTCATGCCATGCCTTAGCGCTTCTCATTTTTTTGCCCGTAGAAAGGAGATGATTGTTTTCATCAATAATTCTCAGGGATGCCATATTTCGCCTTAAACACCATTTTTTTCACTGAGAAAGAGATTTTTCTCTTCCTTAAACATAAAAAGCCTTGCTTCTAATCCTTAAATTCAGGGTACTGTTTTCGAGAGATTTTACTTATATCCTTTGGCTCTCTGGAAGTCAATAATGTTTTTTTGGAAAATGGCAAAGAGCTAGGCAAATTTTATCCTGCTTTCGTTTATTGCTGACTTACTTTACATGAGGATAAAAAAAGAAAATCTTCTTCATCTATTTGGGGCTAATTTCTCCCCATGAAAACTTTTGATAATCTTAACTTGGAAGAAAATTTTTTAGAAGAGTTATGCTCAGAGTTAATTGTGGTGTTTTCAAGTCCTAATTTTTAAATGACTCGAGTTCTTATCTTCATTTTTAATGAAAAACCTGGATTACAACTTCAAAATAAAGTAAACTTCTTTCAGAAGAGGAAAGCTTTAGATGAACAAAGTACCCTTTGGTATCATTGTTATCTCTGTAATCATGTTTTTTGTTGGCCTTGCCACGGATATTTTCTGGCTGGGCAAGGCCTTTGGAGACTCTTTTCCGCGCACCATGCCCGTTTCAGATGAAGTCTACAATGCCTTCGCAGCTCCTGATATACTCCTTTCTCTGCTTCTTTATTTAGGAGCTTTGGGATTGTTGAAGAAACGCAAGTTTGGTTTCTCGATAACCTGCGTGGCGATGGGAATGTGGATTTTTGACTCCCTTTTGGTCCTTGGCATCACAAAATTAGCTCGGATAGGGATCGTTGGACCGTGTCTTGTTTTTGCCTTATTTGTGCCAATCTACCTCTGGCAGAAAAGAGATATTTTCGAGTAATTTAATCTTCTTCTCTCGATAGTTATCCTGTTTTTTGTAATCATCCTCACGAGATTTTCTTTAAGATTTCGCTCCTTCTTTGGGAAGTTTTATTCTTTGAGAACACATAATACGCTTTTCTTGCTACATGAATTTTTTCTATCGCTTCATCATACTTTAGATGAAGGGCTTTTTCTATCTCGACTTCGCGCTTAAATCCGAGCGTTTCGAATTGTTTCACCCACCATTCTGTATGGGCAGCTATTATATGTCCGTTTAGAGGATACCCGTAATTATCGACATGGATAGTGTAGAAGCAGCGCTTGTTGATTACATCTTCTTCCCATTCTTTAAGATAAACCTTGAAGATTTCTCCAAAACATTGGTCCCTTCCAAAAGCGGGTATGTTGCAATAAAGATAGCCGTCTTCTTTAAGAAGATTGTAAATTTTTTGGATATAGAGTGAGAGTTTGTTGGGGTTAAGGTGTTCGAAGATATCCAGACCCAGGATGAGGTCAAAGGTGCGTTCAATTTTGACTTCCAAGATGTCTCCAAGATGGATATTCTCTCTGACCTCAGGGAAGGCTTTCTCAAGAGCGAGGCGGCTAATATCGATACCTTCAGAATAGATTCCTATATCTTTGAGGCACTTCATTACCGGTCCGTTGGCACATCCAATGTCAAGTACAGATTCAGGATTGAAGATTGAGGCAATTTCAGCCAGAAGGCGTTTATCCTCGCTTATCTGGAGACTCCAAACGCCGGGTTTCTCATAGTAGCCATTCTCGATTATTTTTCTTTCCAGCCAGTCAAAGTCTTCTTTCTCTTTCACCTTAAACACCCACAATTCTTTGTTTGCTTCAATATCCTCGCTCAAGTAATAGTTTTGGGGCTTCTCATTCTTTATTGGAGGGAGAGGGAGGTTTTCTCTTATGACTTTATTCGTGAATTCTTCGGAACGAACTATGCTCAGGATTACCGAAAGCCTTGAGTTTCCTTCTTTTAAGGATTTCAGGTAGTGCAGTTTTCCACCCTCGTCTGGTTTTCTTCCCAAAAGTTCCTGATAAATACTCTCCAGGAAATCCTCTTCACTCTGAAAAGCTTCAAGATCAGGAGTTTGTTTTTTTTTGAGTCGTAGCCCAAATCTCTTAAAAAATTCAGCCATGAGAAAAGCCCAGCCTTTTTTTAAAAAAGCTTATAGCAGAGAGAGATGTGTATGTCAATTTTAAGGAGAATTTGTTATCTTCCTTGGCACAAGAGCCTTTTCCATATTTATTCTTCCATAACCGATGTATTCATCTTTTCCCGGGTATTTATCAGAATTTATATCATCTGAAGAATAACGGATGATGCTCATCACTTCAGAGGCTTTGAGCCAGGGTTTAATGCTCTTTATCAATGCCGCCAGACCAGAAACATGAGCCGTAGCATATGAGGTTCCCCAGCCGAAGGCATAAGGTAAATATTCCGATGGTTCTTTCCAGGTAGGCACGGAGCTGAGTAACTTTGCTCCAGGAGCAGCGACGTCTATTTCAGGTCCATAATTTGACCAGTTTGTCCTTGAGTCAGTGAAATCAGTTGCCGCTACTGCTAGACAGTATTCGTTGAAAGTCGCAGGGTATGAAACCTGTTTTATGCCATGATTTCCAGCAGCCGCTGCGATGACGATGTCTTTTTCATGGGCAAACTGGAGCGCTTCTCTTAACCCCTCTGAATTTCCGTAAGCAGAGACACTGAGGTTGATTACTTGAGCTCCTTTTTCTGCTGCCCAGAGAATGCTCTGAATTAGCCAGCTATAATAACCATAGCCCTCTTCACCAATGGCTTTTATGGGTAAGAGCTTACACTTCCAGCACACACCTGCAATTCCCTCTCCGTTGTTGGTATCTGCGGCAATGATTCCGGCGACAAAGGTTCCGTGACCGTGATCGTCGGTAGGGTCAAAATCATCGTTTACGAAGTCGCGGCCCCCTTGTTGAATCTTCGACTTTAAGTCAGGATGAAGGAAGTCAATCCCGGTATCTATAACGGCGATTATGACTCCTTCGTTTCCTGTTGTTTCTTCCCAGGCCTCAGGAGCTTTGATGTCTGCCCTTAATTTCACAGGAGGGTTTCCTGGGAGGCCATTTAGGTCTCCTGAATTGTACAGGGCATATTGAAAGCTGAAAAGGGGGTCGTTGGGAATTGTAGCTATGGTCACAGAATAGTCAGGCTCCACGTATTCAACATCGGGGTTTTTTTTAAGCAGCCAGAGCATCTCTTCGACTGAGGAGTGATCAGGAATCTTGATTACGTAGATATCAAGGGGGGAGAGTTTTCTTATTTTTTTGGCACTGTAAGAAGCGAGGATCGAAGCAATATAAGAAGGATTGAGGCGAGGAGAAAACTTGACCAAGACTCTTTCCTGGGAATAGCTCTCTGCATCAAGATTAAAAGGGCGTCCATTATTCAAGGAAGGAAGAGGATGAATGTAATGAGGAGATGGATATTTTTTGTTCTCTTTCTGCTGGCTAAATCTCGAATCTAAAGAAAGAAGAAAGGCGAATGAAGTAAGAAAAATAAGGAATATTTTTCTGAATCTCAAAGGGAAATTCCTCTAAAATATTTTTTTCTGGGTCAAAAGCCATCTCATTTTAAACTGTATATTTACTAAAAATATGCCCAAAAAAAGAAACTAAATGTTAAGTCAAAAAAAGAGGGCTGTCAATTTTCCCTGTTGCCTTCCTATTTAAGCTTGAAAAGCAGACGCTTTAGGATACATTCCCCAAAAAGGTGGAAAGTATAGACCATATTTACAAGCGATTTACCGGCGAGTTAGTCAAGAGTCTTTTTCTTGGCTATTGCCAAGGGCTTCTAGGTTGAGTCCGGCTCGAGAAGATTCTTGGCGCCTGGAACGTTTGAGGGTAACAAGTGCTGTCAATGCATCTCGAAGAATATCCCTCTCTAATTACAATATTCATCTGGCCTGCGTGAGCAATAGCGATGAAAGGGAACTCTATTTTATCCCCACCTATTTAAGGGAGCTTTTGAAGTTTACATTTAAGGGAAGAATCAAACTGTTCAGATATTGGTCTTCCCTTTAGTAATTTTCCTCAGGTTCGCTCTTAAAGTTTATAGCTATCTACTTCTCAACTTTTGCTAACAAATTTTAGCAGAGCAGCTTGTTGTCTCATGAGAAAATTTATATGAAAGCATATTCATTGCCTCACTTAAGAATCTATACGAAAATTTGGGCAATTTTTCTTCTCTTTTTGCATCCGCCACAACTTCTCCTGGAGTTTCTCTATCTCCTTCTTTAGCTTAACCACATTGAGCTCCTTAGAAATCTTCTCGAGTCTCGCTTTTCCTTCCTGGCTTA
>CAYSCS010000099.1:0-2830 GCA_964429695.1 uncultured Eubacteriales bacterium
CTTCTCCTTAAAAGAAGGAAAAAAATCGGAGCAAGTCTTCTTTCTGTGCTTACCGTAATCCCCTTTCTCATTTACTTGCGCCAGATTTCTATAAATGTTGGACAGCTTAAGAAATGGATTGAGCTCAGAGGGAAAAAAACAGATTGCCTTCAATAAAGCGTCTTCTTAATCTACGGCAACGAGCTTGATTTATATCTGCAACCTCAATAATCCGTCAGTTACTATTATTCACGGGGGAAATCTCCGGTCTTTATGTGAAGAGGCCTCCCGTTAAGTGCTTATCTTCGTCGACGAGGCTTATCACGAATATGGGGAAGACAATTCCTATACCTCCATGGTCGGCCTCGTCAGGGAGGGGAAAAGGATACTTATAACTCGAACCTTTTCGAAAATCTTTGGGTTGGCTGGCCTACGCATCGGTTAGGAATGGTCCATCCTGAAATCATTGAAAATCTTAAAAAGCTCAAAATGAACTTTGCTTCTACCGCCTAGCCCAGCTTGTGAGCTGATATGTCCACCTATACAGATTGGGAATTTACTGGGAATTTACGCGCTCCGTAAAAGAAAAAAATAAGTTGGTTATAGCTTTTCTCGAAGGGGAAGGGGACAGGCTTGGGTTTTTCCGGGTTCCGTCGCAGACGAAATTTCTCCTCTTTGAAGTTCATCAGGACTCAAAGCAGGTAGCAGCTGCCTTGGAGAAGCGACAGGTTCTGGCGCGTCCTTTTACCTTTGGTGGGAGAAATTGGCTTCGGGTAAGTATCGGCATGATGGAGGAGATCCAAAGTTTCTTTGCAGCCTTGAAAAGGATATTAAATCGCTAATCATGAGAACTTGAGGATCTACAAGCCGTTCTATTAAATTAGAGGAAAAGTTTATTATTGGGATAAAAATATAATATAGTATAATTAGTTTATCCATTGAAGAAAAGACAGGATAAATCAGCATATAGTATAAATTAAATAAGGGATAGATGAATTATGAGCAGTCAGTTAAGCCGGATATTTCACGATGAAGCCCTTAAAGAAAAAATTAAGAAAAAGCTTCCCTATCTCTTTCAGCTCGCAGAATTGGAGAGTTCAAGAGCAGGTAAAGCCGGAATGGAAGTAGGATCGCTTCGCGAAAAGATTATTGTAGCGCTTCTTATATATAAATTTGGCGAAGCAAATGTATTAACAGACATTCCGATAACCGAATCGGAAGTAGATGCTAAGCTTTTTGGTGAGCCAATTTCTATTAAAACGATTAGTGGGAAAGCCCTAAGTGGAGTCAAACTTATATGGACAGTAGACCCGCACAAAGCACAGGAATTCAGCCAAATATATTATCCTAAATATGACATGCTTTTAGTTCAAATCAACTGGGGTTCAAAAGGCGGATTTTACTACCTTCCTCAAGAAGCCCAAATAACCATATTCAACGAAATAGGCCGAAATAATTATATTAAGCTTCCTAAACCGGGTACAAATCCCAGAGGAGTAGAAATTGCTAAAGAAGCTCTTACCAAGGTTATTGGGCATAATCTTTCAAAGAATATCATCATCGATTGGCAAAAGACAGAAATAGAACTTAGCTCTTATAAGAGATGGGTTGAACTCTGGGGGGAGGATTGAAGTGGGTTTAATACGAAAGAAAATAGGCACCAAGACGAGCTCTTTTGGTTCTCCGGGCAGGATAAATCATGATTCTACTCCATTTTATAGTAGCAGGTTATATGAGGGTTTACCAATTGAGAAATTGGAAAAATACGCAGAAAACTCTGTGTCTCCAAATTATCTAGATAAGATATTTTGCAAGACAAGTGAAAAAATGGAGGAATTGCTTGATAACAGCATTCATTTGATGGTTACATCTCCTCCCTATAATGTGGGAAAAGAATATGATGAGAACTTAACTCTCAAAGAATATAGAACCTTCTTAAAAAGAGTGTGGTCAGAAGTTAAAAGAGTCCTTGTTCCTGGCGGAAGAGCCTGTATCAATATCGCCAACCTCGGAAGGAAACCTTATATTCCCTTGCATTCCTATGTTATTGAAGACATGCAGGATTTAGGTTTCTTAATGCGGGGAGAGATCATCTGGAACAAGTCCTCAAGCGGGAGCCCATCAACTGCCTGGGGCTCATGGATGTCAGCTAAGAACCCAACTTTAAGAGACATTCATGAATACATCTTAGTTTTCTCAAAAGGGATGTTTTCCAGACCCAATCCATGTAAGAGAAAAAGTACTATTTCTAAGGAAGAATTCCTCGAATTTACCAAGAGTGTGTGGACCTTTGCGGCTGAGCCTGCCTCAAAAATAGGCCATCCCGCCCCATTCCCTGTTGAACTGCCTTATAGATTAATCCAATTATATACTTTCGAGGGCGAGGTAATTTTAGACCCATTCATGGGAAGTGGACAGGTAGCAATCGCGGCCATAAAGACCAAACGACATTATGTTGGGTATGATATCAATGAGAATTACGTAAAATTGGCTGAAAAGAGAATAAAAGATTTTTGCTTAGACTTTCAGGCACCAAAATTATTTTATTTGGAAGATAAAAAAAAGCGGGAACCTCTTCCTAGATAAAAAAATAACTTTCTTCCTCTTAAAACATCAGAAATAGACGAACACTAAAAGGCAATATCATTTTTAGATGCTAAAAATAATCCTCCACCCCTCTTTTCCTCTCTGGTCCTTGCTTTTCTTAATAGCTATGATTTTGACCGTAAAGACTCTTTCTCTCTTCTTGGTAATCTTAATTTCAACCTGGCTACTTACTTTTTTTCTTCTTCTCTTTGCAACCAAACCTTATCCCCTTCTCCTTAAAAGAAGGAAAAAAATCGGAGCAAGT
>CAYSCS010000100.1:0-11652 GCA_964429695.1 uncultured Eubacteriales bacterium
TAGTAGAGGGGCGCTCTGGAACCGGGGCCAGGGGTGTGAGGTATTATTACTACATCTGCAAGAACAAAGAATGCAAGTTTAAAGTGCCTGCCGATGAAATCGAGTGAGTTGTCTTGAAAAGGATCAAAGACCTTTCCACCAAAAAAGACATCATGGAGAGCATCATTAAATCCACCAACGAAAAATTGCTGAAGGAACTCCCGCAACTTAAAGAGCAAAAAACGCTCCTACAGAAGGAGCTTACAGAAATCAAGAATTTTGCCGATGGGATTATGAATAAGTGGGCAACCATGGCAAGCGAGGACAGCAGTCTTTTCCTCAAAGACAAGCTGGATCAATTAGGCAAAAGAAGGAAAGAGATTGAGACCGGCATCCAGGCGTTAGAGGAGATGACCGAGGAAATAGAACGGGAGTCCGTCACTCAAGAATTAGTAATGCTTGCCTTGAATAAATTTACGGATGTCTTTGATCACATCCAGCCTTATCAACAGAAAGAACTCTTGAGCCTTGTCCTCCACAAGGCCATCCTTGCCCCGGACAGCATAAAAATAGCCCTCTATGGGCGTCCACCCGAAATAGGGCTACTTTCTTTATGTGATTCTGAGATACGCTCTCAGACACCAACCTGGCTCCGCGGGCAGGACTCGAACCTGCAACCTAGTGGTTAACAGCCACCCGCTCTGCCTATTGAGCTACCGCGGAGTAAGCAATCACAATTTATCACTCTTCAAGATGAATTTCAAATTCTTTGTATAAGTAGAATATGTCCTTATTTACATTCTGGCATTTAATTTGCCTCTCGGCCACTTTCTCCTCCCTCCGACTCCAGCAGATTTTTCCTTCGCCGTTTGCTTTCAGCTCTCTTAAGAATTCATAAAAAACAATACTTTTTTTAATAATTTTCAAAAAAAAGATCAGAAGCGATAACTCGCCTGTTTTACCATCTTTCTGTAGTCATCCCCCCACATCTCCACAACCTTGCACATTTCATAGAGCCTCGAGCGGAGCCTGACTCCTATCCTGTCCACAAGGGAATCATCTTCTTTCTTGTAAAACGACTCCCGCCTGTCCTCATCCTCTTCTCCCCTGTCGAGATAATTGGAGGTGAAGATGGTTAGCTTTTTATTGTTGTATCTGTGGTTTATGATATAAAAAATGGTCTCATCGACCCAGGCTGTCGTCCTCTTCGCCCCTAGCTCATCGAGCACAAGAACCTCGTTCTGGAAGACGGGTTCGAGGACATCGCTCTCAGTCAGAGGGGATTCAGGGGTGTAGGTGCTCTGGATCTCTCTTATCAACTCTCTGAAGTCGCAGAAGTAACAGGGCGCTTTCTTCTTTCTGATTAGCTCCTGGATGATTGCAACTGCGAGATGGGTCTTCCCTACTCCACAGGGACCGATGAAAAGCAAGCCGAAATTTAAAACCGGGTAATCAGCGACGAATTTTTTCGAAATCTTCAGCGCGTCCTTGTGGCTTTCATTGTGAACTTCAAAGCTTGAAAATGTGCAGTGCTCGTAACGACGGGGGATGTTGGCTGCCTCCAGTATTTTCTCTACCTTCTGCTCTTCATAACATTTACAGCGCTTTGCCACTGCGCCTTCCTTCGTCTCTTTGAGAACCCAGCCCGTACCCTGACAAAGTGGGCAAATTTTTTCTTCCTTCAATTTAAGTAACCTCTCAATTGCTGGACTTTGTGGGAACGTGAAAGTTTCCGCATTGCCTTCTGTTCAATCTGTCGAATACGTTCCCGAGTAAGATTCAACCTGTCTCCTATCTCCTGGAGAGTTCTGGGCTTATCATCCTCAAGCCCGAATCTTAATTTTAATATAAGTGACTCCTTTTCTTCTAGCTCTGAGAGTAGCTCTCTGATTTGATTTTCTATCGAATTCTTGATTATCTGGTATTCAACAGAGGGTGAAATCTGGTCCTCAAGCTTATCACCAACTTCTATTTCACTGTCGAAATATTTATCGCTAAGAGAAATATCCCTTTCGGAAAAGATTTCAAGGTCCTGAATGTCTTCCTCGCTCACTCCCATGCGACGCGCCAATTCTGCTCGATTTGGCTCTCTGCCGAGCGTTTTTTTGAGCTCAGCCCTCACCCTTTTCATTTCTGCAATCTGGTCTGAGAGTTTCTGGGGAAGATGGTAGATTCTTGCTTGTTGAGTCAGGGCGTGGATTATGGCTTGCCTTATCCACCAAACGGCATAGGAAATAAACTTCACGTTTCTCTTGGGGTCAAATCTTTTCGCTGCCTCAATTAACCCGAGGTTTCCTTCGTTGATGAGGTCAGAAAGGCTGAGACCCATTCCTCGATATTTCTTGACATAGGAGACGACAAACCTCAGGTTTGACTCAACCAGTTTCCTCAATGCATCCTTATCTCCCTTCTGGATGAGCTCGCCCAGCCTCTGCTCTTCTTCCTGGGAAAGAACAGGGAATTTTGAAATCTGTTCCATGTAGAGTTTTAAATTCTTAGAATCAAAAAAATCTTCGTCGTCTCTCATTTCTCCCTTTTCTCCACCTTTATTATTTTCGCCGAATCGACCTTAATCAGACTCTTCCTCTTTGTCTCGAATTCTTCCTCTCTTCCTTCAAAAAATTCCTTCCGAATGTAGTTGAGGAATTCGTTCACCTCGGCTTCGATCCGCTCAATCTTCTCTCTCAGGTTTAAAATCACCTCCACTCCAGCAAGGTTTACGCCGAGGTCACGGATCAGGCTTAGAATCAATTCGAGCCTTTCAAGGTCTTTTTTGGTGTAGAGCCGCGTGTTTCCCTGACTCCGGGATGGCTTCAGCAGCCCTTCCCTCTCATAGAGCCTCAGAGTCTGGGGATGGATGTTATACATCTTGGAAACGCTGCTGATATGATAATAATCTCTTGGTTCTTCTCTGTCTTTCATTTCAGTATGCTTCCATATAATCTCTTGGATTTTGATTTGAAATCTTCCCCAGCTCCCTCACCAGTTCCCTTATTCTTTCGTCATTGAAGGGCGGAGGAACGATTGAAACCTCGACGTACTGGTCACCTCGAGTATTTTTTCCAGGAAGTGGCGCACCCTTATCCTTCAAGCGAAATTTTTGACCTGACTTTGTTCCTGGCGGAATCTTGAATATAGTTTTTCCGTAGATGGTGGGAACCTCTATCTTGGCACCGAGCGTGGCTTCAGTCACGGTGATGGGAACCTTGAGGTAGATGTTTGAACCCTCTCTCTTGAAGAGAGGGTGGGGTTCGACTTCAATGGTGATGAATAAATCGCCTGAGATACCGTTCTGGGGAGCCTGGTTTCCTTTTCCAGGAATACGGACCTTTGAGCCGGTGTCGACTCCACCCGGGATTCTGACACTCACAAGTTCAGTAGTTTCCACAAGGCCTGAGCCGTGACATGCGGGACACACCTCGCCTGGAGTCACACCACTCCCCTCGCATGAGGGACAAGGAGTTGAGAATTTCATGAAACCCCTCTGGAGTACCTTCTGTCCACTCCCCTGGCATGAAGGGCAGACCTGCTCACCACCTCTTGGTAGGTATCCCTGACCATGACAGGAAGGACAGGAAACTTTTCGATTCAACCTTATCCTCGTCTTCACTCCATTTATGGCATCCATGAAACCGACTCTCATCGTGTAGTGAAGGTCTTCACCCCTTTCTCTTTCTACTCGAGTTCTCGCCTTAGCCGAAGTCCTGCCGAAGATGCTCTCGAAAAAGTCCCGGAAGGAGTGTGTGCCGAAACTCGAAAAGTCAAAACCCTCAAAGCCTGAAGTGTAGGTATGGGCTGAAGAAGCACCAGGCGGAACATCACCTGCATAACCGAACTGGTCATATTGCTTCCTTTTTCTAGGGTCACTGAGGACTGAGTATGCTTCCTGAATTTCTTTGAACTTTGCCTCAGCACTCTTATCTCCCGGGTTGAGATCGGGATGATATTTACGCGCGAGCTTGCGGTATGCCTTCTTTATTTCCTGAAGGGATGCATTCCTTGAGACTCCTAAAATCTGATAATAGTCTTTTTCCATGCTCTATCCCATCTCATAGGGAATGTCTGTTTTTATCCTAATCTAGATTAACTCCGAATTATTTTTTATCTTCATCCACGACTTCTGCATCGATTACTTCTTCTTCTGAGCTTCCACCAGAAGTGGTCCCAGATGAAGAGGCATGCGCTCCTTGACCATACTCAGACTGCTGCCGGGTAGCTTGTTGGTACATCATTTCTGTCAGCTTATGAGAGGCTCGAGAAAGAGACTCCATTGCCTGTTTTATCCGATTCAGGTCATCGCTTTCGACGGCTCGCTTGGTGTTTTCAATCTCTTGCTGGACACGCTTTACCTCGCTTTCAGGGATTTTATCTCTGTTTTCTCTCATCAGCTTCTCGAGAGTGTAAATCATCTGGTCAGCCTGGTTCTTGGCCTCAACCACCTCTCTTCTCCTTTTATCCTCTTCGGCATGTGCTTCTGCCTCTTTAACCATTCTTTCTATCTCTTTTTCATCCAGACCACTGTGCCCGGTGATAGTAATAGCCTGTTGCTTTCCTGTGCCTAAATCCTTTGCCGAAACATGTAGAATGCCGTTGGCATCGATGTCGAAAGTAACCTCAATCTTGGGGACACCACGGGGTGCAGGTGGAATTCCGTCCAGATGAAAGCGACCCAGAGTTCTGTTGTAGGCAGCCATCTCTCTTTCTCCCTGAAGAACATGGATTTCAACACTCGATTGGTTATCAGAAGCTGTGGAGAATATCTCCGTCTTTCGGGTAGGGATAGTGGTGTTACGAGGAATCATCTTGGTGAACACCCCTCCTAGAGTCTCAATGCCCAGAGTGAGAGGAGTTACATCTAGGAGGAGGACATCCTTCACATCTCCGGCAAGGACTGCTCCCTGGATTGCCGCACCTGCAGCCACCACCTCATCAGGGTTTACTCCTTTATGAGGCTCTTTCCCGAAAAGCTCTTTCACCAGCTGCTGAACTCTCGGAATCCTGGTTGACCCTCCAACCAGGATAACTTCATCTATATCTTCTGGTCGCAGATTGGCATCAGCAAGAGCCTGTTTGCAGGGGCCTACTGTTCTCTGGATGATGTCTTCCATCAACTGTTCGAGCTTCGCTCGGGTTAACTTCATCAGTAGATGCTTTGGGCCTGAAGCATCGGCAGTGATGAAGGGTAGGTTTATTTCTGTTTCGAGAGTGGTAGAAAGTTCCATCTTGGCCTTCTCAGCAGCCTCTTTCAACCTCTGAAGAGCCATCTTGTCTTGAGTAAGGTCAATCCCTGTCTCTTTCTTGAATTCCGTAACAATCCATTCTTGAACCCTCTGGTCGATGTCATCTCCGCCAAGGTGAGTGTCCCCATTTGTGGATTTCACCTCGACTACTCCCTCACCCACCTCAAGAATGGAAATATCAAAGGTCCCTCCTCCAAAATCATAGACAGCAATTGTCTGGTCTTTCTTTTTGTCCATCCCATAGGCAAGCGCTGCAGCCGTGGGCTCATTTATTATTCTCACCACCTCCAACCCTGCAATCGTGCCTGCATCTTTTGTTGCCTTCCTCTGGCTATCATTGAAATAAGCAGGCACGGTGATTACTGCCTTCTCCACCTTCTCTCCCAAATAATCCTCAGCCGCCTTTTTAAGCTTCTGCAGAATCATGGCTGAGATTTCAGGGGGAGAATATTTCTTGCCGTGTGCTTCGACTCTTACATCACCATTTGGTGCCTTGGTGACCTTGTAAGGAACCTGACGGATTTCGTCTGGTACCTCATCATAGCGTCGCCCCATGAATCTTTTTATCGAATAAATCGTGTTTTCAGGGTTTGTGATTCGCTGTCGCTTGGCGACCTGCCCCACAAGCCTCTCGCCTTTCTCAGTAAAGGCTACCACAGAAGGAGTCGTTCTTCCTCCTTCTTCATTGGGGATGATTACAGGGTCTCCTCCCTCAACGATAGCGACAACAGAATTTGTGGTTCCAAGGTCAATGCCAATTATCTTTGCCATCTTTAACCTCCTTATTATCTAAGCATATATTAAATATAAAATATGAGTAGAATTTTGTCAAGTTTTTTGAAAAAAAATCTTATTTTGGCTTCTCTTCGCCTTTTCAGGGGGAAAGGCTTCTTCGAACTACCTTTTACTTATCGAAAGGATTTACCTCAAGAGATTCCTTTTCTATTTTTCATCTTCTATTTTTCATCCGGGTCGACGATGAAGCTTTCTCTCATCAAAGCCTGAACTTCTTCTCTTGCTTTACGGATTATTTCCTCTGCCCTCTTGAATCTTTCCTCTTTGCTGGCTTTCACCCTTGCCACTCCCTGCTCTATTCCCTTTGTCCCCACGGCAACTGCTTCTCGCGGGAATACTTCCCATTGTTCCATGTTGGGGATTATGTAATCCTCGCTTAAGCCTTTATCTTCAGCGACCTTTGCCAGCTCTTTGGCAGCTTCGATACACATTTCATCTGTAATTTTTGTGGCCCTGATGTCGAGTGCGCCTCTGAATATTCCTGGGAACCCGAGGGAATTATTAACTTGATTAGGAAAATCAGACCTTCCTGTAGCCACGATTTTTGCTCCCGCTTCTTTTGCCTCCCAGGGCCAGATTTCAGGTATGGGGTTTGCCTCTGCGAAGATAATCGCATCCTCTGCCATGGTTTCAATCCATTCCTTTTTTATCACGCCGGGTCCGGGTTTTGAGGCAGAAATCACTACATCTGCACCTTCCATGGCTTCCTTGATATCTCCTTTTATTCCTCGGGGATTTGTTATTTCACAGAGATGCCATTTCTCCTTGTACTTTGTCATCAACGTTTCCCTATCTCCCCTGTCGCGGTGGAGAATTCCCTTTGAGTCGACAGCAATGATGTTTTCGGGCTTAACCCCCATGTGAATGATGAGGCGTGCAATGGCAATATTTGCTGCCCCTGCTCCAATCAAAGTAACTCTTATGTCTTCAATCCTCTTATGGACTATTTTGACTGCATTTATCAGCCCTGCCACTGTGACACAAGCGGTGCCCTGCTGGTCATCGTGCCAGACTGGAATCTCCATTTCTTTCCTCAGGGTATCGAGAACGTAAAAGCACTTGGGATGAGAAATATCTTCAAGGTTGATTCCTCCAAAAGTGGGCTGAATCCACTTCACTGCCTGGATAAGCTCATCTGCATCCTTTGTGTTGAGACAGATGGGGAAGGCATCCACTCCGCCAAGGTATTTATAGAGGAGCGCCTTTCCTTCCATGACAGGAAGCCCTGCTTCAGGGCCGATATCACCCAGCCCCAGCACTCGTGAACCATCAGAGACCACGGCCACAAAATTCCATTTGTTAGTCATCTCGTAGACCTTCTCCTTATCCGCATGGATCTTCTTGCAGGGTGCAGCAACTCCTGGAGTATACCAGATGGCGAAGTCATCAAAGCTCTTTATTCGACACTTGGGAATGACCTCAATTTTTCCCCTGTAAAATGGATGAAGCCTTAATGCATCTTTGGAGGGTTGTTCAGCCTTTGCTAACAACTCTTCCACTGTTACTTGTTTCATTATTCCTCCTAAACATGATATGAAAGATTTATTAAGATTCTTAATCCTTTTTGTTTAAAAAGGATTTTATTATAGACCATTAAAGCCCTCAATTAAATAACTATTTTTTGTAGGCTTATTCTAAATTTATTTGCCATTTTTTCTATTTCTTATCTGTGAAGGAAACATCTCTCACTTTCTGTTTCCGACGGTTTTCTAGTGATAATCATGGAAAGTCCGAGTTCGTCTGCCCTGGAAATTATTTCTTCATCTCTTATGGATCCGAGAGGATAGATGATCCCCACTATTCCATTTGAAGCGGCGAGTTCAACGACATCTGGAAAAGGCATGAATGCGTCTGAGGCCATGATGCATCCCTCGGGTCCATACCCTCTTCTTGAAAATCGGATGGCGTTTTCAGCGGCGTCTATGCGGCTTCTCTGACCCGAGCCAATCCCGTGGACTTTATCGCACTTACCGATGACGACCGCATTTGACCTGGTGAAACAGGCGACATTCCAGTTGAATATGGCGGCTTCGATTTCTTCTTCTGAGGGCTTCCTTTCTGAGACTACATCAATGGTGTGGGGAGAGACAATCTTTGAATCAAACCTTTTCTGGAGGAGGAGACCTCCGGCGACTCTTTTAAATTCGAGTCCGCTATCCACTGCAGGTTCATCAAGCGCATACTCCATCTTCACTACCCTTAAAACTTCTCTTTTTCCCAGAATCTCGAGTGCTTCATCCGTATAATCGGGTGCATAAACTACTTCCACATTCCTCCTGCTTTCTATCAATGCCTCAGCCACTTCTCTATCTATCTTGTAGTTGAAGACATCAACACTCCCGAAGTTTGAGAGGGGGTCAGAGTTCCATGCCTTTTCGAAGACCTCTCCAGGCTTATCTCCCATTGCCACGCCACTCGGAATTTCATGCTTAACCGTGACACAGATTAATTTATCTCTATAAATAGAAGTCAATTTCCTGATTAATCTCTGTCCTAAGTCCATGTCTCCTATGTTTATATAGCTCAACCCCTTTGTCCCTTCCTGTAAGACTTTCATCCCGGCCATGTTCGGCCCAGAAGCACCCTCCTCAACATAAAAGGCTGCGGGATAGCCTGGATTTTCTCCATATCTCATGGAAATCTTTTTCGAAAATCTTTTGCCGAGGAAAACGATTTCTTCCGGAAAATCTTCCTTCACCTTGGTTCTATATTGTAAACGCGAAGCCTTATCAATTTTCTTCATCTTTACCGCCTTCACTCTCGAATCTATTTAAAATAAAGAAGTCCGCCTTCCCCGGGGCGAAAAAAACACAACAAACAGCGATTCTCAAATCTTTGGCACCTGGCCTGGGTTTTAACGCTTCATATAAGGCTCTGGCCACATGTTCTGTTCCCTCTTCGTAGATTTCAACTGGGAGAGGCTCTCCTTTAAACGAACGGGGTTCGTCCCCCTCTCTTCCATCATAGGTAGCAATCATGAATCCTTTTCCTGGTAAGAGGGGAACTTCAAAAACACTCCTCTGCGTTGAGCCATTCACTGCTCTTTTCACTAATCCTAATGCAGCCTTTCCCTCAGGATGAACACAGCCTGCGATTCTCGGCGTAAAAATCGGGTAATCAGGTTCATAGCTCCAGTTGAGGAGAGAAGCCGAAAGAATTTCCAGAAGACTCTTTTTGCGCTTAAAATTTTTGAAAATATCAAAGCTCTGGATTCCGTTGGAAACGACAACTCCGTCTCCGATGATAATTGCGGGATAAGAAAGAAGACTCTCTTTTTTTATCCTGGTTAATTTCTTCCCGGATAAAGGCCTGACCCAGACCATTTTTCCTTTTTTCTCAAGCCTTCTAGCCTGGCTTAAAAAGGACCTTCCGGTGAGAGCATAACAAACGATGACTTTTTTTCCCGAAGAATCGAGTCCCACGAGAATAATTCTTCCCCAGTAAATACCTTCCTGGAGTAAATAGAAAGAACTTTTCACTTTTTTTGTCAATGGTTATTATAGATAGCATAGGAGAGGGATTAAGTCAAAAGAATCTCGCTAATCCTAAATTCCTTGTCCGAGGTATTTAAATAGGATAAAATTTTAACCTTTGGAAAAGAGGAGTGAAATGGGAAAAGTCTATCAACCGCAAAAAGCATACCAGAATCTCGATTTTTTAGGTTCGAGTGGAGCCAGGACGATAAGGATTTTGAGTGAGTATCTCGAGCCTCTAGAAAGATTGAATAAGCTCAAAGTCAACACAACCATCCTTTTTCTAGGCTCATCTAAAGCAGATCCTGGAAAAAAGGGCTCGCTCCTTACCCGATACTACTGGGAAGCAGAAGAACTTGCCTACAGGCTAGTAAAGTGGGCTATCAAATTAAAGCCTAAAGGGAAGAATTTCGTCATTTGCACAGGGGGAGGACCGGGAATCATGGAAGCGGCCAATCGAGGGGCTCATCGTGCAGGAGGGAAATCTATCGGAATGAACATCTCCCTTCCTCATGAACAATATCCCAATCCTTATATTTCCCCTGAACTTTCTTTCATTTTTCACTATTTTTTCATGCGAAAATTCTGGCTGGTCTATAAGGCAAAGGCAGTGGTAGCCTTCCCTGGAGGATTTGGAACTCTGGATGAGGTATTTGAGACTCTGACCCTCGTCCAAACGGGAAAAATCTGTAAAGATCACATCGTCATCCTACTCTACGGTGAGAAATACTGGAGAGAAATAATAAACTTCGAAGCCCTCATCAAACACGGCACAATCTTACCCGAAGATATCAATCTCTTTTCTTTTAGCTCAAACCCAAAAGATGCCTTCAAGTTTCTGAAGGAAAGACTCTTAGAACTCCTTTAAAGATTTTGACTTAGGAGGAGAGGATAAAGAGAGGTAGAGAAAAATCCCTGCCATGATTCCCAAAAAATTAGCAACCATGTCCAGAAAATCAAAACTTCGCTGCGGAACAAAAAGCTGATGGAATTCATCAAGAAAGCCAAGAAAAATAGAGCTTAAAAGAGTAAGAGTTGACTTAATCCACGATGAGGATTTCAAGCTCTTGAAAAAACCAAGGCAAAGAAGAAGAGAGAGACCTAAAAATTCAAAGAAGTGAAAGAATTTATCTAAATGAGGAAATTTATATTTAATAGGTGGAGATAAGGAAGAGAGAACAAAAATAAAAAGGTAATATAAAATTGCGGGAAGAAAATATATAATCTTTTTAGGAAACATGATTCTCGGAAAAATAAGCCTAATTTTATTTCATAAGAAAATAAATATTCAATCCATCTTAATTCCCGTTCGGCGAAAGAATAAACTCTGGCAAAATGGCACTTAATTTTTTCCCTTTTAAAGAAATTGATTCAATATTTTTCAAAACGGGAAAAAGAAAGGAAACAATTTTCTTTTTCTCACTCTCCCTGCTTATCATTTTTTTAGCAAGCTGTGCGAGGACAGGAAGAATATCGGCGACCCCCTCCATGGTTGGACTTGCCTCCTGGTATGGAGGTGATTTCCACGGAAAAAGAACTTCAAGTAAAGAAATATACAACATGTATGATTTGACTGCTGCTCACAGGACTCTTCCTTTTGGGACATACGTCATAGTTACAAATCTTCAAAATGGAAAGTCGGTTACGGTGCGCATTAACGATAGAGGACCTTTTGTCAAGGGGCGAATCATCGACCTTTCCTACGCCGCAGCTAGGCTTCTGGATATGATAGGTTGCGGCATTGTCCCTGTAAGGATAGATGTCCTTCAAGATACTTCCTTCAAGAAACAGAAGCAGGAATACTCAGTTCAGGTTGGGGCGTTCATCCTAAAGAAAAACGCTCAAAATCTGAAAAAGGATTTGTCTTCCAAATACATGGGAGTTTATCTTTCAATTTTCGATACTTCTCTATATAGATATTACAGAGTGAGAATAAAAGCCAGGGATCTCAATCATGCTCAGGAGATAGCTGAAAGACTAATAAAAGATGGGTACCCTGTGTTAATCCTTGAAGAACAGTGAGTAATGAAGCCACACCCTGGGCTAAAGCCCAGGGTATCGGCCCTCTGACATAATCTGGTTATGGCTTCCTTGTCTGATCGCGAATGACATTGAAGCCGATGTCTCGTATGGGCTCCGGTTGTGTATCTGGCCATAACCAGATT
>CAYSCS010000101.1:0-93926 GCA_964429695.1 uncultured Eubacteriales bacterium
CACGGAGAGAAGAATGGTCCACAAGACCTAAAGAAAGAGAAAGGAGAAGAGAATAGAAAAAAGTCCTTGCATCATATCATCATAGAAGAAGATTTGGTTTTCGGCTGCAGTGGCCAACTGAGCCTCTTTCTGACAATTTACCCCTCCTACCATCATAGGGTTGTATAAATCTCGGCTTGAAGAGATCTCAACTGAAGTTAAGGAGGTCTCTGAAAAAGTAAGCTGTTTTTGCAGATTTTCTATACAGAACATAACTCTTTGTCAACTTTTAAGATTTATTCTTTCCTATTTCTTCCATTTCTTTAACCAGCCTCCACCAAGTCGATGCATTTTATGCTCCCATTGCTCTAGGAGCGAACTCTTTCTCCTCTAAAAACCGGAGCAATCTCTTTATGTTCATAACTAAAAATGTCATCAAAACCTGAATCTTTACTTCCTTTTTGCCCCGATATCGAGCCCTATCCATCCCATGCCATTTCTTCGCCTCGCCAATCTTTCGCTCAATCATCTTGCCCCAACTTAAAGCTTCCCGCCTCTTCTCATCATCATCCCGGATTTTATGCTTGGAGTTATCACTTACCCAAACTGTCATTCGCTCCTGGTTCTTCCGAACACATTTTTTAAAATGTGAACAGGCCCTACAATCAAAGGCCGAAAAATAATAAAGGGTGCCCCTTTCTTGAGCCAATTTCCAATGCTTCTCTTTCCCCGAGCACAGAGAACATAGTCCTCATCATGATTATAGGAAAATTTCGCCATCCACTTCCGCTCTTATTCCCTTCTCCACTTCCTTTCACAATCTCACTCTCATCCTCCACCACATGGGCTTTATATCCAGAAAACATCCCCTTTACACTTTCTCCCATGTCGAGCATCAAAGTCAATGAAGCTTACTACCTTCTCTTTTCCCTCCCCAGGTTCCAAAATGGCCTCCAGGGCTTCCACTTTCTCTTCAACCTCAGGGCCATATCTGCCCCTAACTTCAGAAATGAAGCAATAAGTCATCTTTACTTCCTCTACAAGCTCCTCCCCTGTAGGTTTTTGCGATAACTTCTCATGAGAGAGAGCTGTAGGGAGTCTCCAATCCCTTCCCAGCTTCCCCATCAACTTTCCCTATCTCCCTCAGGATGACTCCTCTGCCTTGTCTCAAAATATTCATTGTATTAGGAATCGCCACATCCGCCACACTCGCTGTGGCATCAACGATCTTATATCGCTCCTTAAGCAATCCCTGCTCTTTGGCCCTCTCTACAATCCTCGAAAAAAGCCTCTCGAATCTCTCCTCTCCCAGCCTGCGGCGAAAAACAACAAGGGAGGTATCCTCAGGAACTTTCTCTTCAATATGTAACCCCACAAACCAGCGATAAAGAAGGTTATATTGACATTGGTTCGAAACCTCAACATCACTCAAATTGTAATAGAACTCAAGAAAAAGCATGCGGAATAGAACCTCCGCTGGTCAGGCAGGCCTGCCAAAATCCAGACTGTAAAGGTCCTCTGTCTCTTCCTCAATAAAGGAAAAATCTATCCTCTCCCTGATCTTTACTAAAATATGATCCTCAGCTACCACGCTCCACTAAACATATTCATCAAAAAAATTCGTCTCTTTATTATCTCTTGTGAACATCTCTTGTCCTCTTCAATCGTTCTAAATTCTTTTTGGCCAAATTCCTAATCCCTTTCTTCACTCGCTCCACATCTTGAGGCGGGATATAAACAGCATGGCTCTTCCTCCCCCTCTTTCCATGTCAAATACCAATAGGGTTTGCTTTTCCCCTTATGAAGCCTCCGCTGATAAACCTTGCTTAAATTCCCCAGCAAAATGGCATCGGAATTTCTAAGAATTCTTATTATCTTTTCCGTTTCATTTTGTTCCGCCATACCCTATATTAATGTATTTATACATTATTTCAAGCGAAAAAATTGCTTTTTAAGGCCACTTTTTCAGAGAGACCTCCTAAAAAAACTTGACATATAAGCTGTAAGATGTAAATTATAATATCAATGATTCAAGAAGAAAATAAGGCTTTCCCCAGAACCCTCTCTGAAAGAATCTACAACAGTCTCAAAGAAGCAATCATCACAGGCGAAATAAAAGCCAATCAGAGAATTCAGGAGAAGGAGATTGCCTCCTCCTTTAAGGTGAGCACAACCCCTGTAAGAGAGGCAATCAGAAGACTGGCAGGGGAAGGATTGGTCAAAGTAAACAGCCACAGAGATGTTGTCGTCAGAGAAATTTCTTATAAGGAATTGATGGATATCTATAGAGTCATGGCCTGGATCGATGAGCTTTCAATCAGGCTTACCTTTGAAAGGGCAAGAGACATTACTAGAGAAGAAGTCGAGAAATTCATCCAAGAACTGGAGAAAATTGCAAATAAAGAGAATGTGGAAAAATGGCTTATTACCAATGAAAAGATGTATTTAAAAATATGTGAACTGAGTGGAAACGAATTCCTGTACCAGATCCGAATGATGATCAATGCCCAGCTGGGAAGATACAAGCCACTTCGTTTTTTCCTGTTTACCAGAGAAGATGTGATTGAAAAATCCATGAAGGAATTCAAGCGACTGCTTTCGGTCTTTAAGTCCAAAGATAAAAAGGCTCTCGAAAGGCTTGATTCTAGTCACTGGCTCAACTTCCTTCCCAAAGAAGCGGAATGGATTGAATACAGAAGATTGAAAGAGAACACATCTTCGGGTAGATGATTATAATGAAAAAAATTAAGGAGGTGAATCAAGGAGAAGGAAAGAGTAAAAAGATGAGCAGGTTTTTCACAAAATGATGTCTTAATATTAAATCAAGGAGTAAAGGCATGGGAAAAATAATTAAGTTGCTTTCCCAGATTCTATTATGTTTCCTCGTTTCAGGCAATTTGCTTGCCCAGGAAACAGGAGAAATAAGGGGAAAAGTGATGGATGAGGAAGGGACTTCTCTTCCTGGTGTCTCGATCATTGCCACAAGCCCGAGTCTCCAGGGAAAAAGGACTGCCCTGAGTGCCAATGATGGGACCTACCGTTTCCCTCTTCTTCCCATCGGAAATTACACCCTGAGCTTCGAACTTCAGGGCTTCGCCAGACTTATCCAGGAAAACGTTGAGGTGAAGCTGGGGATGGTGACCAGCGTGGATGTGAGGATGAAGATTGCCACCCTAGAAGAGCAACTGACCATCGTCGCTGAAGCGCCACTAATTGATAAGACAAAAGCCGACACAAGTTTTCACCTGAAAGCCAATGAATTAGCCAACGTCCCGATTCAGGGAAGAACCATTCAAGAAATAATGAACTACACTCCAGGTGTGACAGGAGTAAGACATGATACAAACTTCGGTGTCGGTGGTGGAGGAACAGATTATGGGGCCGGAAGCTTTAGAGGAGAAGGAGGAACCGGTAACAACTACCTGGTTGATGGCCTCTCCAAGAGAGGCTCTGATGACAATAACCCCGGTGTCCAGGTGAATTATGATGCCTGGGAGGAAGTTCAAATTATAAGTGATGGCTTTTCTCCTGAATTGGGACAGGCTTATGGCGGAATCATCAACATCGTAACTAAATCAGGTGGAAATGAATTCCACGGTGAGCTCGGTAGTCTCATCTGGGATCACAATTTAAGGGCAAAAAGAAAAGAGCAAATTGCAATTGCGGTTGAGCCAGTGACCTCTAAATACAACTTCTTTGGTAACCTCGGGGGTCCCATCCTCAGGGATAGGCTCTGGTTTTTCATCTCCGATAATCTGTGGCGTGCGGCAGAGGACATGGAAGAAGCTTCTGTGGGATGGCTTGCGATTCCAGAGGGGAAAAGAAGGGTAAACACAAACAATATCTTTGGCAAGCTCACACTGGCACCTTTCCAGAATCACACTCTCTCCTTTAGCGGCACATATGATAGTTTCCTCAATCAGTCAGGGGGTTTTGGTCTACCTGAACTTTATACAAAAACGGATTACAAAGATTATGCCTATCGTCTGAATTATAAAGGAATCCTTGGACAAAACACCCTCGTTGAGGCAGCCATAGGGAGGTCAAGCCGCGATAGGAGCACTGAGCCGTTGAGTGGCGACATGGAAAGCATTCAAATTAGCTACTCAGACATCTCTCAGAGCACAAACAATGTCTGGGCTGCCTATAAGACTATAGACCAGAGAACAGACTTCACCACCCGCTTTACCCAGTACTTCAACACAGAAAAATTCGGAAACCATGAATTCGGAGCAGGATTCCTATATTACTACATCTACAGAAGCCAGGATGTCCTCCATACAGGCACGGCTTGGGATCTCTGGCCCGACAATTGGTGGGATGGAGGCACTGATATGCTCTTCCTTGAGCCGGGTATTCCCTATCAAATGTATGAATACAGAAATCAACATTATTACAATAAGGGACGGGGAATAGGAGTCTATCTAAAGGACCAGATCAGCTTTGAAAAGATAACGATTATGATAGGTGTGAGGTCTGAAACTCAAAGACTCTATGACGACCAGGATAGAGTAGTCTTCGACTGGGGACTCCTGGATTTCATCTCCCCCCGCTTTTCCCTTGCCTGGGATATCACAGGAGATGGAGTGAACGTCTTCAAGCTTGGAGTGGGAAACTTCACCGATACCATGCTCTTTGACCTCCTTCCCTATTTCACTAGAGGCGGTGGTTCGACTTTCGTCGTTTACAGATGGATTGGGCCTCTTCCCACATACGAAACAGATGAAGCCGCCTTAAAAAACCCTGAGAACTGGGAATATGTCTGGCAGCAGGGAGGACCTGAGCTCTGGGAAGAAGGAGAGTATGCTATCAGGGTTCAGGAAGGAGTGCATCCTGACCGGATGACCAAGATAGTGGCGGAATTTGACAGGCGCCTGGGACCAAATTGGGCCTTAAAATTAAGGGGTGTCTACACTGCCCATATTAACATGCTTGAAGACCTCGGATTCTGGGACTATGAGACCTTCTGGTATGAACTCAGAAATTGGAAGGAAAAAAGAAGAAACTATCTTGGCTTTGAGCTTGAGCTCAACGGAAGGATAGCCGAGAAGTTATTCCTCAATGGTTCTTATGTGAGGTCCGCTGCTAAGGGTTCAACTCCGGGTGCTTATGAAGTTCTTGGTGGTTACGGTGGACAAGCTTATAACACAGTCGGTATCTTCGGTGACCACTTCTCAGGTCCTGCTGACTCCGAATGGGCATGGTTCGGACCCTTGACCGTAGGAATGGGAGGCTGGGACTATGGAGATGAAGGTTGGTATGGTTACCTTCCTTATAGCTGCGATCATGTGGTCAAGTTACTAGGTACATACATGGCTCCCTACGGTTTCATCCTGAGTGCGGGTTTTGAACTTTACGCTGGCTATCACTGGTCTATCTGGGGCTTCCAGCCAGGTTATGGATGGTACTTTACCTTCCCCTATGGCAGAGGTACAGAGAAGCTTCCCACCCACACTTATGTGGATCTTTCGATTCAGAAAGACTTTGTTCTTCTGCAAGGAATTTCCTTGGGCTTGAGAGTAAACACCACAAATCTCTTTAACTCCCAGCGCCCCGTCTCTTACTACAATGCAGAAGGTACTGACCTCTTTCGTGAGGTATATGGAAGGCAATATCCACGCTGGATTCAATTCCAGATTCTTCTTAAATTTTAACTGAAGCTAAGGCAAAATGGTAGATTAAATAAAGGAAGAAAGGGATTCAAGCGAAGAAGGAATCCTAAAAAAATAAACTATTGCTTCATTAAAGTTCATAATAAAAAAATTGTGCTCGATTCACTAAAAATAAAAAAGGGATTCTATGCAAAATTGATGCCGATAGGGTAAAATAAAATAGGTTAATTTAAAAAATGGCGATTCAGGAAAAAGAAAAGACTCAAACTATAGCTGAAAATTTGAGCAAGAGTTCACTAAACAGGATTCAGACTCTCCTCGATATCCTCGTCGAGCTCGCAAATAAGGAAGATACTTCGCTAAACCTTCTTGAGAAATTCCGGACACTTTATAAGGAGATTCCTGCACAGGAAAAACCATATCTTTTCAAGTTGATTGTTTCAAATCTGGAAGTGAGGAAAAAGGATATCGAAGAAGAGCTTGCCAATCTCCTCAAGATAAATGACAGAGAGCAGCTCAAATGGACATCCCAATTGAGTTCCCTCCGACAGAAGCTTGAGTCGCCAAGAATCGAGGCCTTCAGACGTTTCATAAACCTTTCCGGAGGACTTAAATTCCTTCTTGACCTCAGAGCAGATGTTCTTGCCCTGCAAAGATATTTTCCCGATAACCTTGGACCCTTAGATGAAGACATTGCCCACCTTTTCAACTCCTGGTTCCAGAGGGGTTTTCTCTTTCTTCGAGAAATAACCCTTGATTCTTCCTATCGACAGATAGCCTTCTTGAAAGAACATGAGATGGTTCATCCCTTGGCAAGTCTGGAGCAAATGGGAAATCGCCTCGGTCGAGATAGACGTTGTTTCGCCCTTTACCATCGTGCCATGCCTGAAGAACCCGTGATCTTCATCGAGGTCGCCCTCACCCATGGAATCGTAACCTCGATCCACGAGATAATCCGCGATCAGTATTCAACTCACGAGCTAAAAGGAAATCCAAACACGGCGATCTTCTATTCTATCAACAACACCCAAAACGGACTGGCTGGACTGGGCCTTGGAAAGATTTTGATTTTCCAGGTGGTTGAAGCCTTAAAAAGGGATAGACCCGAAATCAAGACCTTTGCCACTTTAAGTCCTATCCCTGGCTTTTGGGGACGCTATTTAAAACCCATTCTCGAGGGAAACGATGCCCCCTTCAGCATGAAAAGGAAGAAACTTGAGCTCATCTTTTCTGATAAAACAAGAGAAGAACTTCTCAGAAGATACACTGAGCTAAGCGGAAAAAAGCCTGAAGACTTTTTTTCAACTCTCATCTCCATCCTCTCTGATTACAAGTGGATTGAAGACCCAGCCTATTGCAGACTTCTCAAGTACCCAATGATAAACCTAACCCATTTCTACATCACTAAAGAAAAGGATAAGAGAGGACTTCCCCTCAATCCAGTAGCAAACTTCCACATGGGCAATGGAGCAAGCGTAAGTTATAGATACATAAACTTCGCTGCCAATCGCTCCGAAAGGGGGATGGAGGAGTCATGCGGGATGATGGTCAATTATCTCTATTCTAGGACATGGCTCCAGAAAATCCAGGCAACAATCAAATCCCTTCTTCCCTGGAAAAGCTCTTCTTGAGAAAAGCTCTGTGCTTATTTTGTGAGGAAGATAAAAAATCTATTTTCAAAATAAAGTCCTCTTCTTTAGATTCCTCGTTTTTAAAAAGAGATTGATATAGCTTCGATTGAGGGCTTCACTTAAGGCCCTATCTTCCACACTGGGACACCATAGAAGAGGAGATGGTGCCAAGAAATAATAAGAAAACCAAACTCAGTCGTGGATCAGGAGAGGATAGAGTACCTTCAGAGAGGAGACGGTTCATTCTCGATGATCGCCTAGAATTTGATAATCCCTCTCCTCGGCGGAGATATCTCCCTTCCTCTTGCGCCACAAATGAGCGAGGATGCCGAGCACCATCCATGCTGAAAGCACAAAGTATTCAGTGGGCCACTTGAGCTGAGCAGAAGAGCCAGGAAGGAGAATGAGAAAAATCAGAATGGCAGAGATCGAAGCTCCCAGATAGAAAACAATTTTATGTTTTACCCTGTACGGTCTTTTCATCTTAGGTGCTATCTTTCTCAGACGAATGGAAGCGAGGCAGGTAATAAACCAGGCACACATCGCAGCCAAGGAAGCAACCGAGACAATGGGAAGAAGGCTCGATTTTCCGATGAAAGGGCCGCTCAAAGTAATCACGCCTGCAAATAAAATGGCATTTTTTGGGGTCTTAAACTTGGGGTGAATTGCTCCAAACCACTTAGGTAAAAGCCCTCCCCTACCTGCAGAAAAAATCACCCGCGATGAAGCAAGGAAGGTTCCATTTAAAGAAGTGACAAGACCGAAAAAGGCAGCAACCAGGACAAGCCGAGCTACCCATTCGAACCCAAAGGCAACCCTAAAGACCTCTGCGGTAGGCATCTCAAAAGAGATGCTTTCCTTCCAGGGCATAACTAGAGCTAAATCAAAGATGACTATGACATAGAATAATGCCCCGACTAAGATGGAAATGATTATGGCTTTTCCAAGGTCTTTTGGATTTACTCTCCTGCCCGATTCTTCTGCTGCTTGGGGGATAGTATCGAAACCTGTCATAAAGAAAGGAACAATCCCCAAGACAGCGATAATAGACTCCAACCGGGCGAAGAAGGAATCATTTCTTGAAAATAGAGGCATCATATGGGAAGCCTTTCCCTTCAAGACTGCAACGAGGGTAAAAAACATAGCGCAGATAACGATGATAGAGGTCGAAATTGCCTGGAAACGAGCGCTGCTTCTTACTCCTCTGTAATTGAGGATAAGGATGAAGAGACCAATTATAACACCGGGAATGATGAAGGAGAGGCTTACAGAATATCCTCCTATAGAATAAAGAGGTCTTGATTTTATGCCAGGAAAGATATACTCCAGAAGCCAGCCTAAAGCAACGACCTCAAAGGGACAGACCATGATGTAAGCAAAGGTTAAAAACCAGGCAGTGAGAAAAGAGGCCGAAGTCCCGAATGCCCTATAGGCGAAAGCAACCTCTCCCCCAGCAACAGGAATGGCAGGTGTGAGTTCTGCATAACTCATCCCTATGGTGATAAGAATCAATCCCCCCCCTAAAAAGCCAAGCATCGCGCCAAGTGGTCCGCCCCGCTCCAGCCAATCTCCAACCACCATGACCCAACCGATACCAATTATCGTTCCCAATCCAATACCAAGGTATTCCTTGAAAGTTATGGCCCTCTCAAGTCTCAATCTCTGGGACATATCCTTCATCGGATTTCCAAGCTTGTTCTCTTTTTGCTGCAAATCTTAACGGAGGGAAAGAAATAAGTCAAACGAACCCAGAGCCCTAACTAATCTGGGTTTTAAGAATCTTGCTTAAGATTCTTCACTCTACTTGAAGAAGAGAATTCTCTTTGCTTTCTTTCTTAAAAGTTGACCTTAGTCGTCAGATAAACCATGCGATCGTTACGAAATGATCCAAACTTAGTCCTTTCTCTCTCTCCACTTGCAAGAATAGCTCCTGCTAGAAAAACCAGTGCATCATGAAGCTTGTACTCTAAGGAGGGGAGAAAAATTGATGAGCTTTTCTCAGAAGATAATTCTATGAGTGCAGAAAGTCCCACTTCCAAATCGCCATTCATGGTCAAAAATTCAACCCTTTGTGACAAATAATCACCCAGCTCTCCAAAAAACATGCCATTCTTTAGGCCGAAAATGCTTTTGCTTCTTGAGCTAAAACAAGCCTCATCAAAAAGCCCGTGTAAATATTGAAGATTAAGATAAAGTCCGCTGCCGAGATTAAAAGTATAGTCTCCCCCTAAAACAACCTGCCAGTAACTATTTGAGAAGAGGGGAAATTGAAGATTCACAAGAAACGGTTCACCATTGAGTAAAAATGGGCCTTCATACCCTGCCTTTACTTTTTCTGGTTGAACATAAGCAAGCTCCGCCCAGCACCCTAAGGACGCCAATTCACCACCAAGGTCAAGCCCGAAAACTTCCTTTTCTGGAAATCTAAAATAAACTTGAGTAGCATCAATCTCATGAGGGAAGCCAGATTTTATGTAATATACATAAGGTAGGTGGAAATTTCCTCGATAATAGCTTAGGGATACATCGACTTTAGAAACTACAGTGGCGAACCTTAACCCAAAGTTTGTGTTCTTCAGTGCCTTTTTCTCTCTCTGAACAATAAACTCTGCTCCCTGAAGTTGAGGAAAACCAGCTTCGAGCATCTTTGTAAATCCGTGGGGAAGCGGAGAATACTGCCTCGAAAGAAGCCAGACAAGTTGAAATTTCCCCATTCGCCCCAGATAATATTCAAAATTAAAAGCAACCTGGGGTCTGCGTTCCAAAAAATAATCAGGGTCAAAAATTAAAAAATTGGCGAAATCCAAGGGATTGAGATTATCTATGACGTTGAGCTTATCAGCAGAACCCCAAGAGATTCTCTGTTTACCCACAGTTAAGTCTAACTTCCTAAAAAGAAAACGAGAAATTTTGAGATAGGCTTCATAAACAGAAAGCTCAAATGGTTCAACATCTGCAAATCCACCAACTTGCGAAGCCTCAGGAAATATTGTTTTTGAATAAAGAGAATCAGGGCTGGCGAAAGCATCTATCCTAATGAAGGTAGAAACATTCTCAGAGACATTTGCTGTCAGGGAAAATCTTGATTCCAATCTTTTACAGGCAAAATCTCCGCTTTCGTGGAAAAAATAAGGCCCCTTCTGATTATCCGATGCGTAAAAAGAGAAAAACAACTTGATCAATCCCCTGAAATCGAATTTGGTTTGGGCGCCTAAATTGATTGCGGTGAAAAGGCTGAGACCCATAATCATCACCATCCATTTCTTGAACCTTGTTTTCATTTTTTACCCCCCAATTCTTAACTATTGACTTAGCATGCTCCTTTTCAAAAATCTTTCAGTAAATATTTCTTCATCGATTACTTGATCCACCTTTATTTCTTTCATTTCTAGAGAAGTTTCAGAACCCTTTTTTACATTTTTCATGATTATTTTTGTGGGAAGCCAGTATTTTCCTACTTGGCTGTTTTCTTGCTCCTCAACTTTGAAAAGTTCTCCTGAATCATCATACAGCTCAAGCCTGACTGGCATCTTGCTCTCCTTGGAGACCAACATTTTTATTCTTGAGTAAGGTTTTTTTACATCTGCCTTTCGTTTGAGCTCGAGTTCCCAGTGTGTTTCTTCCTCCCTTATAAGCTCGGCCCAAAAAAAGGTGGAAAACTCTGAGACACCGAGGTCTTCATAAGAAAAATCAGAGCCGACAAAGCTTTCTCTCTTGTTGTGTGAGGCAATGCGGCGAATTCTCTTAAATTCGGGAAGGTAAAGATACATTTGAGTCTCAGAGAGAACTAGAAGACCCACATCCCTAACATCCGGTGGAGAAGTGAATTTCATCAAGCGCCAATCTTCGGCTTTAAGATTATTCTTTGTCCAAACCCGAAGCTCTCTTCTTCTTATTTCACCTCTTGAGGTTTTTATCTCCATTATCATCTTAACCTGGACATTCTCAGGGGCAAGCTCTCCACTTGTGACCTGGTCAACCTCCCTCAGAATTTCTTCACCCCTCTCATCAAGCGCAATGAGAAATTTAAGAGGCAAAAGGCAGCTTAAACTAAGAATGATTAATGGAAAAAGATAAGTCATTATCTTTTTCATTGGATTCCTCCTTCTTAAATTCTAGATTTTAAAAGTAAAGCAGGAAGAAAGGTTAATGCAGAGAAGGCTGCAAGGAACATAGACCCTACCATTATTCCTCCAAAGTAACGAAGTGGACTCATTGAAGAGAAGAGCAGCACTGCAAACCCTGACATTACTGCAACAGAGTTAGCCACTATAGCCCTACCCTTGTTCCTGTAGGCAAGCTCTATCGCTTCTCCCTTCAAAAGACCCTCTTTAAGTCCCTTATTAAATGCATGGAGGAAATGGATGGAATAATCAATCCCGACTCCTATGGAAACAGAGGCTACCATCATCGTCACATAATCAAGGGGAATACCAGCCAACCCGAAATATCCATAGATTATACCGAGAGTAAAAACGACGGGAGTAAGCGAAATGATGGCAAGAATAAATGAACGTCTTAAAAAGAGCATAATCAGAAAAATCAATGCCAGAGCGAGAGCAAATGACTGAATTTGAGAAACAAAAAGAAAATGGTCAAGTTGAGTCAAAACAGGGGGTAAGCCACTTTGACCTATGAACTCAAAGGTAATTCTTCTTTCTTCATCCTCGATTATTCCCGTGAATTCCGCAACGATTTTTTTAGGAAGAACTGCCAAATCATCGGCAATTTCAAAAAAAAGCCCCCTTAGCCTTTTTTGAAAATTGGGATTTTCTCTTACCTCGAGGGGAAAAAACTCTCTCAGCGCCGCTGAGGCTCTCTCGACAAAAACTCGCTCCAAAGCTTCATTAATGCGGAGGATTATCGTAGTGGAAACTTCCTCACCAATCCTTTCATCGTAGATCCCCTCTGGGATAGAGGAAGATATGATTTCAATTAAATTTTTTTCTTCAAACCACCCAGAATTCAAAAATTGTTTAATCCGGGAAGCAAGCTTCTCCTTAGCCATTAAAGACATTTCAAAATCAAAGGAAGAAGAATAGAGGAAAGAATTTATTTCTTTTTCTGCCCTAGCAATGACTTCTCTATCCGAAACTTCAGGCCACTTATCAATAACTCTGAGGAGCCTTTCTCTCGCTTTTTCTTTATTAAATCTAAATTTAGGAGCATATCTTTCGAGAAGCCAGCTCATTTCTTCAATGAGATATGAGGCTTCCTTTTTTCTCAAAGTCTGTCTTTCTTTTTCCGGGAGTGAAGAAAGTCTTATTTCTGAATAACTGGTATTCATCTCATTCAAGAGAAACTCCTCAATCCTCTTCCTCAGTTTCCACTGAAAATTAGTGTTTGCAGAGGAAGTTCTCGAAAAAACCAAGGCTTCTCGGAAATCTTCACTTATGATCTGCCTCAATTCATCTCTCCCTTCCAAGAAAAGCCAGAGATTTTCAACCTGTCCCTCCGTGACCGGGAGTGCAAAACGGTCATTCATTTTTTCATTGAGCTCTCTGATTAACTCAACCACAGAGAAGGGTAAGCCACATTCGGGAAGGGAAGTCATAAAATTTTCTGCTCGCCGCAAGACCCGGAGAGCCCCCGCGGTCTTCACGTTTTCAGTTTTAAAATAAAGGGTCAAGGGGCTTGCCCCGTCGAAATATTTTCTGACAATTGAATCAGATATCTGGGGTTCACTATTCTCTGGGAAATAAGAAGTGAAATTGACTTCTCTTTTAATGCGAGGAATCCAAGAGATGAAGAAGAGAAAGAGGACAATACAGGAAATGATGATTACCCCAGGGTGTGATGAAACTTTCCTGTAAAGAAAGTAAAGGGCTCTAGAGCTAATGAGGGAAACGTTTATTCTTGTTTTTTTCTTTTTTTCGGGGATTAAATAACATGAAAAAGGAATCAAGGAAAGAGAAAGGAACATCGCCGCGAAAATACCTGCCATGGCAAAAAGGCCAAATTCCATTATTATTTTTAGCCTAGCGGTTAAAAATGAGGCAAAACCAGCCATTGTGGTTCCAGCTGCGAGAATAACGGGTAAAAAGATGCGAGCCGTAGCGTGATAAACCATCAGTTCCCTTCCCGCACCAAAATTCTCACTTTGCTCCAAAGAATTCACCACATGAATCCCATAAGCAGACCCAAGAGCCACCAACAATACTGGAAGAGCAGGCGTCATCAAGTTCATCGGAATTTTAAAAATTGCCATGAGTCCAAAAACCCAGATCGATGAAATCCAAACAACTGACGAGGGTAAAAGGATGGCTCTTAATCTGCGAAAGTTTAAATAAAGAACAATCAATATGGTAACCACGATGAGGGGGACAAGAAGAAAAAGGTCTCTTCTTAAATACTTATCTGCATAATAGGTGAAGCAAGGCTCGCCTGAAAAATGAACTTCTGCCAATCGAGAAAGATGCTTCCTCATAGTTGAACTTACAATTTCCTCAAAAGTCTTGGAAGTATCGACTCCACTCTGAAGATAGACCGCCACTCCCAGCCACTGTGCATCACTGGAGATGAAGGTATTGAGATAGGACTCTTTGGAGAGAGCCTCTTTCTTTTTCAGCTCCACAAAAGAAGGGTCTTCGGGCACTTCTTCTATAAAATCAGATATGATCAGCCCATCTTCAGAAACCTGGATATAGGGAGCATGGATGATAGAGGTCACAGTGAATATTTCTTTCTTGGTTTTGAGTTCCTCGCATGCTGTCTTTAAAGCCTTGAGGACCTCTTGTCTGAATGTCTCACCTTCTTTTGCTTTGATGGTGATAAGAACCATCTCATTAGAACCGAATTTCTCTCCCGTGTCGAGGAAGAGCCTCATCACTTCATCTTTCTCTGGTAACCAGGTAGTAAACCTGTTTTCCGAGGAGATATTTTTTATTTGAGAGCCTAAAATCAAGGTAATAAAAAAGAGAAGAAGGATAGATATCCAGCTATTTTTGATAATCTTAAGAAACACCTTTCTCATCATTTTCTATTCTATAAAGAGTGAATATTCACTCACTTTGGGGTGTAATTTTTCTTTTAATCTCCTTTATCTCCTTCTACGAGGCCCTGCAGATATTGTTCTAGAAGCTTTTCTCCTATTTTCATTAAAGAAATTTCCCTTTTTTTTATTGTCCAGTAAGAAAAAGCCGTATAAATTATCCCTAAAAAATGGATGGCTGCAATATCTGGGTCCACATCTTTCTTCAACTTGTGGTGCTTTATACCTTCTTCGATGGTTTTCTTTATAAAATTTATTATCTCTGCAGTTAAAAGCTCGAGCTTCTCTAAAAGGGAACTCTCACCCAGATGAATTTCATCTGAATAAATTATCCGAAAAATCCCTGGATACTGCTCAAGAAACTCAAGGTGTAACTCAAGAAGCTTGTTCAAGCCATCCTCCACATCAGTCATGTTTTTTTCAACTTCGCTGAATTGACGCTTGGCTTCAAGCAGGGTATCGTCCAGGATGAATCCTATCAGCTCCTTTTTCGATTTAAAATGTCTGTAGAGCGCAGATTCTACAAACCCGACTTCCTTAGCCAAGCGAGCCACAGTCAAGCTTTTAATCCCTCCTTCATCGATTATTCTCAAGGCAGAAGTGATGATCTCGTTCTTCCTTCCTACATCTCTTTCAGAAAAAAAAGATTTCTTCATTTTATTAAGAGTGAATATTCACTCACATTTTAGCAGAAAATATTTTTTTGTCAAGATTCTGGATGGGGTTAGGATATTAAAGACACCTTTGCCTTAAAGTTTTAAACAAGCACATTTTCTTTATCAGGAATTCCGATAGATTGCAAAATGAAGAAAGGCGGAATGAGTAATCCCTAAGTTAGCTTAGGCTAAGATATATTCTAAGTTAAGGCTTTTCTAAAGACCTCCCCTGTTTCGAAAGTATAGCAACCTAGCCCAGGGAGAGGACTGGCTTAGAATCTCTATGTAATTGATTCGTTGCCTCACGAGAAAATCTATATAAAATTATCTTGCCTTCTGGCGATCTAGCTTTATAATTTCAGAAAAGAGATTAGCCTCAAGTTAAGACAAAAGAGTAGAAATGAAAGTTAGGCAGAGAGTGTTGAAAAGATAGCCTGGGGGTTGCGGCATAGAGGGAAGAGGGTAAAAAAGCCTGTTTGGGGGTGGATCCGAAAACAAGAAGGGCTTCCTCTTCCAAACTGGATACTTTGTTTATTAAAATTTATCTAGCTCTAATCATTGCAAATCTTACCCTTTCTTTTAGAGCAAAGAGAAATGCCTGAATATTGAAGAAGGAGGGCTTATTTCTCATCGTTGCTAACCTTACTCTTTCTTGGGCTTCACCTTGCGAAAAAATACATAATTAGACATATTCTTACGAGTCCATTTTTCTGAAGGCAAGAACCCCTGAAATCATCTAATTGGGATGCGCAGGAAAGAGAAGTTCAAGGGAAGAAGGTCCAATCTACCCCAATTTCTGTTCGTTATCATTTATCATTTTTTTAATTTTTATTAAGAATTTTTAATTCTTGTTTACAAATAAATCTTCTTCAAAGATAATTTCCTCAATCAAGGACATTATAGGAGGAGAAAGGAGGAAAATTGTTCCTAAAGAGAACTTCATTGCTTTTTCTTCTCTTTTCTTTAGTCTTTGTCTTCTCTCTTATGCTCCAGGAGGATGCCCTGGGTGAAACTCGAGATGAAATCTACAAACTTTACCTCGAGGTTGCTCTCTCCAACAGGGTTTCTGAATTCATAAAAGGAGGGGTAATTTTGAAGCCCAACTGGATGGCCGACGGGTCAAGCTTCTTTTATGCTGAGCAGGAAGAAGAAAAGACAATAATCTATAAGATTAATCCGGAAAAGAAAACCAAGGAGCCTCTTTTCGATAACGAAGGCTTAAGGAAGGCTCTAACCCTTGAACTCGGCCATGAGCCCTCAGGAAAAGGAATCCCCTTTTCTCAATTTGAATTTTTAGAGGGAGAAAGAAGAGTAAAATTTATGGTGGAGGGGAAAGAATTTCTTCTCGACCTCAAAACACATGAAATCCAGAAGCTTCCGCCTCTTTCGGAGGAAGAAAAAAACAGGAAGAAATTCTTGATACCAAAGCAGTTCAAGGCCTTTCTAGGGAACGAGACAAAGGAAATCCTTTCACCTGGGGGAAAATTTTTCGCAGGAATCAAGGATTTTAATCTGTATCTAAGGTCGACTGAAGACAACACCATCCTCTTTCTGACTGATGAAGGAAGAGAAGGATATGCCTGGGATTTGTGGAATGCATCTCCGCTCTGGTCCCCCGATGGCTCGAGGCTCATTCTAACAAAGGTAGATTGGCGAGAAATGCCTAAGATTCCACTTGTCAACTGGCTTAAACAAAGAGAAGATGTCGATTGGGTCATCTACTCCAAGGCAGGTGAATCACTCTGGAAGAGCGAGCTCTATGTAATAGACATAAATTCAAAAAAGAAGGTTAAAATTGAAATCGGTGACCTCAGGAACCACTTCATCTCTATAGTCGACTGGCTTCCGCAAGGTGAGGAGTTTCTCTTCTTCATTGTCGACCGTGAATTCAAGAAGCTTGAGCTTATGAAAGCAAACGCCTTCACAGGAGTGGCTCAGAAGATTCTCACCGAAACCGAGGAGACACAACTCCACCTAGACCCTTTTCAAAGGATGGAGATTAAATTTCTTGAGGGAGGGAGGAAATTTATTTGGATGTCTGAAAGGGATGGCTGGAATCATCTTTACCTCTATGAAACAGGAGGAAGGCTAATTAGAAGGCTCACGGAAGGGAATTTTCCTGTCTCTGAGATTAAAAAAGTGGATGAAAAGAGAGGCTGGGTCTACTTCATGGCTCAGGTTGACCAGACTCGTCCCTATGACCTTCACCTCTGCAGGGTGAATCTTAGGAACGGGAAATTTGAGAGGCTCACTGAGGCTCAAGGGGAGCATCTCATCCACATCTCTCCCTCTTCTGAATTTTTCCTGGATGTTCATTCTTCACTCACCCGACCCCCAAAAACTGAACTCCGCACCTCCGAGGGAAAACATGTCATGGTCATAACAGAAGCTCGCATCGATGTCCTCAACCAAAAATTAAAATGGGTTCCCCCTGAAGAATTTACGGTGAAGGCAGCCGATGGGGAAACACTCCTCTATGGAGTAATCTTCAAGCCTTACGACTTTAACCCCAGCAAAAAATATCCCATCCTTGATTATATCTACAACGTTCCCCATGCTACCATCGTTCCTCGTAATATGTATTCAGCCCTCCTAACGCCCGAGGCAGCCGTCGCTCAGCTTGGATTCATTCTGTTCATGCTCGATGGCAGAGGAACATCAGGCAGAGGGAAGGCTTTTCAGGATGCCTCCTACGGGAAACTAGGACAGATTGAAATTGCTGACCATGTGGCCGGGCTCAAACAACTTGCAGAACAGAGAGAATACATAGACTTAAATAGAGTTGGAATTTACGGAATCTCCTATGGCGGTTACCTTACCCTCCGCGCCATGCTTGTGGAGCCCGATTTCTTCAAGGTCGGAGTAGCCACGGCACCGATGGTAGACCCTGAAGAAATCATGAGTTATACTGAGCATTACCTGGGACTTCCCCAAAAAAATAAAAAGGCATATCAAGAATCATCCTGCCTTCATCTTGCTCCTCGTCTCCAAGGAAGGCTCCTCCTCATCCATGGGACAAAAGACCAGAACGCACCCTTCTCCGGAACAATCAAGATGGCCGAAGCCCTCATCCGGGCCGGAAAGCCCTTCGAGATGCTCATCCTTCCTGAGGAAGCCCATGTTCCCTCTGGAATAAGAGGCAAATACTGGATCATGTACCAGCATCGTTACCTCGAAGAAAATCTTAAGGATTTCAAAGCCCCCCTCCCTTTCTGGGAGAAGAGAATAAGGTAGAAGAAAAGGCTTCTAAGGTAATTCATTTCGAATTAGAACTCATTGATTCTAAACGCTATTTCTTAAAAAAGAAAATCATAGCTCTGAGTTCACATAATTTTAAAAGCGAGGAAAGATGAAAATTCAATAAATTGGATTTGATTCGATAATTTGGATTCAAGACTTAGGGAAGACAAAAATCATTTTTCTTGAAAAAACTCATTCATTCTAATAAGATTGACTTTGGTTAAGATCTTGACATAAAATTTACTCAAATAAAAAAAGTGATTTCCAAAAAAAAATAAATTTTATTTAAATTTTCATGAGAGGGGGTGATAAACGGAGAAGAAAATCAATCTTAGCTCATGGGGATTAAAGGTTAGATCAAAAGGGAGGGCAGATGAGAAAAAAGTCATTAAAAATTTTCTTCGTTCTTATCCTCATCCTCACCTCAACAAGCCTAATCCTCGCCCAAAGGCAAACAGGTTCTGTGACGGGGAAAGTGAGCGATGAGGAAGGCATCCCTCTTCCCGGGGCAGCCGTCACTCTGAGTGGACCAGCGATGATGGGTTATCTTACCTTCACCACCACTGAAAGTGGAGATTTCCGCTTCCCGGCTGTACCGCCAGGTAGTGACTATACACTAACAGTTGAAATGCCTGGATTCAAAACAATCAAAAGGGAGGGAATAATAGTCAACGTAGGAAAGACAGTGACCATTGTCATTCAAATGGAAGCTGCAACGATTGAGGAGGAAATAACGGTTACTGCCGAAAGCCCCACAGTCGATGTCACTAGCACAAAAATAAGCGTGAGCTATTCCGAAGACCTCATCAAGAATGTGCCTTTAGCTCGCGACTTTTACGACATAATCAAGGCAGCTCCAGGAATAGTTTCAGAAGAAGTCCAGTTTCACCGCTCTTTCTCTGCTCATGGAGGAACAGTACGCTCCAATCAGGTGACCTTGGATGGAGTCACCATAACCGACCCTGCGGTGGGGACAAACATGATGGGCATTCCTTTTGATGTCTATGAGGAGTTTGAGTTTGAGCTTGGTGCCCACCCCGCTGAAGTGGGCATGACCGAAGGTGCCTTCATCAACATCGTCACCAAATCTGGGGGGAATGAGTTTCATGGTCAACTGAATGCTTATTTCTTCAATAAGAATATGGTTCGAAGTCTCATCCCTGACTCAGAAGTGGAGGCGGTTGGGCTAAAAAAACCAACTGGCAACAAAAGATGGCTGGATACAGGCTTTTCCCTCGGCGGCCCTTTCCTCAAGGATAAGCTCTGGTTCTTCACCCATGTTCGTTATCTTGATTGGGCCATGGAAGGAGAATTGTTCAGGATCGGAATCATCGAAGCTCCCCATAAAGAAATCCAGACTTTCAATAAGTTGACCTTAAAGCCGAGCCCCGCTTTCCAGTTAACAGGGATGTGGGCTTTCAAAAATTGGGATGAACCAATTCTCACCGGTTGGGGCATTGATTATTATTCAGAAAAATACTCAAATCCCTCTGTAGATAATGCCCGCGACCATACCATCCTGGCTATGGTTAACTGGATACTCAACCAGAATACTTTCTTTGACTTCAGGTTCAACTATTTCTGGGATTTCGACCCCTGGCATCTTCATCCAGACCTTGACCCAAATACCCCCTCCACAATAGACATTGTCACCGGAGTCTGGGGTGGCTCGACGAGATTCAACGAGGATTACACGGCTAAATATACTAAATTCCAGATTGCAGCCACTCGCTTCCAGGACAATTTCATCGGTGGAAATCATGAGGTTAAGGCAGGTCTTGAGTATCAGAGAGCTTACTTCACCTGGGATTGGTTTAAGAAAAATCCCTACTGGCACTTGCTCGCCAATGGAGACCCTTGGTGCTTAGGACCTGGAGTGGGGATGTTCTACATTTTGACCATGGGTGAAAATAAAGGGGACACTCCTCAATCAGCCAGAATCCGACGCTGGAGCGCCTATCTTCAGGATAGCTTCACCATCGCAGATAGACTCACCCTGAACCTGGGAGTCCGTTATGACGAATCCCACGGAGATGTTCTGGGTGGAACCTTCACTCCTGTTGCTTCGAAAGACCCTGTAGCCACCCTGCTCGCGCCTAACATCTTCAGAAAGCAAACCGTAGATGATGCCAACAACCTCATGCTCTGGAAGGATTTCTCGCCCCGGCTGGGCGCAGTTTTCGATGTTTTCGGGGATGGCAAAACCTCACTCAAGGCTTCCTGGTCCCGCTACAATGAATTTTTGATGCTCCAGTATTTCATGGCCATAAGCCCCGTCTATCCTGACTACCTTACTGCTTTATGGATTGACCTCAATCTGAACAGGTCAATCGAAGCCACTGATTATTTCATAGTCCTCTACACACCTCTTGAGCCTGAAGACTTCAGGGTCGAAGATAGGCTCGACCCCAAACACAAATCTCCCTATACAGATGAATTCATCCTTGGGGTGGAAAGAGAACTTTTCAGGGATGTAAGCTTGGGCATCTCCTATTACTACAAGAAAAAAGGAAGGGTTGTAGAAGATGTGGACTGGCTCAGAGGAAACAGCCCTGATAGCGGCTGGTGGGTTCCTTACACAGTCAAGGAACCGGGATGGGATGGTGAGTTTGGTACAGAAGACGATGCTAATATAACTGTATATGCGGTTAAGGAAGGGGCTCCAGAGCTCAGGTATGTTTTCACCAACCCTAAAGGAGCAGTAAGAAAATATCAGGGAGTCGAATTTATCATAAACAAAAGAATGTCCAATCGCTGGCAGTTTCTTGGCTCTCTGACCTTAAGCAAGTTCGAGGGAAACATAGGCGCAAATTACGGAGCGACCTGGGGCTTCAGCGGCGCCTTCGATGACCCCAACTGGTTTGTCAACAGGTATGGAAGACTCGACATGGATAGACCTGTGCAGCTCAAACTCCAGGGCTCGGTAATGCTCCCTCTGGACTTCATGCTGAGTGCCTATTACTTCCATGTCTCAGGAGCTCCCTGGGGCAGAACCCTGAGAATCTATTTCCCGCCTGATCCTTCGTATGACGCTACAAACCCCCCCTATGTCGAAGTCCAGGCAGAGCCTCCGGGAAAGAGAAGGTTTCGCTCGCGAAACAACATGGATGCACGCGTGGAGAAACTCTTCAATCTAGGAAAGATGGGACAGCTCGGAATATTTCTGGATGTCTTGAATGTCTTCGGAGAGAGCTGGTTCGATGTGAATCAGGACCCGGGCGGATGGATTCTTCCTGATGGAAGCTTTGTCAGATGGCCAAACTATGGACAATTCTATAAGGCCAATGGACTGCGTACTTTCAAGGTGAGTGCACGCTTTTCATTCTGAGCAAAAGAAGAGAAGGGAGCCCTCATTTTTCTCCCCAATAAGGGCTCCCTTCTTTCCTTCTCTACTGGTTTGCTTCCTTCTTCTTGTGCTGGTCGAACCAGGCAATTATGTGAAGCATCTTTGAGAGATGCTGGCTTGGTCGAGCAAAGATGCCATGGCTTGCTTCAGGGAATCTCACCAGAACCGCCTCCACTCCCCTCAATTTGAGAGCCATGTAATACTGTTCTGACTCGGACATGGGCGTTCGATAGTCCTGTTCTCCGGTGATGATGATGGTGGGCGTCTTGACATTCTTCACTACTGAGAGCAGGGAGCGTTTCTCATAATGCTCAACATAATCCCAAGGAAGACCAGGAAACCAGTATTTAACACCGTAGGAAGCCATATCTGCGGTTAGAACCCAGCTGTACCAGTTTATGACAGGATAGAGGGTGGCAGCAGCACGGAATCGAGGAGATCTTCCAATCATCCAGCAGGTGAGCACTCCTCCCCCGCTTCCTCCTGTGACGAAGATGTTCTCCTCATCAATGTATCCTTTCTTGATGACTGCATCAACACCTGAATCAAGGTCATAGAAATCGTCTCCTGGATAGGCGTGGTGAATGAGGTTTCCAAACTCTTCTCCATAGCTTGTGCTCCCCCGAGGATTAGCGTAAAGCACGACATAACCCGCAGAAGCAAGGAGCTGTTTTTCCAGGCTGAAACGGTCTCCATAATTTGCAAATGGTCCACCGTGGATCTCGAGGATCAGCGGGTACTTCTGGGAAGGGTTGAAGTCAGGTGGTTTGATTATCCATCCCTGGATTTTTCGCCCATCCTTTGAAGATTCATACCAGATTTCTTCAACCTGCCCAAGCTTTTTATGAGCAAGGATGTCTTCGTTGACTGCAGTGATGAGTCTGGGTTTAGGATTAGCAATGTTCGAGACTGCGATGTCGCTCGGATGGTCAGGGCGCGTGTAGGTGAAAGCGTAATTTCCGTTAGCGGCGACGGTGTAGCTTCCCCCTCCTCCATAGGCTATCCTTCCATCTCCTATATCCCCGTTGAGTATCTTCATTTTTCCGTCCAAGGTGAGATAGGCTAATTTAGTGTTTCCCTTATCATCGTACATGAAAAAAATTCCCCTGCCATCCTTTCCCCACATGATGTTATAGATGCTTCTATCTAAATTCTTTGTCAGAGAACGTGAATTGCTCCCATCACGGTTCATAACATACAGCTCGGTCACCTGGTAACCCTGGTATCTGTCGTCAAAACCCACATAAGCAATCAGGTTTCCAGCTGGCGAAATTGAAGGAGAATCATCCGGTCCCTTGCGGTTTGTGAGCTGACGGAGAGAGAGGTCTGAAATAGAAAATTCATATATTTCAGTATCCAAAATCTCATATTCCCAATCATCTCTGCGGTTAGCGGAGAGGAGGATAGCCTTGTTATCAGGAGTCCATTCAAGCGAGGCTCCTCCAAAAACAGGAAAGGGATGATGGAAGTTTCCCTGAGAAACCTGTCTCGGCGTGCCTCCTTCTGCCGGCATCACAAAAAGATGCATGTATCCCTGGCTCACTTGATAACCCATTCCATCAAACCTGTAGATTACCTTGTCGATAACTGTGGCCGGGGGTGCCCATTTAGCACCTGGCGGACAAGGAGGTAGCTGGGCTATGGTCCGTGGCAACGAAGGTACAGGCGCAGAGAAGGCGATCCATTTCCCGTCTGGAGACCAGGAGATTCCCATGGGTGGAAAGAGCAGGTTGGTGAGAACAACCGTCTGTCCGGTATCCATCCAGCGTTTATAAATCTGCGGCTTTCCGTCTCTATCGGAAACGTAAATTATCTGGCTCCCATCTTGTGACCAGCGTGGAGAACTATCATGATAAAGTCCACTCGTCAAGGGACGATTCCCTGTGCCATCGAAATTCACTATCCAGAGATTGGAATAAACATTATCTGTCATGATGTCCATGAAATTCCGCACGTAGATTATTCTTTTCCCATCCGGGGAAATCTGAGGGTCAGAAACATACTCAAAATTGAAATAATCTTGAGCGGTGAAGAACTTAGATAAGTCCTTTCCAGTTTGAGAAAAAGAAAACGAAAGAGAAAAGGCCAAAAAGATGAAGCATAGCCTGATGAGTTTTTTTGACATAATCACCTCCTCAATTTTTAATCTTTTAGACACCTTTCTCAAGAAAAGTATTAATTTTAATCATGTTTAGATGGAATAAGATTTCCATAAAATTATTATCAATACCCTCGAGTTCTTCAACCATCTGAGCTCATTCATGAAAAAATCAGCATAACAACTTTTAACTAATTTTACGAAAATTATCAAATAAAAGTTTTTATTTCTAAACTAGAAAAAGGTGAGAAGACTATCTTTCGTGTTCTCTCAGCATAATTTATCCGTAAGCTAGAGGATAACCTCGCACTTCTCTTTCTTTTCTTTAAAAAATCGATATTAAGAAGAAGGTCAATGAGAAAATCTTCTCCTCCATAAATCCAGAATACCAACAAAAGCAGGAAGCTAAGGAACTTGGGAAGAGTAATGCGCTCCCCGCATCTCGATCTCCTCTTTGGCTTAAAATTTCCACTCGACATCCTTAATGACTTAACCCGGGCTTAAGAGTTCGCCATTTCCTCTCCCTGGAGAAAGATTTATTCCTCCCTTCTATTTCTGGCCTTTATTCCTCCATTTATGAATTCTCAATCCTCAATCTCTCTTCAATCTTCCTCTCAATGGCTCCGAAGAATAGAATGAGTCCCATTCCAGGATGAGAGGTCATCTCCAGATAAAAGCTCACGAAGAAGGGTATGTTTAAAATTCTTAAGGGACTATGAATAATTTTGTTTCAGATTTGATTCTCTTCTCTTCTTTATGGTATAAGCTCGATGAGGAAAAAATCTTCTGAAGAATGAAGTCATCCTCTCTCTCCAGAGAAAAGAAAAATTTCTCAAAAAACCATCCTTCGCAGGAGGTGTCGTATGAAAATATTTTTTCGCTTCTTTTTAGTCTTTAGTCTCTTCGTTGCTCTCCAAGCGATCCTGCCTCTCTCGGAAGGAAGGGGCTTAAATCAAGAAGAAACTCAGGCTCTTGCCCCTTTCAAAGAAGGACCAAGTGACCCTGTAGAACTCGAGGCATTCATCGATGGCATCATGAGCATTCATCTGGAAACAAACCATATTGCAGGTGCAACATTCTCTCTTGTCAAAGATGGAGAACTCTTCTTGGCTAAAGGTTATGGATATGCAGATAGAGAAAAGAAAATACCCGTCAAGGCTGAAGAAACGCTTTTTCGACCGGGTTCAATCTCAAAGCTTTTCGTCTGGACTGCGGTGATGCAGCTTTATGAACAGGGAAAGCTTGACCTCGATGCCGATATAAACACTTACCTCAGAAAGTTTAAGGTTCCTGAGACATTCCCCCAACCGATTACTATGAAGCATCTCATGAGTCATACTGCTGGATTTGAGGAGATGATCAAGGAGATGTCAGTTCGGGACGCAAAAGACCTTGTACCTCTCGGTGAGTTTCTTGCCACTCACCTCCCAGCTCGAGTCATCCCTCCAGGCAAGCTCGCTGCCTATTCAAATTATGGAACTGCGCTTGCAGGATATATCATCGAAGAAATATCAGGGATTCCCTTTGAAGAATACATCGAAGAGCACATCTTCAAACCGCTCAAAATGGAAAAAAGCACTTTCCGCCAACCTCTCCCACTTCATCTTAAGGATTTGATGTCAGTCGGGTATTCATTTGAGAAAGGAATCTTCAAGGCGCATGATTTCGAGTTGATAAATGGTCTTGCACCTGCAGGCTCGATGTCCACTACAGCCACAGACATGGCAAATTTCATGATTGCGCATCTTGAAAAAGGTCGATTCCAGGAGAAAAGAATTCTGAAAGAAGAGACGATAAGGCTGATGCATTCGAGGCTTTTTACTCATCACCCAAAAGTAAACGGAAATGCCTATGGCTTCTGGGAACTTAAGCTGAATGAACTGAAGATGATCGAACATGGAGGAGACACAGCTTGGTTTCATTCATTTCTTGTGCTCATACCCGAGAAAAATGTTGGTCTCTTTGTCTCTTATAACAGTGCAGGAGGGGGCGGGTTTGCGCGTGAAGAGCTAGTAAAAGCTTTCCTCGACCGCTATTATCCTGGCGAAGAGAAGCCTCTTCCCCAGCCCCCTTCGGATTTCAAAAAAAGAGCAAAGAAATTCCTCGGAACCTATAGATTCACAAGAGTAGTCCATACATCCTATGAAAAGATGATGGCCCTGCTGATGAAAGTCGAGGTAAAGGCAACTCCTGAAAATACTCTTCTAATCACGCTCCCTGCAGGATTGGGTGCAAAGCAATGGGTTGAGGTAGAACCCCTTATTTTCCAAGAAGTGAGTGGCCAAGATACCCTAGTCTTCCAAGAAGACGAGAGAGGGCACATAATTCATGCTTTTGTAAATTCCTTTCCCTACTTTGCCCTGGTAAAGATGAGATGGTTTGAAACCCCGCTCTTCAGCCTTTCTCTCGTTTTGATTTGCGTCCTTCTTTTCCTTTCTGTCCTTCGCTGGCCCTTAAGTTCGCTGCTGAGGAGATTGTGTCAGCCTGAGGCAAAAGAAGGGAAGAAAGCACCCTCTACCTTTCGTCTCATAGTCTCGCTGATGGCTATTCTTTACCTTATTTTCATAATTGGAGTGCTGCTCGTGCTCAGCGATTACATGAAGCTCATGTTCGGAGTCCCCTTGAGCTTGAAAATTCTTCTTTTCCTCCCTCTTTTCTCTTCATTCTTAACCTTCATAGCCATTTTCATCAGCCTCGTTACTTGGATTAAAGGTTACTGGAGCTGGTGTGCTCGCTTTCACTACACACTCATTGTCCTTGGTTCAATCGCCTTTATCTGGTTTCTGAACTACTGGAATTTGCTTGGCTTTAAGTACTAATACTCTATTAAGATGGAATCTTCTCCGAGGAGGTTCTTTATCGCTCGGGTGAGTTCTTCTGAAGGAGAGACAGAGGTAATTTCCGAAGACTGGGCGACCATTCGGTAGGAATGGGGTGTCTCAAGTTCAAATAAGACAGGACATCCTCCAGGATTCTTCTCCAAAATTCCTCTTAATTCTTCGAAAATAGACTCCTCAATTCCGGGGAGAAAAATTCTGAGAATAACCCTCTTTGCCTGTTTCTGAAGCGCTTCAGAAAGGGGCATTATCTCCATAAGATGTATCCTTCGATTCTCACCTTCTCCAAAGAATTTCCCTTTGACCCATACCAGAGAATCTTCCCTCAGGATTTCATAATGCTTCCTGTATGAATCGGGAAAAACCACAACCTCTATCCGGCCACTCAAATCTTCGAGGACAAAAGTAGCCATTCTTTCTTCCTTCCTTGTCTTTAGAGTCTTCAAGGAAGTGACGATCCCTGCTACCTTTATCTCGGCGTTGAAATCTATCCCCTCATCCAGGTCACCCAGCGAATAGGAAACAAGCCTCTTTAGTTGCTTCTCGAATTGCCTCAAAGGGTGACCAGTGATGTAGAAGCCCAGGGCATCCTTTTCGTAAGAGAGGAAAAGGGGCTCATCCCACTCCCTCATTTCTTTTATTTCTCGAGGAATCTCTCTCGGCTCCAAGACATGATGTCCAAAAAGAAAGCTCTGTCTTGAAGACCTCAGCCTCTGGACTTCATGGGCATAATCAATCATCGTTTCCACAAGGTGAAAGAGCTGGCTTCGCTTCCACCCCAAAGAATCGAAAGCCCCTGCTTTGATCAAACTCTCTATCACTTTGCGGTTAACAAGTTTAGAATCCACATCCTGAAAGACATCAAAAGGAGAGGTAAATTTTCCCCTCTTCTCCCTCGCCTTAAGCAAAGAGCGAACCGCGCTCTCACCCACGTTCTTGATTGCGGAAAGGCCAAACCTAATCGCTCCTTTGGAGACAGTGAAGCTGAACTCACTTTCATTGATGTCAGGGGGTAAGACATCAATTCCCATTTCTTTACATTCGTTTATGTATTTTATCACTTGAGAGGTCGCCCCTCTTTCAGCCTCCGAAGTCAGAAGCGCTGCCATAAAATACACTGGGTAATGTGCCTTGAGATAAGCTGTTCGATAAGCGAGATAAGCATAGGCAGCGCTGTGCGACTTGTTGAAGCCGTAGCCAGCAAAGTATTTTATCTGTTCGAAGAGTTTGGTGGCTTTAGCCTGACTGATTCCCTTTTTCCTCGCGCCTTGAATGAACCTCTGTTTCTGAGCCTTCATCATCGCGGTTTCCTTCTTTCCCATGGCTTTGCGCAGAATATCGGCTTCTGCCATGGAAAAACCCGCAAACTCTGTCGCTATCCGCATTACCTGCTCTTGATAGACGATAATGCCCTTTGTTTCTTTGAGAATGGGCTCAAGTTCAGGGAATTCATACACAACTCTCTCAGGGTGATTCTTCCTCTTTATGAATTCATCGGTCATTCCGCTCTTCAAAGGTCCGGGACGATAAAGGGCATTGAGAGCGATGAGGTCTCGAAAATTCTCGGGCTTAAAGTTTCGCAGAAGGTCCTTCATCCCAGGGCTTTCAAACTGGAAGACTCCGTCGGTATTACCCGACTTGAAGACCTCGAATGTCTTTTCATCATCAAGAGGAATTTGTTTGAGGTCAATCTTTTGCTTGGTATCCTTCTCCACAAGCTCGATGGTATCCTGAATGACGGTCAAATTTCTTAGCCCGAGGAGGTCCATCTTCAGCAGCCCCAGAGCCTCTATATCCTGCATCGGAAACTGGGTGGTGATTTCTCCTTTTACAGACTGATAAAGGGGCATGAATTCCACTAGAGGCTTGGGAGCGATGACTATCCCTGCGGCATGGATGGAAGGATGGCGGATCTGACCCTCCAGCTTCTGAGCGATGCTCAGGAGATGGGCAATCTTAGTGTTCTTATCTCTTAAATCTTTGAGCTGAGGGATATTTTTGAGCGCACCCTCGATGGTAGCCTCTGGTCCAAAGGGAGGAATCATCTTTGCAATGGCATCCACCTCGGGAAGAGGAACTTCAAGTGCTCTCCCCACATCCCTTACAGCCTGGCGAGCCGCCATCGTTCCAAAAGTTATGATCTGACAAACATTCTCCCTTCCATATTTTTTTGTCACATATTCAATGACTTCTTCTCTGCGCCTGCCGCAAAAGTCTATGTCGATGTCAGGAAGAGTTATTCTCGCTGGATTGAGAAACCTCTCAAAGAGGAGGTCATACTCGAGAGGGTCAATATCTGTGATTCCCAGGCAGTATGAGAGGAGGCTTCCTGCTGCGGAACCTCTTCCCGGTCCCACAGGAATGTTCTTTTTCCCTGCCATCTGGACGAGGTCCCACACGATTAGAAAATAGCCCTCAAATCCCATCTCTTTGACGAGCCGGATTTCTTTCTCCAGCCTCTCCTCATACACCCTTCTTTCTGGTAGCTCTCCCCTTTCAATCCTAGGAAGAAGGCTCTTTAAGCGTGCTTCGAAGCCTTCTCGGACAACTTTGTCGAAATATTCCGAGAGAGAGGTCCCCTCAGATGTCTTGAAAAGGGGAAGAAAATATTCTCCCGAAGGAAAGTCGAAGTTACATTTCGAGGCTATCTTGATTGTATTCTGAATTGCCTCAGGAAGCTCCTTGAAGAGCTCGAGCATCTCTGGGCTTGATTTGAAATAAAACTCCTTGGAACCAAAACGGATTCGATCTTGGTCTGTAACCTTCTTGTTTGTCTGGATACAGAGAAGGATATCCTGCATCTCTGCATCCTCTTTTCTCAGATAATGGACGTCGTTTGTGGCCACAAGAGGAAGGCCTAACTTTTTCGCAAGCTTGACAAGCTGGGGGTTGAGCTCCTTCTGCTCTGCAAGGTCATGGTCCTGGAGTTCGAGATAAAAGTCACCCTTCTCAAAGAGAGACGTGTATTCTAAAGCCTTCTGTTCTGCAATACCCTCCTCTCCCATTCTCAGGTAGAAGCTTATTTCTCCTTTAAGACAACCTGAAAGCCCTATCAAACCCTCGCTGTGTGCTTGAAGGAGCTCTTTATCAATTCGAGGCCTATAATAAAATCCTTCGAGATAGCTTTTGGTAATGAGCTGGCAGAGGTTCTTATAACCCTTTTCATCCTTTACGAGGAGGGTAAGATGAAAATGGCCGGGTCCCTTCTCATCCGGCTTCTTCTCGAAACGACTTCCTGGGGCAAGGTAAACCTCACAGCCGAGGATTGGCTTTATCTCCCTCTCCTTTGCCTGCTTGAAGAAATTTACTGCTCCAAATATGTTTCCATGATCGGTGAGAGCAACGGCGGGCATCTTGTGTTCCCAGGCGGCCTCGACAAGAGAACTAATCTTCATTGCCCCATCGAGGATGCTGAATTCAGAGTGATTATGAAGATGAATGAACGAAGAATTCATTTTTGCTTATCAAAATCTCCCGAAGAAATAGCGAATCAGATTTTTAAATTAACTCAAGAGGTTCTATTTGTCTAGAGCCTCTAAATAAAATCTTCATTTATTTCTTCTTATTCCCATTCAATTGTAGCAGGAGGTTTGGTGGTTATATCATATACGACTCTATTCACTCCCTTTATCTCATTTACAATCCGGCTCGAGATGCGTCTAAGAAGCCTCGCGCTCGCCGGATACCAGTCAGCTGTCATCCCATCTACGCTCCTCACCAACCTCACAACTACCACACTCTCATAGGTTCTTCTGTCACCCATCACTCCCACTGATTTCACAGGGAGGAGAACAGGAAAGGCCTGCCACAGGCTGGGATAGAGTCCGGCCCTTTTGATTTCTTGAAGGAGAATATCATCCGCTTCTCTCAAGAGTTCCACTCTTTTTGGAGTCACCTCTCCCAGAATCCTTACTGCAAGCCCTGGCCCTGGGAATGGATGCTGGGCGATAAATTCCTTATCTACACCGAGCTCAGCGGCGATCTGCCTCACCTCGTCCTTGAAGAGCTCCCTGAGGGGCTCAATGATTTTAAATTTATGTTTTCGAGGAAGACCTCCTACGTTATGGTGAGACTTTATCCTTGCCGAAGGACCCTTTACAGATATACTCTCAATCACATCAGGATAAATCGTTCCCTGAACCAGAAATTCAACATTTCCTATTTTTTCTGCTTCTTTCTCGAAGATACGGATGAAAAGCTCTCCTATCAGTTTCCTCTTCCTTTCAGGAGAAACGATGCCCTTCAGCCTGCGCAGAAAAAGTTGCGAGGCATCCACTCCAATCACCTTGAGCGAGAGCTTCTTCTTGAACTTTTTCATCAGCTCTTCAAATTGACCCTTCCTGAGGAGGCCGTTGTCCACGAAAATACAGGAAAGATTATCTCCCACTGCCTTCTTGACAATGAGGGAAGCCACTAACGAATCAACTCCACCACTCAAGCCACAGAAGATGCGTTTTCCGCGAACTCTTTCACGAATCTCCTCGACTTTCCTTTCCACAAAAGATTCCATATTCCATTCGGGTTTCAATCCTGCCAGGGTAAAGAGAAAGTTGGAAAGCACCTTTTTGCCTTCTCGAGTATGGATGACTTCAGGATGAAATTGGACTCCAAAGAGCTTCCTCTCCCTGGATTCGATGACGGCGAGTTCTGAATTTTCTGTTTCTCCAGAAATTATGAATCCTGGAGGCGGCTCAACGACTTTATCTCCATGGCTCATCCACACCTCTCCACCTGCTTTTATTCCCTGGAGTAACCCCTCCTTCCACAATGGCTTAAGTCGGGCAAACCCATACTCCCTCTTTGCGGAAGGGGTCACTTTACCGCCTAAAAGATGGGCCATGATTTGTAAGCCGTAACATATGCCCAAAATAGGAATCCCGAGTTTGAAGATGGACCTTCCAAGAAGGGGTGCATTCCTTTCATAAACGCTTCCCGGACCCCCGGAAAGGATTATCGCCTGAGGATTTAGGGTTTTTATCCTCTCTGGGGTGAGATTGAATGGCCATATCTCTGAATAAACTCCAAGCTCTCTAATCTTTCTTGCGATGAGCTGGGTATACTGGGAACCAAAATCCAGGATGATGACTTTATTCACGCTCTGATTTTAACATGAAGGGGGAAAAAATCCTATCCTTCTTGAAGGATGAGAAGGTAGAGATGAGTCATGAAAAAGAGCCTGCTTTTTGCAGAGAGAGTCTTTAATAAATTCTCTTCTTATAATCAGCATATTAAAAAACAGGTTATATGAAACCTCTGTGGTTAAGGATGAAAATAGAAAATATTTTGGGCACAGGGTAAGTCCAAAGCCTCAAGCCATAAATTACCAGTATGTTCAATTTTACATTTCTAAAGAGATAAATTATATGCGGCTTAGACTCTTCCTTAGCTCCGGTGAGAAAGAGGCTCTTTCGCCCTCCAGAGGGAACCTATTCTCTTCTCATTTACACTCTTAAAAAGAGAAGAGAGTCTACAAAAAATCCCTGGCCGAGAAAAAATTAAGCCTTCAAGAAAGGCTATTAAATTGACTTAACCACTTTAATTTCATATAGTTTCTATGATGAACTGGGAAAAGCTTGCCAGAGAGCTAGTTCAAGAAACTGAATCTAAGATAATCCTTCTCGTTCTGGATGGACTAGGCGACCTGCCTCTAGAGGGGAGGACTCCTCTTGAAGCGGCGCACAAACCCAATCTCGATCAACTTGCGGCAAAGAGTGTCTGCGGCCTTACTGACCCCATATTTAGAGGGATTACTCCAGGCAGCGGCCCTTCTCATCTTGCTCTCTTCGGCTATGATCCCTTGAAATACATCCTGGGGAGGGGAATTCTTGAGGCTCTTGGTCTGGGTGTTGAAGTCAGGGGAGAGGATTTAGTCGCCAGAGGAAATTTTGCCACCCTGAAAGATGGCCTCATCGTCGACCGCAGGGCAGGAAGAATTTCCTCAATTGAAAACGAAAAGCTCTGCGCAAGGCTCAACGAGTCTCTGAGAAAGAGAAAAGGAGTGGGAATCACTCTTTTTCCAGGGAAAGAACACAGATTTGTGGCTAGATTCAGAGGGAAAAACCTTTCAGATTCCCTGAGCGATGCAGACCCCCAGAAAGAGAAAAATCCCCTGACCTATACAGAGCCACTCCATGAGGAAGCCAGGGAAACAGCAGTCCTCATCAACCGCTTCATCGATGAGGTCACAGAGATTCTGAAGGATTCACCGAAAGCAAACACAATCCTCCTCAGAGGATTTTCCAAACTTCCCTCCTTGCCCACCTTTTCCGAATTGTATGCACTCAAGGCTGCAGCGATAGCCAGCTATCCAATGTACAAAGGATTGGCGCGGCTTTTGGGAATGGAGGTCGTTGAAGCGAACGAATCTCTGGAAGAGCTTTTTCTTGCCCTTGAAAATAATTACCAAAAATACAATTTCTTCTATCTCCATGTGAAAAAGACAGATACAGCAGGGGAAGACGGTAATTTTGAGGCAAAAAAGAAAGCAATCGAAGAAGTGGATGAATTCATCCCCCGGCTTGTTGCCTTGAAGCCTGAAGTGCTGGTGATTACTTCCGACCATTCTACTCCTTGCCTTTTAAAATCCCACTCCTGGCATCCCAATCCTCTTCTTCTCTTCTCTCGAACATGTATACCGGATGAGGTGGAAATCTTCACAGAAAGAGGATGCAGTAGGGGATATTTAGGAAGATTTGAAGCCATTTATCTCATGCCCTTAATACTCGCCCATGCAGGTAAATTAAAGAAATTTGGAGCATGATTAAGACTTAATTATTTATTACTTAATTTATAGAAATAATATAAATGCTTCAGAAGCGAATCTTCATCTCAAGTGTTGTTTTTCTTCATATTCTTCTCTTCGCCTCTTTTTCTGATAAGAGAAAAGAAGTCTCAAACCTTCGCTACTACTCCCACCCCACCCATACTCGGATCGTGGTCGATATGGAAGAGCTCAGAGAATATAGTTTCAAGGAGCTTCCTGCACCTGATCGCATCTATGTCGACATCTACCAGGCAAGGCTCAACCCCCTCCTTCATAACAAGACTTTTTCCGTCTCTAACGAATACATAACTCAGGTGAGGATAGCTCAGACGACATCTTCAACAGTAAGGGTAGTGGTGGACCTCGATTTCAGTAAAATAAAGCGCTATCATGTGTGGCATATCTTTGACCCTTTCCGGGTGGTGGTGGACATCTATCCAACGCTAAAAATACCTGAACCCCCTCAACCAGCCAAAGAAGGCTACAGCATGGCAAGGCAGCTCGGCTTGGGAATCAAGACTATTGTCCTTGACCCCGGACATGGAGGAAAAGACCCGGGCTGCATAGGTAAAAATGGCCTCCAAGAAAAGGAAATAGTCCTCGATGTCTGCTTGCGACTCAAAAAGCTCTTTGAAGAGAGAAAAGACCTGGAAACAATCCTCACCAGGGAGAAAGACATCTTCATTCCTCTTGAACAGAGAACCGTGATTGCTAATCAGAAAAGGGCGGATCTTTTCATTTCCATCCATGTTAACTCAAGCTATGATAAAAGACGCTCTGGAGTGGAAACCTTCTATCTCAATTTCAGCCATGACCCCTCGGTAAATGAGATTGCTGCTCGCGAAAACGCAACCTCCACCAAAAACATCAACGAGATGAAGTTGATAATCGAAAAAATTATCCAGAACAGTAAGATCGTCGAATCAAAGGAACTCGCGGAAAGAATCCAAAAGAATATGATAAAAACACTCTCAAAAAAATACCCAGAGATAAGAAGCCTTGGCGTCAAGGGAGGGCCTTTCTGGGTTTTGATTGGGGGAGAAATGCCTTCTATCCTGATAGAGATTTCCCATCTAAGTAATCCAAAAGAAAGCGAACTCCTAAAGACGCAAGAGTACAGGGAACAAATCTCCCGTGGAGTCTACGAAGGCATCCTAGAATACATTCAATCTCTGGGGAAAGGATAATTGCAATGAAGAGAAGAGATTTTCTGAAAGAAATAGCCATAGGAAGCCTGATGATGAAGTTTAATCCCTCTCTTCTTAAGAGCGAAAAAAACAGTCCCGACCTTTCTCTCGTGCAGGGAGAATCTCCCTCTGAAATAACCAAGGAAGCCGTGGCTTTGCTGGGGGGTATGACACGCTTCGTTTCCCGAGGAGACGTAGTCCTCATCAAACCGAATATTGGCTGGGATAGAACACCTGAACAGGGGGCCTGTACCAACCCCGCTGTTGTTTCCACCCTCGTTGAGCTCTGCTTGAATTCTGGCGCTAAGGAGGTGAAGGTTCTTGACAACACCATCAACCCCCCTCAAAAAACGTACGCTCGTTCTGGAATCGCAGAAGCGGCACAAAAAGCTGGAGCCAAGGTTCTTTTTGCCAATCCCCATCGCTTAAGAAAAATGGCCATCGGTGGAGAATGGCTCAAGGAATGGGAGGTTTTCACAGATTTTGTGGAAGCAGACAAGCTCATCAATGTCCCTGTGGCCAAGACGCACAGCCTCTCAAGGGTTACGCTGGGGATGAAGAACTGGCTGGGTGCAATTGGCGGAAAGCGCAATCAGCTCCATCAGAACCTCGACCCTGCCATGATTGACCTTGCCGCCTTTTTCAATCCCTGTCTTACAGTCCTCGATGCCTACAGGATTCTCGTCCGAAACGGCCCTCAAGGAGGACGCCTTTCCGATACTCAATTATTCAAGAAAGTGGTGGCAGGTGTGGATTATGTGGCTGTGGATTCTATGGGAGCAACCTTCTTCGGCATAAGGCCTGAAGAACTGCGGTACCTTGAACTGGCAAAGCAAAAGGGACTGGGAGAGAACAATCTGGAGAAATTGAAAATTGAAGAAAAGAAGGTCTAAAAAATATCAAATCATCCAGACACTCCGCATTCTCAGTCAAATACTTTTCTTTGGAATCTTTCTCTACCTTCTAGTGAATACCCACTTCCCTGGAGAAGATTACATTGGAAAAGTGGAGATCTTCTTCCACTTCGACCCTCTCCTCGCTCTGGTTACTATCCTCGCTTCAAGAACCGTCTTCCTTTCTTTTATCTTCGCTTCGCTCACTCTAATCCTCACCTTTGTCATGGGCAGAGTCGTTTGTGGCTGGGTCTGTCCTCTGGGGTCAATCCACCAGTTCTTTTCTTTTCTCTTCAAGAAATCAAGGCTCCTTCGTCCTAAAAAAGCCAAAGATAACCACACAGTCTGGAAATACTATCTTTTAGCCATACTCCTTGTCTGTTCTTTGCTAACCCTTGATCTTGTGGGCATCCTTGACCCCCTTTCCCTCCTCTACCGCTCCTTTACCATAAGCATCTTGCCTTCTCTCGATTACAGCTTCAATGCCTTTCTCAACCTCTTATACAAAATAAAGCTAAGCTCTTTTGGAGACAATCTCGTCCAGTTTTTTAAGACTCTGGCCATAAATCCCATCTTCCACCAGGGTTTTTTCATCGGAATAATCTTCATCAGCCTTGTCCTTCTGAATGTTGTTCGAGAGAGATTCTGGTGTCGTTTCCTCTGTCCTCTTGGTGCCTTTCTCGGAATCTGCGCGAGATGGAATGTACTCAAGCTCCGAATTGACGAGAAAAAATGCATCGAATGTGGTCTTTGCAACCTTCATTGTGAGACTCAGGCAAACCCCTTCCCCGAGGATGAATGGAGAAGTCCAGAATGCGTTTATTGTTTCACCTGTAGTTCCCTATGCCCCACAAGCGCCATCTCCTTTCCGATGAAATCTGGACCTGAGGAAATTCAAAAAATCAACTTCTCGCGAAGAAGGCTAATTTTAACCTCTCTTCTGGGGGTTATTGCCACGCCTTTCTTCAGGTTAAGCCCTGGAGCAAGGCGAGCCTCCCCGAGACTAATTCGCCCCCCCGGTGCTCTTTCAGAAAGCACTTTCCTCCAGAAATGCGTCAAATGCGGACAATGCATGAAAGTCTGCCCCACCAATGCTCTCCAGCCCGCTCTGGGCGAGGCAGGTGCAGAGGGAATCTGGACTCCTATTCTCGTACCCAAGATTGGTTATTGTGAATACTATTGCTCCCTCTGCTCCCAGGTTTGCCCTACAGGAGCGATACAGGAGCTCACAGTGGAACAGAAGCTCCAGACGAAGATAGGAACGGCTTGGGTTGATAAAAACCGCTGCATACCTTATAACCTGGGGACTCCCTGCATAGTCTGTGAGGAACATTGTCCAACTTCGCCCAAAGCGATAAAGCTGGTAGAGACAGCAGTCAAGACCCCTGAAGGCTCGATTAAAACTCCCAAGGCGCCTCATGTGGACCAGAAGATCTGCATAGGATGTGGGATATGTGAGAATAAATGCCCTGTGGTAGATTCCCCTGCCATCTATGTGACGAGTGTCGGAGAAAGCCGTTCAGAGCAGAATCAGATGCTCCTCGACCTCCTCATCGAAGAAGAGATCCAGTGATTATTCATTCAGCAAGGACTTTTTTGAGTTCCTCTTTGAGATAGGGGATAACTTGAAAGAGATCCCCTACAATTCCAAAATCTGCAACCTTGAAGATTGGTGCCTCAGGATCCTTATTCACGGCCACGATGTGTTTGGAAGAAGACATCCCCGCTAGATGTTGTATTGCCCCTGAAATTCCGAAAGCAAGATAAAGGTTTGGGGAGACGGTTTTCCCCGTCTGACCAACCTGATGCTGATGGTCAATCCAGCCCGAATCCACTGCAGAGCGCGAGGCTCCTACGGCTGAATGAGGTAAAATTGCAGCAAGCTCTCTGAGTAATTGAAAATTTTCTGGGCCCTTCATCCCTCTCCCTCCGCTTACCACGATATCTGCCTCGGTGACATCAAGCTCTGCCCCCTCTTCCTTCAAGACCTCGAGTACTTTTGCCTTTATCTGCTCTTCCTCTACCTTCACCTCTTTCTTGATTATCTCTCCTTGAAATTCTCGAGGCTCAAGAAGAGGAAAAACATTCGGTCTCAGGGTCGCCATCTGCGGCATGCTCTTTAGCCTGAATGTTGCCAGAGCCTTGCCGGCAAAGATAGGCCTCACAACTTCAAGCCTTCCTTCTTTTATTTCAGTCTTTATGCAGTCAGAAGCGAGTCCAACTCCAAGCTTGGCGGCAAGTCGAGGTGCGAGGTCCTTGCCCATGGAACTAGCAGAAAAGAAGATAATCTCTGGTTTTATTTCTTCAAACAGAGAAAAAAGAGCCATGGAATATCCCTGAGCTGAGTAGCTGCGGAGGAGCGGGTTCTCTAAGAGGTAAACTTTGGAAGCCCCATAGCGGAAGACTTCCGGAGCAAGGGAATCTAAATTATCTCCCACCATTACTCCGTAGACTTCAACTCCAAGTTCTTCTCCTCTTCTCTTCGCTTCAGAGAGAGCCTCAAAAGATGACTTCTTTATTTTTTCTTCTCTAATTTCTATAAAAACAGTAAGCATTATTCCCTCCAATCAGATAATCTTCGCCTCGTTATGCAAGTATTCGACAAGTTTTCGGGCTGCCTCCTGAGGTTCATCCTTGATTACCCTCCCTCCCTGCCTTGGTGGTGGAGACTCTAATTTCCTAAGTTCAAGTAGAGGCTGAACCTCTTCCTCTCTAAGTTCTAAATCCGCGAGAGAGATGATGGGGATTTCCTTTTTCTTAGCCAGCATGATGCCCTTCAAGGTTTCATAGCGAGGTTCATTCAATCCTTTCTGGGCACTGATTACCGCCGGAAGCGAAAAAGCAACCTTTTCTAATGCTCCCTCAATTTCGCGATGGGCGATTCCTCTTTCCCCCTCTATCTCAACTTTGGTGACCACCGTCACTTGCGGCAACTGGAGCAGCTCGGCGACCATCGCCGGAACCTGGGAGTTGTCAGCCCCCACAGATTGTTTTCCGAAGAAAAGCAAATTGAATTGAGGGAATTTTTTCTGAACCGTGCGTGCGATTATCCTTGCCACCCTCAACCCGTCATAAGACTCAGCCTTTGTATCTTTCACAAGCAGAGCCTCATCCACTCCCATCGCCAGACATTTCTTGAGCACCACGAGGGCTTCTTCTGGACCAACCGAGACGGCGGTTACCTTCCCTCCTTTTGCCTCTCGGAGGCGAAGAGATTCTTCGACTGCATACTCATCGTAAGGACTGATGATGAAATTCAAGCCTTCTTCGATGATAGAATTTGTTTCATGATTTATGCGTATCTTTGCTTCAGTATCAGGAACCCTTTTTACAAAGACTATAATTTCCAATTAGTCCTCCTTCCCTCAGGTTGTTAATTATTTTTTATATTCAAGAAAAGTCGCCATTCTTGAAAACATAAATAATATCTCACGAGCTCAAAAACTTCAATCATTAAAAACTTTCCTAAGGAAGCAATTAGAGGGGAGGGGTTCATTTCTTGCTTTTCCCTCTCCTCTCTTAGCCGGACTTAAGGTCCCCAGCGCCTTTCCGGAGTTTCAGCCATTCAATTCCCACGCTTAAGATATGGAGTGCTGAATAATACTCCCACACCATGAACGAAGATGGGTAGAGGGGAAAAGGAAGATGGATTACCTTTTCCTCAAGCTTGAGACTCTCTCCTTTTAAGAAGTAATCACCTTATGGAATTTATCCGCCTGAAACCTTTTCTTATCGCCAGAGCCTCTTAAAGCTAAAAGGCCTCATTCGCTGAATCTCTTCAAGAGAAGAGAGCCATTCGTCCCCCCAAATCCAAATGAATTGCTGAGGGCGTAGTTTATCTCCGCTTTCCTTGCCTTGTTGGGAACATAATCCAGGTCACACTCGGGGTCAGGGTATTCATAGTTTATGGTGGGTGGCATGATTTGATATCTCATGCAGAGCGCCGAGATAGCAGTTTCAATCCCTCCCGCTGCTCCAAGAAGATGACCGGTCATTGATTTAGTTGAATTTACACCTATTTTATAGGCATGTTCCCCAAAAACACGCTTGATAGCCAGCGTCTCAATCTTATCGTTATAAGGAGTTGAAGTCCCATGAGCATTGATATAATCAACCTCACTGGGGTCAACTCCTGCATCTTGAAGTGCCCAGCGCATCACATTCACAGCCCCTTCTCCGTCCAGGCAAGGAGCAGCCACATGATACGCATCCCCACTCATCCCGTAGCCCACAATTTCTGCATATATCTTTGCCCCGCGCTTCAAGGCAACTCTCAATTCCTCAAGAATCACAATACCTGCTCCCTCGCTCATGACGAAACCATCGCGCTTGGCATCAAAGGGTCGAGATGCCTTCTGAGGCTCATCATTTCTTTCTGAAAGAGCTCTCATCGCACAAAAACCCGCCAGCCCCAGAGGAGTGATGGGAGCCTCTGCTCCTCCTGCAATCATCCTGTCTGCATCCCCCCTAGCAATTATTTTAAAAGAGTCGCCTATGGCATGGGTACCGGTGGTACATGCAGTGGCGGGGGAGGAATTGGGGCCCTTTGACCTGTACCTGATTGAAATTTGCCCTGCAGCTTCGTTAATGATAGTAGAAACAAGAAAAAATGGAGAAACTCTTCCCGGACCCTTCTCCAGCAATACTTTATGATTCTCTTCGATTGAACCTATTCCTCCTATTCCTGAGCCCACATAAACCCCGCACCTCTCCCCCTCAAGCATCTCCAGAGGAATCTCTGCGTCTTCTACCGCAAGCTGAGCCGCAGCAAGGGCATACTGGATGAAAAGATCCATCTTCTTAACTTCACGCCTATCAATAAACAGCAAGGGGTCAAAATCTTTAACCTCACCCGCAATCTTCGTCGGGAAATTGCTGACATCAAATCGAGAAATCAACCCGATTCCGCTTTCTCCTCTAAGAAGTGCCTCCCAGTTCTTCTCGTTTCCCACGCCCAAAGGAGAGACCATCCCCACTCCAGTTATCACTACCCGTCGCGAGGAGAGATTTGTATGGGATGAAAGCGAGTTTCCCATTCTCAAAGGCCTTTCTTATTTCTTTGCGAGGCGCTCGAGAATATAATCCAAGGCTTTTCCGACTGTGGTCAGTTTTTCTGCATCTTCATCCGGGATATCAAGGTCAAATTCATCCTCCAGAGCCATGACGAGTTCCACTGTATCCAATGAATCAGCTCCTAAATCATCGATAAAAGAGGCATCTTCTGTGATTTGATCCTCATTGATGCTCAGCTTATCTGCAACAATCTCCTTCAATTTCTTAAGTAACTCGTCTCTTTCCATTTTTCCTCCTCTTAAGTAGGATTTTTATGAAAACATTCTTTGCAGGCTACATAAACATCCCACCATTGACGCTTATTACCTGCCCTGTGATGTAAGAAGCCTCTTCTGAAACAAGAAACTTGACCACATGGGCAACTTCCTCGGGCGTTCCGAATCTTTTCATGGGTATCATCTCGACGAACATCTTTTTCACATTCTCTGGGAGAGACTCTGTCATTGAGGTAGAGATATATCCGGGAGCAATGGCGTTAACAGTAATTCCTCTCGATGCCACCTCCCGGGCCAATGCTTTGGTGAATCCTATTAATCCGGCCTTAGAAGCGGCATAGTTTGACTGGCCTGGATTCCCCATCAAACCCACAACCGAAGAAATGTTGACAATTCGGCCAAAACGGCTGGAAAGCATGTGCCTTATGACCTCTCTAGAAAAATTGAAAGCCCCTTTCAGGTTGACACTTAAGACAGAATCCCAGTCCTCCTCTTTCATCCTCACTAAGAGGCTATCTCTCGTGATACCCGCATTGTTTATCAAGTGGTCAATTCTCTTATGCTCCTTAAATATGCGTTCGACAACCTCCCTCACTCTGGGTGCAAGAGAAACATCAACAACATAACTGAAGGCTTCTCCTCCCTCGCCCCTTATTTCCTCGCAAACCTTGCGCAGCTTCTCTTCCTGGATATCAACTAAAGCCACCTTTGCCCCCTCCAGGACAAGCTCCTTGGCAATTGCTTCCCCGATTCCTTGAGAGGCTCCAGTGACGATAGAAACTCTATCTTTTAGATTCATCTTAAGCCTTAGCTTCAGCAAAATAAAAAGAAAATTTCCCTAATTCCTTTTCTATCTTCTCTTGGACCCTGTTCTTCACGAACTCACTCGCCAGTCTTATGGCGTTTTTTACTGCAGTTGAATTCGAACGGCCATGTCCAATTATGCACACTCCATTTATCCCCAGGAGTGGAGCTCCTCCGTACTCTGCATAGTTTATCTTCTTGTAAAGTCTTTTAAGGTTTCTTTTCATCAGGAAGAACCCAATTTTCGAGAGAAGGTCCTTCATCACTTCTGTGCGAGCCATCTTGTAGAGAGTGTCAATCACTCCTTCGCTTGCCTTAAGGGCAACATTTCCCGTAAATCCATCGCTGACGATGATGTCTGCTTTGCCCGAATAGAGGTCCTTGCCTTCAACATTTCCGATGAAATTTAAGGGGGAGGACTCTAGAAGTTCATAAGTTTCTCTCGTCAGCTCATTCCCCTTTGTGTCCTCCTCTCCGATGCTCATCAATCCGATTCGAGGGTTCTTCAAACCCAAGACACTTTCCATGAATATCTGCCCCATCACGGCAAACTGCACAAGATGATGAGGCTGGCAATTGACACTTGCGCCTACATCGATGAGAAGTGTGGGATTCTTTAAAGATGGTACGAGGAGAGAAAGCCCCGGCTTTTCGATCCCCTTGAGCGAGCCGAGGATTTTCTTTGAGATATAGACAACCGCCGCGGTATTTCCCATGCTAACAAAGGCCTCTGCCTCACCATCTTTGATGAGTTGCACGGCGACCCGGATTGAAGAACGTTGTTTTTTCCGGAAGGAAAGGATGCCTTCACCCATGCCGATGGCCTCTGCGGCATCGATGATGTCTACTTTCCCCTTGAACCGACCGAGCTTAGCGAACTCTTTCTTGATGAGTTTTTCCACACCGACGAGCAGGACTTCAATCTGGTATTCCTGAGATGCTTTGAGAGCCCCTTCCACTGTTACCTGGGGTGCGAAGTCTCCTCCCATCGCATCCAGAGCGATCCTCATGCCTTAACCCTTTTACTCTTCTGCGCCTTCAATAACCTGCCTCTCCTTATAAAATCCACACTCAGGGCAAGCACGGTGAGGCAATTTTGGATTCCCACAATTGGGGCAAATAGAGAGAGGGGGAATAGGTAGCGCATCATGCGCCCTTCTCTTCATTTTTCTTGAATGAGAATGTCTTCGTTTAGGATTTGCCATTTAGTTTTTATCTCTCAGAAATATTTTAAGTTTTTGAAGCCGCGGATCCGAATCCTCTCTCAAGCAAGAGCATTCCCCGTTCCTTATTACCTTCCCGCATACTGGGCATATTCCCTGACATGTCTCAGAACAGAGCGGCTTGACGGGGAAAGTCAAGTTGAGTTGCTCCAGGACAATCTCTCTAATGTTTATGCTCCGATGGTAGTAGAAGAGCTTATTCATATCATCTTCTTCAAGTTGCTCCTTTAGAATATCGAACTCTTCAGGAAAATAGACAAGATAGAAGCTAGAATCCACACGATATTCATAGGGAGAAAGGCAACGACTGCAGATGAAGCTCAGAGAAGTCTTAATCTTCCCTTTGACATGAACCTCCTCCCCAACTTTTTTAACAGTGAGCTTTGCTGTCACAGGTTCAAAAAATACGGCACTTTCTTCGACTAAATCCACACTCAAAAACTCAAATTCCTTGGAAATCTCTAAGCCTTCTTTGGGCAATCTATCTACATCGATTATCATTTTCTTCTCCAAAAAATAAGTTTCTCTATTATATCATCTTAACTTCCTTTGTCAATCTTGGAACCTCATTTAGGCATAGCCATGGCTCTAAATGCAAGCTAATTTAGAAAGGCTCTTTTCCAGCTCAGTTGATAAAAACTCATAGGGAAAAAGGAAAAGAAATACATTTCTTTGTTTAATCTTATCTTTCATTCTTCAGCTTATATCGCGACCCTTATTTCTAAGGTTTCTTCAATGATATCTTCTAATCCCTGGTGCGAAGACTAACTTTTTATCAATTATCAACTTATCAATTATCAACTAATCTGGAGATGAACTTTAGAATTAAATAACTTTAAGTAAGCATATAGGTGACCCGCGAGGAATTAACCCCATTTCTCAATTTATGGCTTCAAGTTTATGCGCTCTTATTGTGACTAAAAAGATATTTTCAGGAAACTAAAAATGGATTCAACTCCGTCAAGTTCATTAGAGAGGTGTTCTCATTATTAATTTCCCTGCAAAACTCCTCAGCCAAAGTCTCTCTCGAGGCTTTCTGATCATTTCTGATCATTAATATCCTAGATTCTCTAATTTTGCTAACATAAAATCGCGATGAGACTTTCTTTGTAAATCAAGGCTATATTTCTTAAAAGATTTGGGTCTGGGTTTCACATTCTGTTTTCCAGAAAATGAGCATTCGGGCTCTGCTTCACGTTAAGGAATGATAATTAAGGGAATGTTCCTTATTTCAATTTGTGCCACGTTTCCGGTTTGAGAAAATACTCGGGAAAGGTTTGGGCGATCCCGAATTGGAGCTTCACATTCATTTTGTCAAAGTCAATTATTCTCTAAAAAAGGTAAGAGGAGACGCAGAATATCAACATTTGAAAAAAGATTGCTTTGCTTCAATTATGCAATCATGGGTGGGCTTCTTCGAATAAATTGAAAAGATTTTTAAAGAAAAGGCTTAATTCAGGGCAAGCTCATTGACTAAGAGCATAAAGTAGACAAAAATAGGCAAATGCTCATCACTCATAAATTAAAACTAAATTTTTTTATATCTTATTAGGACTTTATATTTATAATTTATTCCCCTCTGACTAAATCTCCGCTTCGAGCTTTTAGAGCAGGGGCTTTTTTTAGTCAGGATTAATCCCTCTCCTCAGAGATTGAGAGGCAAATGGCTCTTACAGCCTCAGGAAGCGCCTTGATTTTACGCTCCTTGTAATCGAAGCAGACAATGCCTGTCTCTGCCAGGGCTATCGGTTTATTGTCTGAAATTCGGGTCACGCGGAAAAAGACGCGGAAACTGCTCCGAGTGGGTTCTCCCGCAGCAACCTCAAATTTAAGGACATCCCCAGCAAAGGCTTCGCCCTGATAGACTATGGCTGCATCTCCCATGGTAGTAGATACTCCGCCACAATTCATCTCAGTGAATCCATACCCAGCAAGAAACTGGGTGCGTGCCTCATGGAGAAGCGAGAGAAGCGCATCGTTGCCCAGATGTCCTCCATAATTCAAATCGGTTATGCGGATTCTGATCTCCGTACTAAAAGAATAATGAGGGAGGGGTTTTAGTTTAATTCTTGGCATAGCAACCCTTATTTACCAAGGATGAGATAAATTTTCAACCTGGACTGAAAACTAGATTTAGATTCGATTGAGTTCAATATTCAAGCATGGGTATCCTTATTTCCTTAAGGCTTTTAACCCCAACGTCATAATCATACTCCGGCACTGTTCATATTCTTCGAAGACCTTAATGCGCTGTTTCTGCCATAAGAAAAATTATCTTTCTTTTCTCCTCCCATGTGCTTATTACGATAAGAGTGATGCTCTTTATTCGAATGATAATCTTTTTTAATCCTAGCGTAGAGAGTAGAATAGCGCTCAACATAAACCTTGACTTAAGGCTTTTTGAAGGATTCATCTCTCCAAAGCAACTTTGAGGAGCCAAAATGAAAACTCAAAAAAACGACTTTGAATGCTGACTAGCACAAAAAAATATTTGTTCAGCATTCTGGCGCTGACATTCACCATTAGTTTACCGAAGTCCCTCTCTCATCGTCACCCTCACCCCTACAACCTACAGGTGATCCCTTGTTAGACATTGCAAAGGCAGGAATGTATGAGGAGGAATCAACCTGTTTTCTATGATGGGAGGAGAGCCCCAAGCAACTCTGGCCAGCACATAGAAAAAAACATTTATGATTTCACGGCTTTTTATATTTGATGCGTGTACTCCCAAGCTCCTCCCTCCTCTTTTATGTAAAAAACAAAAACTGGTCATAATGGCTTCAGCCACAATTACCATCTCTCGCAGGAGAAGATGGAGAGAAGATTTCCTCAAGAAGAGAACCCCAAGACTGCAGCCAGGCTCTAACCTTTTCGAGTTCTATTCGAGCGAAGCTATCCTGCTCAGTTCTCCCCAATTCTTTCTTCCTTTCCAGGGCTATCTCCGGCATCAACTCCGAAAGTATGAATCCGGCTCTTTGGCCGAAGAGGAAGTTCAGAGAGGATAACATCGGCCTTTTACTTCCTATAGAATTAAATTGAGGAGGACCTATGAATTATTGAAGAGGAAAGGAGAATAGGTTTTACTCTCTCAATAAACTGAATAAAAGAATATAAATCTTCAAGGACAACATAAATTTAAAATAATCCTTCTTCCTGAAGAAACTTTGATAGATATTGCTCTTATTCCAGATGAAAAAATTTATTCCTTGATAATCAATTCAGAAAATCATGATCCTGCCCAATTCTCAAGGAAAAATGATTAAAAATAAGCTTAAAAAGAATCCAACTCACCTGGGCGCCTGAGGCTCAGAAGATTCAAGGAGTGGAGAAGGAATCCTGGCTGGAGAGATGGATAAACCTTCAATTCATTTGATCACAATAACTCCTCTGTCTTCCCCCTCTAACTTTCTCCTCTTCTATTGACAGAAGAAGTTTCATCAGATATTAATCATCTAAAGAAAAATGGAGACTTTGGGTTTGATCGATGTTCATGCCCACCTTGAGGAACTACCTGACCTTGCTAAGGATATAAAAGAGGCAAAAGAAGCGGGCGTCATCGCCATCATTGGCGTCGGGAGTGGGCTTGAATCAAATAAAAAAATCCTCGAAATTGCAAAGACAAATCCAAATTATATTTTTCCAGCTTTAGGCTATCATCCCTGGGAAATAAATGAAGAAGAAGTAAAAGAAAATCTTCTTTTCCTCCGTTCTCATATTCATGAATGTATTGCCCTGGGTGAGGTTGGGTTAGATTACAAGACCAAGGTTAAGAAAGAACTGCAGAGTAAAGTTTTCAATGAAATCCTCGATATGGCTTTTGAATTTAATAAACCTGTTATTATTCACTCTCGATATTCCCATGAGAAGACACTGAGAATGGTTGAGGAGAAGGGAGTTCGGCAAGCAGTTTTTCACTGGTATACCGGGCCTTCTGAGTTGCTCGCCGAGATTCTATCTAGAGGCTATTTCATTTCAGCCACCCCTGCCCTTGCCTACAGCCCTCCCCATCAGGAAGCCATCAAAAAAACTCCCCTAGAAAAAATTTTGCTGGAGACTGACTCGCCCGTCTCGTATCAAGGAAGGGAATCAAGACCTAAAGATGTGAGAATTACCCTTGAGCTAGTCTCCTCTCTCAAAGGGATTGATCTTCAAACTGTTCAAAGACAGACAAACATTAATGCCACTCAATTCTTCAAGCTCCCCTTTATTACCTAATCTGATTTTTATTCAATAGTTTTCTTAATTTTTTTAACTCTATCCCATTTTTCCTTTTTTGCCGAAAGCTTCTCGATTCACCTTACCAAACGCCTCTCCCTCTTTGACGCTTTATTTCGAGGTTATGAGTGGAGCGGAGGGAATACTTAGAGTTTATCGCTCGAGTGCCTTTCCATATTCCCGATAATGGCCAGCTTGTTGTGCATTATTAAGGCTGCTAAGCTAAGACCCATCAGGGACCGGCGAAGATGAAAAGTTTCGCAGCCTGCAAACCCCCGGCGACCTCTCTGCTTCGGTTCAGGATTTATCGCTTCACCGCCTGGTATCGAAGAATTTCTGAAGAATCGGGCTGGATTTTCCCTCAAGCACTTCACCCTTAACTTCTGGGCTGTGGGTGAACTGACCAAAAGGAAACACCATCACTCTCTCCCTCTCTCCACCTTTGGGGGCAGGTGTTCCCAAAAAGAGGCCCCTTATCAGGCTTTTGATAATCGTCTCCATATACACAAGGCAGGGGGCTAACCTCATATAAATCTTCCAGACTGGGAGCCTGCAATTTTTCATTCTCTCGCAGGCCTCCTAAGCAACCCAATTTTAACATTGGCTAATTTCTATAGTGGCATTTTTTTGATAGGCATCGAATCAAGGCTCTGCTTCAAAGCTTGAGAGGTATTAGCAGTGTCTTTGCTAAGCACTCTTTCCCTTAATCATTTTAATTTTTGCTTCAATAAATATTTCAATTTCCTTTTCCAAAATAATATCGCGCTTGGCGGTCAGATCATCTACGGTGGGCTCAACATGAACATGTGGCAAGATCCCGTATCCAACAAATTCGCGTTTATCAGGATAAGCGTCTCTTTTTTACCAGATTCTCGCTGTGAATGGGCATGGAATAATAACCTTTTGTGGTTATTGAAATTTTACCCCGCTTTGTTAAAGGAGGAGAGTACTTTATGGAACAGAAAAAAGAGATAATCCTCCCCACCGTTGAGTCGGGAGGTGAGGGTATGGTTAATGGAGAGTTATGGCATGAGATCCAGAGCCGCTTCAAGCTCAAGGAGTCCAAAATATCCATCGCTCGAGCCCTGGGGTTAAGGGTTCAGACAGTTCGCAAGATCCTTCGCCAGAGAAGCTAACATCCTATGAGAGGCCTCGGAAGGGGGATAGACTTCTGGCTCCATATGAACTCTTTATTCGGCAGCGGTTGGCCGAAGTGGGCTATTGTGCCCAGTCTATTTTTGAGGAACTTCGAGACCGCGGCTCCAAGGGAAGTTATGAGACGGTACCGAACCTCCTTTATTCAGGCCACGCCGCTCATCGCCTCCCTGACCAAGACCTGCGCTGAGAAGCGGATCGAAGAGAGGCTCAAATCTGCTAGCCCAAGTCCCCATCATCGATGAGAATCGGTTACATTCCTATCGACCCTCACGGCGCTCATCTTTTCTTCCAGCTTATCTGCCGGCGCTACGAAAGAGGAGCGATGATTCTGACCTCCAATCGCAGCTTCCGCTAGGGGAATGAGCGCTTTGGCGACCTAGTCACTGCCGCAGCCATCCTCGAGCGCATCCTCCATCACTCCACTCCCATCAACATTAGAGGAAACTCCTCTCGGCTCAAGGAAAAGGTCAAAGCTGGTTTGAGCCGCGAGCCCGGAAGGGAGCAAACATGAAACTAAAGAGGGGTAATTTTTCGATGACCGAAAGGGATAAAAATTGGATGACCATTGACATCTCTCAGAACCGCCTCCTGGTAAATCGATGAAAAGGGGCTGTCCGGTGCTTCTGCAGGTTGGTTTCCCCACATAGATTCCTCGCTGAAGGGAATCCATGGAGACCAGAAAATCTTCAGCAGCTGAACAGGTTTCATGCCCAATGAAGACAATCACAGGGGCGCCTATTTCCCTCCCCTCCTCTGGCTTTATTGTCTCGGATTTTTCTTCCTGCCATACAGTCCCTTCATAATAGCTTCTATATCTCTTAAATTCCTCATCTTCATTTTCCCATTGACCGTACGCCTTATAAGCAGCTATATGCTTTCTTGCTTTCCACTTCGAACTAAGAAATGGTCTTTCTGTGAAATGCTGTAAGATGGAAAAACCGATGCCCAAGCTCCCTCCTTAATTCTTCCTGAGATCAAGAATTATTCCCTTGCACTTGTAAAGCTGGGGGAGAATCTTCTCAAAATCATCAATAATTTTCTTCTGATTAACACTGTTTAGAGCTATATAGGCGATATTTTTTCCCCGTAACCTTAATTTTAAAATTTTCTTCTCATTTGCTCTTTCTATGACCCAATCCTCTCTTTGCGCTGAGCTATTTCTTTTAAGAGCGAGCATTTTTGTCTCTGCTGAAGGTGCTTGAATCGTAATCTGAACTTCCGTGTCTTTTAATCCCAGTAATAGCCTTTTTATCCCGAGATTTCATAGTACAGAAGTCTCTCTAACTGCATATATAAGGGAATACTTCCTTCTTTAAATACCTTTCCGTAGGTATTCCATTTATTAAAATTATTTCTGACCCAAGAGGAATTTTATCTTTCAGGGAAATCCCCACATTGACAACGATTCCTCATCGTTGAACTGGTTTGAGAAAGGTTTGGGGAGTGTCAAAGGAGTCCTGTAATTCCTCAGGAAGGAAGACTTGAGTATGTCCGTCTTTCAAAAGTGCTGAAAATTTCTCAAAGACTAAATAATACTCAAGTGTAGATTTCGTACCTAATACTTCAGGTATAAAATCTTTGAAAACTTTCTCCCAATCAAGTTCTGGATGGAATCTGGATGGAACCTGGTCAGAGAAGGCGAAATTGTAGTCTGCTTCCTTCCAGAATAGGGCAAGACCATAAATTTTTTCGACATCAGAAAGATTTTAAGTTTTTTCCCCTGAGAATCTGCCCTGCCTGCGTGGATAAATAAGAAGAGCTTAAGATTGATAAAGGAAGGAAAGTGGTCAAGATAATAATCTTTTTGTTCATCGGATTCTTCCCCAATATAGCGACTGTATATCAGCCGAAAAGGTTGCCCAAAAATGCCAGCTAATCTTTAAAATTTATTCAAGAAAGGAAAAAGAAAGGTTAGAGAGAATCTTTATATCCAGAATTAAGGCACGGCAACACTTGAAAAAACATAATTCGAAAAAGAGAGGGGAAAGGGCCTAGAAAATCGAGCCTGGTCTAACGGGGACTAAGGATTGGGAAGGCTATTTGCTTTCGGCTTTGAGGTGCAGGAAAAAATCAGGAATAATAGCTCAACTCAACCTCCGCTTTTTAAGTTTCGAGCTCTAGATTGGCCTTGTCATGAGAACCATAAACACATTGAAAAATTAAATGAGGGATTTAAGTAAAGAAATAAATTAGGGAATCCTTGGCTTCTTGGTAAGGCTCTTCATAAAACTTAATCTTCTGCCTTTTATTTATATGTTTGAAGATGGAAAGAGAAGTTTCGTTTAAATCCGAATGCCTAAATAAAAATAAGGTGTCTTATGATTATTTTATTGGCTTGATATCTTGCCCATTCAATGTATAATAATAATGAAAAATTGATGCAAGGATTCAACACTGAATTAAAGCATAAAGGCGTCATCTTCCACATCCAGACTCAAGATAAAGGATTAGGGGCACAGTATGTGGAATCCCTCATCTATTGCTCGGGAAAGGTCCTTGCCTCTCGGAAAACTTTCTACACATCTTTTCTCAACAGCCCTGACTTGAATGAAAAAATAAATCAAATCATAAAGACTCAACACAGACAGATTCTTAAAGAAATTTCTGAAGGAAAATTTGATCGCTTTTTATCTCCTTGAGGTTTACTTTTTTTGACGGAAAAAAAGAGGCTTTTCCTTATCGACGGAAATTCTCTCCTTTATCGTTCCTATTACGCCATCCAGAGACTTTCAACCTCTGAAGGATTCCCCACCAATGCCATCTATGGCTTTCTTACCACCCTGAAGAAACTCAGGGAAAAGGAGAAACCTGATTACCTGGGGATTGTCTTCGACACTCAAGGACCTACCATCCGCCACGAAGCCTTCAAAGAATACAAGGCCCACCGCAAGCCTATGCCAGAGGATCTGATGAGTCAGCTCCCTGTGCTCAAAAGACTGATCAATGCACTTAACCTCGTCTTTTTTGAGTATGAAAATTATGAAGCTGATGACGTCATCGCCAGCCTTGCCCGTCTTGCTTCATTGAGGGGCATTCATACTGTCATTGTTTCCACGGATAAAGATTTACTCCAAATTGTGGACGAGAAAACAACCCTTTACAACCCGGCAAAAGAGATTTATCTGGATGAGAAGAGCGTGGAAGACTCTTTCGGCGTCTCTCCTTCACAGGTGGCAGATGTTCTTGCCCTCTGGGGAGACCCTTCTGATAACATCCCGGGGGTCCCAGGAATTGGAGAAAAAACCTCAAAGACTCTGCTCAAGGAATTTGGCTCGCTTGAAAATCTCATCTGTAACCTTGAAAAGGTGAAGAATCCTCGCTTGAGAGAAAGCATAAGACAAAATCTTGATCGCCTGAAAATAAGTCAACAACTGGCAAAAGTCAAAAGGGATCTTCCCTTGAGCCTTGACTTAGAAAAACTCTCAGTTTCTGAGCCAAACTACCGGGAACTAATTCCTCTTCTTCATGAACTTGAGTTTTCCTCCCTCCTCCAGGATTATTCACGAAGAACAGATGACACAAAGAAAAAATATAAAGCAGTCCTCAACGAGGATGAACTTCAGGCTCTCCTTAATGAAGCGAAAAGAAAAGGCTTTCTGGCCCTAGATACAGAAACCACAAGTCCGTTTCCTGTTCGAGCTCAGCTTGTAGGGCTTTCATTATCCTGGGAGGAGAATGAGGCCTTCTATATTCCCCTGAGGCATGACTATCCTGGAGCACCTCCCCAGATTCCGGTGGAAAAGGCAATTTCGCTTCTTAAAAAGATTCTTTCTGATTCCTCGGTGAGGAAAATAGGGCAGAACATAAAATATGACTCCATTGTCCTAGAAAAGGAAGGGTTAAAACTCGAAGGAATTGACCTAGACACCATGGTCCTTTCTTACTTGTTAGAGCCAAACTGGGGAAAACACAGCCTCGATCGAATCGCCCTTCATTACCTCCAGACAAAAACCATCTCTTATGAGGAGCTAGTGGGAAAAAGGCAAAAAGAAGTCACGGTAAACAAGATTCCCCTCGAGAAGGTAACTCCCTATGCGTGTCAGGACGCAGACCTTGCCCTCCAACTGAGCAGCCTTCTCTGGAAGAAGGTTAAAGAAAAAAATCTGGATAAACTCTACAGAGAAATTGAACTCCCGCTCATCAATGTCCTCGCAGATATGGAAAAGTGGGGAGTTAAAATTGACCCCGAAGTTCTAAAAGCCCTTTCCCTTGAACTAGAATGCGAGCTTAAATATCTTGAAGAAAAAATATTCCACATCTCAGGAATCGAATTCAACATCAACTCTCCCCAGCAACTGGGCCATATTCTCTTCGAAAAAATGAATCTTCCTTCTTCAAAAAAGACAAGGAGATCCAAGAGATATTCAACAGATTTTAATGTCTTACAGGACCTTACTCCTTCTTTTCCCATTGCAAGATATCTCATCGAATACAGACAGCTCTCAAAATTGAAATCAACCTACGCCGACTCCCTCCCCCTTCTCATCCATCCCGATACAGGAAGGATTCACACTTCTTACAATCAGACTGTAACCGCAACAGGAAGGCTTTCAAGCAGCGATCCTAATCTCCAGAATATCCCTGCAAGGGGAGAGCTCGGACGTAAGTTCCGCGAGGCTTTTATCCCCGAACAAAATTGCTTTTTCCTTCGTGCCGATTACTCTCAGATTGAACTCAGGGTCTTGGCTCATCTCTCAGAAGACCCCGTGCTTATCGAAACCTTTCTCAGCGACAGAGACATTCATCAAGAAACCGCGACCCGAGTTTTTGGTGCTTTCTCCTCTCTTTCACCAGAAGAGATGCGCAGGAAAGCAAAGATAATTAACTTCAGCATCATCTATGGTGCCTCGGCTTTTTCTCTCGCCAGAGAATTGGAAACCACTCCTTCCGAGGCGCAGAAATTTATCCAGGTTTATTTCTCCCAGCATCCAAAAGTCGAGGATTTCCTGAACATGAAAGTCAAGGAGGCAAGCGAAAAAGGTTATGCAGAAACGATTTTTGGGAGGAAACGCTCCATACCCGAGCTTAAACATAAAAACAAGGCTTCTCAGCTTGCAGGAAGACGCATCGCCCTTAACACTCCCATCCAGGGCACAGCAGCCGATTTGATGAAGAAAGCCATGGTAGATATCTGGAAAGAAATGAAGAGAAGAAAACTCAACTCAAAAATGATTCTCCAAGTTCATGATGAACTTGTCTTTGAAGTGCCCGATGGAGAGAGAGAGGAAATGGAATCCCTCGTCCGCCAGAAAATGGAAAAGGTTTTCCCTTTAAAGGTCCCCTTAAAAGTTCATCTTTCCTGGGGGATAAACTGGGCAGAGGCAAAATAGCAACTTGTTTTATAGCCATTTCTTATAGACCCGATAGATTTTATAAATTTTTCCCCCCATTCTTTCCATCTCGGCTCTTACTCGTAGATTTGACTCCATTTCATGATGGGTATCGATAACCTCAAAGCCAGCCTCTTGAGCCGAGCGAATCATCTTCACACCCATGAGCACATCAATCCCTAGTCCTCTGTATCTTTCTTTAATCGCCCCTAAGAGCAAATCCAGCTGTTTAGTTTTCTTAGCAGCCCTAAGGATTTTTAGAAAGCCAAACGGGAAAAGCCTTCCCCTTGCTCTCTGGATACCTTGGGTAAAATCTGGAAGGCCGACGATAAAAGCAATAATTTCCTCATCTTTTTTTACTATTTTCACAAAGCGAGGGTCAATCAAAGGCAAATATCTCCTAGCTAAGTCTTCCATCTCCCTTTCATCAAGAGGTGTATAACCGTAAATGTTGCTCTGGGTATAACATTCATTCATCAGCCCGAGCACAGGCTTAATCCATTGTTTGAGGTCTTTTTTCTTCCGAAATTCAAGGATTTCAAAATTTCCCCTCTTCTTTATTCTTTCATAAATCTTAAGGTAGAAATCAGGGACCTGTTTAGGAACTTCTAATTTGTAAACAAAATAATCCACATCCTTTGTGTAACCCATTTTTTCTACGAATCTTGGCATCCAATCAAAATTATGGTAAGTGGCTATTGTAGCCCGATTTTCAAAACCCTTGATCAGAAAGCCCTCAGGATCCTGGTCTGAAAAACCGTAAGGCCCGACGATTTTCTCCATTCCTCTCTCTTTTGCCCAGTTCTCAACCTTTTCCAGTAAAGCTCTAACCACCTCCTCATCTTCCCATGTCTCAAGATAGCCAAATCTCGCTGTTTTCTCCTTTTTGTAACTGTTGTAGCGATTATTTATAATCCCCATTATCCTTCCCACTACTTGCTCCTCTCTCAAGGCAAGAAGAAGGGTGGTTTCACAATAGGAAAAGGCCTTATTCTTTTTTGGGTTGAAATATTTCCACTCGTCAAAATAAAGAGGAGGAACCCATGTCTTGTGAGTGGCGTGGATTTTCTCCGGGAGATAAATGAACTCCCTCAAATCCTTGCGGCTTTTTACTTCTTTGATTGTGATCTTCATCGAGCTCCTCAACCTCTTTCGTCTTTTTAGATTTATCCTACATTGTCTTTAAAAAATCAATAGTCTCTTTTGTCTTCGTTTTTCGATTCGAAAACAAAATAAATATTCTCCGCCATGGTTAATCTCTTGACGGATAGATAAAATTTTTTATGCTTGATTTGTGAATAAAAGATATAATTTTTGTGGCCTGGGAAGATTAAGAGTTAAGCGCTCGCCGCGGATTTATTAGTCATTACTTTGAAAGGCAAAAGATGTTCTCTACCGATTTCTTTTCAAAACTAGATATCTATCAACTAATTCGAAGAAGAGAAAAATTAAGAAAGGGGAAAAGAAGGAGAAGCAGAAGTAAAAAACCTGAGGAGCAGCGATTCCTCCACAAATTCCTTTGGTGCTCTCCTTGGCTGAGGAGCAGAGGTGTTTTTCAATTAAAAACTGATTGAAGGGGAAGATTAGAGCTTGTTGCCTCATGAGGAAATCCATACCAAACCATAATCATTCCCTCAAGTAAGAATCTCTACTAAAACTTATACGCCTTACCTTCTTAGCTGATAATTAGAGACCATCTCTTTTATCATTTCTTGTCTTTTCCTTTTGAACAATTTTTGAGTAGATTTTCTCATGGAGCAATGAGTCATTTTCATATAGATTCTAAGTGAGGCAATTCGCGAGGTTGACAAGCGGAAGAAAAGATGATTAAAATTCACATCTATATATTTAATCCTGATTGTTACGATGAGACTTGCCACATTTCCCCGTGGTATTTATCCTCCTGAATTAAAAGAGAGTACAGAAAACAAGCCCCTTGAAAAAATGCCTCCGCCAGAAAGGGTGATGATTCCTCTCCTCCAGCACTTCGGCAATCCTGCTCAGCCTTTGGTCAAGAAGGGAGATGAAGTTTATCTAGGCCAAAAAATAGGAGAAGGGAAATCTCTCTTTTCTTCTTCCGTCCACGCAAGTGTTTCCGGAAAAGTTCTCGCCGTTGAAGACTTCCCCCATCCTCTTGGTAGCCCTGTACTCAGCGTAAGTATAGCCAATGACGGGAAAGATCGCACCGAAGAAGGGCCTAAGGACTCAAAGGATCCCTTCACCCTTACACCAGATGAGATTCGGAATAGAGTTAGGGAGGCAGGGATTGTCGGTCTTGGGGGCGCAGCTTTCCCAACCTCTGTAAAACTTACTCCGCCAAAAGACAAACCCATTGATACAGTAATCATCAATGGGTGTGAATGTGAACCATTCCTTACCTCTGATTACAGGCTGATGATTGAATACCCAGATGACATCCTTAATGGAGCAGAGCTGATTCGGATTGCATGCGGGGCACAGAAAATAATCATCGGGATTGAGGATAACAAGAAAAAGGCCTTTGAAATCTTATCCCCAAAGAGCAAAAGACCCGAAGTGAAGGTTGTGCTCTTAAAGACAAAATATCCTCAGGGAGCAGAAAAAAACCTCATCTTCGCCCTCCTTAGACGAGAGGTTCCGAGAGGGGGCCTTCCCTTTGATGTCGGAGTTGTGGTCCAGAATGTGGGCACCTCCAAAGCAATCTGGGAGGCTGTCAGTAAAGCCAAGCCTCTCTACGAAAGAGCGCTTACAGTCTCAGGAGATGCTGTCAGAGAACCCAAGAACCTCTTGGTTCGGATTGGGACACCTTTCAAGAATGTATTAGATTTCTGCGGGGGATTGAATGACAACGCTTCCTTGGTAGTAATGGGAGGCCCGATGATGGGGGTTTCACAGGGCCTTTTGGAAGTCCCTGTGGTAAAGGGGACTTCTGGAATTTTAGCCTGGGAAAAGGCCCCTTCCTTTATTGAATTTCCCTGCATCCGTTGTTCCCGATGCATCTCTCATTGCCCCATGGGCCTTGTTCCCACGCAAATCATAAAATACGTGAAATATGATGACTTAGAAAACGCCGAGGCCTGGGGGGTGCTCGATTGTATTGAATGCGGTTGTTGCCAATATGTCTGCCCGGCAAAAATTCCTCTTGTTCACTGGCTTCGAATCGGAAAGTCAAGAATCTTCAGCATCAGAAAGAAAAAGAAGGAATGATGAGTAAGGTAGAGAAAACCTTGATCTTACAATCTTCTCCACATCTGAGGGATAGAGAATCTGTTCCAAGAATCATGTATACTGTGGTTTTAGCACTTGTGCCCCCTATTGCAGCGTCTCTCTATTTTTTCAGATTGAGGGCTGCGGTCCTCCTCTTCTCCTGTGTTCTTGCTTCTCTAACGACAGAGGCTCTTTTCCTCTGGCTGAGAAAGAAACCCTTCTTCTTCATCTTGGATGGCTCTGCAATCATAACCGGACTCCTCCTGGCGATGACCCTCCCCCCATCCATTCCCCTCGACATTGCAGTTCTAGGTGCGTTTGTAGCCATCTCGCTGGGCAAACAGGTTTTTGGAGGGCTGGGCTATAATATTTTTAATCCTGCTCTCGTAGGGCGCGCTTTTCTGCAGAGTGCCTTTCCTGTGGCCATGACAACCTGGATTCCACCTGTCACCCTGAAGGTAGATACGGCCACCTTCGCCACCCCCCTCGGGAATCTAAAGTTCCAACATGCTCTTTCTCTCGGCACCCTCACTCCTTTAAAGGAACTTTTCTGGGGAAATATTGGCGGATGTTTGGGTGAAACTTCTGCCTTCGCCATTCTCCTTGGAGCTTCATATTTAATCTACCGTCGAACCATTGACTGGCGTATTCCCTTGGGAATAATAACCTCTCTCTTTATCTTCACAGGGGCGCTCTGGATTGCTAGTCCCTTTAAATTCGCCCCTCCTCTCTTCCATCTCTTCGCAGGAGGGCTTCTTATAGGAGCTTTCTTTATGGCTACTGACATGGTCACCTCTCCTCTCCATAAGACGGGAATATGGATATATTCGGTTGGCATAGGATTAATCATCTCTCTAATTCGTCTCTTTGGTGGTTTCCCCGAAGGAGTCATGTATTCCATCCTTTTCATGAACGCCTTTGTTCCACTCTTAAATCGATTTACCAGACCACGAATTTTGGGAGAAAGAAGAAGAAAATGAGTCTCTCAGCAAGAATAATTCTAGTTCTTACCTGTGTGGGTCTTCTCTCAGGTGGATTTCTTGCCACGGTGGGACTCTTAACCAAAGAGAGAATAGCCCTAAATAGAGAGAAAGAGATAGAAGAAGCCATCCTCGCGGTAGTCCCTGGCGCAAGTTCCAGCCAAAAATTATATGAAGGAGAAGGGCTTACCATTTACGCTGGAAAAGATGCTTCTGGAGTATTAAGAGGTTATGCCATACATGCTTCAGGAGTAGGCTTTCAGGATAAAATTGTGCTTATGTTTGGAACTAATCCCGCCCTTACCAAGATAAGAAAACTTGCCGTTCTTGAACAGAAAGAGACCCCTGGCCTGGGCGCAAAAATAACAGATGAGGAATCTTTCTTGAGATACTGGGAAGAGAAAGATTGCACAACAGAACTCAAGCTCCGCAAGCCTGCAGCAAGTTCTCCACAAGAACTCTCCCCTTCCGAAGTCAACACCATTACCGGAGCTACAATCTCATCTGAGGCCGTTTTAAAAACAGTAAATCTTTCCCTTAAGCTCCTGAAGGGGTTGCAATTGGAGCGAGAGCTCTTAGGCGAGGAAAAAGATGAAGAATAGGACTCTTGCAGAAGATTTTTATAAAGGACTTTGGCAAGAGAACCCTATCTTCCGTCAGTTGCTCGGAATGTGCCCCACCCTTGCTGTGACCAATGCCGTAATCAATGGGATTGCTATGGGATTGGCAGTCGCCTTTGTGTTAATCTTCAGCTCAGTGATTATTTCTTCCCTAAAAAAAATCTTTCCACCTCAAGTTAGAATTGCAAGTTACATTGTCATCATCGCCACTTTCGTCACCATCGCCGATCGCTTTCTTCAAGCCTTCTTCCCTTCGATTTCTAAAAGCCTGGGACCATACGTCCCTCTTATAGTAGTAAATTGCATCATACTTGCTCGACAAGAGGCATTCTCTTCAAAGAACCCTGTCGGTCGCTCTTTCATCGATGCCTTGGGTATGAGCGCCGGGTTTATGCTTGGACTTCTCATCCTCAGCTCTATAAGAGAAATCCTGGGTTCAGGGACTTTTCTGGGCTATCAAGTCCTGGGGAGCTGGTTTAAACCCTGGTTGATCATGATCCTTCCTCCCGGAGCCTTCATGACTCTGGGCATCCTCCTTGCCCTTGCCATTCAAATTGAGAAAAAGTTAAAGTCAAGGAGTTAAAGAAGTGGATATCTTCACCATCTTTGTCTCATCCATCTTAATCAACAACTTCGTGCTCCACTACTTCCTTGGAATCTGTCCTTTTCTTGGGGTGAGTAAAAAACTTGATTCTGCTTTTTCCATGGGTCTTTCTGTAACTTTTGTGATGACCATCACCGCCTCTGTTTCCTGGCTCATAAACCACTTGATCCTCATCCCTTACAATCTGGATTACCTCCAGATTGTCTCCTTCATCCTGGTCATCGCCTCGCTTGTTCAGCTGGTTGAAATGTTTATCCGTAAAATGAGCCCTCCGCTTTACCAGGCAATGGGAATCTACCTCCCCCTGATCACCACGAATTGTTGCATCATGGGTCTTGCCCTCCTCATCGCCCTCAAAGATTATGGGTTCATCGAAGCCGTTGTCTTTGGGGTTGGGTCGGGAATTGGCTTTACTCTAGCCATACTGTTGATGGCAGGGATTAGAGAGCAACTTGAAATCTCGGACTTACCAGAGCCTCTCAGAGGAGCTTCAATTGCTCTTATCGTTGCAGGAATTATGGCCCTTGGCTTTCTCGGATTTTCGGGAATGATAAAATGACGAATCTCCTGGTCCCAATCTTAACCATGGGAGGGCTCGGCCTCCTCTTCTCTGTTGGTCTTGTCTTTGCCTATAAGAAACTCCGGGTAGAGGAAGACCCCAGGGTGGAAAAAATCGCTGAAATACTCCCTCAGGCAAACTGCGGGGCATGTGGTTTTTCAGGTTGCCGCAATTTTGCCGAAGCAGTGGTAAAAGGGTCTGCTTCTCCATCCAGCTGTCCTGTTGGAGGAGAACAGGTTGCAAAGCAAATTGCTGAGACCCTCGGTATCTCAGCTGGAGAAGTGATTAAGAAAGTAGCAAGAATCCATTGTCGGGGCACGTGGCAAGCAGCTAAACCCAGAGGAAATTACGCAGGCATCCCTACCTGCCTTGGAGCTCAGCTAATAGGAGGGAACAAGCTTTGTAGCTACGGATGTCTGGGCCTCGGCGACTGCGTGAGGGCATGTCTTTTTGACGCCATGTTCATGAATGAAGATGGCCTGCCAGAGGTAAGAGAAGATAAATGTACAGCCTGTGGAAAGTGCGTCGAGGCCTGCCCGCGAAACATCATTGAACTCCATCCTCTCTCTCACAAAATAATTGTCTTCTGTCGTTCCAAGGATAGAGGGGCTGTGTCAAAAAAAGCGTGTCACAATGCCTGCATTGCCTGCGGAATATGTGCCAGGGCAGCCCCAGAAGCAATCATAATGGAAAACAACCTTGCCAAAATAATTGATTATAATAAAATTAAAGATGAGCAGGTTCTTGAAATAGAAAAATGTCCAACAGGAGCAATAGGAAGGCTGGAGAAGAGGGATGAAGGATAAAGCAAAAGTTATAAGCATCGAAGGGGAATTCTCACGGGTAGAAGTCCAATGCCTCTTCACGGCGTGCGAGAGATGCTCAGCACGCAATCTATGCAGAGGAGATGACCCAGATTCCAGGCTCTTGCTCGTTAAAAATCCTCTTGGGGCAAAACCTGGAGACATGGTGACAATCGAGGTTCCTGAAGACTCTTACACTAGAAGTTTAATCTCTATCTTCGGCTTCCTGCTTTTATCTTCTCTTCTGGGAATGGGACTAGGCTTTTTGTCTTCACGGTTGGTTGTTTTTTCTCCCGAGATATTGAGCATCGCGGGGCTTCTCTCTGGCCTCTTCATCTGTGGCTTTTTACTTTTAAACCGTTTTCGAAAAAAAAACTTACTCACCCTTTACCCTGTTATAATTTCAATCTTAAATAAAGGAGAGGACAATGGATAGACGTTCCTTTCTGGGTTCAATCATCCTTACTCCGCTCTTATCCCATTTTTTAAATGCAGATGAGAGACAACCTTCAACTCTCAGCCTCCATTTAATATCCGATTTTCCGCATGATTTTTTGCCCCAGATTCTTTATGACTTAAGAGAGAGAGGTATCAATTTCGGCCGCAGAGTTTGGTTTCCGGAAAATACTCCTTATAGAATGCAGCTCGAAAAATCGTTTTCTGCTAACGGCTGGGAGGTAGCTAAAAACACCTCAACTGCCTCTTTTATCCTCAATCATAATCTCTTAAGCAGAGAAAGCCTTCCCTCCTTTTCCCTTGTTGAAAAGGGAAGGGTGAAAGACATAAGGTCAGGAAAACTAATTCATCTCTGGAAAGAAATGGTCAAAAGGAATCCCTCTTCTTCTCTCTTAACCACTGCTACTTTAAAGAAAGGTTTTCCTTCTTTATCTTCAGGAGAGGAGGCTACCGTATTCTTCATGGGGAGAAAAAGAGCAATTTTATCTCTTAAAATAGACAAGATTTATCTCTTCCGCCATAAGCAACATGAAATCTGTGTAAAAATTGAGAAAAGGAAGGCATGGGTAGAATCATCTTCCTGCTCCCAAAAAATCTGCTGCCATACCCCTCCTGCCTCCCTTGAGGGAGAGCGCATCATCTGCGCTCCCAATCATTTCATCCTGGAGATAAACCCCTCTCCTTCAATAGATACATCAGTTGGATAAAAAATCATCTCTCCTTATAGTTTTTTTCCCTTTATTCCTTATCATCTTTTATTTATCCTGCAAAAGGGAAGTGGCTTGGCATTCCTCCACCCTTCTTTTTTTCGATACGGTGTGCGAAATTAAACTTCTTTGCACTCCTTCTCAATTCAAGAACGGCGAGAAAGTTGTGGGAAATTTGTTTGAGTCGATTGAAAAAGAATTTTCACCAGAATCCTACAACAATTCTTCAGATTCACTAATAAAATTATTCAAGATCGCACTCAAGATTCATCATGACTCTCAAGGCTCTTTCGATATTAGTGTCGGAGCTCTTTCGAAGGTCTGGGGCTTTAAGAATAAAGCATACAGAGTCCCTCATCTCTTTGAGATTGAGGAAACGCTCAAGCATGTGGGAATGGAAAAAATAAAAATAGATGAAAATTCTCTCTGGCTCCCTGAGGGTATGGAGCTTGACTGGGGAGGAATTGCAAAGGGGTATGCCGTCGACTTGGCTTCTCAAGAACTTAGGAAAAGGGGAATCTTAAATGGATTTATAAACGCAGGAGGAGACCTTTTTTGCTGGGGGCAAAACCCTGAGCACAAGCCGTGGAAGATAGGAATTAAACATCCTCGCGAACCTGGTTTTTTAGGTATACTCTCGATTTCCAATTTAGGCGCTTCAACAACCGGCGACTACCAGCGCTATTTTGAGGTCAAGGGAAAAAGATATCATCATGTGTTTAATCCATTTACGGGCTTCCCTTCCTCTTTTTATCAAAGTGTAACGGTAGTCGGACCTGAAACGACGATATGCGACGCTCTTTCTACGGCTCTCTTTGTTTCGCCTGAACAAGAAAAAATAATCCGCCTCTATCCCGAATATGGAGTGATTATTGTCGATTCGAAGGGAAAACTTAAAACGTTAGGGAAAAAATATCCCTTTTCACCCCTCGGTTAGATTTTCATGGGCATTAATACATATAAATACTGAATTTCATCGTCAACTTCTGGCTTCATCATCACGGCACTATTCTCATCTTTAATCTCAACTACAACTCTTTCGTTTTTAACTGTATTCAAGAAATCAAGGAGGTATTGAGAATTAAATCCTATTTCCATCTCCTTCCCTTCATAATCTACTTGTATTCTATCATGAGCTTCTCCCATTTCCGGACTCGAAGAGAAGAGGTCAACTTGTTTTTTTGAGAGGAAAAGTTTAATGCCTTTTGACCTCTCGGATGAAAGAAGAGAAACCCTTTTTATTGAGCTAGCCATTTCATCTCGAGAAAAAGAAAGCCTATTAGGATTATCCCGCGGCATGACAGCCTCATAATTAGGAAACTTCCCTTCAATCATTCTTGAAATTAATGTCTTATTTTTTACCCTGAAAAAAAGATTGTTTTCGTCCAGGTCAAACTCAATATCCTCTCCATCTAGTTTTTTTATTTCTCCCAAGGTTTTTTTGGAAACTATTCCTCTCAATTCACCTCCTATCTTCAATCCTTCCAGCTCCTTTTTTGTGTACGATAATCTATGGCCATCCGTACTAACCAGCTCTATCGATTTATCCTTGATTATCATCAACGCGCCGTTTAGATAATATCGCTGCTCTTGAGTAATAGCATAATAAACCCTATCTATCATCTCCTTGACTTCTTCTAAGGGAAGAGATATTCCTTTCTCAAACCTGGGCTCAGGAATTTGGGGATAGTCTTCATGTGGTAAACACAGGATCTTAAATTCGCTTGCTCCGGATGTAATTTCCATTCTCAACCCTTCAATTTCTTTAAAAGTTATCAACTGTCCATCAGGAATTGATCTCACTATTTCAAATATTTTCTTTCCTGAAACCGTCAATGCCCCTTCATCTTCTATCCTGGCCGGGAAATGGGTTATCATTCCTACTTCAAGGTCTGTACCTACCATCTCAACCTCATCTTTCTTAACTTTCAACAGAATATTGGCAAGAATGGGCATTGTATTTTTCTTCTCCACTATCCCCTGTAAAATTTGGAGCTCACCTACTATTTCCTCTTTATTGATTGAAAAAATCATTTCTTCACCTTTTAAATACTTTTTTCTTATTATATATTTCTTATTATATATGCTTATTATTAAAAATAATAATAAAAATCAAACTAAATGTGGAAATCTATCGTAATTTATTTATTCTTCAGTAAATCTGGCTGATCAAACTGTTTATTTCTTTGTTGAATTCCGGGTCTTTAGACCTGAGCTTTTCAATTTTTCTAATGCTGTGTAAGACTGTTGTGTGATGTTTTCCACCGAATTTTCTACCTATTTCAGGCAGAGAACTTTTACTCAACTCCTTGCACAAATACATGGCAATTTGTCGGGGAAAAGCAACTTTTGGAGAATTGTTTCTAGATTTCAATTCAGAAAGCTTAATTTTAAATCTATGACAAATCACCTTCTGTATTTTTTCCACAGTCACAGAAACTTCTGTTTCATCAAGCAATCCCTTTAAGGCTTCTTTAGCCAGTTCAAGGTCAATTGGTTCTCCTCTTAGAGAGGAAAAGACGATTACTCTCCTTAAATACCCCTCTAACTCTCTTATGTTCGAATGAACTTTATCTGCAATGTAAAGAGCCACGCTTTCAGGGAGGTTGATTCCTTCTAACTCAGATTTTTTCTTAAGAATGGCAATTCTTGTCTCAATGTCTGGAGGTTTTAAATCTGCAATCAAACCCCATTCGAATCTTGAACTGAAACGTTCTTCAAGGTTGGGAATCTCTTTTGGAGGGCAGTCTGAGGAGATGACAATCTGTTTCTGATTATCATAAAGATGGTTAAAGGTGTGAAAAAATTCTTCTTTCGTTCTTTCTCTTCCAGAAAGGTAGTGGATATCATCCATCAACAGAACATCCACTTCCCTGTACTTTTGTCTGAAATCGAGAATTTTTCCGTATTGAAGATGATTAATTAAATCGTTCATAAATTTTTCTGTAGTGATGTAAAGAATTTTGAGACGCTGATTATTTTTCAAAGTCAGGTGGCCAATTGCATTCATTAGATGGGTTTTGCCCAGTCCTGCACCTCCGTAAATAAAAAGGGGGTTGTATGACTTAGCCGGGTTTTTTGAGACCGCCAAAGAGGCTGCATGGGCAAACTGATTGCAGGAGCCGACGACGAAATTTTCGAAGGTGTAATTGGGATTAAGATTGGGATTTAGAATTGACCCCTGTTTCGAGCGACGCTCAAGGGGGGAGACGCGCATAAATGAACTCGATTTTTCATCAAATATGTAATGGATATCAAAGACAGCACCAAGAATTTCTTTTGAACAGGAATTGATAAGCTCAGAATAATGGAAGGAAAGCCAATCTTTGAAATATGAGTTAGGGACTTTGATGTACAGAACATCCTTTTCTTTTCCTATGTAAGAGGTTGGCTCAAACCAGGTTTCGAAGCTCTGTTGGTCAATTTTTTTCCTTATGGCTTCCACAATTTGAAGCCAAATGTTTGATTTTTCCTCAGATTCCATTTTTCATTCAGATTTTCACAGATTTTTCCACAACTGTGGAAAAATTAGCCCTCCTTTGTGACAAAAAACTTGAAGGCTTGCATATGATAGCACCCTTAAAAATAGATATCAATATGTTTATAAAAAATATTTTTAAAAATCAAACCCAATCCAAAATTTAGTCTCGAAATTACCATAGGAATTGAAATCAAAGGGATTTTTAATGGCTGGCCATTCAAGACGCTTGGCAAATTCAAGATGGACAGGAAGTCCTAAGAGAAAGAATTCAAATCCATATCCGTAAGAGCCAATGGCTTCTGATTCTCTAAAGAGAGGGGCTCCAGATGAATCTAATCCTTCAAAGGAAATAAATTTTGCTGGATAACCTTTTAGCTTAGCTTGAGCAACGTCAAAGAAGAACGTTCCTCTCACAGGGCCTATCTGTCCGATGAGAGTTGAGGCAGAATTTATCAAGGGAAACCTTAATTCAAGGTTGGCATACCATCCTTGGTTGGCGATTATGTTGTAGTAATATGAAGAACGGACCTGGTTGTTGCCTCCAAAATAAAAAATGTAAGGATTTTTTCCCCAGCTTCCAAAGCCTTCAAATCGAACGGCAAAAATCAAATCAGCCCCAAGATGAAGATAATGTCTCAGGTCCACTTCGAGGCTAGTGTTATTGAAAAAACTTTCAGCTAGAGGAAGGGCCTGGGAAAAAGTGATCCTAAATGTGTTTCCGCTTACAGGTCCATAATATTTAAACTTAGTGGTTTCTCCGATCAAAGAGAAATTTAGTAAAAGATGGTTTCCATTCCAGAAGCTGGTAAAGGTTCGCCCCCTGACGAAAAGACTGTGAGTTAGATAAGGATTATAGAAATCTTCTTCATAATGATAGAAACCGAGGCTCGCTTCTGTCCTTAAGTATTTGTTAAGTGGGTAATAGGAGCTTATGCTTATTCCTGAAATCTTGCGAGTTGCAAGAGCATCTTTATAAGTCAGAAAGTTATAGAAATAAGGGTCGTAGTAAGAATATGGTGGATAATAAAAGAGGGTATATTGGAAGACACTGGCAAGATACTGAAGCCTTTTTTTCTGGTTGATATAAGCAAAATAGTAAGAACGAAAGCTCCTCACTTGATAAGCCATGATGTAGAAGTTATGGTCACCTAAAAGGTCAGTAAAGGAAAGGGCAGAGCCTCCGTAGATGGAACCGTCTGTAGAGACAATGGTATCAACTGGGGGGCGTGAAGCGAGGTAAAGTTTCCCCAGCCCCTTATAATGTTCTATTTTGTTTTCATCGATTTCAAAGGAGAGGATTGGCTCAAACCTTTTGAATTGCTCTTCTTGCTTTCGTTCACTAAAAATAATTTTCTCCTCGATTTTTCCTTCGAGTTCACTTTGATAAATCTGGAAGGAACTCTTGTTAAAAGAAGAAAACACGATTTTCTGAGGTTCCCGCGGAAGAGGAATGGGGAAAAAGTTTCCGCTACGTACATCGGTGTAGCGCTTTAATTCACCGCTTTGTATATTTATAGAATAAATGTTGAACGCACCCCTTTTGTCTGAGGAGAAGAAGATCTCTTTTGAATCTGAGGCAAAATGGGGAGCTATGGCATTTTCATCTCCAAAGGTCAGCTGTTTCTTCTGCTTGAGGTCTTCAGCGGGGGAAATAAAAAGCTTGTCATAGGCGTCGATACGAATGGTATAGGCGATTAATTTTCCATCCGGAGAAATATTAGGGGCCTTTTCAAAAAGGTCATCCTGAGTTAAATTGGTAAATTCTTGGGTTAAGAGGTTGACTTTGAAGATGTCGTATATTCCATTATCAAAGGCAGTAAAGAGAAGCTCTTCCCTGTCAGGGAAAAAACAGGGGGAAGCGGGCTGATCAAAAGGAATCGGAATTTTTTTTAGAGTCTTTCCTGTTAAAGGGCTCAGGATAAAAAGAGAATGTTTCCTTCCTGATCGAGCAAAGAAGACAATTCTATCTCCATCCGGAGACCAGGCAATGTCTTTCCCCATCGAAGGATCGATCTCATATTTTATGCGTTCATATTTGATGGTATAACCCTTTGTGATGTTCTTAATAACTGAGCCGTCTTTGGTTGAAACAAGGATTATATCTAGGTCATTATCTTTTACATTTAGAGCGAGAGCCGCCACTATGTCTCCTGAAGGCGAGACTGCGTGGGAGAGAGAAAAATAATAGGGATTTTGAGGGAAAACCGGTCCGATGGGGAAGCTGTAATCTTCCGGGCTTTCTCTGTCGAGGAAATCTCTGTGTTTCAGACGAAGATATTTTTTGAATTCATGATTGAATTCCTTAGTTGTCATATTAAATGCTTTTTTAATCGGGTCTTTTCTCCCCACCCGAGGCATTGTTTTTAGTGCTTGCCAGAGCTCGTGGATTCCACTTTTTCCATACTTATGCTCGATGAAATCAAAGATGGCGTGCCCGAAGTCATAGTCAGGAGGACGGGGAAGAGGATAAGAAGACACAAGTTCCCCCGACTCGTTTAGCTCAGGAATTCTATCGTTTAACACAGCATCTCTTACAATTAATGAAGACCAGGAAGACCAATTCTGGGTATTATACTCGCAGAAGCCTTCCATTATCCACCCCGGAGGTTGAGTCAGGGCATAAAGAACACCACCTGGGCTTCCCCAAAGAAGGTCATATTCGAAGATGTGAGTCAACTCATGGATGATTAGCTCTTGAATCTCATCAGGAGCCATGTCTCCCTGGATGGCTATGCGATAGAGGACTGGCTCTGCCACCCCCAGAACTCCTTCTGGAAGCTGGAAAAGATTTGTCTGCTCAAAATCTGTGGAAGTTTTGTAATAAATGAGAGGCACAGGCGCCGAGAGTTCATGTTTTATGTTTTGACTGATGCGCAGATAGGCACTTTCTGCCATTGCAGAAAGAATTTTAAGCACCCAGGGAGAATCCATGTAGTAGTGGATGTCGAAATGTTCTGTTTTGTAGTGTTTCCACTTAAAATTTTCATAGATGACCTTATTTTTTCCATAATAAGGGAAATAGATCACTTGGGATAGCCCGAAGATGCTCGAAAGAATCCAAAGGGTGATGGATAAGGCCAATTTTTTGTGATTTTTCATAAGTTTTCTTTCGTCATTTATATATCAAATACCTTTCTTCAACCATACTTTCGCCAAAAAAATTGCGGAAAAGCTTAGTTTTTACTTTACGGATTAAGTCAAAAAAAGCAAAATAAGCGGTCTGGTTTGGGTTCCTGTAAGATTGGGTTTCCTTGAAGTTTTTTTTGAATAAAATTTTTCCGGATTCTGGATCGACGAGGTAGAAGTCGACACTCAGAGAGTAGAATTTTCGCTCCGCAAGTCCTTTTTCGGGAGGAAAGGGCTCCTCATATCTACTTGGAGGTCTTTTTTCTATGAGTGCCTTCCTTATTTCCTCGCTGTAGGATGCAGTTCCCGTAATCAACAGAGAATCTTTACTTCCCAAGGAAGCATTTTTCCAGAACCCTTCATCCTCAAGGACTTCTTCTTTTTCAATCATAATCTCTCTTGAAATAACCTCTCCTTCAAACTTACGCTTGAGTTCTGTCTCTAAGAAACTAACGATTTCAGAACTGAGGTTGATGTCTTTTGTCTCTTTTTTCACATAGAAATTGGTGAGAATGAGCATTTCATAGGCATCAAGGTCAATGACCTTTTTCCCAGGAAGCTCGAGCTTCAATTTCAAGTACGAACCAGACGAGCAGGAAAAGAAAAAAACAGCGAGTCCCAAAAAAAGAAGCTTAATTCTCGACTTCTTTTTCCATGCTTTGAAGATATTTTTTAAAACTTTCATAATTAGCAAGAATGTATTTATTACCAGGGCTTATTTTTAAGGCTTCTTTATATTCCTTCTCGGCTTCTTCCCAAAGGCCTTTTTTTTCATAAGCAACTGCCAAATTATTGTGGGCTGCAGCAGAAGTAGGGTTTTCAAGGAGAACTTTTTTCCAGCGAAAAATTGCCTCCTCCCAGAGATCCTTCTCTGCCGCAAAAATGCCAAACTGAAGTTGATGGTCAGAAAGGGAGCGGCTGCATCCGCTCTGGAAAAAGAGGACGGCAAGGGAAATTCCTGAAAAAAGGAAAAAATTTCTTTTCATTTATTATTAAAGTAATTCTTTTTCGAAGTTCAGTCAAGGATTCAAGGCTTAATTTTAATGACCATTCAGCTTTTTTATATCTTGAGAAAATGAAAGACTAACAAATAGATGGGCCTTTTCTTCGAATATTTCCTTTGCTCAAATTTTTATACTTGGCTTTTCGAATGAAATATGCTATAAGAAGGGTCTAAGCAGAGAGAAAAAATGGCGAGAAGATGTGAAGTTTGCGGAAAAGGGCCGAGATTCGGAGTCTCACTCAGTCATTCCCATAAGGCATCAAAGAAAAAATGGAAGCCAAACCTTCAGCATGTAAAGGCACAGACTGAAGAAGGAGTGAGGAAGATATGGGTTTGTACCAGATGCTTGCGTTCGAGTAAGGTTAAAAAGGCAATTTAAATCCTCTCCACAGAATTGATTTCTTTAATCCTGGATATTTTTCTGATTATGCTTTCCAAGACTTTGATGTCTCTTATGCGCAGAGCAATTTTTAATTCTGCCTTTTTATCCTCAAAGGTGAGGACTTCGGCCTTGGTTATGTTCCCTCCCAAATGAGCGATTGCTGAACTCAGCTTAGCAAGAACGCCTGGGGTGTCTTCACTGCGGATGAGGAGCCTTGCCTTGAAGTCCTTTCCAGAAAAGACCCCCCAGGAAACCTCTATCATCCTTAGAGAATCAAGGATTTCTTTTTTTATCAGTGGACAACGCAAGGCATGGACAGTAATTCCTTTCCCGGAAGTAATATATCCTGTTATGGGTTCCCCTTTGACTGGGGAACAGCATTTGGCAAGCCTGAGAGAGAGGCCGCTCGGGTCTCTTACCTCTACCTCGACATTTCCCTTTCCGCTCACTTTTTTCATCATTTTTATATAAAGTGGTTCTTTTTTCGATTCTAATTCGAGGGAGGGGAAGAGCTTCTCCAAAATTTTTCTATTAAGGATAATTTTCCCGTAGCCAAGGCAGGAATAAAATTCATCCCAGCTCTTGAGGCGGAAGTTCGTTGCCTTTGCCACGCTTTGAAGAAGAGATTCTTCTTCCAAGGTTTCTGCGGAAAGATTATATTTTTTCAATTGCCTTTCCCAAAGCTTCCTACCTAAGGCGCTTTTCTTAATTTTCTCCTGCTGATTAAGCCAGCGTTTGATGTGGTGGCGGGCTTTTGAGGTAGAGACCATATTCAACCATTCTCTGGCAGGGGTAACATCTTCAGAGGTAAGTATCTCTACGATGTCTCCAGGTTGGAGAATGTTCTTTAAAGGGGCCTCTCTTCCATTTATTTTTGCTGCTCTGGCGTGCATGCCTAATTCAGAGTGAATCTTGAAGGCAAAATCGAGAGCAGAGGCACCAAGGGGGAGAGTAATCACCTCTCCCTTTGGAGTAAAGACATATATTTCTTCTGGAACGAGGTCGTTTTTCAAGCTCTTCAAAAATTGTTGAGGATTCTTCTGTTCTTTATAGAGCTCAACCATCTCTCTCAGCCAGTAAAGCCTTTTATCTTCCTGAAGGATTGCATGAGGGTCTTTCTCCTTATATTTCCAGTGAGCCGAGATTCCATTTTCAGCGAGGTTGTGCATTTCGTGAGTGCGTATTTGGATTTCGACCGTTTGTTTCTTTTCAGTTATGATTGTGGTATGAAGTGACTGGTAAAGATTTGGTTTAGGCATGGCTATGAAGTCTCGAAAACGATGGGGAATATGGGGCCATTTTTGATGGATAATGCCCAAAGCTGAATAGCAATTATTTACTGAGTCGGTGATGAGACGCAAAGCCATGAAATCGAAGACCTGGTTGAAATCAATTTGTTGCCTTCGCATCTTATGGTATATGCTATAAAGACGCTTTATGCGGTAAAAGATTTGGGCAGGGATGTTATTTTGATTCATCAAATCTTCTAAGGTTTTTCCTATCTTCTTTAGCTCGGCTTCAGCTTCCTTTTTTAGGGGGTCGACGAGCGAGGCTATTTTGAAGTAGTTTTCAGGGTCCACATAGCGAAAGGAGAGGTCTTCGAGTTCTGCTTTTATTCTTCCCATTCCCAGCCTATTAGCAATTGGTGCATAAATTTCGAGTGTTTCTTCGGCTATCTGTTTTTGCTTGTCATCGGGAAGAAATTTTAAGGTCTTCAGGTTATGAATACGGTCTGCGAGTTTAATGAAAATGACTCTTAAGTCATCTGTCATGGCGAGGATTATTTTCCTAATCGTCTCGGCCTGCCTTCTTTCAGGGGTTGACTCTTCCATACGACTGATCTTGGTCACCCCTTCCACAAGGTGAGCAACCTTATCGCCAAAGGCTTGTTGGAGGTCCGCAATGGTGACATCTGTGTCTTCTAAAACATCATGGAGGAGGCCGGCGACAAGTGTGGTGCTATCAAGCTTCATATCTGCCAGCATGTTTGCGACTTCTAGGGGATGGCTGAGGTATGGTTCTCCCGAACGCCTTGTTTGCCCCTTGTGCGCACGAGCCGCAAAGACATAGGCTTTCTTGAGAAGGTTTATTTCTTTTTCCTTATAAACGGGCGTAACCTTTTCCAGAATATCATCAAATCTGAGCATCAGAAAATTCTCTCCTCAAATCAAGAGCCCTCCCGAAGAAGATTCTCTCTGTTGAGAATCCAATTGACCGCTTCCAAGATGTTTATGGCAACGTGAGCAGGACTTACTTTTAGCTGGTTTAAGGAGGCTCGAGTTTTTTCCCCGTAACCAGTGAGGACTAGTATCGAGGAGGCATTTATGTTCAGGCCAAAGAGGATGTCTTCTACTTTATCTCCAATTACATAAGATGCTTTGAGGTCGATGTTGAGGTCTTGTGCGGCTCGAAGAGCCATCCCATATTTTGGTTTACGACAGGCGCAATCTTTCCTGTAACGTGGATCAGAGGAAAAGAGGTAGTGGGGGCAGTAGTAGAATTTGTCTAAGTGGGCCTTATGCCTTGAAAAAGAGGCTGAAATTCTCTTATGTAAATCGGTTAGGGCTTCTTCTGAAATCAAACCTCTTCCTATGCCTGATTGGTTGGTGGCGACGATGGCTAGAAAGCCGGCCGAGTTTATTTTCCTTACGGCTTCGAAACTGAAGGGAAAAATCTTTATCATCTGAAAAGAGGAAGAATATCCTACTTCCTCATTTAGAGTCCCATCTCTATCTAAAAAGACAGCTCTTTTTCTCATCTAAGAAACTCCTCCCCTGCTGCAAAGACCTCCTCGACAGAGATTAGCTTCATGCACTGGTGTTCAAACGGGCATTCTCTATAACTACAGGGGGAGCAAGCAACCTCGTGTCTTATCACCTTAGCAGGTTTCTGAAAGGGGCCTGTGACTTCTGGATTTGTGGGACCAAAGATGGCCACTACAGGGATTTTAAGGGAATTTGCCAGGTGCATGGAGCCTGAATCGTTGGTGACGAAAAGAGAAGCATGGCTTATTAAACCCGCCAAGAGGAGGAGGTCGGTTTGCCCCGCGAAGTTCAATGGTTTTTTAGGCAGCAAAGAGGAGATGAATGAAGACAGCTCTTTTTCTTGTTCTGAGCCGATGATGAGGATTTCAGCAGAGAAGCATTTTTCAAACATCTTTGCCACCTCTGCAAACCTTTCTGCAGGCCATCTTTTCGATGACCCGTAGGCTGCACCAGGATTGAGGACTATGAGCGGTTTAGAAAGGTCTGCTCCCATAGAAATAAGCGCTTCTTCTGCTCGCATCTTTTGTTCTTGAGGAAGAGGGAAGTGAAGTGAGGGGGTAATTGGATGAAGACCAAGCGCTGAAAGAAGATTCAGATAGTAGTGAAGCTGATGATGAGTCTTTTCTAGGTTTTTGGGAGAAACAGCCCTTGTTAGGAGGATTGCCCTGCCATCTGTGGCATATCCCCATCTTTCGGGTATTTTTGCAAGGAAAAAGAGAAGTGCAGAAGAAAAGGAATTGGTGAGCAGAAAGCCGAGGTCAAATTCGTGCTCTTTAATTTTCCGCGATGCAATTCTTGAATTCTTAAAATCAGTCTTGTGAGGGAGAGTGAGGATTCCTTTTATATTTTCTAAGGTCAAAAAGAGGTCCTTTACCCATTCTTTGGCAATAATCCATATTTCTGATTGAGGGAAATTCTGGCTTATACTCTGGATGGTAGGGAAAGAAAGAATTGAATCTCCAATCCAGTTCGGGACTCTAATTGCAATTTTCACAATCCAAATTTTATTCCTTAAGGGATCAAATTGTCAAAAACAGAGACTTTCCTCGGGCCTTATCTAAGGTCTTCATTTTTAAGGCATTTCAAGAAAAAGAAGGCTTAATATTGATTATTTGTTTAATTTTGGGAGGAGGCTTCCGATTTCTTACTCTTTTCTTTATCCTGAGGCTCTTTTTCAGTAGTTTTGTTTTCCTTGCTGGCCTCCTTTTCGGGAATCTTTTTCTGGGCGTAGTCTGTTATGTACCAACCGCTTCCTTTGAACTGTATCGCAGGAGCAGAAAGGAGTTTGATTATTGGTCCCCCACAGTGGATACAATTTTTCAGGTTATTTTCATTAAACTTCTGGATGACTTCAAAATGGGCTCCACATTTTTTGCATTTGTACTCATATATTGGCATTTTTTCCTCTCCTGAATGAAGATTTATTATACCAAATAAATCTTCCCCTTCAAGAGGGGGGAAATTAATCGAAGACCTGTGCCTCGAACACGAATATTTCTGCTCCTTTCTTCCAGGCATCAGGAGGAAGACCGGCCTTTAGGCAGGCTTGTCTCAGGAACATGTCTCTTGACCAGTTGTTTTCGACTGGGACCTGAGGGAGGAGGATCCCCTTTTTCTCTCCCTCAACGATTAAGAGGCCGTGTTTGCCGACTTCGATTTGAGAAGGGTCTTCAATTTTTTTAAGAGTTGAGAGTACAGAAATCTCTATTTCAAGGTTTTTGAGCTCCTCTTGGCTAAGAGGGGGAAACCTCGGGTCTTTGCAAGCAGCAAATATAGCAGCCCGGATCACTGTTTCGTATAAAGGCATTATTGGTTCCACGAATCCTATGCATCCTCTTAAAGAGTGATGCTTTTTAAGGGTAACGAAGGCACCCTTTTTCTCGAATAGATTAGAGTTTTGGGGAGTATATTCAAAGATTGTTTTTTCTATTACAATTTTTTCTATGGCTTTGCGGGCAATTTGAAGTAGCTCCTTTTTTTCTTCTTGAGAGAGCTCTTTCTCTTCATCTTTTTGCTCAAGATAAATTGCCGCCGAGAGATACCCTACTACACCTGATTCAGGCCCACCTGCCTGTGAGGAATCAGCGTAGTGAAGGAGCTCAACGCGGGCTTCTCCTCGACTTTTTGCATACAACAAAGAAGCCACAACCCCTCCTCCTCCACACATGATGCCCTCTCCCCTCTCAATTTTTCTTTGCAGTGATTCGGTATCAAGAGCCTTGATTAGATTTGCAGTCTGATTATCTATTTCGTTTGCTTCTTTTTTCGGGAGATAATGGGAGAGGTCTGTAGAGGCAACAAGCAATGCTTTTTTGTCCTTGAGAGCTTGGGTGAGCGCCTTAGCGAGAGAATTTACAGTATTTCTTGAGGGGGCTCCCATGAGAATGGGGACTATTTTCGCTTCGGGCAGGACTTTCTGGATGAAAGGAATTTGAACTTCTATCGAATGTTCTTCTTTATGGGCTTGAGGGATATATTTGAAGCCTGAAAGAAATGAAATCTTGGACGCTAACTCCTCATCTATGTAGGCGACACCGAGCGGTGTTCTATAACCGCCGCGAGGATATATAGAGCATCCCTGGAAACCGTATCTGTGAGAGGGAGCGATGATGATGACAACCTCATAGTCCCGGCCTTGGACCTGTTTATAACCAAAGGCAGCAACTTGTCCAGAATAAATGTATCCCGCATGGGGGACGATGAGAGCCAGTATTTTTTCAGGAAGAGTAGTGCTCTTTTTGGCCTTCTCCAAAAATATGTCTATTTGTCGAGAAAGAATTTCTGTTCTTTGGTCATAAAATTTCCCGGCCCAGACAGGTTCTCTTATTTCTTGAGCTATACACCAAGCTCCACAGAGAAAGAGAAGAAATAAAAGAAAGTTTAACTTTTTATTCATGAGACCCTCTTTAGATTTTATCTTCAAAAAAATATACTAAGAAAGGTGATAAAAATCAATCAGTTGACTTTTTCCTGGGCTTCAGATAAAAAAATTAGAGGTAGGTTAAGATGAAAGATGTATTCAAGAGTTTGCTTGCGGTTCTTCTTTTTTCTTCGGCTTTCTTGATAGGATTCTATCTTGGTGAAGAGAAGATAAAAGCGAAATTTCCTGATTTTCAGGAAGAAATTGAGAAACAAGTATAGGAGAAAAGTATCTTTTGAAACATTTTTTTTCATAGTGATTGAGGCATGATATGAATTGGGGGGTGTATGGACTCCTCGTCGTCCTTGCTCTGTTCATTCTTCTTCTTGTTTTTTACCCCAATCTTTCCTGTTTTGGAAGGAGAATAAGGTCCCCTTTTTATCCTTTGTTTCGAAAAAAAGCCAGAACCAAGCGAAAGGTAGAGGATTACGGATTTCGCCTTGTTGAAGGAGAAGAAAGAAAGACGATTTCACTTGAGAAAAAGCCTCAGAACGTGAGCAAAAGAGTGAAGGTCGAGGATTACGGTTTCAAACTAGTCGAAAAGGAGAAGAATTCAAAGATAGAAAAAAAAGCAGGGGATGAAAATAAGGGTAGAAAGACATCTTCCGCTTAGATGAGGAAATGGGAATCAAAGGCAAATTCTCGATTGTTTCTCTGTTTCTTTCTCTATTTTTTGATGATTGCCTGCCATATTTCGAAAATAGAACTTCCCTCCCCAGGTGAAAAGATTGAAAGCATCGAAGGGTATGCTTCTCTTCAAATTTATGGAACAAAGCGCTCGACAAAATCAAGATTCACCTTCTACTTCGATCTGCCCTCACGCGGATATGTTGAAGCCTCAGATTTTTTAGGAAGAACACTCTATAAGATTATCTTCTCTAAAGAAGAGGCCTTTTTCATCCTGCCTAGAGAAAAGATGTTCTGTAAGGGGCGAGAGGAAGAAATCATCTTTAATTTGATAAGGTTAAGGTTAACTTTAGAGGAAATTTTCAATCTGTTGAGCGGGGAATGGAAAAGCATTCACAACCAGAGTAGCGAAGAGAGTAGAGAATGGGTGCTTGGAGAGGATGAAAAGGGGAGAATCGTCTCAGGCATAAAAGGAGACCTTGGCTTCGAAGTCAAGGAATTTTTTGGGAAAACTAATTTTGTGAAGATGCTTGTTTTTTACTCAGGAGAAAACAGAGGGAGGATGAAAGTCCTTTCCTTAAGCCTCAATAAGCCATTGAGTAAGCCTATATTTTCGCTCGATTTTTTAAAGACTTACGAGATGAAAACGTGGGATGAAATAGAGGAGATTTTGGGGATTGAGAATTAGTTCGTTCGCCAAGATAAACCTTGGGCTTGAGGTGCTCAAGAAGAGGGAAGATGGCTATCATGAGATCCGGACCATTTTCCAGAGCATTAGTCTATGTGATTCTATGGAATTTCAACTGACTGAAGACGGTCGCCTTGAGCTCAGAGGTGATGAGGAGAGTATTTCGTGGGGGAAAGAAAATTTAATTTATAAAGCCGCATCTCTTCTCAAAGAAAAATATGGTGTAGTGCAGGGTGTTTCCATTCATGTAAAAAAGAGCATCCCCCCAGGAAAGGGACTGGGAGGAGGAAGCAGCAATGCAGCCATGACCCTTTTTGCCTTGAACAGACTCTGGAGTCTTGGTTTATCCAAGAATGAATTGATGAAAATGGGGAGCCTTCTGGGCGCAGATGTCCCTTACTTTTTTGAAGGGGGACTTTGTTTGGGTTTGGAAAAAGGAAATAAAGTTTTTCCCTTGGAAGATCTCCGCGAAATGCCTTGTGTTCTTGTTTTTCCCCCCTTCGCTATCTCAACACGTTTCATCTATAACGAACATCGCCCCTCCTTGACTTCAGAAGGTAAAGAAAGTAAAATAACTAAGTTTTTATCTACCAAAGAGATTGGCTCACTTGAAAATAATTTAGAAGAGACTGTTTTTAATTTTTATCCTCGGCTCAAAGAAATAAAGAGCCTTTTGCTTGGCCAAGGTGCAGAGCTTTCGTTGCTAAGTGGGACAGGCTCAGCTATTTTTGGTTTGTTCAGGCAAAGAAAGAGAGCAGAAGAAAGCTTGAGAGAGTTAGAGAGGCATTATCCGTCGTTACTCGTAGAGACAATTTCTCGAAAAAAATACTTTGAGCATATACTTGCTGGGGAGTAGCCAAGCGGAAAGGCAGCGGACTTTGGATCCGCCATGCGGAGGTTCGAATCCTCCCTCCCCAGTTTTTTGATAGACTTTACTCAAAGATAAATTTTGAGAGAGGACAATGATAAAGGATGAAGAAATGAAGGTTTTTGCCGGGTCTTCAAACATTCCTCTGGCAAATGAAATCGCTGAGTATTTAGGCACTGGACTGGGCAAATGTATGCTAGATAGATTCAGTGATGGAGAAATTCACTTTTATATCGATGAAAATGTCAGGGGGAAAGATGTTTTTGTTCTCCAGTCAGGGTCTTATGATGCCAATTTTCATCTCATGGAGCTTTTCTTGATGATTGATGCCTTCAAGCGAGCTTCAGCTGGAAGAATAACTGCGGTCATCCCCTATTATTCCTATGCAAGACAGGACTGGAAAGACAGACCCCGTGTGCCTATCTCAGCGCGGCTGGTTGCAGATTTAATTCAGGCCTCTGGAGCAGACAGAGTTTTAACCATGGACCTTCATTCTCCCCAGATCCAGGGTTTTTTCTCCATTCCTGTGGACAATTTAATGGCGGCTCCTGTCTTGGCCAATTATATTCTGGGGCTGGGACTTAAAGATTATGCAGTTGTTTCTCCTGATGCAGGAGGAGTAGGGAGGGCTCGTTTCTTCGCTAAAAGAGTGAATGCCACTCTTGCAATCATAGATAAAAGAAGACCAGCTCCTAACATTGCCCAAGTTTTCCATGTCATAGGAGATGTTAGGGATAGAGACGTGCTTATCTTAGATGATATTGTCGATACAGGAGGAACTCTTATTAAGAGTGCACAGGCTTTGAAAGAAAATGGAGCCTTGAGGGTCTTTGCTGCCTGCACCCATCCTGTGTTATCAGGAAATGCAATCGAGAGAATAGAAAATTCCCAAATCGAAAAATTGATTGTGACCAACACCATCCCTTTAAAAGGGATTGCGAAAACATCCCGGAAGATAGAGGTGCTCTCAGTGGCTTCCCTTTTAGGAGAGGCCATCAGAAGAATAAATAAAGGTCAATCTGTCAGTTCGCTTTTTGATTGAGGAGGATGAAGAGATGAGTTTAATCATAAGAGCAGAAAAAAGAACGATTTTTGGTAAGAATGCTTCACGGAGAATAAGAAGCAAGGGGAAGATCCCAGCCATTCTTTACGGAACTGAAATCGAGAATGTTCCTCTCATCGTGGATAAAAAAGACATCTTCAAGGTGGTGAAATCAGAAACTGGAGAGAATACAATCTTTAAGATTGTCTTTGACTCTGAAGAGAAAGATGCGATGATCAAAGAGATTCAGAAGGACCCTACTACGGATGAACTGCTTCATGCTGACCTTATTCATATCTCTCTCGATCGCCCCATTAGGCTTTCTGTCCCCGTTATTGCCAGAGGAGAAGCAGTCGGAGTGAAGGCAGAGGGAGGATTTGTAGACTTTATCACTAGAGAGATTGAGATTGAATGTCTTCCTCGAGATATCCCAGAGCACATCGAAATAGACATAAGCCCCCTTCATCTCAATCAATCCTTGAAAGTTCAAGATATCAGGGCTCCTGAAGGAGTGAGGATTATAAGCGACCCTTCTCTGGTCATTGTCCACATCGAACCTCCTGCAGTGGAAGAGGTTAAAGTTGGAGTAGAAGAAGAGGTCATTTCCGTAGAGAAAGAACCCGAAATCATCAAGAAAGGAAAGGCAGAGGAGGAGGAAGAGAAAGAATAAAAGATGGAACAGAATTTGTGGGCTATTGTAGGGCTGGGGAATCCAGGAAGACAATTTTCTGAAACAAGGCATAACGTCGGTTTCAGGTTCATCGAGAGGATTTCGAGAAGATGGAAGGCAAAATTGAGGAAGAAAATGTTTCTTTCAAAGGTAGCCATCATGGACAAGGATAAGGTGAAGTTACTGCTTGCCATGCCTCAGACGTATATGAATAGAAGCGGAATGGCAGTGAAGAAAATCATTAAAGAGGGAGGAGTTAAACCCGAGAAAATGGTGGTGATTTATGACGACCTCGACCTACCTCTGGGGGAGATAAGAATAAGGATGAGAGGAGGAGCAGGAACTCATAAGGGAATGAGCTCCATCCTAGCTGAGATAGGAACAACATCTTTTCCTCGAATAAGAATAGGCATAGGGCCTTTAGATGAGGGGAAGGATAGTGCCGAATTTGTTCTTAACCCTTTCAGGAAAGAGGAACTCCCTCTTCTTGAAAAAGGCTTGCTTCGTGCCGAGGAGGCCTTGGAATTACTTCTTAAAGGAGAGGCTGAAAAGGCCATGAACATCTATAATAAGAAGGTTAAATCCTTAGAAGAAAAAGAGGAGAGAAAAGGACTCCTTGCTCCCTCTGCTCAGGAGAGGGGGTTTTAAATCCATAAGGAGGGTTAGATGCAGCTTTACGAAACAGCATTTTTAATTGCACCCAATCTTTCAGAGGAAGAGGCCGAAGAGCTTACTCTGAAAATGGCGGAGGTGGTCTCTAAAAGAAAGGGGAAGATGATAGAACAGGATAAATGGGGGAAGAGAAGGCTTTCATATCCAATAAAAAAATTTGAGGAAGCCTACTATGTTTTTTTCCGCTATGAAGCAGACCCATCTGTTCCTTCTGAACTGGAGAGGTTGTTTAAACAAACAGAGGCAATCCTGAGATTCATGACCCTGAAGAAGGAAAAAGAGGCAAGATTGAGAAGGAGAGCCAGAGTTGTTCGAATCCCAGAGGAAGAGAAGGGAGAAGAATCAACGAGGGGAGAGGCGCCCTCAAAAGATACGAGAGAAGAGGAGAAATTAAATGGCTAAAGAAATAAGAATGGAAAAGGCTCAGACAAGGAAGTATTTTGCCCTCAAAAAAAAGGGCTGTAGATTTTGCGAGAAGAATCTAAGGGAGATTGATTATAAGAACATAGAACTACTCAAGAAATATGTCCCGGAAAGGGGGAAAATTTCCCCTCGACGAATCACAGGTACATGTTCTTTTCATCAAAGGAAGCTCTCCAAGGCTATAAAGAGAGCGCGAATACTAGCTTTATTGCCTTTTGTAGAAGATTAGTAGAGATTCTGGAGGGAGGCGAGATGCGGGTAATTTTAAGAGAAAACATAGAGAATCTGGGGAGAAAGGGGGAGATTGTAGAAGTTGCGCCAGGTTACGGGAGGAATTATCTAATTCCCAGAAAACTCGCCCTGGAAGTCACAAGAGAAAACTTGAAAATGATCCAGGAAGCACAGAGGGTGCTTCAGAAAAAGTTTGATCAAGAGATGCTCTCCCATCAGGAGCTTATCAAGAAGCTGAATGAGACAAGGCTAACTTTTGTCAGGAAGTCTGCAGAGAAGGATGTGATTTTCGGTTCGGTAAGCGCAGCAGACATAAAGGATGCCCTCGCAGAGCATGGTTTTGAGATTGATAGAAAAAAAATTTTACTTTCTGAACCTATAAAAAGATTGGGAAATTACACCGTGGAGATAAAGGTTTTCCATGAAGACAGGGCAGAGGTAAAGGTAGAAGTCATCAAAGAGGAAGATAGAAAAGAGGGAGAAAGAGGATAAAGAGTGAAGAAGGAATGAAAGAAGTGCTTGAGACCAGAAGATAAAGGAGAGAGATGGAGCTTGACTTAATGTTCTTGAAGAGGACTCCGCCCCACAGCTTGGAGGCAGAAAAGACTGTGCTGGGGGGAATTCTTGTCAACAATAAGAACCTTAATGTGGTTTTATCCATCATAACCCCTGATGATTTCTATAAAGAGGCAAATCGAAAAATTTTAGAGAAGATAATTGCTCTTGTGGATAAGGGACTCCCGGTGGACTTATTAACCTTGAGCGAGGAGCTTCAGAAAGCTGGTTGCTTGGATGAGGTTGGGGGTGCCACCTATCTTTCTTCGTTGATGGATGGGGTTCCCAAAAGCCTGAACATAGAATATCATGCTCAAATAATCAAGGAGAAATCTCTCCTCAGGCGTCTTATCCTTTCTTCGGCAAAGATTATTTCTTCAAGCTACGAACAGAAGGAAGATGCAGACCAGCTCCTCGACGAAGCTCAGGCAGCCATAATAGAAATCGCCGAACAGAGAATTAAGCCGGGATTCATCCCTCTCAGGGCATTGACCGACCCCACACTGGAGATGATTCATGCCCTCCATGAGCGAAAACAGGCAGTGACAGGGATACCAACCGGGTTTCGTGACCTGGATGGTTTGACTTCTGGATTTCACAATTCTGAATTTATCGTCATTGCAGCCAGGCCGTCGATGGGAAAGACCTCCTTGGGCTTAAACATTTCCCATTATGTGGGGGTCAAGACTGATTATTCTGTAGGGTTTTTTTCCTTAGAAATGGCCAAGGAGCAGATTGTCATCCGCCTCCTGTGCGCAGAAGCTCAGCTTGATATCAGGAAGGTTCGCACAGGATTTATCAGTGAAAGAGATTTCGAAAAGCTTAAGCTGAGCGCCGAAGTTTTGAAAAATGCCAATATCTTCATTGACGAATCACCATCTTTAAACGTGATGGAGATGAAGGCAAAGGCAAGAAGGCTGAAGATGGAACAGAATCTCGACCTTCTCTTTGTGGATTATATCCAGCTGATGAGACCAGGAGGAAGGTTTGAAAGCAGGACTCAAGAGATGACTTACATCTCCCGCTCCTTAAAGGAACTCGCTAAAGAAATTCAAATTCCTGTCGTAGGGATTTCCCAGTTAAGCAGAGCACCCGAGAAGGGGAGGCGAGAGCCTATTCCCCAACTTTCTGATTTGAGAGAATCAGGAGCCATCGAACAGGATGCCGATGTGGTCGTTTTTATCTACCGTCCTGAGCTTTATCGGCCTCATGAGGAGAGCATCCGGGGAATTGCGGAAATCAACGTTGCCAAACAGCGCAATGGACCTACAGGAAAAATAACCCTCGCTTTCATCAAGGAGTATGCACGCTTTGTCGACATGGAATTTCGTGCCTTAGAACTTTGAGCATGGGCACTGGAAATCTCTCTCCATTTTTATCTTTTTTTGAGCAACTGGGAGAAGTTGGGATTCTTTTTTTGAAGACGATGAAGAACATTTTCCACAGGCCCTGGGAGACAAAGATTTTCTTACAGCAGCTCGAAGAAATGGGAGTTAGAACCCTACCTGTAGTTTCTCTTACGGCTGCATTTGGAGGGCTGGTTTATGGACTCCAGACATACATAGCTTTTCATAGATACGTGGGGCCAGGCTCCGAAGCTTATGGCGGTGCAGTCATCTCTCTCGGACTGGCAAAGGAGCTGATTCCGATTCTGGTAGGTCTGATGGTTGCAGGAAGAGTGGGTTCAGCCATGACTGCGGAGATTGGGACGATGAAGATAACAGAACAGATAGATGCACTCTTCACTTTGGGTGCAGATCCTAATAAGTATCTGGTGGTCCCCAGGACAGTTGCCAGTTTCTTCATGCTCCCCTGCCTTACTCTCTACGGGGATATTATCGGCATGGGAGCCGGTTTTTTCTACAATGTTTATATAGGTGGAGTTAATCGAGTAATCTACATCAAGAATACCCTGCTCTATCTTGAGCTCTGGGACATTGTGAGTGGTTTAATAAAGGCTGCTATTTTTGGCCTGATCATCGCCATTGTCGGATGCTGGCAGGGATTAAAAACAGAAGGTGGAGCAGAGGGAGTAGGAAGGGCAACGACAAGGACAGTTGTCATTTCCAGTATCGGCATTTTAATAGTGAATTTTTTCTTGAGTAAAGCTCTACCAGCTACCTTGGGATAAGGGATAATGATTAAAATCGTAGATTTACATAAGTCTTTTGGAGAGAATAGAGTGCTTCAAGGAGTGAACCTTGAGATTAAAAAAGGAGAGATAATCGCCATCATCGGGCAGAGTGGTTCAGGGAAAAGTGTTCTCCTCAAGCTGATGATTGGTCTCCTCAAGCCCGATAAAGGAGAAATCTACGTGGATGGGGCGGAAATCACCCGGCTTAAGGATGATGAGCTTCACAAAATAACGAGGAGATTCGGGATGCTTTTTCAGGGAGCGGCGCTTTTCGATTCGCTAACTGTTTTTCAAAATGTTTGCTTCGGACTTGAGAGATATACCACTTATTCTCCAGCCGAAAAAGAGAAGATTGTCAAAGAGAGTCTAGCTAAGGTTGGGTTGAGAGGGGTTGAGAACCTTATGCCTTATGAACTCAGCGGAGGGATGAAAAAGAGGGTAGGTTTGGCCAGAGCCATTGCTTACAGTCCGGAAATAATCCTCTACGATGAACCTTCCACAGGGATTGACCCGATTAGGGCCGATGCTATCAATGAGCTTATCATCAGCATGAAAAAAAATATGAATGTTACGTCAGTGGTGATCACTCATGATATGATTAGCACTTATAAAGTTGCGGATAGGATTGCTATGCTTTATCAAGGCAAGATAATAGCCCTAGGTACCCCTGAGGAAATACGAAACTCTAAAGACGAAATTGTCCAGCAGTTCATCCATGGTAGAGCAGAGGGTCCAATTGAGAACTGGTAGAGAGGCTAGTAGGGGAAATTGTTCTCTTTTTGGAGGTTTATTCTGCTAAAGAGAGGTTTTTATAGAGAATGAGAAGGCGCGAATTGAAGATAGGCATCTTCCTTGGGGTTGTGCTCTTGATTGCTGCTTTTTTTATCATGATCGTGGGAGACTTATCCCTCCTCTTCAAGAAAAAAGGATACCCTCTCGTCATCTATTTTGATTCTGTGGCGGGCTTAGAAAAAAGAACCCTCATCCGCATGGCGGGGGTAAAGGTAGGCCATATTGAGGAAATCGTTTTGGAAGGAGGGAGGGCCAAGGTTACCGCCAACATTGATTTCGGGGTAAAGATAAGCCGTGATTCAAAGGCCACCCTTGCCTCTCTGGGATTGTTGGGAGAGAAATATGTTGAACTCATTCCCGGAAAGAAAGCCGAATACTGTGAACCCGGGGACGTCATAGAAGGGCTGGCTGCAGTGAGCTTCGACCAGATGGGGAATCTTTTGCAGTCTCTGGCAGAGGAGATCATCCATCTGGGAGAAGCTTTGAGGGAGGCAGTGGGAGAGGAGACAGAAAGAGCGAGTATAAGAGGCGTTCTTAACAATCTTTCTACTTTTACCGAAGAGTTGAGAGTATTTATAGCTGATAATAAAGAAGAATTCGAGGAGGGAGTTCGCTCTACAAGCCATGCTTTTCAGAAATTTGAGAAGAGGATGGAAGAGGTCTCGGGAAATCTGGATGAACTCATCCTTCTCCTGAAGGAGACTGTAAATGAAAATCGAGAGGGATTCAAGCTTAATCTCGAAAGGATAAAAGAGCTCATTGAAGAAACCGAGAAATCTTTAAAGATATTGAACGAATCTTTAGAGAAGATCAATAGAGGGGAAGGGACGCTGGGGAGGCTTATTCATGAAGAAGAGCTTTACCAGAGGACACAGGAGACGGTGAGCGAACTGGAAGGGATGATTGAGAGGGTCTCAAGCCTTAGAGCTTCATTTAGTCTCAGGGCTGAGTATTACGGCGAGAGTGAAGCTGTCAAGAGCATTCTATCTCTAAGCATCTGGCCTTCTTCGAAAAATTTTTTCTTGGCTCAGATAGTTCATGACCCTTGGCATGATAAGTTCAATCATTCTCTTCAAGCTGGAATCCTGTGGGGTCCTTTGACTTCGCGCGCCGGCTTGATTGAATCAACGCTCGGAGCAGGCCTCGACTATTCACTCCAGGAAGAGAGATGGAGGATTAGCCTTGATGCATTTGAGTTCAACAGGGACGAAGGCCCACGATTCAGACTCTGGACGAGTTTTTCGCCCTGGAGGAAGATTCGTTTTCTGGTGGGAATCGATGATTTTACCCTGAGTGCTGGGAGAGAGGTTTTCTTCGGGTTAGAGATAGGTGAAAGATGAAGAGCAGATCAGTATTTGTCTGCCAGAGCTGCGGGTTTCATACTCCTAAGTGGCTGGGGAGATGCCCCAATTGTGGTGAATGGAACACCTTGATTGAAGAAGTGGAGGAAAAGGTTAGCGGCGCAATTTCTTTTCCCCTCTCTGAGCCTGTCCTCTATAAAGAAATAAAAGAAGTGAGGAAGCCGAGGTTATTGACTGGGATAGAAGAATTGAACCGAGTTCTGGGTGGGGGGGTGGTGCTTGGTTCCTTGATTTTAATAGGGGGTGAACCTGGAATTGGAAAGTCTACTCTACTCCTCCAAATAAGTCGTGATTTTGCAGGTGCAGGAGAAAAGGTGCTCTACGTCTCGGGGGAAGAATCTCTGGAGCAAATGAAAATCCGGGGAGATAGGTTGGGACTTGAGGATGGGAATCTTTATCTCCTTGCTGAAACAAGTCTGGAAAGGATTATCCCTCACGCTGAAAAACTTAAGCCGAGAATTTTCATCCTCGATTCTGTGCAGACAATATTCTCTTCCCTGCTCTCTTCAAGTCCGGGGACGATAAGTCAGGTCCGAGAGGTTGCCAACCAGGTCTTTCGCTTCGCGAAGAGAAATGAGATATCATCTTTTCTCGTGGGGCACATTACCAAGGAAGGCTATTTGGCAGGACCAAAATCTCTGGAACATATGGTGGATGTGGTGCTCTATTTTGAAGGTGAAAGAGACCACAGCCACAGGGTACTTAGGGCTTTGAAAAATAGGTTTGGACCGGTCTCAGAGCTAGCCATTTTTGAGATGCAAAGCGCGGGGTTGAAGGCAATCTCTAACCCCTCTGCTTTTTTCCTCAGAGAGAGACCGGAGCAGGCCTCGGGGAGCGTGGTAGTGTGTATCATCAAAGGGACGCGTCCCCTTCTGGCTGAGGTTCAGGCTCTTGTCTCTTCGACACTTTTCATAGGAAACCCGAGGAGGATGACCATCGGTCTCGACCATTTTCGAACCTCGATGCTTTTAGCCATAGTAGAGAAGAAATTAGGTTACAGTTTTTCAGGCCAAGATATCTATCTGAATGTGGCAGGAGGTCTTTCGATAGAAGAGCCCGCCGCAGACCTTGCTGTCATCCTGGCCGTTGTTTCCTGCCTGAAAAACAAGAGTCTTCCTTCTGATCTAGCAGTTTTTGGAGAGGTCGGGCTCAGCGGCGAAATACGTTCGGTGAGTCAACCTCTTTCGAGGATAAAAGAGGCTCGTTCCCTGGGATTTAAGAGGGTCCTCCTTCCGAGGGGAAATTTGGCTAGTCTTGAAAAAGAAGACATTCCGGAGATCACCTTGATAGGAGCGACAAATATCAGGGAGGCTTTGCAGATGATATTTTGAGGGTAAAGAGATGGGCATTTTTATTCTTCGTTTCATATTCATCCTGCTCCTCGTTTGCACGGGGTATTTTTTCCCGCCCTTCCATCTTGCTCGCCATTTTGGAGCACTGGCGGGGTTTGTTCTGGGGATATTTGCGATTTATCTTGAATTCAGAATAAGGAAGACCCAGTTCAAAATCATCTGGGGTTCAGGGGTGGGAATCATTTCGGGTGTGATTCTGGGATGGGGTCTGGGTATAATCTACAAGAGCATCTCTCAGGATGAGTTAACCACCGCTTTTTTAAGGCTTTTATTTTTGCTTCTCCTGCCTTACCTCGGCTTTCTGGTAGGGAGTCGAAAGCATGAATGGTTCGACCCTGCTCATCTTGTTCGTTTTTTCAAGGAATCCACTCCCGAACAGATAAACAAAATCCTCGACACGAGCGTCATCATTGACGGGAGAATTGCCGACATCTGTGATACGGCCTTCATCGAAGGCAAGCTAATCGTTCCCCATTTCATCCTCAAGGAGCTTCAGCTCGTAGCGGATTCTCCAGATGGAATAAAAAGGCAGAGAGGGAGAAGGGGTCTGGATGTCCTGGAGAGACTGAGGAAATCATCTCAGGTCTCTGTGGTCATCTCCGAAGTTGATTTTCCGGAGATAAAAGACGTAGACTCCAAGCTCATCGAACTTGCCAAGAGAATGGAAGCGAAAATAATTACCAACGATTTTAATCTCAATAAGATAGCCCAGCTTCAGGGAGTTTCTGTCCTAAACATAAATGAGCTTGCTAACGCCCTCAAGCCGGTGGTTTTGCCTGGGGAGACGATAAGAGTCTTCATCCTCAAGGAGGGTAAAGAGAAGGACCAGGGTGTCGCCTATCTTGATGACGGAACGATGGTTGTTGTCGATAATTCGAGAAAGATGATTGGGCAAACCATCGAAATCACGGTTACCTCTGTGCTTCAGACGACGGTGGGGAAGATGATTTTCGGGCGTTATAACGAAAGTGCCGCATGAGGAGAGTCTCGGTAATCATCGTTGCCGCGGGGAGAGGAGAGAGGTTCGGTGGAGGGAAGGTTTTTGCCCTTCTTCGAGGAAAGAGGGTCCTGGATTGGAGCCTGGAGAGGTTTGAGCTTCACCCCAGGGTTGATGAAATAATCCTTGTTTTGAACAGGGAAGATAAAAAACTTAATAGCTTTAAGAAGTACAGTAAAATCAAAGTCATAATAGAGGGAGGGGAAAGAAGGCAGGATTCTGTAGTTTCGGGATTCAGAGAACTCGACCCAGGAAGCTCGGATATAGTTCTCATCCATGATGGTGTCAGGCCCCTCATCTCTGAGGAGCTAATCACGCGTGTGATCGAAGGGGTAGAAGAGAGAGGGGCAGTTTGTCCCGTGATTTCTGTTGAAGACACCATAAAAAGGGTTGAGGGCGAGCAAATAAAGGAAACGATGCGCAGGGAGGAGCTACGCAGGGCACAGACTCCCCAGGGTTTTCTCTACCCTGTCTTGAAGAGGGCCATAGAGAAGGCTGAGGAGCAAGGATTTCATGGCTCCGATGAAGCTTCCCTAGTAGAAAGATTAGGAGAGAGAGTGTCTATAATAGAAGGTGATCCAGCGAACATCAAGATCACCATCCCTAAGGACCTTAAGATAGCGGAGGCTTTAATTGGAGATTAAAGCAGGGCTCGGTTTTGACCTTCATAGACTCAAGAAAGGGAGGAAGCTTTTTTTAGGTGGGATAGAAATAGAGTATTCTAAGGGGCTTCTCGGTCATTCTGATGGAGATTGCCTGATCCATGCCATTATCGATGCTTTGCTGGGGGCCATGGGAGAAGGGGACATCGGGCAGGCTTTTCCGGAGACAGAGCCTAGATACAAAGACACACGCAGCACAGAATTACTCAAACAGATTGTCAATAAAGTGAAAGAGGCTTCATTCGAGATTCTAAACATTGATACAGTCATCATGGCTCAAGAGCCAAGGCTTTCGCCTCATGTAGAAAAGATGAAAGATGTGCTTTGCCCGATTCTCGAAATAAAGAGAGAAGCTCTGGGGATCAAGGCAAAAACAATGGAAGGAAGCGGGCTCATAGGGAGAAAAAAAGCCATGGCCTCACTGGCCACGACTCTTTTAAGAAAGAGAGAAGGGTGAGATAAGAAGGGGCTCGGGGAAACTTCGAAGTTGGAATCTTAAAAGAATAGGCACTGAGAAAATAATATTAAGAATATCCAAAGCGTTATGATTTGGAAGAGGGCTAAGGGAAGGAGAGGACTTAGATTTTAAATAAACAAATTGAGTCCTCTCTCTAAGTTGGCTAAGGGAAATATAGCTAGGGAAGAGGGGAAAAGAGGTTTTCTTTTTTAGGTATTGGATTTATTAAAACATGAAAATCCATTCTTCGCTCTCAAGCTTAAAGCTCCCCACTTGCTCCCCAAGTTTACTCAATGATATCCTTTCTCTCCTTTGGAGCTCGATTAAAAATTTTATCAACCGAGCGGAGGATGATTCAAGAGTGAAAAAAGAGAGAAATAAAATATAGTAATTCTATCGAAAAAGTATTATTAATAAATTTATTTATAAATTAAGTACAAAATTTAGGGAAGAAATTTTTCTTCTGAAAGACCTTTTCCCTTTTATTTTTTTGGCTCTTCTCCAAATTAGTTGGTGAAAATGTGATATCTCATATAGGAGAGAAGTCCAATAACTTCTTCCTTTTGTTAGAGTTCGGCCAATTCAAAACGCTTGGGAGATACTCCCTTCGTACTCGCTTTAATATTTTGAATCTGAATCCACCCTCTTATTCCTATGAAATCTTATAGTTACGTGTCTTGATATTCCATTTCTTAACAACTAATCGGGAGATGATCCATTTTTTTTAACTAAAGAGGGAGGAAGGTATTGTTTGGCCCGGTGAATTTTCTCCTTAGGAGAGGAAATTTTTCATCAAAACCAGGCTGCAGCCCCTTCTTCCTCTTGGAGCTGCAGCCTTCAATGATTTTGCCCATCGCTTCTCGATTCCTTTTGACTATCCTTTGATAGCCTTGGAATGCTGAATGCTGGGGGCCGACTTGGATAAGAAGTTGGCTATGATTTCATAGCCAGCTTCTTTACCAACTTTCAAAATGTCGACGCTCGTTGAGGCTATCATGTTGAACCCGAGGAAAGTAAGAAGTGAAGCGACCAAGAAGATTACAAGTTTTGTTCTGAATCTCATCTTTGACTCCTTTCAGCTTCTGATTTTAAGTTCAGATAGTATATACGCTTGAGGAGGCTAAAAGGTTGCCTGTACCCTTTGCCTCTTCCCTCAACAATAAATCTGAGTGTTGAGCTCTCACTTTATTTAAAAAGATTTAATTCAAGGTCGAGGCGGGAAGAAAAGTAAGACGCTGAGGAAGAATGGAAGCTTTTATTGATTATTTCGTACTCGGCGAGAAAGGAGGCAAGGATGACGAAAGAGAATCATTATCACAGCCAGGGCTTGATGCCTGAGCTACTCTTGAGTTGAGGCTCTTTTTTCCCCTCAAATTTTCTTAAATAAGAAAAAATTACTCCCTTTTAAACCCTATCGAATTGCCAAAAATGAGTCCTCTTGACTCGATTTTTTCCAGCGGTTAATATGTTTTATAATGGAAAGAAAAAGAACCCTTATGGCGAAAGGCCCCAAGAGAGAAAGTCCATTTGAAGATAGAAGCGAAAGGATTTTCAATGATGCCTTGAATCAAACTCCGAGTGAAGAATTTATGCACGGCAAAGAGAGCCGCGTTGAGCAAAGCCAAGTTCAGGCTCGCCTCAAGCAAATCAATGTCGAAGGGACTTGCTCTTTTCCCTTGGGTAAGGAATTCCTCGCTTCAAGGGAAGGGGCCTCCTTCCTGGAAGCTCAAGATTTGATTTCACTTAAAGAAGAAAGACAAAGGTTTGAATCTGATGAGAAGAAAAGCATCTCCTTCTGCCCTTATTCAGAGTGTAGTTTCGATGAATCAAGATTTTATGCTCAATGAAGAGCAGAATATTTTTAATTCTCAGAGGTGAGATTATTGCATGAAGGAAAAATATTCATCTCAGCCTTCAGACTTCATCCGCGAAATAATAGAGGAAGATATAAGGCAAGGTAAGAATGAGGGGCGTGTCCACACGCGTTTCCCGCCAGAACCGAATGGCTATCTTCACATAGGACATGCTAAGGCCATCTGTCTCAATTTTGGACTTGCCGCTCAATACGGTGGTCTCTGTAACCTCCGCTTCGATGATACCAATCCAACCAAAGAAGAGGCTGAGTATGTGGAGTCGATTAAGGAAGATATCCGCTGGTTAGGGTTTGACTGGGATGAGAGATGCTATTTTGCCTCAGATTACTTCGAACAGCTCTATGAGTGGGCAGTGAAATTGATAAAGATGGGCAAGGCCTATGTCTGTGACCTTAGCCCTGATGAAATAAGAGAATATCGAGGAACTCTGACCGAACCAGGCAAAGAGAGCCCTTATCGCAATCGTTCGATTGAGGAAAATCTTGAGCTTTTTGAAAGGATGAGAGCCGGAGAGTTTCCCGATGGTTCCCGCACTCTGAGGGCAAAGATAGACATGGCTTCTCCAAACCTAAACATGCGCGATCCTGTGATGTATCGGATTATACATGCCGGCCATCATCGAACGGGAAACAAATGGTGTATTTACCCAACTTATGATTGGGCGCATGGGCAGTGTGACTCTATTGAGGGGATTACCCATTCAATCTGTACCCTCGAGTTTGAGGACCATCGTCCGCTTTACGATTGGTTTCTAGAGCAATTAGGAGTTCATCATCCCCGACAAATTGAATTTGCCCGCCTTAACCTCAGTTATACTCTGATGAGCAAAAGGAAGCTCCTCCAGCTTGTGGAGGAGGGATATGTGAGGGGATGGGATGACCCGAGGATGCCCACCATCTCCGGTCTTCGCCGGAGGGGATTTACCCCTGAATCCATAAGAGATTTCTGTGAAAGAATAGGGGTTGCAAAGAGGGAGAGTCTGGTTGATTATGCCCTTCTCGAACATTGCTTGCGCCAGGACCTAAACAAGAAAGCACCCCGGGTGATGGCTGTATTGAGACCGCTCAAGGTTGTGATAGATAACTATCCAGAAGGAAAAGAGGAGTGGCTGGAGGCAGAAAACAACCCCGAAGATCCCGGCATGGGAAAAAGAAAGATACCTTTCTCTCGAGAGATTTACATAGAAAAGGATGATTTCAGAGAGCATCCGCCAGAAAAATTCTTCCGTCTTTCGCCTCAGAAAGAAGTGAGGCTTAAGCATGCCTACTACATAAAATGCGAAAGGGTGGTCAAGGATGAAAGGAGCGGAGATATCCTCGAACTTCATTGTACCTACGACCCAGAGACAAAGGGGGGATGGTCAAAGGATGGTCGCCTGGTAAAAGGAACTCTTCACTGGGTCTCGGCTTCCCATGCTCTCGATGCAGAAGTTCGTCTTTACGATCATCTTTTCCTGAAGAAGAACCCTGCTGAGGAGAGTGAAGAAAAGGATTTCAGGGCTTTCTTGAATCCTCGATCTCTGGAGATTCTTTCCTCTTGTAAAGTAGAGCCAAGTGTTAAAAACGCAAGACCTGGGACTCATTATCAATTTTTGAGGCTTGGTTATTTCTGTGTGGACCCCGATTCCAAAGAGAGAAAGTTGGTTTTCAACCGCACCGTGACCCTTCGAGATACCTGGGCTAAGATAGAAAGGGCCCAAAAGAGTGAGAAAAAAGAGTAGTCATCATCGCCGAAGGTGAGAGTTGGAACGAATCACTCGCCTTAATCCTTTAATTGAGATTTTAAGGAATCAACCAGAGCGAGTGAAGAAGATTTTCCTGCAGAGAGATGCAAAAAAGAAGAAGATTACGCTGATTCTTCATCTCGCCAAGTGCAGTCAGGTCCCTGTTTTTCTTGTCTCTAAGGAAAGGCTTGATTCTATGGGGAGGGGTAATCAGGGGGCCGTTGCTTTTTTCTCCTCGAAAGAAACCACAACGCTTGATTCCCTCTTGGCGGCGAGCGAAAATCCTTTACTTGTGCTCCTTGACGGTGTAGAAGACCCTCAAAACTTGGGTGCAATTTTGCGTTCGGCGGAGTGTGCCGGCGCTTGCGGGGTAATCATCCTGGAGAGAAGAGCAGCAGGAATAACGGCAGCTGTGTATGAAGCCTCAGCCGGAGCCGCAGCCTACATGGGAGTTTGTAGAGTAAAAAACTTAGCTAGAACCATGGATGAGCTGAAGAAAAGAGGGATATGGCTCGTGGGTGCAGAAGCGGGTCAGAGAGAGCTGTGGTATGAATTTGATTATACTCTTCCCATTGGAATCGTTCTTGGTTCAGAGGGAAAAGGGCTTCGACCCCTAATCAAGAAAAAATGTGATAAGTTACTCTCTCTTCCCCTGATGGGGAAAATGACTTCCCTGAATGTCTCTGCGGCAGCAGCAGTTTTTCTTTATGAAGTTGTGAAGCAGAGGTTAAGAAAGAGAGAATAAAATTAAATCCAAGATCGGATTTAGTAAGGATGGTAAAGAATGCCTCCCCTAAGAGAAGAGGGTTTATGTTTAAGAGAGACTTTTATGAAAGAGAAGAAAGAGAAGAAGGTAGAAACAATGATTATTTTCTTTGGGTTAGGTTCTCTCAGATTCTCTTCAAGATTGATAAAAATTTGAATTGGATTGAGAATCGATGCTAAAGAGGTTGGTTCATATTCTAACCCCTCCCTTTCTTTTTCTCTTCTTGTTGTTTTTTCCCTTGAAGGCAGAAGCCGAAGAGGAAACCGGGAGCCTTTATGTTTATTTTAGGGAAGAGAAAGTTGGTTATGAAGAATTTTCCTGGAAGACTGAGGAATTTGGCTATTCTCTCCAGGTGAGAGGGATGATGGATAAACCCATACCCCTGGAGACAAAGAACTTGTTCATCCGTCTCGACAGAAATTTTATTCCGGAGTACTATTCCTTTTTAGGTGCAATAAATGGAGTTCCCCAATATATAGAATGCTTGATTGCTGAGGGGGAAGTTCAAACAGTGATGAGGGTAGCAGGACATGAAGAAAGAAGTTCCTTGAAGATAAGACGAGATGCCTTCCTGCTTCCCAATGCCATCTTTTCCCCTTACCTTATCGTGAGCAAAAAATATGGCTGTTCTCTTGAAAACCCGATTGAGCTCTCTGCATACATCGTTCCTCAACTTGAAGTCCCTTTTCAACTTGAGCTCAAAGAAGGAGCAATTTGTACCCTTGTCTTAAAAATATCAAGCATGACGATAGAATTGGAGACAGATGAAAAAGGGAGCTTGAGAGGTCTTGTAATCCCTTCTCAGAACCTGAAGATTTCAAGCAAGAGGATTCTCTGACCTCAACTTTCAACTTAAAGCTTAGCCTTCTTAGCCTGCTCGTGGAGAGAGCCTCCACACTCAGAAATTCCCTCTCAACTTTTTGGTTCCTTGTTTTACCTTGTTGTCTCATGAGAAAATCTATATGAAAGCCTAATCATTGCCTCACGTAAGAATCTATACGAAAATTTGTGCAGTCTCTCTTAGCTCTTTGTAGCCGCCACAGCTTGCCTTTGAGTCTCTCTATCTCTGTCTTTATCTCTACCACATTCAGCTCCTCGTAGGTCTTCCGAAGGCCATTCTTCTGCTCCGGACTTATCCCTGGCGATCCTAATAATCTCTGGTAGGGCGTTTTAGCCAGGTCATACCTTT
>CAYSCS010000102.1:0-45941 GCA_964429695.1 uncultured Eubacteriales bacterium
AAGGCAAAATCCCTTGCTGTATCATAAAAATACCTCCTGGTTAGGGTATCACCCAGCGGGTGATTTATTTTTTTCATCAAAAATAACCTTATACCAGGGGGCTTTTCGTTTCAATCAAATTTTCTATCGGCAAATCAGGGCTTATCTTGAACTCTTGGTTTTGTTTAAAGTATAATAAATTTTAAGAAAAATAATCCTCCAAAAACCTAAATGAATCATTTCAGACCCACCCTAAGAACGAAGATAATCTTAAGCTTCATGATAATAATCATCTTTGGGGGATTAATAACCCTCTCTATTGGCTGGAGGCTGGTGAAGAAGACCATAATCTCCCAAGCTCAAACAAAAGTGAGGCATGATTTATCTTCAGCATGGATGGTTTTTAACGAAAAATTGAACGATATAAAAGAGATAGTAGCCCTTACTGCAGCAAGAGAAAGTCTTCATGAGGCGATCAGAAACAAAAGGCTTGATATCCTTTTAAAGTATCTCCGTCGAGTGAGGGAAGATTACGGGTTAGATATTTTGAACCTTACTGACTCCGAAGGCAGGGTTATCGTAAGAACAAGAAATCCAAAAATTGTGGGAGATGACCAATCCCAGGATGAGATTTTGATGTGGGCATTAAACAGAGGGGTGATTGCCCATCCTCAGATTGTTTCACGTGAAGAGCTTCTTAAAGAAGGTGAAGACCTTGCAGACCAGGCCTACATGGATTTTATCCAAACCCCAAAAGCAGCCCCAAGAGCCGAAGACAGAGAGACAAGCGGGATGATGCTTAAGGCTGCCTCTTCAGTTGTGGATGAGAATAATATTCTCCTTGGTGTCCTTTATGGTGGAGTGTTGCTTAATAGAAACTACGAAATTGTGGATAGAGTTAAAGAAATTGTTTTTAAGGGTGAGAAATACAGGGGAATGGAAATAGGTACAGCAACTATATTTCAGAATGATTTGCGAATTTCGACAAATGTAAAGAACGCAGATGGGGAGAGGGCCATTGGAACTCGAATTTCAAGAGAAGTTAATGATGCTGTTTTAAAGCAAGGCAAAGCTTGGATAGATAGAGCATTTGTAGTTACAGACTGGTACATCACTGCTTATGAGCCAATCAGAAATATTAAGGGCGAAATTATAGGTATTTTATACGTTGGAATGTTAGAAAGGCCCTATATTGACACGGCTAAAAAATTAATGTTCACCTTTATCCTCATGGCCTCTTTACTCGTAGTTGTCCTTTTAGGTATTTTATACTTTTCAATTACGCGCATCACCGACCCTCTTAAGAAAATGGTGGTCGCCACTAAAAAAATTGCAAAAGGAAACCTTACGCATAAGGTTGAAATAAATTCTAGGGATGAAATCGGATATTTAGCTGAATGCTTCAACCAGATGACCGAAGAATTAAAAATGGCTAATGAAAAGCTAATAGAATGGGGGAAAACTCTGGAGAAAAAGGTTGAAGAAAGGACGAAAGAGCTCAGAGATATGCAGGCGCATTTAATCCAATCTGAAAAATTGGCTTCTCTCGGAAAATTAGCTGCCGGCATTGCCCATGAAATTAACAATCCTCTGGGAGGAATCTTGATTTACAGTCACCTTGTTCTTGAAGACCTCCCTAAAAATAGTCCTCACTATGAAAATATGAAGAAGATTGTTAAAGAGACAACAAGATGCAAGAATATTGTCAAGGGTCTTCTTGAGTTTGCGCGTCCTAAAGAGCCGGAAGTTTCATTGACAGATATCAATCAACTCGTGGATAGCTCCCTTTCTATCATGGAACGTCAGGCATTGTTCCAGAATATTAAGATTAAGAAGGAATATTCTTCTGAGCTCCCCAAGATTATTGTAGATAGTTCTCAGCTCCAGCAAGTATTCACGAATATCATCCTTAATGCCGCAGAAGCGATGGATGGGTCTGGTACGCTCACTCTGGTAACCTCGGTTGACAAGGATAAGAAATACATCGATGTGAAATTTATTGATACAGGTCATGGAATAAAACCCGAGGATATGGAAAGAGTTTTTGAACCCTTTTTTACCACTAAAGAAGTGGGAAAAGGAACTGGTCTTGGTCTTGCGATAAGTTACAGCATCATTCAGAAGCATGGTGGGAAAATAGAGGTTGAGAGCGAGGTCGGGAAAGGGTCAACCTTTACGGTTAGACTTCCTCTCAAACCTGAATTAAAGGAATGAAAAAATGGAGGCTCCGAACATTCTGATTATTGATGACGAAGAAGCGGTAAGAGATTCCTGCTCCCAAGTGTTAAGGCGCGAAGGCTACCGAGTAAAGGCAGCCTCGGATGGGAGAGAAGGTCTTCGATTTTTCGAGAGTGAATTTTTCCATGCAATTCTTCTCGACCTAAAGATGCCAGGCCTTGATGGGTTCAAGGTAATGGAAAAGATTAAAGAGGAAAATCCAGAGACCCCAGTAATAATCATTACCGCCTATGCCTCGATAGAATCTGCTGTAGAAGCAATGAAGCGAGGAGCGTTTGATTATTTAGCAAAGCCTTTTACCCCTGAAGAACTGCGAGTAATCATCAGGAAGGCTCTGGACAGTCGAAAGAAGTTTTTCGAAGATATTTCGCTTCGCCAGGTGATAGAAGAGAAACTTGATTTTGATATGGTTATAGGAAAAAGTAAACTCATGGAAAGAGTTTTTGATATTGTGAGACGCGTCAGTCCATCTGAGAGCACTATTCTAATAATCGGTGAAAGCGGGACAGGAAAAGAGCTTCTTGCCAGAGAGATTCACAAACATTCTCTGAGGAAGAATGCACCTTTTGTTGTGGTTGATTGTGGAGCATTAGTAGAGACTTTATTTGAAAGTGAGCTTTTCGGTCATGTAAAGGGTTCTTTCACCGGTGCTCATGAGACGAAACATGGCCGATTTGAAGTAGCCAATGGAGGAACGATTTTTCTGGATGAAATAAGCAACATAAGCCTTAACATCCAGGCAAAGTTGCTGAGAGCTATTCAAGAGAGAGAAATAACAAGGGTAGGGAGTTCGAAACCGATAAAGGTCGATGTCAGGATCCTAGCGGCTACAAATGAGAATCTTGCAGAATGTGTGAGAAGAGGGGCTTTTAGAGAGGATCTATTCTATAGGCTGAGTGTAGTGCCAATTCATCTTCCTCCCCTAAGAGAAAGAAAAGAGGATATTCCCTTTCTTCTCGAGCATTTTCTTAAAAAATATAATAAGAAAACTAGAAAAAACATAAAGGGAGTTTCCGAAGCTGCCATGAAGGCCTTACTGGATTATGATTGGCCTGGAAATATAAGAGAGCTTGAAAACACGATTGAAAGAGCCGTCGTCTTTTGCGATAGTGAATACATAGAACTGGACGACCTTGTTTATCATGGACTTGGTTCGAGCTTGGGGCTTTTGAACCCACTGGGAGGGAAGCCAAAGACGCTTTCCGAAATGGAAAAAGAATATATAAGAATAGCACTCCAGTTTTTTCAGGGAAATAAGAGCAAGACAGCAAAAAGTTTGGGGATAGATAGAAAAACTCTGAATGCAAAGATTAAAAAGTATGGGATTAATTAATAAATTAGTTAAAAAATTGATTTTCCTTTGTATTTTTCCTTGAAGATAGGGTAGAATTTGGACACTAGATGAGGAGGAAATCCTCATTCGAGTTTTTTAGTTTTTAGAAAAGAGCAGGTTAGGTGTTTTTGAAGAAAATTTATCTCTTTTTTTTACAATGAGTTATTGAATTTTTTAAGAAAAAAATTTACCTGGGTTTCAAATGGGCATATATTTTGCTATCTATATGAAATGCTGAGCGTAGAAATGATTAAAGAGGGGCGAGCTCAAAACAAGGGATGTGAGCTAATGAAAGCAAAGGAAACCTAAAATGAGAATCGTTAAATTAAAAAAGCCTAATCTTTTTACTTTTTTGGACGTTATTTCTAAGGATGTTGAACTATGGGCTCCGATTAAAAAAGGAGATAAGCATGTTTTCAAGGTGGTTGAAAATTTTAACCAGATCGAGCTTAAGACAACAAGGACAATACTGCCACCTAAAAAAATATTGTTGCCTCCCTATTTAAGCATGTTGGATATCTCTAAAGGGAAATACAAGGAGGATTTTTCACACGCGACCAAAAAGATAATCTTTGGAATTCATCCCTGTGACATCCATGGGCTGCTAATTTTAGACAGTTTTTTCAAACAGGCTTTCAATGACCCCTATTATTTAGAGGCTAGAAAAAATGCACTCATCATCGGTCTATCCTGCTGGCCTGATGAGTATTGTTTTGCTAAACATACTCGAACTCATATAGTTGTGGAAGGTTATGACCTTTTCTTTACCGACCTCGATGATTTCTTTTTGGTCTGGATTGGCTCAAGCCAAGGAGATGACCTAATTCGTCTTATCCCTGATATATTCGAGGAAAAATTGAGTGATGAAGACATCCAGAGATACATGGATTGGCAGGCAGAAAGGGAGAAGGCATATCAATGGAGTCTAAACTTCACAGCCCTGACAGATCTAATGGAACTTAAATATCATGGAGAGTTATGGGAAAAATTAGGAGATGCGTGTCTGGCGTGCGGTTCTTGCAGCATGGTGTGTCCTACCTGCAATTGTTACAATGTGATGGATAAGCAGTTTCTCAAAGAAGGGGAAGGGAAGATAATCAGACACTGGGATTCATGTACTCTTGAAGAGTATTCCGAGGTAGCAGGAGGAGAAAACTTCAGAGAAAAGCGTTACCAGAGGTTAAAGCTATGGTACACTCACAAGCTTCAAGCATTCATTTCCAAGTATGGGAAACCTAGTTGTGTTGGCTGTGGAAGGTGTTTGGCTACTTGCCCCGTCGATATCAACGTCCGGTCTGTGGGGAAGGCTCTTCTTGGAGAGGAGGTCGACGCTTTCTGGAAAAGACTCAATAAAGAGGTACGACAATGAATGCCAAGATGGAAGGAATTTTAAACCAGAAGAATCCTTTTATTCCTGAACCAGCAAGAATAGTTCGAATCCATTATCTAACCCAGGATGTTAAGTTTTTCCAGGTGAGGATTGTGGAGATGGAAAAGGCATTATCTTTTTCCTACAGACCCGGGCAATTTGCCATGATTTCTGTCTTGGGAGCGGGAGAAGCTCCATTTTCGATTTCATCCACTCCGTCTCGTCCTGGACTTTTAGAGTTTTGCATAAGGAAAGTAGGGAGTGTTACGGGTGCCCTATTTAGGCTCAAAGAAAATGATTTAATAGGTGTAAGGGGGCCCTATGGGAATGGTTTTCCCATTGAGAAGATGATTGATAAGAACGTGATGATAATCATGGGAGGATTGGGAGCTGCGCCTCTTCGTTCTGTTCTCCTCTACTGCTTAGACAACAGAGACCAATTCAGAAGCGTTACTCTGCTCCATGGAGCAAAGCGGCCCTCAGAAATGATTTTTAGGGAGGAATTTTTCGCCTTAAAACAGAGAGAAGACCTTGAGTGTCTTCTTGCGGTTGATGAAGATGATACGGGAAAATGGACTGAAAATATAGGGGTTGTTACTACTCTCTTTTCAAAACTCAAAGAGATGGATTATCAAAACACATATGCTCTCGTTTGTGGCCCCCCAGTGATGTACAAATTTGTAATCAAGGAATTGATAAAGTTAAACATTCCCAAGCATCAAATTTTGATGACCTTGGAGAGAAGAATGAAATGCGGCGTAGGAAAGTGCGGACACTGCGCCATAGATTACATCTATACCTGTCTTGATGGCCCCGTGTTTACTTACTGGGATGTTCTTCATATGAGGGAGCTCATCTAGGGAGGAAAGAATGAGCAAAGAGAAATTGAAAGTAGGTATCTATGAGTTGACAGGTTGCGCAGGCTGTGCGCTTCTCATCCTGGATTGTGAAAAAAAGCTCGTGGATATCTTCAATGCCGTTAATGTTAGGTCTTTTCTCATGGCAAAGAGCGATAACGTAGATGAAGAGATTGATGTGGCATTTGTGGAAGGTTCTGTTTCAACCCTAAAGGAGGTTGAAGAAATTAAAGATATAAGAAAGAGAGCCAAGATAGTGGTCGCTATCGGGATCTGTGCCTGTTTTGGGGGTATTCAAGCGGCTTTTCGGGATGAGAAAGAATGGCAGAGGAACCTGAAAGAAGTCTATCACAATGAAAAAATGCTCCACTCAAAACCAATTCTTTCTAAGCCTATCGACGCCTACATAGAAGTGGACTATTATCTTCCAGGTTGTCCCATCGGAAAAGAACAATTTCTTTCCACATTAAACCGCCTTATCAGAGGGAATCCTCCTGAACTTTATAAGTTTCCTGTTTGCATGGAATGCAAGTGGAATGAGAACGAATGTCTTCTCCTTAAAAACATTCCCTGTCTGGGGCCAGTAACTGCTGCAGGGTGTGGTTCAATTTGTCCTAACCATAATCTTCCTTGTGTTGGTTGTTGGGGGAAGGTTGAAGGTGCAAATTTGACTTCTGAATTTTATCTTTTGAGGGAAAAGGGATATGGTGCCGATTTTATAATCAAAAAGATGGCTATTTTTAGTGGAACCGTGATTGCAAATTTCCTTGATAAAATCTCAGGAGAAAAAAATGAAAAAAATCTCGATTGACCACCTTGCACGGGTTGAAGGAAGTGGGGGCGTATACGCTCTCATTGATGGAAAGAGTGTCTCTGAGGTCAAATTGTTAATAAACGAAGGACCTCGTCTTGTGGAACGACTTGTCATCGGGAAAAGCCCTGAAGAATGTGTAAGTATCGTTCCCAGAATATGTGCAATCTGCACTCTTTCTCATAAATATGCTGTACTCAGGGCGATGGAGGATGCGCTCTCAGTCGAAGTCCCTCTTAAAGTAAAGCTTTTTAGAGAACTAATGCATCTTGGAGAGCTGATTGAAAGCCATTCTCTTCATCTCTATTATCTTGCTTTGCCTGATTATGTCGGATTTCCTTCCGCAATTGCCATGGCTTCTAAATTCAGCCTCGAAGTTAAAATTGCCTTGGAAATGAAGGAATTTGGAAATCGGATCATGGAAGCTACAAGCGGCCGTTTTATCCATGGTGAAAATCCTGTAATTGGAGGCTTTGGCAAGTTTGCCTCCAAGGAACAGTTGCTATGGATAAAGAGCAGGGCTATTCAATTCCTTCCTTTCGTCTTGAAGACAGCTAACTTATTCTGTGAGCTTGATTATCCTGACTGCCCTGAAGGAGATACTCTTTATGTCTGCTGCAATCCCCCTGATGGAAAATATGGGATAGCTGGAGAAGAGATTCTTCTCTCCACGGGAGAGACGATTCCAAAGGAGGATTATAAAAATCTGACTAATGAATTCATAGTTCTCCATTCTTACGCCAAACACAGCACTTATAAAGGGAAGCCTTATTCCGTTGGGGCGCTAGCGAGAGTCAATAACCTTGGTGAGAGACTCGATGGAGAAGCGGGAAAGATGTATAAAAAACACTTCAACTCTCGCTGGAGACGCAATCCACTTTTTAACAACGCAGCTCAATCTCTTGAAATTCTGTATGCCTTTGAGAGGATTCCAGAAGTTATTGATGAGATGCTAAAGCTTCCCGACCCTCAAATCGTTGTCTACACAAAAAAGAAAGGTAAAGGAACAGGCATTGTTGAAGCACCTCGAGGTCTTTTAATTCATTCCTACGAAATAAAAGATGGACTCATTTCTTCTGCGGATATCATAACGCCAACAGCCCAGAACGCTGAAGATATTGAAAGGTATTGCTATCTTGCTGCCCAAGAACTCCTTAATAGGGGTGATGAGGAGAGGATCAAGGAAAGCATGGAGCTTATTGTTAGGGCATTTGACCCTTGCATAAGCTGTTCTGTGCATATGGCTGAAGTGAAGAGTGCGCCGCGGGAAAATTGGAAGATTAAATTGAAGGAGATAAGTGAAAAGGGGAAGCCGCTCTTTGTAGGCATAGGGAATCTCAATCATGCTGATGATTGTGCAGGGGCTCAGATTGTTCTTGAACTCAAAAAAGCCGGATTCAGAGATGCTTATCTTGATTCTGAAATCGAAGACAAAGAAAAATTGTGGGCAACAGAGCAAAAAAGGCCTATAATTTTTCTCGATGCTCTTGATTTCAGAGAAAAGCCTGGAAAGATAACCCTTCTCCCCCTTCATTATGTAGTTCAGAATTCAACTCTAAGTCATAGAGTCTTGCCCCTCATCTCAAGCTTTGTAGGTTATAAAGAATTGAAGAAATCTTTTCTTCTTGGAATCCAGCCAGGTTCAATTCAAGAAGGCGGGAGGATTTCTCCGCCGGTGCGGCTTGCAATAAAAAAGGTATTTAATTACATCGTGAATAAAAAGGGGTTCAATTGATTAAGAATTTTATTTCATTTTCTGAAAAAGAAAACTGGTTTCAAGACAAAGACTGCCCATCCCCCTTCATATATATTAAGGTCGTCCGTTCCGGATATAAAGCTTTCTAACAATTTACCCTCTATCTATCTTTATCGAAAATGTCCGGACGGGCGACCTTACTTCTTCCCCCGATTTAAAATCTTTCAAGCTGGGGAATGTCTTCAGTTCAAATGGGGAATAATTCCTCACTCTTTATTTTTCAATCCTGAAGAAGAAGTAAAAGGGAAGAGGAATAAATTATTTAATTTATTTAATATAAACAATTTAAGCATACAACAAATTCTCTCAAGGCCAGACGCCATTTGGCACGTTGATTGCAAATTTAAAATTGATGTTACCACAAAAAATGACTCAAGAGAAAAAGATACTCATCATCGATCCGGATAAGGAATCAAGGGATGAACTTGCTACTTTTCTCAGAGAAAATGATTATTATGTCGAAACGGGTCGTGGATTCTGTGATGCCATTCAGAAGATTTTGGAGGGAAATTTTAGTTGTTTAATCATGGATGTCAAACTTCCGGAAATGAAAGGTTATGAAGCCATCCCGATTGTCAAGAATCTTGACCCTAAAATTAAAGTAATAATAACCACCAAGAAAAATACAAAAATGTTAGAGGCTAAGGTAAGGGAACACGATGTTTTCTTTTATTTCATAAAATCTTTCGGAAAAGAAGAATTAAAATTGGCCATAAATAATGCTTTAAATAAATAAATTAAGGAGGAATCAAATGGAAAAGCGTAAAAAGATTATGGTCATAGACGATGATTCTGATTTTCTCGATGCGGTGACTCCAATCTTGGAATCTGCCCATTATGATGTGGTCACGGCTAAGGACCCAAAAGAGGGGAAGGAAAAAATCTTGGAGACTAAGCCTGATCTAATCCTTCTGGACATAATGATGGACAGCCTCTTTGACGGCTTTTCTTTATGTCACAGCATAAAAACAGCAAGAGAGTTCAGGGAGCTCAAGAAGACTCCTGTTATTTTTGTTTCAGCTGTTAAAGAAATGACAGGCTCAAGATTCCAATTCAGCCCGGAAAATCAGGGTATGCAGGGTCCAGACGATTACATTGATAAACCAGTTAGACCCGATGACCTAATTTCTCGTATTGAAAGGTTGCTTAAAAAATGAAAGAAACACAAACAAAAGAAAATAAATCTTGGATGACGGAAAAAGAACAGAATCGTCTCAGGAAGTTGCTTCTTTTCCAAATCGCCAACATCCCCGGAGGAGAAAGCATTAAAAAATGTATCCAGTGTGGGAGCTGTACAGGTTCTTGTCCTGTGAGTTATGCGATGGATATTACTCCTCGGGAGGTAATTGCTCTTTTTAGGGCTTGTGATATTAAATCCATTCTCTCGAGCAGAACGATATGGATATGTGCCTCTTGTTACGCATGCACAGTCAGGTGTCCCCAGGGAGTGAAAGTTACTGATATTCTTTATGCCCTGAAAAGATTAGCCATAGAAAATAGAATCTTTCCTCGAAGATTTCCAGTCTATGCCCTAAGTCAATCCTTTGTTTACCTTACCAACCTTTATGGTCGCAGCTATGAACCTGGATTGATTGTCTCTTATTTTCTCAAAACAAATATTTTAAAGCTATGGAAAATGCTCCCTCTCTTTCTTAAGCTCTTTCCTAAAGGAAGGATCATGTTCCTTCCTCAGAGAATAAGAAAAAGAAAAAATTTTTCGAAGATCTTAAACGAAGCAGAAATAATGGAAATGATTGTTCCTGTGGAAGAGAGTTGAGTGATACAAAGAGATATTTTAGAGGAGGATGAAATGAAATACACTTATTATCCGGGCTGCAGCCTGGAAGCTTCAGCTAAGAGTTATGATGAGTCTCTCAGATTTGTCTTCAAAACCCTGGGATTGGAACTGGTAGAGCTTGAAGACTGGAACTGCTGCGGAGCAACCTACTATATGTCTACCAAAGAAACAATATCTCTTGTCATCTCCGCACGAAATCTAGCCCTTGCTGAGAAACAGGGGAATGATTTAGTTGCTCCTTGTAGTTCTTGTTACACGATTCTTTACAAGACAAATCAAATACTGCGCGAAAATTTCATCATGAGAGCCAAAGTAAATCAAGCCCTTAAGAAAGATAATCTTGTTTATAATTTGAAAGTGAATGTGCGTCATCCGCTTGAAGTCCTGGTGAATGATGTAGGGATTCAAAACATTGCCACCAGAGCTCCTCTGAGATTTAACGGAGTGAAGATGGCTCAATATTATGGTTGTCAGATAGTGCGCCCTGAGCGTGGACTGGATGATAAAGAAAAGCCGATGATGATGGATTCTCTTTTTCAAGCCCTGGGAGCTGAAAATGTATATTTCCCGATGAAGGTTCGTTGCTGTGGCGGAATGCTGATGACAACTTATCCTGACCTTGCTTTAGAGCTGAATAAAAACATTCTTGAATGTGCAGAAGAAAATGGTGCTGAACTAATAATAACTACATGTCCCCTCTGTCAGATAAATCTTGAATGTTACCAGGATAAGATTAATAAAAAGTTCAAAAAAGAATTTAAAATCCCTGTTCTCTTTTTTACCCAGGTACTTGGACTTGTTCTGGGAGGAAAACCCCAGGAACTAGGTCTGAAGCGACATCTTGTTTCCTTTAATTCCCAGAAAATAGTGGAGGCTTTGAGATGAAAAAGGATGAAATTAGAATTGGTGTCTATATATGTTACTGTGGGACTAATATTGCCAGCACAGTTGATGTTGAGAAATTGAAAGATCACTTCCTTGGCGTCCCCCATGTGGTTGTGGCCCGTACCTATAAATTCATGTGTTCAGAGCCGGGCCAGGACCTTGTCATCAAAGACATTAAAGAGCTCAATCTAAATCGTGTGGTAGTGGCTTCATGCTCTCCTTTGATGCATGAGGTTACATTTCGCAGAGCGTGTGAAAATGCTGGTTTAAATCGATATCTTTTCCAAATGGTAAACATAAGAGAACAATGCTCTTGGGTTCACAAGGAAATAAATTCAGCTACAGAAAAGGCCAAAGCCCTAATCGCCGCTGCTGTAAGGCGCGTTGAACATCAGGAGCCTCTTCAGAGTGTTCGAGTTAAGATTAACCCCAACACACTCATTGTTGGAGGAGGGATAGCTGGCATCCAGGCTGCTTTGGAGATAGCAGAATCAGGAAGCAAGGTCTACCTTGTAGAGAAAGATTCTACAATCGGTGGAAAAATGGCTAAGTTTGATAAGACATTTCCTACCCTTGATTGTGCTGCCTGTATCTTGACTCCCAAAATGGTTTCTGTGGCTCAGCATAAGAATATTGAACTCCTTGCCTACAGTGAGGTTGAAGAAGTAAAGGGTTCTATGGGCGAGTATGAAATAAAGGTACGAAAAAAGGCACGTTATGTGGCTAATAACTGCACCTCCTGTGGTGAGTGTTCAAAAGTTTGCCCGGTTAAAGTTCCAAATCCTTTCGAAGAAAATCAGTCTCTGAGAACAGCTATTTTTAAGACTTTCCCTCAAGCAATTCCTAACACCTACGTTATTGAAAAACAAGACCGTCCTCCATGTCGAGAAGCGTGTCCCATAGGTCAAGAGGCAGCCGGATATGTGGCTCTTGTGGCTAATGGGAGGTATCAAGAAGCAGCAAACCTAATCCGCAAACAGAACCCTCTCCCGATTGTATGTGGAAGAGTGTGTTATCACCCTTGTGAATCTGAATGTAACAGACAATTTGTTGATGAGGCAGTGAGCATCAAAAATATAAAACGTTTTGTGATGGATTGGGAGATGAACAATGACTTAAATCCTGAACCGCCACTGATAGAGACAAAAAGGCCAGAAAAGATAGCTATCGTAGGCTCTGGTCCCTCTGGGCTTGCCTGTGCACATGATTTAGCCTGGAAAGGATATGAAGTTGTAATTTATGAAAGGCTTGCTGTAGCAGGAGGAATGCTTGCCGTAGGGATTCCAGAATATCGTCTTCCTAAGAAATTGCTCACGAAAGAAATAGAATATATCCAGAAGCTTGGTGTAAGAATCGAAACAAACAAAACTTTGGGAAAAGACTTTTCGATTGAAGATTTATTTAAAAAAGGTTTCAAGGCAATCTACCTCGCTACTGGTGCCCATCGCAGCCTTAAGATGAATATTCCTGGGGAAGAAGAGTATGAAGGAGTCTATCATGGAGTTGACTTCCTGCGCAACATAAACCTTGGTAAACCACAGCCTGTGGGTAAAAGGGTAGCTGTAGTTGGGGGTGGAAACACTGCAATTGACGCAGCGAGAACAGCATTGCGGTGTGGGGCGGAGGAAGTGACCATCCTCTATAGAAGGACTCGGAAGGAAATGCCTGCGGAAGAGAGTGAGATACAGGCTGCAGAAGAAGAAGGAGTGAGAATAAACTATCTTGTCGCACCTGTGGAGGTATTAGGGAAGGAAGGGCGAATCATAGCGTTGAAATGCATCAGGATGGAACTTGGTGAGCCGGATTCAAGTGGGAGACGCCGACCGATTCCAGTTTCAGGAAGTGAATTTATAACGGAATTTGATACGGTTATCATAGCGGTGAGCCAAGCGCCGGAAATTGACTTCCTTAAGGAAAAGACTCCTTTAAGAATCACAAAATGGGATACTCTTGAAGTGAATCCAGAAACGTTAGAAACAAACATGAGAGGAGTTTTTGCGGGGGGAGATGTGATTCAGGGACCTGCTACGGTAATTGCAGCGATGGGCGATGGAAAAAGAGCTGCTGAAGCCATAGATAAATATTTGAATGGGGAGCCCCTAAAGGACTTTAAAACCCATAGACCAAAGAAGCTGGAGAAGAGAGATGAAAATTGCAGACCTCATTCCTATGCCCCAACCTTCAAGGAAACACCGAAGTTTCCTCGGATTAGAATGAAGGTGAGAGATCCCAGAGAGAGATTGAAAGATTTTGAGGAAGCAGAGTTGGGATTCAGTGAAGAAGAGGCAAGAAGGGAAGCCGAGCGCTGCTTGAATTGCGGCATTTGTGTTGAATGTCATGAATGTGAAAGAATTTGTGAAGCTAAGGCAATAAAGCATGATATGAAAGATGAGATTGAAGAAATAAAGGTGGGTCAGATTTTAATCGCCACGGGGTATTCCACACTGAATTCCCAAGCCCTAGTTCCTTATGGTTATGGAGAATTCGAAGAAGTTTATAGCAGCCTTGAATTTGAGAGGATGGTGAGTTCAACCGGTCCAACTCAGGGGAATATAGTTATGAAAAATGGAAAGGAACCAAGGGCTATAGGAATCGTTCACTGTGTTGGCTCTCGAGACATAAACAGCCATCCCTACTGTTCGCGGGTATGCTGTATGTATGCACTAAAATTTGCACATCTCATCAAGGACAGAACAAACGCAGAAGTTTATGATTTTTATATAGATATGCGCTCTTTCGGGAAGGGGTATGAAGAGTTTTATTCTCGTATTCTGGATGAAGGAGTTAATGTCATCAGGGGCAAGGTTGCCGAAGTGACAAAGGGCAAATGGCCGGATACCGGTGAGAGCGCTCTGATTATCCATTGTGAAGATACCCTTATCAAGAAATACAGAGAAATTCCCGTGGACATGGTAATTCTCTGCAATGCCATAGAACCACAGTCTGATGCAGAAAAGATTCAGAGGCTTTTTTCTATAAGTCGCAGTCCGGATGGTTTCTTCTTAGAGAAACATCCGAAATTAGACCCTACTTCAACAGCCACCGACGGGATCTTCATTGCTGGCTGTTGCCAGGGGCCAAAGGACATCCCGGACACAGTTGCTCAAGCTGCCTCGGCAGCGGCACGCATTCTTTCCAATATTGCTAAAGGCGAAGTTGAGGTGGAGCCTATTCAGGCTTACATCGACCCGGCTCTCTGTGCTGGATGTCGCCTGTGTAACGCACTTTGTCCTTATGGTGCCATTTCATTTGATGAGCAAGAGAATGTTTCTAAGGTCAATGAAGCACTCTGCAAGGGATGCGGAACTTGCGTGGCGTCATGTCCATCCTCTGCTTCGCGGGCAAAGCATTTCTCTGATGAACAAATATTTGCTGAAATTGAAGGAATCTTAAGGTAGAATAAGAAAGAGTCTGAGTGAAAAAAAGGAATTAACGGCGACTAAAATTCATTGGTCTGAAAAAAAATAGCAATGATAATTTAAAAAGGAGAGAGATGCGGGGGAAAAAACCTCTTATTCTGATAATTGATGATGAGGAGTCGATGCGCGATTCTTGCTCATTGATCCTGACTAAAGAGGGTTGTCAAACAGAGACAGCAGAGAATGGGGCCATAGGTTTAGAAAAGATAAAGAGCATCAAGCCAGACTTGGTTCTTGTGGACCTAAAGATGCCTGGGATAAGCGGAATGGAAGTTCTGGAAAGAATAAGGGAAATAGACCCGAATATTATTTCGGTTGTTATAACGGGGTATGCTACGGTTGAGTCAGCGGTTGAAGCGATGAAGAAAGGTGCATACGATTTTCTGCCCAAGCCATTTACTCCTGAAGAATTGCGAATCATTATCCATCGAGGGTTGGAGCACAGGGAGCTTATCCTTAAGACAGAATCACTACAAAGAGAAAAGAGACTCATGGAAGAGAATTTCATCACCATGGTTACTCATCAGCTTCGGAGCCCTCTTTCTGCAATCGTCCAGTTTTTTGAAGTCATTCTTTCTGACCTCATTTCTGACAAGGAGAAACAGAAAGAAATGATTCAAAGAGCGAAGTCAAGAGTTGAGGGTTTACTCGATCTTATCAACGATTGGTTGAATCTAGCCAGGATGAACGAGAAGCAAATAGTTGATAAGGTTGCCCCAATGTCTGTAAGAAAGGTCTTGGAAAAACTCGTAGAATTCTATGAGCCTCTTGCAGCAAAGGAAGATATTTCTCTTGAGATTATTCATTCCGAAGGAGAAGACATTGTTAATGGCGATGAGTCAAGTTTGGAACAAGCTTTTTCCAACATAATCACCAATGCAATCAAATACAACAAGCCCAAAGGTTCAGTTAGGGTTGCAATCCTTGGGAACCAAACCGAGGTTATAGTTGAAGTTAAAGACACGGGGATAGGAATTGCGAAAGAGCATCTCCCCTTTATTTTTGATCAATTTTACCGAGTATCAAGGAGTGAAAAGGAAAAATGTAAGGGTTCCGGGTTAGGTCTTACCATCGCCAAGAAAATAATTGACCTCCATGGAGGAAGGATAGAAGTGGAGAGTGAATTGGGGGAAGGAAGCATATTTAGAATCTTTCTCCCTAGAGCAAAAGCATAGTGTTTAGAAAATCTAATATTTGATTCATCCGACTTCTGAGGGGAATAAATTCTTACCTTAGGAAGATTCAGCGCGAACGAGTTCAATATGGAAGAAGCCATGGGATGGATATCAAGGGTGGAAAGATACTCAATATCAATTTTCCTTTATGGCACCTCATCTAAAAGCACTCTGTAGTCCATCTGATGTCTTGGATTCCTAACTCTTTTACTCCAAACAATCTAGAAGAACCAAATATTTAGTGATTTTGATTTTTCTCCAGATTAATTGATAAAAATGTTAATCTTCGCCCGAGTAATCGAAGGATGTCCTTGAGGAAAGAGTAGGAATAAGTGCCGCGATATAAGCTGGAGAATGAAAGATAGACTCTTTTTTTCTCCTTTTAAGCTTAAAATTAAGAAAATTCAAAAGGTATATTCATTGGTTAACTCAATGAGACTTTAATTTTCGAGGAAGAAGATTTACATTTTTATCAACTAATAATTAGAAGATAGATCTTAAGATATATATTTAAGCAAAAATTGGAAGATAATTTTAATCAGGGTGAAAAGGTCCAATAATAAAGTTACAATCGCTACACTAAGCTTAAGATGGTTAGAGTCGATTCTCATATCTATAAAAGAAGCTAAAAGAGCAGAAAAGAAGGCTTCAATCACCAAAGATAAAGCCAGGCTCTGTTGAATACTATGGTTGGTGGAGAGAGAATTACATATATCACCCACGATGTAGGTCATTACTTAGGCAAGAGAAGTACTCAGATTTTATTTCTAGAATTTAAGGGGAAAGAATATGACCAATGGTTAATAGAAGCCTATAAGCACGTCCGCTAGTTCCTTTAATAAAAGCGGTCTGAAGTCTAAAGAAAGCAATCTTTTTCCAGGAAAACAGGTGTGTTCTTTTCAGCATAAAGAGAATCAAGATTCCTATGCCGAGGACAAGGAAGCTATGACCATCGTAATTTTAAAGCCACAGGTTTCTACCTTAAAATTGACATTCTTTGCTCTATGTTGGGAAAATCAAACGCTAAGTCAGGGTATGAGTTATGGGATAAGAAAAGCAGAAACGATATGAAGCGGCTGATAGCCTAAAACGATTGAGGGAGGGGTAAGAGGCATGCCCTAGCCATTTCGAAGCTTGAATCGATGTATTTACTGGTAAGGGCAAGTAAAATGGCACTGTCAAGTCTTTTTTGTCAAGTCTCTGAAAAAGTATTAATAAAAAATATTTGCTTGACATAATGTATAATTACATTATAATAAATAATAATCTTGTGGAAAGTCAGGATAAGGCCAAAAAAGTCATAAGGATTCTTCAAAATCCGGATGCCATTTTTCTGGGGAGTTTAAGCAAGGTTTATCAGCGGAGGCATCATCAGGGGAAAAGCAAGCCCTATTGGTATTTGACATGGAAAGAGGGGGGCAAGAGCCATGCTATTTATATCCCTCCTCAAGATGTGGAGCGAGTGAGGAAAGGGATTGGGAATATGAAGAAGCTCAAAGAGTACCTTACTGATTTAGCCAAAGAAAATTTAGAACGATTGAAGAGGACAAGAGATGTTCACAAGAGATAATAGAGAGAGGAATTTTTTTGATGAATATGTTTATCGGAGCAAAGGACCTTTACAGTCTAGATTTTGGCCGGCCTGCCTGGCCAGCGGAGGTTCTATTCCGCATGCTTTTTCTTGAGTTCTATTACAATTTGAGTGATGTTGAGGTTTCGAACCAATGTCCCTATAACCTTCTTTATCGCTGGTTTGTCGGGTTACATATTGAAGAGAAAGTTCCTGACGATACCTCCCTTGTTGTTTTTCGCCGAAGGCTGGGAGAGGAGAGATTCGAGAGGCTTTTTTCGAGGATTGTAGAGAAAACCAAAGAGCAGGGATTGCTCAAGGAGCGATATAAGCTCGTTGATGCCACAGCTATTGTGGCGGATGTAGCGATTCCTGATACAGTGAATCTTTTGAGGCAAGGCAGACGGGTGGTAATGAGGGAGATAGGGAAAGTGGATGGGAGAGCGGCGAAGAGATTGGAGACTCCCTACAGCTCTCATGAGAAGTTATCGCAAAAACCTACTGGGGAGGAGCTGGTAGAAGAAGTTAAGATGACTTATTGCTTCATTTCTGAGGTTAGAGGCAGATATGGCTCTGAGGTTGAAGAGAAAGTGGAAGCCCTGGAGGCCATTTTGGAACCTGGGGAGGGAAAAGAGAAGGTAGTAAGTTTCATTGATTTTGATGCCCGGCATGGGAGAAAGAGTGTGAAGAGGATGTTTTCTGGATATAAAGCCCATCTAGCCGAGGATGAGAGCGAGATTGTGACCAGCTGCGATTTGCTGGCTGGGAATCGCAATGAAGGACATGCTTTGGCGGAGCTTCTCGGAAAGGAACTGGAGAAGGGAATAAAAGCGGAAGTGGATGGCGAAATTTTCCTATCATCCTGATGAGGACTGCGTTCTTTGTGCTGAGGGGGGAAGAGAAGCATTGGGAACCTGGCTCAAGAGAAGGGCACCCTTTATTATTTTTCGGCCTTCGATTGTAAGGCCTATTCACATTTTAAAAAATGTGTTCGGAAGAACCGGGAGCGAATGACAGTTTGGGTAAGTGATAACTACAAGCATAAAATCCGGGATGATGATGAGAAGAGGCGGGAAGCTTTAAGTCTGCGCAAGATGATCGAGCAAAAGATTGGCGAGGCGAAGAAATGGCATCGGATGGATAGGGTGCGTTATCGGGGCAAAAAGAAAGTAAAAATTCAAGTTTTGATGACATTTTTAGTGATGAACATAAAGAGATTGCTCCGGTTTTTAGAGGAGAAAGAGTTCATTCCCAGAGCAAGGGGAGCATAAAATGAATGACCTGATGGAACATGGTTAAAGAGATGGAAGAAAAAGGAAAGAATAATCTCAAAAGTTGATAAAGAGTCGTGTTCTGCATAGAAAATCTGCAAAAATAGCTTACTTTTTCAGAGACCTCTGTGTAAATTCATTAGAGGCCAAGAGATGGGGACGGAACATGGTGGTCAGCACCTCCCCCTTGTAGTGTTCATAAGGCCTTTGTCCAAGAAAATCGGTCAGCTCCATCTGGATCAGTTCGGAAAGATACTGGCCTGTAGTCTCTCGAATCTCCTGGCGCATCATCTTAAAAAGCCTTCTTGCGCTTCTGAATGCTCTTGCAAAGCTCCATAAACTCTGTTACGCTGAGACTAATTTCCAGAGGTTCTTTCTCCTTTCTTTTAGGTTTTTTGATTCAAACCCAATTTTAGGGGAAAGAGCCTTTTTTTCTACCATGTCTCCAAATTCACACAATAAATTTTACACTGCCAGTAAAATAACGAGAATAAATAGAAAGATATTGTAAATATACATTATCAACTGATATCGAAAAAAATGATTTCTTAAATACTTTTATTTCTGGAATTTTATCTAACTTTTCTTGTTTTATCGACCAGGTCTTTGAAAGTTGTTCTTTCCAGAATTTCAGCCACAGAGTCTCTGACTTTTTTCCAGAGCCATTTGAGCCCGCAGAAATTTTCTCTAGGGCACACCTCATGGGCAGTGACGCTTACGCAATCAATAGGAGCAAGGGGGCCATCCATGAGGCGAATGATTTCAGCCACCGTTATTTCGGAAGGAGACTTGGCAAGATAGTATCCTCCTCTCGGACCTTTTCTACTTCTTAGATACCCAGCTCTTTTTAGCATAAGCAGGATTTGTTCCAAGAACCTTTCGGGAATTTCTTGAGCAGCAGATATATTTTTGATATGAAGCGGTCCTTTATTGTGATTCAAGGAAAGCTCAAGTATTGCTCGACTTGCGTATTCTCCTTTGGTTGAGAGCTTCATTTTCTATCTTTGTCGATAATTTCAATTGACTAAATAATAAAATCATAATAAAATTTAAATGTCAAGAAACAATTCGAGGCTTGTTAAAATTTAGATTTGACTAAAGGCCTGAAAAGAGAAATATAAATTATCAAATGCCATAAAAAAAAGAATTGACCTCCTGATTTTGTATCCATGAATCTGGAGAGGCCACGATATCAGAAAGCCTATAAAGAGGCTTTAGATGAGGTGGATTAAAGCAATTATGAGTATTTCTTATCTTAATATTCATCCACTTAGCCTCCGTGGGTTACCTGAAAGTATTTTTTTAGCCTCGATAAGAGCGGATGAACGAAAAAGAAAGAGTTCTTCAAGCTAAGATGTTTTGGAATAAAAGATATGAAAAAAATTTTTGAGTTTTTTCCAAACCTCCCCTTAAGAATAAAGTTTATTCTGAGCTTCCTTGTGGTGATCATCTTTGGAGGCATCCTTACCTTAACCATAGGAACAAGAATCGAACATAACACCATATTCTCTCTTGCTCAGGCAAAAGTGCGCCATGATCTGGCTGCGGCATGGATGGTATATAATGAAAAGCTGACTCAAATAAGAAACATAATTTTGCTTAATTCAACCCGGGATTCGATTAAAGAAGGAATAATAAGGAATGACAAGCAGATTCTATTAAAATATTTAAGTCGGGTGCGTAAACAGTTTCATCTGGATATATTGACCGTTACCGATAATAAGGGTTCAGTGATTCTAAGGACGGCAAATCCTGAAGTTGCTGGGGACGATCAGTCTCAGGACGCACTGGTGAGAAGGGCCTTGAGAGGTGAAACTGTCTCAGCAACCCAAATAATTCCCAGGCAGGAATTGCTCAAGGAAGGTGAATTACTTGCGATGCGTGCATTTTTGAAATTTATTCCTACCCCAAAGGCAGAGCCGCGTCTTGAAGACCATGAAGAGAAGGGGATGATGCTCAAGGCCGCTTCTCCAATCATAGAGGAAAATGGAGGCATTCTCGGAGCAATATATGGAGGAATTCTTCTCAACAGAAACTATGAAATTGTAGACAGGGTGAAGGAGATTGTCTATAAAGATGAAAAATATAAAGGCAGGGAAATCGGAACAGCTACCATTTTCCAGAACGATTTGAGAATCTCGACTAATGTTAAAAATGAAAATGGGCTAAGAGCAATTGGCACTCGCCTTTCAAAGGAAGTCAACCAGGCTGTCCTTAAGGAAGGAAAAGCATGGGTTGATAGAGCATTCGTGGTCAATGATTGGTACATCACTGCTTATGAGCCAATAAGGGATATAGAAGGGGAAATTATAGGCATTCTCTATGTAGGAATGCTTGAAAAGCCTTATATTGACCTCAGAAACAGGGTGATGCTCACCTTTGCCACAATGGCTTCGGGCTGTGTTGTTGTCCTTCTTCTCATCCTCTTCTTCATTACCTCATCCATCATCCATCCTCTTCAGAAAATGGTCTTGGCAACCAAAAGAATTGCAAGCGGAGATTTAAATCATAAAGTTGACTCTCTCTCCAAGGATGAAATAGGAGAGCTCGCTCAATCTTTTAATAGAATGACGGAAAATTTGAAAGTGGCCAACGAAAAACTAATTCAATGGGGGAAGACTTTGGAAAAGAGAGTTGAGGAGAGGACAAGAGAGCTTCGCGAAATGCAGGATTATCTTATCCACTCCGAAAAAATGGCTTCTCTTGGAAAGATGGCCGCAGGGGTAGCTCATGAAATAAATAATCCCCTAACTTCCATCCTCATTAATACCCATCTCATGCTAGAAAAAATCGAAAAGAGCCATACCTTCTACGAAAATCTGAGTCTAATCGCTGATGAAACTTCACGTTGCACAAACATTGTCAAAGGCCTTCTTGAGTTCTCGAGGCAGAATCCTCCTCAGAAGGCATACGCTAGCATAAATGAAATCATCAATCGAACGCTTCAACTTCTTGAGAATCAGGTAGCATTCCAGAATATAACCATTGTGAAAAAACTTGCTCAGAATTTGCCCCAGCTCAAAGTTGATAAAGATAAAATAAGGCAAGTTTTTTGGAATCTTTTTGTAAATGCCTCTGAAGCCATGCCCAAGGGAGGAACTCTTACCATAATTAGTCAGCTTTCCAGCGACAGAAAGTACGTTGAGGTAATAATAATAGATACAGGTGTAGGTATTCCTAAAGAAAATTTAAGCAAAATATTTGATCCTTTTTACACGACAAAGGCGGGTGGGACTGGACTGGGACTAGCAGTTAGCTACGGAATTATAAACCAGCATCAAGGAAAAATAAGCGTAAAGAGCGAACCTAATAGGGGAACAGCTTTCACCCTAAGCCTTCCCATCGATGGATAAGAGGAGGGAATGATGAATGAAAAAAGGAGAATACTCGTGGTGGACGATGAGATTACTGTCTGCAAGAGCATTCGCCAGGCCATACTTTCTGAAGAATATGAAGTGGATATGGCGCTTAGCGGAGAAGAAGCGCTCAAGAAGGAAAAAGAAAGAAGCTATGATTTAATCATCACCGACCTAATGATGCCTGGGATAAGCGGGCTGGACCTTCTCAAGGAAGTGAAGCAGAGTAAATCCAGAGCAGACGTGATCATGATTACTGGCTATCCAACCATTAGAACAGCAGTGGAGTCCATCAAGCTTGGAGCTTTTGACTATATCCCTAAGCCTTTTACTCCTCAAGAATTGAGAACCATTGTCGCTCGGGCTTTTAAGAAAGTTGAAAAAGAAACTGAAGAAGAAGTGCCAAGGGCCCCCAAGATGCCCTCAGGTTTATATTACATGATTGGTCATACCTGGTTGAAGAAAGAAAAGGAAGGAAAGGCAACCATAGGACTCGTCTATGATTTTTTGAAACCTGTAGGAATAATAATCAATCTTGAACTTCCTCCAGAAAATGAAAATGTCTCCCAGGGAGAAGAATGTGCGCGGATAATAGATGCAGAAAATTTTACTCATCGCATTTGGTCTCCTGCATCGGGAAGAGTATTAGAGGTAAACCATAAATTAAAGGAAGATTTTTCTCTTTTAAGGAAAGATCCTTACTTTGAAGGATGGCTTTTCCGCATAGAAACGACTAACTTGGAGGAGGATTTAGAAGGTCTTATTCTTTCCAAATAATCATAAGAAGATGAAGAACATATCCATAAAAAGTCCTTCTCTTCAAGAGCTTTTTGAGGCAGCCGAGATCATCTTACAGGAATTTAATCCTAAAAAGCTCGTTTTTTTGGATAAGAAAGGAAATTGGAAGGATTCCCCATCTTCGATAGAGGAAAGGACTCTTAATGAGCTGATTTACGCTATGTGGAAAGATAAGCTACAGAAAGATGAGCTAATTAGGGAAATATATGCATCTTTAGTGGCTCAGAAGAAATGGAATTCGGTGATATTGATTAAACTTGGACTCCTCGGAAGCAATTTATTTCAGAGGAAGACGTTCAATGAGGAAGAGGTTGAAACTTGCATCCTCAGCACTTACGATGAGAAAAGGGTAGAAAAGGGTTTATCTCCTTTTTGTATCATAATCGAGGTTTTAGCTTGGCTTATTTCCCTTGAAGCACTGCGTCAAAATGCAGAAGGAATCGTCCCCCTCTGGGATAAGATGGGAAGCCTCTTCAAGGAAGAAGCTCGAAAAAAGTTAGAAGATGCACATTCTCTCTTTGAGATTTTTCCAGAAAAAGAAGAAATTAATAAATTCATATTCCTTTTTTCCTTCGAGCTGAGTTCAGGTTCATATCCTGCTTTATTTTCACTCGTAAAGCTCATTTCTGAAGAAGAGAAACTCACGTGGACGATTGATCATCTGCTCAAAATTTCAAAGATGAATGAAAGAAGGGAAGAATGTCTGTCTCTTATTTTGGAGAGGATTCAGCCGCCGATGGGAATTGTAACTCTTACCTCGCGAGCGCTTCTTAGACCATGCCTCCGTCTGCTTACAGACTCCACTATAGAAGTTTCAAGCGGCATTCAGTACACGGCCGCAACTGTGCTGAGCATCATTAAAGATCCGCGTTCCACTGAAACGCTCAAGCTGGCGCTGAGACTCTTTACCTCTGCCCACTCTGAAATAAGGAGAAATTTAATCTATACCCTTGGGAATTTAAAAGATAAAGAGGCGCTAGAGGAAATTGTGAGGGTTCTTGAAGAGGCGGAAGAAAAAGAGTTTAAGAATGAATCATCTGGAATGATTCCGAGAGGCCTAATTGAAGAGAAAATAGAGGCAATATGGGCGATGGGGAAGATTGGCTTTGATTCAATTGCTTTCCTCCCTCCTCTTTTGAAACATGTAGAACATCCTTCGCCCAAGATAAGAGCATATTTAGCTTGGTCTCTTGGAGAACTCGGGGCTGCTCAGAAAAAAAAGCTGGGAGGGCTAAGTGCTGAGATAATGATTGCGCTATTAAAATTGCTTAAAGACAGAGATAAAGAAGTCTTTGAAGAAGCAGTGAGCGCAATGAGGAAAATTGACCTTCCTGAGTTTACTCATTCACTTTATCTTTATCATCTTGGAGCAGTGAACATTTTAGGTCTAAAGCCTTCTCAGAAAGGTCTCTATGAACTTTCAGAGACGATTCATTATCTCATCGAAAACAAAAAAAGAGCAATTATCGCAGTAAACGGGGATTCAGGAACAGGAAAAACGTATTTTTGTCAATCAATAATCAAGGGTTTTGGTAAGGTAAGAGAGAGTGAAATTCTTTATTTGATGAGAGATAGAAGGAAAGATCAGAAAATCTTCAATCGAATCCTAGGTTTGAAATGGCTAAAAAAATATATCGATCCAGTTTATTATCAAGAATATCTCTTCTCGGAAGAAGAAGATGATCCTGAAGGTTATTTCCAAAAATTCCTTAAGGAAAATGAAGATAAAAAGCTAATCATTCTGGATGGTTGTCGCGACCAACATTACTTTCAAAGAGTGGTTGATATTTTTTACTTCAAAGGTGAGCTGGATGTTGTGGTTAATTTTCGGGCCACAATTTCTACAAGACGTTTAAACCTAGAGGAACGGGAAGTTTCTCTTGAAAGCGTGAACACCCATCTTGCATTCTTAGAGGAGCCAGCTCTTGAAGATACATTGCTCTACAGAGAGGGAAAAATCATTCTTTATGACCTCGATAATTCAATCTCTCGAAGGCTCAATTCTCAAGAAATAAGAGAGCTTTTCGAGGAAAGAAGAATTGATTCCTGGGGAGAATTGATTCGCCTGGGTGAATTTAAGGGGAAAGAATCTGTATTAAGAGTTGAGTCAGAAAAATTTATGGTCAAGGAAAAGAGATTTATCCTTGAAGAAGATTTTTTCGAATATGACTCGACACCCTTCACTCACCAAGAAAGAAAATTTGAGGTGGTTTTAAATCTTGACTCAAATGCGAACCCAAATCTTTTAGCTAGGATTGAAGCAAATGACCTTAAGCCAAAAAAGATTCGGTTTTACGCTCAGGAACAGGTGGCGGGATTCGGGGAAGGAGGGAGTATTTTTGTGCTGACTTTTCTCGATAGTCGAGTCTTTTACACAACTTGGGAAAGATGCCTAGATATGGCTCTTTTAGGGAGAGATATATTTCTTCTCAGTGAAGAGGGTGAACTTCTTTGCGTCTCTTTTGAGAAAGACGAATTAATTAAGATGAGAAAAGATGCGCCAAAATCGATTGCTCTCGGTGCCTATCTTGATCGATGCATAATAAGCGCTCATGAAGATGGCTCTCTTAGAATCTGGGATTTTAGAAATAATTGTCTTCGGCTCATAAAATCCTCAGAAAAGCCCGCGCTGTGCTTTGCCTTTGATTATTGGGGAAACATTTATTCTGCCCATTCAGATGGAACCATAGCGAAGTGGGATCTAGTGAGGAAAGTTGTGACTAAATTCAGGATTTTAGAAGGTGAGATTATATTTCTTAATTTCTTCAGAGATGGAAGAATTCTCGTTCTTTGTGAAAAAGAAAAAAGGATTGGTTTTTCAGGGAAACTCCATATCTTTGATTTAAATAATAGAAGTCATGAAGAGGTGTCTTTGCCATTCAATAAGAAAATCTCAAGCGTTTCAACTTGTAACGATGGGAGAATCATCATTTCTTTGCTCTCTGTTCCTGAATCGGTAGGAGAAGATGACGAAAAAATCGTGGAATTTTCACTTTTTCAAAAAGAGTGCAGAAGTAAGAGCATAAAATTAAAGGAGTTAGAGATATTTGATTTTTTAATCATGGGACCGAAGCTCATCGCGTGTGGGAGTCAAAGAGGGAAAGGAAATATTTTCTTTTTGTTGGGCACAGAAGATTATGTGAGGAGGGAGGCCAAGCGGCTCTTCCTCACTAAAAAATAATCAGGTGAATTCTCAAATTTGAGAAAAGCAGCCTTTAGATGACTAGTTCGGGTTAAAAAGTTTATTTTTTTTTGGTAGAATTAATTCTCAAGTGAGTAAAAATAATCATCCTTCTCGACCCTTTCTCGAGGAGAAATACTATCGCAAGCTGACTATTCGCAACTCACTCCTCAGCATTTTGATTTTTGTCAGTCCTTTTCTTCTTCTCTTCTTCATCATCAACCGCCAGATATCGACTTCTCTTAAAGACCAAATCTACAAAAGGCTAGCTAACACTGTAGAGGAGAATGCGCGAACAATTGACATCTTTCTTAAGGATAGAGAAATAGACCTGAGTGGTTATGCAAGGCTTGATATCGAGAATATAGAAGAGGTATCAAAATTCTCTTCTATTCTTTTATCCCTGATCCGGGAGAAAAAATGGTACGACTTTATTCTCATCTCTGACTTGGAGGGGAACATCCGTATTTCCATAAACAGAGATATTAAGGCTAATATAGCGGATAGAGAATATTTTAGAATGGCAAAAGAGGGAAAATCTTATAGCTCAGGTATCTTCTATTCTGACCTTCTTGAATCTCCAGTAATGATTATCTCTCATCCTATTCTCAATAGACAAAGAGAGATAGTTGGTGTTCTAGCTGCCTCTATAGAGCTAGGGAATTTTTATGAGCTCTTGGTTGATCTGGGAATGGCAGAAACAAGCGAGATTTTTCTTGTCGATGAAGAGGGAAATCTTCTTTCACCAACAAAATTAGGAGGGAAGCCTTTTGTAGATAAAGGTTATTACTCCCCAGGAGAAAATCCACATAAAGGTTTACAGGGAATCATAACCCATCTTGATTACAGGGGGCAAAGTGTGCTCTGCGCTTATAAGAAAATGCCGCAGACCAATTTCTACCTTGTCTCTGAGATGGACCTTAGAGAAGCTTTGCTTCCTGTGCGAAAAATGAATAAAACCATAATTTTAGTTTTTTTGCCATTTTTTTTGCTCCTTCTAGTCGTCTCCACCCTTTATTCAAGGCGCATAACTTCCCTTTTAAGAAGGCTAATCCGAGTCTTAGAAAGAGCTCTGAGTGAGGCTTATTTAAAGAGGAAAGAAGTTAATGAAATTAACCTCGAACTTAAAAGAAAAGTAGAGGAAAGTGAACAACTTTCAACGGAGTTGAGGCTTTCCGAAGAATACATCCGCAGCTTGATAGATAGCATTTCTCTTGGATTTATTGGGTTGGATAGAGAGGCGAAAATCATTCATTATAACCATGAAGCTAAGACCAAGTTTGGACTCGAGGACGGAGACAAGAATCGTGATGTTTTTTCTACATTGTCCTGGTTAAACGATGAAGAAATAAGAGAGGCCTTTAAAAAGTCAATTTCCACTCGACTTGCGCAACAACTCGTCCAGAAAAAAATTGAGCGCAATAAAATTGAGGAATATTTTAACCTTTCGTTTTTTCCTATAATCAGAGAAAATGGGGAAGTTCAGGGAGCTACTCTTCTTATAGAAAGTGTGACGGAGAGAAAGAGACTTCGTGACCAACTGGCAGAATATGAAAAACTTTCGGCCTTGAGTCACCTTGCGCTGGGAGCGGCTCACGAGATAAATAATCCCCTTTTAGGAATCTCTTCCTACCTCGAAAACCTTTCTGAAGAGACTGAAGATAGAGAGAAGAAGGAAGAAATTGGTTTTGTTCTCGAGAATGTTTATAGAATCTCAGAGACAATCAGAGGACTCCTCAACTTTGCCCGTCCTTCCCCTCCTCAATTCACCAAGGTGAATCTCAATTCTTTAATCCAAGATACACTCTCATTCTTGAGCCATCAGCCTACATTTAGGAAGGTAAAAATACAAAAGATTCTTTCCCCTTCCTTGCCTCAAATTACCGCAGATTTGGGTCAAATAAGGCAAGTTTTAATCAATGTTCTTCTCAATGCTGCTCAATCAATGCCTAATGGAGGGAATCTAAGGGTGGAGACTTCTAAAGTGAAGTTCAAAGAAATTGTTGAAATAGATATTGTGGATACAGGGATTGGGATTCCACCTGAAAACATGTCAAAAATCTTTGACCCCTTTTTTACTACCAAAAAAAGCCAGGGGACAGGTTTGGGTCTGAGCATTTCCCTGAGTTACATAAAGAACCATAACGGTGATATTCAGGTGCGAAGCGAAGTTGGAAAGGGGACTACTGTTTCTATTTTCTTACCCATAAGGCAAACGGGAAGGAAGTTTGAAGCGAAGGAGGAAGTAATTTCATGAGTGTGCATTCGATTCTCGTCGTCGATGATGAAATACTTACCTTGAGTAATCTGAAAAAGGCACTGGAGAGAGAGAAGTATGAGGTTTATTTAGCTGAAACCGGAGAGAAAGCTTTGGAAATGATTGATATTTATAAACCTAGTCTTGTCCTTCTTGACCTGATGTTGCCGGGAATATCTGGAATTGAGGTCCTGAGAAGGATCAAAGAAAGGGGGGGAGAGACGATCGTAATCATGATGACTGCTTATGAAATTCTCGAAAAGGCAGTCGAAGCCATGAAAATTGGGGCTTATGATTATCTTCTTAAACCCTTTAAAATAAATGAACTCAAAAACACAATCCGTCGTGCGCTTGAAACCTTAAGCCTTCGTATAAGGGTTCAAGAGCACGTTAAATCTGAGAAAGGAAGGTATTATTTTGGGAAGATTGTCTCAGTTAGCAGGAAAATGAGAGAGGCAATCGAGACAGCACAGAGAATTGCCCAGGTTGATAAGACTACTGTGCTCATTCTTGGAGAAAGCGGAACAGGAAAAGAGCTTCTGGCAAAGGCGATTCACTATCATAGCCCGCGCGCAGACAAGGCAATAGTTGAGATAAATTGTGCTGCTATTCCCGATAATCTTATGGAGAGTGAACTCTTCGGTTATGAAGCAGGAGCGTTTACCGATGCCAAAAAGAGAAAGATAGGACTTCTCGAGCGGGCAGACGAAGGGACAGTCTTTTTTGACGAAATTGGAGACATGTCTCTGAACATACAGGCAAAACTCTTGCGTGTCCTTGAAGAAGAAACATTTATGAGACTCGGAGGGGATAAGAAGATAAAAATTGATATCCGGGTAATAGCAGCCACCAACCGCGATCTTTTCCAGGCAAGCAAAGAAGGAACCTTCCGACCTGACCTTTTCTACAGACTCAATGTGGTACCAATCCGCATTCCCCCTTTAAGAGAAAGAAAAGAAGACATAATTCCCCTTGCTCTTCATTTCATACAGGAATTGAACTTAGAATTGAAACGTTCATTTAAAGGCATCTCAAAGGAAGCAGCTGTTGCCCTGGAGAATTATCCCTGGCCAGGTAATGTGAGGGAATTGAGAAATGTGATTGAAAGAATCATGTCTCTTTATCTCTCAGATGAGATTCAGATGCGACACCTTCCTTTTGAAATAAAAAACTATGTCAAGTCTCATGAAGAGAAAGTTATAGAGGATTTAATCGGTGAAAATCATTTTTTAACGCTTGAGGAACTGGAGAAAAGGTACATAAAAAAAGTCCTCCTTCACACGCAAAATAACAAGACTCAAGCAGCGAAGATACTCGGAATTCATCCCGCTTCCCTCTTTAGGAAACTTAAAGCCGCTCAATAGTATTTCTTCTTTATCCTCCAATTGCAAATTGCAATATCGCATAATGCAATAGTTTTACCTCATTGTAATCATAATTTCTTTATTTTCAATTATATAAAATTGGCATGTTTGTTGCTCTTTATAAGATGTCAAAGGAGGTTTTAATATGAGCCATAATATAAAATCAAAAACAGCAACTCCTGCTATCGATGAATATAAGGAAGAAGCTGAGCTGGCTGAAATCATCCCCTGGCCAGATATAGAGGAGATTCTCAAGAAGCGCGAGAAGAAAGAGAAGAAAAAGATTAGACTCGAGCAGAAATATCTCTATTATAAGGGCAAGAAAATACCCATCCTCCACTTTCAGAAGGCAGGTTATGAAAAACTTTTAAAGCTTCTAGTTAAAGAAATTGAGAGGTGAACCATGCAAAAAACCGCAAAAATCAGTTATATCGAACCTGTTGTAAGAGAAAAGAGGGAATATGATCCTTTCCTTGAAGCAGTTCTCCAGTTTGAGAGAGCGGCAAATTTTCTTGACCTTGAACCCTGGATTTATCAGAGACTCAAACATCCCGAGAGAGAAGTGATTGTGCATCTCGCAATCACCCTTGATAATGGGCGAAGCGAGACATTTACTGGATTCAGAGTTCAACATTCAACATTGAGGGGACCTTCAAAAGGTGGAATTCGTTACAGCCCGGATGCATCTTTGAATGAGTGCAAAGCCTTAGCCTCGTGGATGACATGGAAATGCGCTGTCCTTGACCTTCCTTTTGGAGGAGGTAAAGGAGCCATTATTTGTGACCCTTTAAGGATGTCTGAGAATGAGTTGAGAAAGTTGACCAGAGAGTATACCCTGGCCATAAGAGACATAATCGGTCCTTATAAGGACATTCCTGCACCGGATATGTTCACAAATTCACAGACTATGGCCTGGATCGCTGATGCCTATAGACAGAGCTGTGGTTACCTCGAACCTGCTGTAGTTACAGGGAAGCCTCTTGTTCTTGGTGGCTCCTTGGGAAGAGCAGGAGCAACGGGAGCCGGACTCTTCTTCATCCTCGAAGAGGTTTCTAAGTATCTCAAGTTCGATCTCGTAGGAAAAAAGGTAGCTCTTCTTGGTTTCGGAAACGTGGGTTCGTCCGTGGCAAAATATATTCATAGAGCTGGTTGTAAAATAATAGCCGTGACCGACATTTTTGGAGGAATTTATAGTGAAGAAGGAATTGATCCCTTCCAGCTGGAAAAACAGGTTGAGAAGTCTGGTTCGGTGACAAATTTTCCTAATACAGAACCTATTGATAACGAAACTCTTATTGGTTTACCCTGTGATATTCTTATCCCTGCGGCCACAGAAGGACAGATCCATAAGGGAAATGTAGAGAATGTAAAAGCAAAAATAGTTCTTGAAGGAGCTAACGGTCCCACAACTTTGGAGGCTGATGAAATCCTGGAGAAAAAAGGAATTTTAGTCGTTCCAGACATCCTTGCCAATGCAGGAGGAGTAACCGTGTCTTATCTTGAGTGGGTTCAGAATCTGCAGAGATTCTTTCTTTCTGAGGAAGAAGTAATGGAGAAGACAGCAAAAATGATGAAAAGAGCCTTCTGGGAAGTCATCGACGTCATGGAAAAAAATAAAGTCAGTATGCGCGAGGCTGCTTATATTCTTGGAGTGGGAAGGGTTGCAGAATCCTATAGGGCCTTAGGAAAAGCAGCATAATCAATCAAGTTCAATCTCCTCCAGATAAGAGGGAACAGTCACATTCCAGCCTTCTTCACTTAAGTATTGAGCAAAATCGAAGGCGACCTTTTCATCGCCGTGAGTGAGAAAAATTTGTCTTGGTTTTGTTTTGAAGAAAGAGAGCCATTTAAGCAGTCCATTTTTGTCTGCATGAGCAGAGAAGCTATTTATTTTAGTGATACGTGCTCTGAGAGGATGGATTTGACCATGGATTCTTACATATGGCTTCCTTTCCAGGATTTGCCTTCCGAGAGTTCCTTCAGCCTGGTAACCAACGAAGATAATCGTAGATTGTTGACGAGAGATGTTTTTTACGAGATGGTGTTTAATTCTTCCTCCCGTACACATTCCCGAACCAGCCATGATGATACATGGTTTTTTGAGGGAATTAATAGCCTTGGATTCTTGGAGAGAATTCACTAATTTTAGACCCGGGAAACGGAATGGGCTTTGGTTTTTTTGAAAAAGGTCAAGAGTTTCCTTATCCAGGCATTCAGGATGATGGAAAAAGACTTCGGTTACGTCAACTGCCATCGGGCTATCGAGGAAAGTTGGGAGCTGAGGGATTCGATTTTTTCTTATCAGTCGGCTCAAGTAAAACATGACTTCCTGTGCTCGCTCTATGGCGAAGGTAGGAATTATGATATTTCCCCCCGAAGCGGCAGTTTCATTGATGATTTCGCTGAGCATGCTCTCTATGTCTGCTGGATCTTCATGAGTGCGGTTTGCATAAGTCGACTCCATGACCAAATAATTTGCTTTTTCGAATACCGAAGGATCACGGATTAAAGGCTTATTCCACTGGCCTATGTCTCCGGAGAAGATTATAGTTTTGGGAAATCCATTTTCTCTAACAGTCAAATCCACCATCGAAGAGCCAAGTATATGACCGGCATCGTGGAAGCAAACAGAAACCCCCTCTCCCAATGAATGTCTCTTTCCATAAGGAATATCCGAGAGGAGCGGGATAGCTCGCGCAACATCCTCCGCCGTATATAGAGGCAATTCAGGATAAGGGCCTTTTCTTCCTTCTTTCTGGTGGCGTTTCTTCTTGAAGGTTGCATCTTCTTCTTGGATATGGGCTGAATCTATGAGGGCTATGGGAAGAAGTTCCTTCGTTGCAGGAGTGGTAAGAATCGTTCCTTCAAATCCCTCTTTGATTAATTTGGGGATTAAGCCAGAATGATCGAGATGAGCATGGGTGAGAAGAAGGAAGTCGATTTTTCCAGGGTGAATTGGGAAGGGATTCCAGTTACGCTCAAGATAAGGCCTTTCTTGATAAAGACCACAGTCGATGAGAAGGGAGAGGTTGCCAACTTCAAGATGAAAGCAAGACCCTGTGACTTGTCTTGTGCTACCTAAAAATTTGATTCTCACTCGACGATGAACTCGAAGGAATCTGTAAGAAAGGTTTTTTTGTAATGGTCCTTTAGAGTAAATCTGAAAGTATAATTTCCAGGTGGAATGTCAGTGACTCTGTTGGTAATGAAGAAAGGAATGCTAGGGTTGGGGAATCCTTTGTTGAAGTTTACCCAGTTTGTTCTTTCAAAGACTGCCTCCCCATTTTCATCTATTATTGAAGCATCCTCTGAAAGCCAGATAAAAAATTCAGCATTTTTTCTTAAAACGCGAAATCCTACTGGTTCTATGTAGAGTAATAGAGGCTCCTCTGTCTTTATCACATTCCCTGTCTTTTTGACATAATCCCTGAATCCATTGATTTCACTGCAGAGAACTATCTCTCTCACTTTAAATTCCTGGTTGCCCTGAATGATGATCATGGCTTCCTGAAGAAGTTCTACAGCCTTTTCGAGATTTCCCTTTTTTAGCTGATTCATGGCTTCAGTGACCAGGCCTTCAACTTGTTGATGATACTGGGTTTCCTCCTTCTGTGCAGGAGTCTTAGCTGAGGGTGTGGATAGCCTCATAGGAAGAAAAAACACAAAGAAAAAAATCACACTAGAAAATATTGCTTTACTTTTCATTTTTTCTCCTTATTATTTAATTTGTTCATCTTTAATAAACATCACTTCTGGTGGAATTTCCTCTGAAGTTTCACCTTAAATTATTCTCTTCTTATATATTTGTCTACCTCCTCCAGAAACAACTTTCAATGCTTTTTCTGCGCTGAAATTTTATTCCTTGAACTGAAAAAAAGCAACTAGCCTTTGAGAGTATATAAACATTGGGTAATCATTTGCGATTTGGATTGAAATGGGGGACAAAGAAATCTTGAGCTTTGCTTATTCAGAAATTTTTTGAATTGACGCAAGTACTCTATCTAACTCCTCAAGTTTAGGTCCTATAAAATAAGGAGGATTTAGATGCTCACTCATTATTTCGTAATCTTTGAGGCCTGAAGAGGTGCCGATAACGACCACTTTAGAGTTTAAAAGAAGCTTGATTTTTTTCAAAGCACATATACCCACTACAGAGGATGCCTCAAGAAAAATGCCTTCCTTGGAGGCTAGTTCTTTTTTAAATAAAATTATATCTTCTTCTTCTATATAGCAGGTAATCCCTTTACTCTCCTCAAGAGCTACTCTTACTTGTAGAGATTCTTGTGGTCTTCCTAGGGAAATAGCAACTGTCTTTTCATGTAATGGTCTTACAGCTACTAATTTGGGAATTCGAGAAGTCAATTTGAGTTCTTTCAACTCCCAAAAGCCTCGGTATATGCCACAAAGGCCGTCTCCTATGGAGGTGGGAATGACGACAAAATCAGGGAGTTCAAACTCGAGCTGTTCGGCTATTTCATAAGAAAGCGTCTTGTATCCTTCTAACCCAAAGCAGTTACTTCCAACCGGAGGCTCAGTAAAATTAGTTACAGGATACCATCCTCGGTTCCTAACCCCCTGTTCCATAATTTTAAACCGATCTATTCGAGAAGGAACGATAAACAGATGAGCTCCATAGATTTGCATCATAGTTTTCATCGCGGGGAAAAGGGGAGGGCAAGCAAATATGTATGATTTAAGACCTGCTCTACTTGCATAAGCAGCCAGAGAAGCTCCCGCGTTTCCAGTCGAGGAGCCTGCAATTATCTTTGCTCCTGCTTCAAGAGCTCTACTCACAGCCAAGCTCATCATCCTATCTTTCCATGACCAAGTCGGGTTTCTCGATTCGTCTTTTATCCACAATGACTTAAGCCCCAATTCTTTTCCCAATGACTTTAAAGGAATGAGAGGTGTGTTTCCTTCTTCAAGAGTAATCCTGTTTTCAGGAGCAATATCTGGAAGACGATCTGAGAAACGCCATATTCCTTTCCCCTTTGAGCTTTTCCAGTTTGCTTTTATTTCATGCGGGGGGCGTATATCAAGCTCATAAGTCAGATAAAGATTGGAGTTAATTCCCTTTTCTTTGCATCGCGGGCAGCCTTCAAAAAAAGGCATTGAAAATTGTTCATCACAACTTGGGTTGAGGCACCTGAATGATTTTATTCTTGCCATTCAAATCTCCAAAAAGAAGAATTTTTTGATTGAAAAATTTGTTGTTTTTCCTTAAAAATCATGAAAATCGCTTCTTTTATGGATACCATTTAGGGGAAATGAAGTCAAAATATTTTCTCACTTTCTAATGAATAAAGAAAAGATTAAAACCATTTTTGTTTGTTTTCGTAAAAAAAATAGCTAATTTTTAGAATAAAAGGCGGATGTACATTGTCAAATTTATGAAATATTTAATAAATTATGAGATTTATATATATTTTTTGCCTAAAATTTAATTTAAAATCAGAATTTCATGGAGGTTTTAGATGATAAATAAATTGAAATGGATTCTATTTTTCATGATATTTTTTGAAGCCCTTTTTGCCCAGGAAAAAAGGGAGGTTCTTTCGCTTGAGGAATGTATCACCATGGCAATTAAGAATAACCTTGATGTTGCTGTTGAAGTCCTTAATCCAGAAATGGCTGACATCTCTGTTATAAGAGCTGGCGAAAAATTTATGCCAGCGCTTTCTTTAAATTACAGCAATCAGGAAAACAACTCAGCCTCATACTCATTCATGGATGCAGCCGATGTTGTGAAGTCTAATTACTTTGATTATACCTTAGCTTTGGAACAGTTGATACCCACAGGAGGCAGGTTCTCAGTTTCACTCAATTCTTATAAAAACAACACCAATCGCAGTTTCCAGACTATAAATCCTCGCTTCGGAAGCACCCTCACTTTTAATTTCACCCAGCCTTTATTGAGAAATTTTGGGTTTAAGGTTAATAGAAGAGAAATCCTTATTGCCCGGAATAATATGGAAATAAGTGAGAATCAATTTAGAAATGCGCTTCTTGAAACAATCTATAAAGTAGAAGAAGCCTACTGGAACCTTGTTTATAGCATAGAGAATTTAAAAGTTAAAAGGCAGTCTCTCGAGTTAGCAAGAGATTTGCTTGCTGAAAACCAGAAAAAGGTGGAAGTAGGGACCTTAGCCCCAATCGAAATCTATACTGCTCAAGCTGAGGTTGCTACTCGAGAAGCAGATATTTTAGAGGCGGAAGCCCAGGTTAAAAATAGTGAAGATTTATTAAAGACCATTTTAAACCTATTTGCCTCTGAAGGAGAGAATCTTAGGGAAATAGTCCCGAAAGACAAGCCCGTTTATCAAGAGAGGGAAGTAAGACTAGAAGAGGCGTTTTTAACTGCTCTTGAAAATAGGCCCGATCTCAAAGCAATGAAACTGGAATTGAAGAATAAAGAGCTTGATTTGAGTTATGCAAAAAACCAGCTTCTTCCCGAGCTGGATCTTCAGGCCTCTTACTGGAGCCCAGGAATCACAGGAGACAGAATCCTGTATCTGAACGACAATCCTCTAACTAGGATTGTAGTGGGAACAATTCCTGGTGAACCGAGAGATGCCTTAAAAGATGCTTTTAAATTTAAATTCGATAATTGGTCACTCAAATTGACTCTAAACATACCGTTGAATACTGTATTGACTAGAGCAGAGCAGGCTAGGGCAAAGGTTAGTTTCAAACAGGCTCTCTTAAAATTGAAGAGCTTAGAGCAAAAAATTTATCTAGAGATAAAAACAGCGGTGAGGGCCGTTCAAACAAACTATAAGAAGGTCCAAGCTTATAGAGCAGCAAGAGAGCTTGCGGAAAAAAAACTTGAGGCAGAAGAGGAAAAGTTCAAGGTAGGGTTAAGCACAAATTATTTTCTGCTCCAATATCAGAGGGATGTCGCAAACGCCCGGAGTGCAGAGCTCAAGGCCATCATCGATTATAATCTCTCTCTTGCTAATCTGGATAAAGTCCTGGGCACGACCTTTGCTTCAAAAAACATCAAGCTTTATGAGATAAAAAAATAGGCCGAGACAAGATGAGTTTTAATTTTGAAGAAGTTAGGAACAAGAACTGTTAGTTTACGGTTATTTTAGAATTTGGAGTTTCAGAATGAAAAGAAGAATTATTTTGATCTCAATCGGGGTCGTTTTTATAGTCCTTATTGGATGGCAGGTTGTTGAGCGGATTATAAAGGCGGGGGGAAAGCACGGGGCCCAGTTTATGGAGATGCCTGTGGCAGTGGAGCTAGAAGAAGTGAGGAAAATGACCTTGACTGAATATGGTAATTTTACAGGTTCGCTTGTTGCCCGCTCTCAGTTCACCGTGGCCCCTAAAGTTTCGGGGAGACTTGAAAAGCTTCTTGTGGATATAGGAGACAGGGTAAGGAGAAATGATTTAATTGCTCTCCTCGATGACGAAGAATACAGACAGCAGGTTGTTCAGGCAGAAGCTGATTTAAAGGTTGCTCAGGCAAACCTTGATGAATCTTTGAGTTCTCTAAAAGTTGCTGAGAGAGAAGCAAAGAGAATTGAAGAGCTTCATAAAAGGGGGATAGCCGCAGACTCAGAACTTGATTCTGCCAAGGGAGTGTTGAGTGCTCAGGAAGCCAAATATAAGGTTGCACTTGCTCAAGTTGCTAACAGAGAGGCTGCCCTAAGAGCTGCCCAAGTTCGCCTCTCCTATACAAAAATTCATGCCACATGGACAGGAGGGAGCGAATACCGAGTGGTTGGGGAGCGCTTTGTAGATGAAGGAGACATGCTGACGGCCAATGCACCTATTTTATCTATTCTTGAAATTAATCCAATTCTTGCAGTTATCCATGTCACTGATAGAGATTATTTTAAGGTGAGAGTTGGAGAAAAGGCCATAGTTTCTTCGAGCGCTGCCTCTGGAATAGAAGCACAAGGAAAAGTGATACGCATAGCCCCACTCTTGAAGGAGAGCTCAAGAGAGGCAAGGGTTGAAATTGAAATTTCTAATCCAGAAGAACTTCTTAAACCAGGTATGTTTGTGAATGCAAAAATCGAATTTGAAACCCATGAGCAGGCAACTGTGATTCCTCTTGGTACAGTTGTGAAGCGTGACAGTCAGGAAGGGGTATTTCTGGCTGACATTCAGAATAGAAAAGCTAAGTTTATCCCAATAAAAATTGGTATTAAGACGGGGGAACTTGCTGAAATCGTTGAGCCGAAACAGCTATCAGGATTCGTCATTACCCTCGGACAGCATCTCGTTTCTGATGGTAGCCCTATTATCCTGCCTCAAAAAGAGGGCGGGATCCTTGGTTCAAAGCCCCCAGCTTTAAAAAATGAGGTAGAGAAAGAAAATAAGAAGCTTGGAGAAAAAAAATGAAAATCTCAAAATTTTCTGTTTATCATCCCATTTTCATCATCATGATCATTCTCATCCTCATCATCCTCGGCACTGTCGCCTTCCGTCGTCTTCCAATTGACCTCCTTCCCGATATAACTTATCCCACTATCAGTATTATCACCACCTACACAAATGCAAGTCCTGAGGAGATGGAACAGCTAATAACAAGACCAATAGAAGGTGCCCTGGCTGCAGTCCCTGGTGTTGAGGAAATTTCTTCTGTCTCTTCTGAGGGAAGCAGCTCTGTTCGGGTCTCTTTTTCCTGGGGAACAGACCTTGATGCTGCAACTAATGATGTTCGTGATCGTCTTGACCGTATCATTTCTTTATTTCCAGAGGAAGTTGAACGCCCCAGAATTCTAAAGTTTGATGCAGCGAGTTTTCCCATTCTCATCCTCGGGGCTTCTTCTGACCTTGATCCAATCCAGACGCGCCGTATTATAGACGACCAAATCAAATATCGGATTGAGCGAGTTCCTGGAGTAGCATCTCTTGACATTTGGGGTGGCCTTGAGCGGGAAATCCATGTAAATCTAGATATAGAAAAAATAAAGGCACTTGGTTTACCGCTCGATTTGATCCTCAACAAAATAAAATCAGAAAATGTGGACGTTCCAGCGGGCACCATCGAGAGGGGAGAATTTGAAATTCTCATTCGGACTCCCGGTGTCTATACCAATTTGGAGGAAATTAGAAATACAGTGGTTGCCATAAGGGATAGGGTTCCAATCCAGATCAAGGAGATTGCCACTGTGGAGGACTCTTATCAGCGAATAAGGAGAATTGTAAGGGTTAATGGAAGACCGGGGATTCGACTATCTGTGAGCAAACAGTCAGGGAGGAATACGGTGGAAGTAGCCGAAGCAGTTTTCAAAGAGATTGAACGTATCCAAAGGGATATTCCTCAGATTACGCTTATTCCCATAATAGATTCTTCAAAATACATAAAAAGAGCAATCTCAAATGTGGGAATGGCCGCAGTTTACGGTGGGCTACTAGCCATATTAGTGCTTCTCTTTTTCCTGAGAAATATAAGAAGTACTACCGTGATTGCTTTTTCGATTCCCATCTCCATAATTGCAACTTTCGCTTTGATCTACTTCAGTGGTTTTACCCTGAATATCATGACTCTTGGAGGACTGGCACTCGGTATCGGAATGCTTGTCGATAACTCCATCGTAGTCTTAGAGAATATCTACAGGCTGCAGGAATCTGGCGAGCCTCCCTTGCATTCAGCAATACAGGGAAGTGACGAGGTTTCAGCGGCCATAATTGCCTCGACCTTAACCACGATAGTGGTTTTTTTCCCTATGGTTTTTCTAAAGGGAATAGCAGGCATAATGTTCAAACAATTAGCCTTTGTTGTTGGATTTTCTCTAATCAGCTCTCTTTTGGTTGCTTTAACCCTTGTGCCTATGCTCTCCTCTAAGGTGCTCAGGGTGACACGGATAGAAAGTGCTAGCAGGAATTCCTTCAAGGAAAGGCTCTTCAAAAGAAGTGGGCAGATATTCTTAAAAATTGAAGACGCTTACAAGAGTTTTCTTCATTATGCCCTCAATCATAGAGCGATTGTGCTAGTTGCAGCGGGATTTCTTTTCTTAATGAGTTTAACCCTCATTCCCATCATTGGAAACGAATTTATGCCTCCTACCGATGAAGGAGAAGTGCGGGTGAGTACCGAAATGGCGGTCGGAACGAGACTTGGCGTTGCTGATGATAAGGTTAAGACAATAGCCACAATCGTTCGTGAAGATGTACCTGAGATGGAGAGTATGGTTGAAAGCATAGGAGGAGGGGGAGGGTTTCGTCCCTCAGGTGCTCATGTGGGAGAGATGCGAATTGCACTCGTTCCTCAATCTAAACGCTCGAGGTCGAGTGAAGAAATTGCAGCGAGTTTACGCAGGAAACTAATTGGAATTCCGGGAATAATCCCAAGAGTGAGAGTAGGGCAGGGTTTCTTCATGATGCGCATGGGTATGGGTCAGGGTGATTATGTTCAGGTCGAGATAAGAGGATATGATTTAGAGGTTGCTGATGAGATTGCGCAGAAAGTAAAAAGAATCATCGAGAAAGTAGAAGGGATAACTGATGTGAGAGTAAGCCGAGAAATAGGGACACCCGAGGAAATCATAGTAATTGACCGCCAGAGGGCGGCTGATATGAAGCTTTCAGTCTCTCAGATTGCTTATTCACTTCAGACTTTTCTTTCTGGAACAAGGGCAGGAAGTTTCAGAGAAGCTGGTGATGAGTTCTGGATTCTGGTGAAAATAAAAGATGCAGAGAAGATGACTTTAGATGATATTCTTGATCTCAATCTGACAAATGCCGATGGGCAGCAGGTAATGTTGAGAAATGTGGTGAATGTTAGGCCTCGCAGAGGCCCTGTGCAGATTGAGAGGAGAGACCAGGAGCGAGTGGTCACAGTTTCTGCTAATCTAAGTGGTCGAGATATGGGGTCGGTAATGAGAGAGATCCGCGAAAGGCTTCGTGAGCTTCCCATTCCCAAGGATTTCAGCATTGTGTTTGCAGGAGACTATGAGGAGCAACAGAAGGCATTCAGAGAGCTTTTTTTTGGCTTGATTCTGGCGATAATCCTTGTTTATATGGTCATGGCAGCTCTTTATGAATCACTGCTAAATCCTTTTGTAGTCATGTTTTCTATCCCTCTTTCAGTGATTGGGGTGGTTTTGATGCTCCTTCTTACTCATACAACCTTCAATGTTCAATCCTATATTGGATGTATCATGCTAGGAGGGATAGTAGTCAACAATGCGATATTGCTTGTGGATTATACAAACCTCCTCCGGCGCCGAGATAAATTTCCCTTGAGAGAAGCCATAGAAGAAGCAGGAAGAAGGCGTTTACGTCCAATCCTGATGACAGCTTTGACAACGATAATGGCGCTTATTCCTCTTGCCATTGGAATCAATGAAGGGGGAGAAGCCCAAGCACCAATGGCAAGGGTAGTGATTGGTGGTTTGCTAAGCTCGACATTGATTACTTTGATAGTTGTTCCCGTAGTTTACTCAATCTTTGAAGGATTGAGGAAAAAAGAAAGATTTTAAATTCCTTTTGGTTTAGGCGTTTCTAGAGCATAAAAATTATTAACTTCAACTTAATCTCCGATTCATCAGTTTTTTCTCAAAGCAATTAGAGCATTAATATTTAGGGAATATCGATAGCTCTAACTTCTCCAATGCTCCAGAAAAAGATAGGCTTCTATTTTCCATGTTAATAATTCAAGAAGATGAAAGGAAAGAATATTCCAGTAAGAATCGTGATTCAAACCTTAAAATATGATTGACTTTGGATTTCAGCCCAAAATTTGATCTTATGTTGATGGTAATCAATTCATCATATCTCTATTGCGATGGAATATCTTTCGGAGAATAGAAGCTTCTAGGAGAATTTGAGAAGGATATAGACTTATCGTTTGCCTAATTTGTTATAAACAAATGGGCCTCGCTTATGGTTGCCTTTTTCTAACGATTATTTAAGGTACATAAGCAAATGAAAATACTATTTCTCATAAGGTAATTCAAAGATATCATGGAGGCAGGGATGAGTTTAAGATTAAGGATATTAATTAACTAATAGGAGACGCCCTCTTGTCCTTTCATTAATTTAGAATAAAAAAAGAAAAAAACAGATATTTACTTTCCCCTTTTTTCATAACATATTCGCGTTAAGAAAATAGGAAAATGGAAAATGCCTTATTTAATTTTTGTTGAGGTTTGGATTTTTAATAAGTATAATAAGTATATATTATATTAAATTAATTTAGGATTTAAAATTTTTGGGAAGCTAAGAATGGATTGAGAGTGATAGATTTCATTCGGTAGGAGGCTAATTTGGTGAAGATAAATAAGAGGAGAGGAAATCATTATCAATTTTACTCTAAAAAACTTTCCCTAAATTTTCTTTATGGGATTTCTTCTCTCCTAGGCTCTACAGGTATTTTCCGCACAAAATCCTGAGGGACCTTTTATGATATTTATGATTAATGATTCCTGGATAAATCATGTCCTTGGGAAATTTTTTTACCCTTTGCTTTTATTCTCATTGTTACTAAACCAGAAATATTTTAGACGGACAAGATGGAGTTAGACTCATCTTAAGCTTAGAGAAAGAAGGAAAAAAGAAAATTAAAAAATTAAATTTAAATTAAAATAACAAGGAGTCAAGATGTCAAAAAATAAACCAATAGAAATTTTAAAAGAGGAACATAGGGCGATAAAGCTCATGCTTCGTGTACTTGAAAAAGTCTGTCAAAAGCTTGAGGCTGGAGATGAGCTCAACCCAGGCCACCTTCTCCAAATAGTCGATTTCATTCGGGGTTTTGCTGACCGTTGTCACCATGCTAAGGAAGAAAACCTTCTTTTCCCTGCGATGATAGATTCCGGGCTTCCAAAAGAAGGGGGTCCTCTCTCAGTAATGCTCAATGAGCATCAGCAGGGAAGAAAATATGTCAGAGAAATGGAGGAAGCAGCTCAGGAATACAGCAGAGGAAGCTTAAGTTCTTCACGCAAATATGCTGAGAATGCTAAAAATTTTATCTCACTCTTGACCCAGCATATTGATAAAGAAGACAACATCCTTTATGAAATAGCCAGGATGCACATTCCTGAAAACAAAGAAAAGTTGCTTTCCGTGGAATTCGAGAGAGTAGAGAGAGAGAAAATTGGGGTAGGAGTCCATGAAAAATATCATTATATTCTCAAAGAGATGAAGAGGATTTATCTTTAATTATAAAGGAGATGATTCCTGGTCTTATTTTCAGATGAGGAGCGATTCATTCTTCTTTATCCGCGGTGTTCTAAATTTCAGGAAGCAGAGAATTTTTTTAGGGATGTTTACCCCTCTTCTCCTTATTTTGTGGTTCTTCGTGAAAAAGATAGACTTCTTAAGAAAAATTGCTCAATTGAATGAACTTAGCGTCTGTTTATATTCTTCATCACTTATGTATTTGTAGAGCCTTAGCTTGTGAAGAATCCATGCACACCTCCATTTTAGCCAACGACTTGAGCCTGTAGGTTTTTCCTTGAGAGGTCTGGGTATAATTGCGGTCAAGCGTACAATCTCTTCTAAAGAAAGTTCACTTGGTTTACGGTTAAAATAGTGCTTTGAAGCGGCTCCCACACCAAATATTCCTGGACCAAGCTCAATTACATTTAAATAGAGTTCAAAGATTCTATCTTTTGAAAGACTTTTTTCTAGCCTCCTAGCAATGCAGATTTCCTTTATCTTACGAAAAATACTTTTTTTTGGGGATAAATAAAGATTCTTTGCTAGTTGTTGAGTAATTGTGCTCCCCCCGCGTGCAAGCCTTTTCATCTTGATATTCTTTTTTAATGCTTCTTTTATTTCTTCAAAATCTATTCCTTTGTGCCAGTAAAATGAAGCATCCTCTGTTATTCGAATGGAGTGCTTAAGGAGGTCTGGGATTTCCTTGAAAGAAACCCATTGCATTTTAATATTGATTGTCTTCCCTCCTTTTTTTGCATCCGTTTTGCGAAATTCTATCAATGAAGTTTTTTTAGGGTTTTGTTTTTGGAGTGACTTTACATCGGGTAAACTCAGATAAAAAGCGGATGAGAGTGATATAAGAAATATTCCTGCCAGAAGAAAGGATAGATAGATGAAGCTTTTCTTTTTCAAAATTAATTTTTAGCTTACTCTAGAATTAAAATTATTTTAATAGAAAAATTTATGTTTTATCGAAAAGATTTCACATAGAATACTAATTAACACGGAGAGCGTATTGGCTATTCCATATAAGTCGCTCTACCTTGCCATCCTTTCCGATTTCAAAGAAAATCTCTTCGCCAAGCTCGCCATCTTCGCGAATTCTTCTAAATCTTCCCCCTTCGATATGTTTCAGCTTGATTAAAGAATCACTTGGGTGGTCATTTGGAAGCCAGATTAATGCCAGGCCTTCTCCCATTTCAAGGACGTGAATTTCTCTTCCTATGGGCATTTCATAACGTCCGCTAAACTTTTGAAAAATACCTGCGCTTGATATTTCCTGTTTTTCCATTTTTTCCTTTTTTAAGATTGCTGGAGTTGCGATTTTAAACATCTCCGCCACATAATCATCTGGATTTATATCATGAGCATTAGTCATGAAGATAATGGCGATCTTATCTTTAGGGCAAAGGGTAAGCTGTGTTCTGTAACCAGGACAGCTTCCTCCATGACCTACATATGTCTTGCCATCTTTTTGAACTACACTGAAACCCAACCCCCATGTTGTCTTCCAATCAGGGTCAACCCAGTAGACACGGTGCATTTCTTTGAGTGAGTTAGAGGAGAGGACTTCTTTTCCTCCCTTGTTGAGCAGTCTGAATTGCCATGATGCAAAGCGAGCAAGGTCTTTTACGGTAGAGGCAAACCCAGCCGCAGGAGCCATTCCTTTAACGAGATAAAAAGGAATAGGAACTCGACTTCCGTCTCGCAAGCGAGAGCTGTAACCTTGAGCCAGCCTTCCCCTCCGATGTTCCTCTGGTATCTCAGGAGTAGTGTCTTTCATTTGAAGGGGGATAAGGATATTTTTTAGCACATAATTCCTGTAAGATTCACCCGAGATAGTTGCTACAACCTCTCCGGCGAGTGCCATTCCGAGGTTCGAATACTGAAAATAGGTTTCTGCAGGGTAAAGTTCTTCCTGGCCGGATAATTTTTCTATTATTTCTTCTCGGGTTGGAAATTTAAACTCCGGTCCAGTCCAGTAGGGAAAATCTGATTCACGGGGAAGACCAGAGGAGTGAGTGAGGATTGAACGGAGAGTTATTTCTGGAGCGTCAGGAAATTTATCCTTTATTTTAAGCCAGGGAAGATAAGACCTTAACGGTTCGTCGAGATTCAATTTCTTCAAATCTCTGAGCTGTATCACAGAGATACTGGTGAAAAGCTTGGATATGGAGCAGATGCTATAGATTGTATCAGGAGTTGCAGGGATTTTTTTCTCTATGTCAGCAAATCCGAACCCACTACTCCAGATGAGGTCCTGGTCGTAAACTATTCCTACAGAGATTCCTGGAATTTCCTTATAATCAAGTTGAGCATCAAGCCAGACCTCGATTAGTCTCAAGGCTTGGTTTAAGTCATAATCATTTTTTATGGCTTGAGAAAAAAGAGAGCAGTATAAGAGGAGAAGTAAAAAACTTATGAAAAGAATTCTTTTTTTCATTGCGTCCTCCTGCAATGGCTTTTTATCTTCATTATAAATTATTCTCCTCGGAATTAATTAGAGAAAATACGGACTCGTCCGAAGTTCTTTAAGATATAAATAAGAGTCATTGTGGCATGACCCAAGGGCAAAAAACAAGATTGTGAATTGCCTGCGAAGCCAACCTTAGGATTTTCAATTAAATAAATTTTATCCCCATCAAGCGTTTCCTTAGTAATGGTCAGTAATCTTTGATTTTCCCTGCCTATGATAACTCCATTTTGGCTCATTTTTCTAATAAAAAAGCAAAAAAATTAAAATTTTAGGGAAAAAAGGAAGAGATATGTTCATTTGCTTTTCAGGATTACAATTAATAAGAATATAAAAATTTTTTCCATTAACCGGAGGATAAACCAAACTCCTAAAAATATTAGATTGAAAAATAGCACATGTTCTTGAGTGCCGTCAATTTCTTTGAGCTAACCCCCATTATTTTGGTGGTAAATTTTTTCTTCTATTCTTAGAAGAGAAGAGGGAAGAGTAAAAGGCTGGATCAAGCTTTTATCTAGGGTTATTGAAGGTGCTTTTTGTCAGCCGGTAAACAACATAAAGAAAATAGTAAGAAGAGGGAATTAAAAAGGTCTTACCAATTGGCTATCCAAATCTTTGTAAGAGACATTTGTTCCCGGTCTCGAGGACAAACTCTGGTTAGGTTATCTTAAGATTTGCTAGAAGCTCATACTTTCCAGGCTGAAGGTTGAATATATTTGCATTTATCCTTATTAAGCGGTTTTGGGATAAGGCCTGAAATTAAAAAAGAAGAGGAAAAAAAAATTTTTAAACCTAGGTTTGACAGTTTATAGGTATAATTCAGCACACATTCAAGAGTCAAATGTTGAAAATAAACAACTTACGATTCCTAAACCTAGTTCCAGACTAAAAAGTTCATAGTGACAGAATATTTAATTCTTCTATTGACA
>CAYSCS010000103.1:0-17984 GCA_964429695.1 uncultured Eubacteriales bacterium
GAAAACTCTCTCTCACCTTCCAATCAACCTTCAATGTTCTGATGACTTCCGCAAAGAGCCTCAGACCACTTCGCGGCATGATGAGCTCGTTGCTGTGTACAAGCTTGAAAGGCAAAACCCCTTGCTGGATTATAAAAATACTTCCAGGTTAAAGTATCACCCAGCGGGTGATTTACTTTTTTCATCAAAAACAACCTTATTCCAAGAGGATTTTCGTTTCAATTAAATTTCCTATCGGCAAATCAGCGTTGATTAGGAATGATTGAGGGAAGCATCTCCAAAACCGTGATGGAAAAAAAGGGAGGCGCACCTTATACTGGTGTTTGAATCAAAAACAGAGGAGGTGAGCCTTGAAGGAAATCGAAATATCCTTCGTTATTAATTTCCCATTGAAGCGATGCGATGTCCACTGGATAGAAGAACAGTTATTGAAGATGTGAGAGGAGGCTTTTTTTTAGAGGTGCTTCGCTGGGTTCTTGAGGAGGTTGAAGCGATGGCGGTTGACAGCCGGAAGAGGTGTGAGGGATATGAGGGCTTGCTTTTAAGGAATGGGCACGAGGATAAACAGATTTGGACATTAGTGGGGGCTTTAAGGTACCTGCGGATAGGGCTTCGGTGTCAGGGGTGTGGAGGGGAGGTTTATCCGCTGGATAGAGCGATGAGGTTTGAAGGCAGGGATGGGATAATCCTTGGGGTAAGGGAGAGAGTCCTTTGGGCAGCGGTGGAGGTGAGTTATGAGGAGGCCAACGAGTTTTTAGAGAAGTTTACTGGTTTAGAGGTGAGGCGGACGAAGATTCATCGGTTGGCCTGGGAGGAGGGGGGAGGAGGTATTTGGTCGGGGTGAGGATATAGGGGAAGGGCCTGAGGTATTATTCATTCAGGTAGATGGGACAGCGATCAATGACCGGGAGAGGAAGGGATGGATGGAGTGCTGGGTGGGGACGAGTTTTTCCTGGCGGGTGAATATTTCCAGGGGGCGGGTATGGCTTATGGGTAAGAGGACGTATGCGTCGGTGGAGGAGGCTGAGGCGTTTGGGGAGAAATTTTATCTTGAATGCCTCAAGCAAGGGGTAGAGGAAGCCAGGAAGGTGTATTTCATCAGTGATGGGGCGGTTTGGATAAAGAAGAAGCTGAAGGCGGATTATTTTCCTCGGGCCGTCGGGGTATTGGATATCTGGCATTTAGAGAGGAGCCAGAGAGTAGAAAGGCTTAAACCTCTGGCTCTGGAGGGAAAGGCCGAGCAGATAGTCGATGGTTTGGTGGGGGAGGCTTTCAGGGATAGATTGGGGTCGGAGGAGATCTTTCGGCTGGCCGAATATGTGATGAATAATGCCGAATGGATAAGAAACATTCCTGAGGTCAAGGGGTATGGATCGGGTCCGGTAGAAAAGATGGTCGATATTACGGTGTTGAGGCGGTTCAAAAAGAGAGGGATGAGTTGGTTGCGGGATGGGGTCAACCTCCTGCTTGAGCTGCGCTTGCTGAAACTCAATGGGGAGTAGGATGCTTACTGGCACCAGAGGAAAGAGGAATTGGCTTGCTATGCAAATTAAATGCCATCACGGAAATAGAGATGCTTACATGATTGACAATTTTTTTGCTTTAATGATATAAAATTTTTAAGATGAGTAACTTGTTTAGAGAGAAAGAGATTCAAATTCTAAACCTTATTGTCGAGAACTACCTAAAAATTGGAAGACCGATTAGTTCTGGGCTTATAGCTCAGAAAAGCAACTTCAAGGTTTCTTCCGCTACAGTAAGGAACATCATGGCTAAGCTGGAAAGGCATGGCTTTCTTTTTCAACCCCATACCTCAGCAGGACGCGTACCTACTGATAAAGGTTTAAGGTTCTATGTCAATAACTTGCTTGAAGAACTCGCTTTATCTGAAACAAGCCTTGAATATCCAGAAAAGAACTTTCAACTTGAAAAAAATGACATTAACTCTTTATTAAGCGGTGCATCTAAAATTTTATCTGATTATTCTGACAACATTGGATTTGTCATCCCCCCTAAAATTTCAAAAGTAAATTTTCGCCATCTTCGCTTCATTAAAATATCTGAAAACAAGGTGATGATCATCTTGATTACTTTTTCTAACTTTGTACTGACTGAAATTGTGGAGACTGGTAACTATTTTACCCAAGCAGAGCTTGATAAAGCTTCTCAATACATGAACGAGAGTTTCAGAGGGAAAAACCTGCTCTATGCAAGAAATTATCTTCTTCAGGAACTTCCCAGATACAAGGTGAAATATGAGTCCCTCCTCAATAAACTGATTTCTTTGTTGAAATCCTACATCTATCAAGAAGAACATGATAGTCGAATTTTTCTTCAGGGTATTTCTAAGCTCATTCAAAAACCAGAATTCTTTCAAATGGAAATTTTAAAATCTCTTCTTGAGAAATTTGAACAGAAGGCTAAGCTTACCAAGCTCCTTTCAGATTTCATAACGCTCGATAAAGTCAAGGTTCTCATCGGTTCAGAGCTTGAGATTCCAGAGATAACAGATTGTTCATTAGTGCTCTCTCATTATGGGGACCAGAGTCAGATTTTTGGCTCATTGGGAATCATAGGTCCAAAAAGAATTCCTTACAGAAAAATAATTTCCTTGGTGGACCTGGTAGCAAAGAGATTGAGCCAGACCATCAGTTATTAGGAGGAAAAATGACTGAGGAAGAAAAAGCGCCAGAAATAAAGGAAGAAGAAGAAAAAAAAGAAGAGGTTGAAATAGAATACCTCAAAGAAAAGGAAGTAGAGGAAAAAGAAAGCAAAGAAAAAACTGAAGAGAAAGATGAGATAAAAGCTAAGCTTAAAAAGAAAGAGGGAGAGATAAAGAGACTCAAGAAGGAAAACACACAACTCAAAGAAGAATACCTAAGGCAGTTAGCCGAAAAAGAGAACCTTAAGAAACGCCTCGAGCGGGAAAAGGCCGAGTATTATCAATATGCTCTCAGCGAATTACTGAAGGAACTCCTGGAGATTCTAGATAACTTCGAGAGAGCTTTAGAATCGAGTGATCAGACAGACGGGAAGAGTTTTAAAGAAGGAGTAGAACTAATCTATAAACAATATCAGAATTTTTTATCCAAACAAGGTGTTACGCCCATTGAAATTAAAGGAAAAAAATTCGACCCTCATATGCATCAAGCTTTCATAACCGAGGAATCTGAGGAGGTAGAGGAGCCTGAAATTGCGGCCGAGCTTCAGAAAGGCTATACCATTCACAACAGGCTCCTCAGACCTGCGTTGGTTAAGGTTGTAATCCCCAAAAAGGATAAATAGACATGGAGCGAACGATTGGAATAGATCTGGGAACGACATTCTCATGCATGGCTTATTTGGAAGGGGAAGAACCTAGAATTATCCCCAATCGGGAAGGACAAAATACCACTCCCTCTGTAGTGAGCTTTACTTCAAGCGGAGAAAAACTCGTAGGAAATCCTGCCCTGAGGCAGGCAATCACAAACCCACAAAATACGATAACAGCAATCAAGAGGCTAATGGGGAAGAAATTAGACTCACCTCAAGTGCAGGAGGCAAGGAAAAGGGTTCCCTATAAGCTAACTGAAGGAGAAAATGGCGAAATCTTGATTTCCATAGATTCAATCTTGATAACGCCCCAAGAAATCTCTGCGATGATTTTGAGCTATTTGCGTGAATGTGCGGAATTTTATTTAGGAGAAGAGGTCGATGAAGCAGTGATTACCGTTCCAGCTCATTTTGATGACCATCAGAGACAGGCTACCAAAGAAGCGGCAAAACTCGCCGGCTTCAAAGTGTTAAGAGTGATTAATGAGCCTACAGCAGCGAGCTTGGCTTATGGGTTAAACAAGAAACAAAATGGAATTGTCGCGGTATATGATATGGGAGGCGGAACTTTCGATATAACCCTCATGGAAATTGAGGGAAATGTTTTTCATGTGCTTTCAACCAATGGGAATTCCTATCTTGGAGGAGATGATTTCGATAATAGAATTGTGGATTGGGTAATTGAGGAATTCAAAAAAGAAAACAATGTTGACCTTTCCCAAGATAAGTTGGCACTCCAGAGAATCAAAGAGGCTGCAGAAAAGGCTAAAAGAGAATTATCCTTCACTTTGGAAAGCGAGATAAGCCTCCCTTTCATTTATTCCGGCCCCTCTGGTTCTAAACACATTCAAAAAAGACTCACAAGGAAAAAACTAGAAGGTCTGACCGAGGATTTAGTGTCGAATACATTACCTTATATTGAAGAGGCATTGAAAAGCGGAAATTTAAGCATAAAAGATATTGATGAGGTCATCTTGGTTGGGGGGCAGACAAGAATGCCTCTGATTAAAAGAAAGATTGCAGAGTTCTTCGGGAAGGAGCCTATTCAGGATATAAACCCTGATGAGATTGTGGCTATGGGAGCGGCAATACAATCTGGAATCTTGAAAGGGACGATTACCGATCTTGCCCTTCTTCTCGATGTTACACCACTTTCGCTCGGGATTGAGACTGAAAACGATGTTTTCGTCAAGATTATTGAAAAAAATACTACCATCCCCACAAGAAGAACCATGGCTTTCACTACAGTTGAACATAATCAAAGAAGAGTTAGAATTCATGTCCTTCAAGGCGAAAGCGATAAAGCTTCAGAAAATATTTCCCTGGCCCATTTTGACCTTGTAGGAATAGAAGAAGCTCCCGCTGGTGTGCCTCAAATCGACGTTACTTTTGAGATTGATGCTGATGGCCTAGTTCAAGTTTCTGCCAGGGATTTAGCGACTCGAAGAGAACAAAGAGCCCAGGTAAGACCAATTTCAGAACTCTGGAAGGGAGCTGGAGGTAAAATCGTTAAATGGAATTACGGAGAATCTTCAAGAGTGAAAGAAGATGATGAAGCGTGACTATTACGAAATCCTGGGGATCCCCCGCAACGCATCTCCAGAGGAAATAAAAAAAGCCTATCGGCAGATGGCTCTAAAATACCATCCTGACAGGAATCCAGGGAATAAAGAGGCGGAGGAGAAGTTTAAAGAAGCAGCTGAGGCATACAGCGTTCTTATTGACCCAGAAAAAAGGTCTGTTTATGACCGCTTTGGTCACGAAGGGTTAAGGGGTGAGGGCTATACTGGTTTTACTGGCTTTGATTCATCCATATTTGAAGACTTTGAGGACATCCTTGGTGACTTTTTTGGCTTCAGTTTCGGTGATTTTTTTGGAACTCGCACTCGAAAGAGAACATATTCTCCGCGAAAAGGAAGAGATTTCAACCTGGAACTAGAGTTGACTTTAGAAGAGGCTGCCTTTGGTGTGGAAAAAGAAATCACCCTCCACCGGAGCGAGGTTTGTGATGTGTGCCACGGAACAAAACTTAGACCCGGAACTACGAAATCCGTCTGTCCTCACTGTCAGGGTAGGGGGCAGATTCGTTACCAGCAAGGCTTCTTTACTATTTCCAGAACCTGTTCAGCTTGTGAAGGCAATGGTGAAGTAATCACATCTCCCTGTGAAGCATGTAAAGGAACAGGAAAAATTAAAAAGAAAAGGACACTCAACATAAAAATACCTGCTGGAGTAGAAGATGGAACAAGACTCAGACTCGCCGGGGAAGGGGAGCCAGGTGATCCAGGAGCTCCGCGAGGAGACCTTTATTTGATAATCCGGGAAAAGGAACACCCCTTCTTCAAAAGAAAGGAAAATAATCTTTATTGTGAGCTGACGATTTCTTTCACTCAGGCAGCGCTGGGAGTCAAATTCTATCTTCCCACTCTTGAAGGGAATGAACTCCTTGAAATACCAGCTGGAACTCAACCCGGGACTCTCTTTAAGCTTAAAGGAAAAGGGCTAAAAGATTTAAGGAGCCATAGAAAAGGGGACCTTTTTGTAAAAGTCAATGTCAGCACTCCAGAGAAATTATCAAAAGAACAAAAAGAACTGCTCAAAAAGTTTGCAGAATCTCGGAGCGAATGCGTGGAAGGAATAGACCGAAGCCTTATGGATCGATTAAGAAAGATTTTTCATTAGAGAAAAATTTGACTTCTAATTGTTTTTTTGTCAAAAAAAGTCAAATTCAAAAGAATTATGCCTTCATCGATGGAGAAGAACACCATCACTTGAAGAATGTGGTCAGGATAAAACCAGGAAATAAAGTTTGGCTTTTCGACGAAGAGGGAAATTTATATCTTGCGAAAGTCGATAAGATTAGCTCAAAAGGGACGTATCTATTAATGCTCGAGAGAAAGAGCAAAGAACCTCAACGTTTGACCATCACACTTGCACAAGCAATTTTGAAATCTAATAAAATGGAGTTTCTCATCCAAAAATCCACAGAACTGGGAATAACTGCTTTCATACCCGTAGAATCTGCGCGCACAATCGTCAGGCTACAGGAGAAAAAGGAACGAAAAATTGAAAGATGGCAAAGGATAGCACGTGAAGCAGCCAAACAATGTTTAAGACCTATGGTACCAAAAATACTCCCTCCCCAAACTCTAACACAACTAATTCAGGAAAGGAAAGAGGCAAAAAAGCTTCTTTTAAGCGAGAAGGAAGGCAAATACCTTAAAGAAATCCTCTTCTCCAGTTCAAATTCAGGACTAAAGCAGGAAAAACCTCCGCAATCTTTAATTTTGCTCACAGGACCTGAGGGAGGTTGGACAGAAGAGGAGGAGACTAATATTTTAAGACATGGATTTGAAGGAGTAAGCTTAGGACAATATACCCTAAGGGCAGAAACAGCTTCTCTCTCTGCCCTTGCCATAATTTCCCATTTTTGGAATTCTTAACATGTTTTTCCAGGGACAGAAAGTAGGAAAGTATCAGATATTGAGGTCAATAGGAAGTGGTGGATTCGGATCTGTTTATTTGGCTAAGGACACCTGGCTCAACATTAAAGTCGCTATAAAGGTTCCCCACAAACAGTCTCTAGAGCTTTTTAAACTTCTCAAAGAACCAAGACTCCAAGCAGCACTCAATCATCCTAACATAGTACGCATGATTTCGGCTGAAAAGGAGAACAAGATTTTTTTTATGGTTATGGAGTATGTAAAGGGGAAAACGTTGGAAAAAATATTAGAGAAAGAGAAAACTCTAGACCTTGAAACTGCCATTGACTATATTATCCAAATTTCTCGCGGTGTTGAACACGCTCATAGAAATAAAATCATCCATCGCGATTTGAGGCCCTCTAATATAATGGTCTCTGAAGACGGAACCCTAAAAATAACAGATTTTGGAACGTCGGCTTGGCTCAATAATGTCCCTTATGCCTCGACAAGAATAGGCTCTCCCCCTTATATGGCTCCAGAGCAGTTCCTGGGGAAAGCATCCTTCCAATCTGATATTTATTCAATTGGATGTATTTTTTATGAAATGATCATTGGAGACCCTCCAATCTTTGACCCTGATCCATTCAAAATTATGGAAAGAGCCCAGGAAGGGAAAATAACCCCCCCTCGTTTGCGAAATACCAGAATACCTAAAGAACTTGATGGGATTATCATGAATTGTCTTGCAAAAATAGAAAACAGATATCAGAGGTCTTCAGATTTAATTCGAGATTTGATTAAATTCAAGGGTCAAGATTCACAAAAATCAGAAATGGATGACATTTGGAAAAGGATTAAAGCGAGGGAAAGGAGTGATTCTGGGCTTTGCTGGAATTGCCGCAGACCCCTACCTTACCGGACAAAGATTTGTCCCCGTTGCGGAGAACTTGTCTAGGAGTTTGACTTGAGAAAATAATTCTTATAAGATGAATCACCCTTTTTAAGGATTATTAAAATCTTATTAATAGGAGTAATAAATGAGTCCTTTTAAAGAAGATGGTAAAGTCTGGATGAATGGGAAGCTAACCCCCTGGAAGGAGGCTACCATTCATATTGCCTCGCATGTGATTCATTATGGAACATGTATCTTTGAAGGCTTCCGGGCTTACAGTAACCCTAAAGGGACTGCGATTTTCAGACTCCACGCTCATACAAAGCGTCTTTATAATTCATGTAAGATTTATCGTATGGAAATCCCCTATACCCAGGATGAGTTTAATAAATCTATCATTGAGACAGTTAAGGCTAACAACCTCAAGGAATGTTACATAAGGCCTATTGTCTACAGGGGTTATGGAACATTGGGGGTTGACCCCTTTCCTAATCCCGTCGATTGTGCTATACTCGTTTGGGAATGGGGCAAATACCTAGGAGAGGAAGCCTTAGAAAAAGGAGTGGATGTGAGAGTTTCATCGTGGTGGAGAATGGCACCTAATACTTTCCCCGCGCTCGCAAAATCTGGGGCAAATTATATGAATTCCCAGCTTATTAAGATGGAAGCCCTAGTCGATGGTTATGTTGAAGGAATAGCCTTGAACATTAGGGGACATATAAGTGAAGGAAGTGGTGAGAATATTTTTTTGGTCATAGATGGTTGTGTTCACACACCCCCTCTTTCTTCTTCGATTCTTCCTGGAATAACGAGAGACACAGTAATAAGAATCATTAAAGATTTAGGAATCCCTTTTGTGGAGGAGACTATTCCCCGAGAATTACTCTACATGGCAGATGAGGTTTTTTTCACAGGTTCTGCAGCTGAAATCACACCCATACGGTCTATAGATAAAATCAAAATAGGTGAGGGGAGGAGGGGCCCCATAACAAAAAAAATTCAAGATGAATTTTTTGCCTACATTCAAGGAAAAAAAGAAGATAAATATAACTGGTTAACTTATGTTTAAAAGGGGGGATTATGGAAATTGATGAATTATTAAAAATCGCAATTGAGAATGATGCTTCTGACCTTCATTTGAAGGCAGGAAATCACCCCATCATTCGCATCCACGGAATGTTGAAGCCTTTGACCAATTTCCCAAAGTTGACACCTAGGGAAACTTTTCAGCTCGCAGAGCAGATAACCAATGAATATCAGAAAGAGGTTCTCAAAAAAGAGCTTGATATTGACTTAGCCTATAGCCTTCCTGGCTTCGGCAGGTTCAGGGGAAGCATCTATCATCAGAGAGGAACGATAGCCATAACCTTGAGGATCATTCCCTTGGAGGTAAAGACAATAAGAGAGTTGCTCCTCCCCAAGGTTCTGGAAAAAATATCCTTGGAGCAGAGGGGGTTGGTGTTGGTAACAGGGACAACAGGCTCAGGAAAGACGACAACTTTGGCAGCGATGGTTAATCACATCAATGAGAATCGCGTAGAAAATATAATTACCATCGAAGACCCTATTGAGTACCTTCACCGAGATAAGAAAAGCACAATAAGTCAAAGAGAGGTTGGGCTGGATGTCTCCAGTTTCTCTCGTGGATTAAGAGCTTCTTTGAGAGAAGACCCTGATGTCATTCTTGTTGGCGAGATGAGAGATGCAGAAACAATTGGGACAGCCCTCCTTGCTGCTGAAACGGGGCACCTTGTTTTGAGTACACTTCATACTCTGGATGCGCCGGAAACAATAAATAGAATCATCTCTGTATTTCCTCCTCACCATCAGAGACAGATAAGACTTCAGCTGGCATCCATCCTCAAAGCAGTTATCTCCATGCGTCTCATACCGAAGAAAGATGGCCTCGGTAGAGTCCCAGCTGTTGAGGTGATGATTGCCACTCCCTATATTCAGGAGTGTATCAATGATAGGGAAAAAACAATTTTTATCCGCGATGCTATCGCTGCAGGTGTTTCTCAGTATGGCATGCAAACATTCGACCAGTCGATCTATCAACTGTATAAAGAGGGATATATTTCTTATGAACAGGGCCTGAGGTATTCGTCAACTCCTGATAATTTCAAGCTGAGAGTGATGGGAATCAGAGCAGCTGCTGATATTGCCCTTGAAGAAATGGAAAAAGAAATGGGAAGAATCGAGCGAGAAGAAAAAGAAATGGTCGAAGAAGAAGAACATGAAGATAAGACACATTAATAAATGAAGGCTCAGGAGATAAGAGAACAATTCCTAGATTTTTTCGCTAAAAAAAAACATAGAATAATCAAAAGCTCTCCTCTTCTTCCGAAAGATGATCCAACAATTCTCTTTACAAATGCAGGAATGAATCAATTTAAAAATGTTTTTCTTGGCCTTGAGAAAAGGCCTTATAAGAGAGCAGCTTCTATTCAGAAGTGTATGAGGGTAAGCGGAAAGCATAATGATTTAGAACAGGTAGGGAAAACAACCAAACACCATACTTTCTTCGAAATGTTAGGTAACTTCTCCTTTGGTGATTATTTCAAGGAAGGAGCGATTCAATATGCTTGGGAGCTTGTGACTCAAATTTTCAAGCTGGATGAGGTAAGAATCTATGTCACAATTTATGAAGAGGATGAGGAAGCATTCAGCATTTGGAACAAAAGAATCGGGATCCCTGCAGATAAAATATTCAGTTTTGGAAAGGACGATAATTTTTGGGCCATGGGAGAGACAGGACCATGTGGACCTTGTTCTGAAATTCATTATGACGTGGAGGGAGAAATTGGGAGTGAAGATGCATACAGGCTCATAAAAGAAGGAAGCGATAGATTTATTGAGCTTTGGAATCTCGTTTTTATGGAATTCTATCAGGATGAAAAAGGGATACTCCATCCGTTGCCGTCTCCATCCATCGATACAGGAATGGGGCTGGAAAGACTAGCAGCCGCGCTTCAAAGGAAGAAAAGCAATTTTGAGACCGACCTTTTTCTTCCTCTAATAGAGGAAATCTGCAATCTCAGCGCTCGAGAATATCCTGCAAATGATGAGGGTGATATTTCTATGAGGATAATAGCTGACCATATCCGAGCAATATCTTTTTTGATAGTAGATGGTATCACGCCTTCAAATGAAGGAAGAGGATACGTATTGCGGAGGTTAATCAGACGTGCATATCGAAATGGAAACCTCCTGGGCATCGATGAACCATTTCTCTTTAAGCTCACCGGCACAGTAGCAGAAACAATGAAAGAAGCTTACCCTGAATTACTTTCGGCTGCAAACTACATTTCTGAAATCTGTCTCGCCGAAGAAAGGCGATTTTCTCATACACTCACTGCCGGGTTGCGCACTTTTTATCAATTTGTAAAGGAAGCGAAAGATAAAGGCAAAAACATTTTATCAGGAGAAAAAGTGTTCAAACTCTATGATACTTTTGGCTTTCCTCCTGACCTCTCTCTTGAGTTGGCAGAAGAGTATAAAGTTCAAATAGATGAGGTTGGATTTCATGAAGAGCTTGAAAAACAGCGCCAGCGTGCCCGCCAATCTTGGATTGGAGAGCTTAGAAGTGAAGAGAAAAAAGCTTATCAAGCATTATGCGACTTTTCAATAGAGTTCGTTGGATATGAAAATGACTCTGTTGAGGAGGCCAGAATAATAGCTATTTTGAAAGATAAAAAGATCTGCCAAGAACTGAAGGAAGGGGAATACGGGGAAGTTATTCTTGATAAAACTCCTTTTTATGCCGAAGCAGGAGGACAGATTGGGGATTCTGGGTTTTTGAAGAATCCTCATTTTTCTGCTCTAGTTGAAACCGCATATTTTCCCATTCCTCAAGTCATTTCTCATAAAATAAAAGTAATATCGGGAAGGTTAATGAAAGGAGAAAAAGTAGAGGCTTCTGTGGATGTTCCAAGACGAAAGGCACTGAGAAAAAATCATACAGCAACTCATCTCCTTCATGCTTCTCTCAGGCACATTCTTGGTGACCATGTTAAGCAGGCAGGTTCGCTTGTTTCCCCCTCCCGACTGAGATTTGATTTTACTCATTTTTCTCCACTCACCGAACTAGAAATAAAGCAGGTTGAGTCCCTCATCAATGAAAAGATAAGAGAAAATTTAGAGGTGAAGACAAAAATAACAACCCTTGATGAAGGAATAAAAGAAGGTGCCATTGCCATTTTCGAAGAAAAATATGGAGAAAGGGTGAGAATGGTGATAATTAACAATTTCAGCAAGGAACTCTGCGGGGGAATTCATGTAAACTTCACTGGAGAAATAGGGATATTAAAAATAGTTTCTGAAACGAGCGTAGCAGCGGGAATGAGAAGAATAGAAGCCCTTACAGGCGAAGAAGCCTTGAAATATATTGAGGAGGAAGAATCACTCTTAAGAGAAATTCAAATCCTCCTCAATTCACCCCGAAAAGAACTTCTGAAGCAGATTCGAAAACTAAAAGAATCTCTGAAGGAAGCAGAAAAGGAAAACAAGTCGTTGAGAAGAAAATTGATAAGCTTAAAAATCCAAAGACAAGAGCCCCTTGAGAAAATAAAGGGAATACCGTTATTTATCAAGAGAGTGGACGACTTAAACCTCGATGAGTTGAGAGAGTTAGCAGATTCCTTGAAACAGAAACTCGGACAGGGATTGGTAGTATTGGGAACGAATTATGAGAAAAGAGCATTCATTGTGATTAGTATCAGCAAGGAACTTGCTCAGATAATAAGAGCGGACTATTTAATAAAATTAATCTCTCCTCTTATTGGGGGTGGTGGTGGAGGAAGGGCTGATTTCGCTCAAGCGGGAGGAACGAAACCTGAAATGCTTGACCAGGCTTTAAGCCAAAGTAGGGAGGAAATTGAAAAGATATTAAGAGAAAAAAAAGCTAATTCCTCAGACTGAGATCAAGGATGAGAAAATCAAGCTAAAATCACCCCAAAAGAGGATTGATTTAAGTTAAATGATTTGTAAACATAGATGACCACCATGAAGCAAAAAAGGAAAGAATCGAGTGAAAATTACTTAAGGAAGATAGTATTATTGATCTTAATCCTCCCTCTTATTCCCTCTCTTATCTCCCCAAGACTCTTTGCTGAGTTGAAAAAAGAAAGAATGTATGACACCCTTATTCAGGTAATTAGTAGTAAATATGATATTCCCTCTGACTTAATTCATTCAATAATTCGCACAGAATCTAACTATGATCCCTTAGCAATTTCTCCAAAAGGAGCCATGGGTTTGATGCAATTGATGCCTGAAACAGCTAAAGTATACGGAGTTAATAATGTTTTTGACCCTGCTGAAAATATAGAGGGAGGCGTTAAATATTTGAATGATTTGATAAAACTCTTCAACAGGAAAACACATCTCGTCCTTGCTGCCTACAACGCCGGGCAAGAAGCTGTGAAGAAATATGGAGGGATACCACCCTACAAGGAAACAAAAGAATATATAAGGCAAATCATGTCTTCTTATAATGAGTTGACGATAAGAAAAAAAACAATTATCTATAAATTTTATGATAAATCTGGAAGATTAGTTCTTACTAATACTCCTTATCTTTATTCTTTCAGAAGAGAAGAAGAGGGAAATTAATTTTTTATCAGATATATCCTTTGACCAGAAAATTTCTCTGAATGATTTCAAAGATAGCAGGTAGCTTACCGAGTTGTTCTCCGTCAAGTTCGATTAAGGCCTCATCTAAACCCAGGGGAATTGCCTCTATCTTTTTCCCTCTGATCAGAGATATTTTTGGATGGGAAAGATGGGTCCCAACATAGATTTTCCATACATTTTTGAAAAAGTCCATCAGCTTCATTCCTCTGATAAGAACAACATCAAAGAGTCCGTCGTCTAATTTTGCCTGGGGAGCTATTTTCATCCCTTTTCCAAAAACTCCGCCGTTAGAGATTGCGCCGATTAAGTAATCATCCGGAGCTAATTCCTTATCATCTATCTTGATTTTGACTCTTTTATTCCTGTAATAAATAATCGTAGAAATTAAACACTTTAAATAAGAAGATGCCTTCCTCTTCATCCTGCTTTCGTTAACACGTCTAACTACTTCACCTCCTATTCCGAAATCAGCTACATTGAGAAAATACCTTTCCTCATCTTCTCCTGCATGATTTTTAAAACGTACTTTTCCTATATCTATGAGGGAAGAGGGGGCCTGAATGATTACCTTCAGAGCACTGATTAAATTCATAGGGATGGAAAGGCTTTTTATGAAATCACAACCTGAGCCTGAAGGGACTATCCCTAGAACAGTTTGGGGGTTGATAAGCTTTCTGCCTTCGTAGAACCCATTTGCAATCTCATTCATGGTTCCATCTCCACCCACTCCTACAATAAGCTCTGTTCCTTCTTTGATTGCCGCTCTTGAGATCTCTGTCGCTTGGAATGGTCTTTCAGTAAATTCAAGCTTGAATTCTTTGAGAAAAGTCCTTAGCGCTTCTTTTATTTGTTTCCATCTCTTTCCTGTCCGCCCTTTATCTGATTCAGGGTTGACGATGACCTGAGTCTTGAGAAGTTTCATTTTCAATCCTTCAGTTTGAAGGTAGTTTTTTCTTGAAAAGAGAAATACCTATTATTCCACCAAGAGAACCTAAAAAGGAAAAGACCACCACTGAAACAAAAAGCCCGAGCATAAATAACGGGGCTGAAAACCCCGAAGTTCCTTTCTCAATCCATGCTTCCCATCCCGAGGGCATTTCTTCAGCAAATTCTGAAAAGGATTCCATTATACGGCGAAAGAAGGCATTGTTAATGGCTGTAAATGGGATGCTTATGATCGATTCAATGACTGCAGCTATTATTCCTGTTAATATCCCCAGGATTGCACCGTCTCCAGCACCAAGAGCGACCGGAGAATCTTTGGAAAAAAAGTAAGCAGCAAGAATCGCTCCTCCAATAATCCACAGACAACAAAAACAGTTAAAAAATGGCGCGCCAGAGAGTATTCCTGCTAATATTCCTCCAATTAGCGCTGGTGCAAACATCGCCGGCTTTTGAGCATTCATTCTTCCTCCCTTTTCATTTATTTAATTATTCTATTTATTTTTTAATTTTAATTTCAAGGGAAATTTTTTACTTATTTCCAGAAAAACTTCAGCTAATCCTTTGATGAAGTAAAAAGGAAGTAAGATACCCCATATAAACCCCAAGCTACATCTTATCAATTTTGAACTTTCCCAAAAATGCAGAAAATTCCCCAAAACATCGATAAGCACAGGGAGAGAAAAAGCAACAAAGATTTTTTTCCCAGGGAGAGTAAGAAGAAATAAACTTCTCCACAAAGGACAGATGAGGAGGCCTATGAGAAAACCAAGGTAAATACCAAGACAGCGCGCACAAACTGCAAGAGGATGACCGAAGATGAAAAAACAGCGCGAAGGGATTTGATGACAGAGAGGAGCGAAAAAGGAGTATAAATAAATGTGCCATTTAGAAGAGATGTATTTTAGATAAGGAGCAAGAAAGATGGCACAATTCAAAGATACAAGAAGGATTAGCGAAGAAACATAGACAAGCAATATGATTTTTTTTTCGTTCATCAAATTCTTAAAGAAAGAGGATACTTTCAAACAGTCTAATTTTCAATAAAGATTTGACATGTTGTGAATCAAGTTGTAAATTTGTATTAGCTTTAAAGGGAAAAATTAGTGAAGCACTGTGAGGAGGTAAGGATGAGAAAGAGAAACACGAAACATGTTTTTCTTTTTTTTCCCATCTTCTTTCTTAGTCTCTGCTTTCTTTTCTCCCAGACAGAAGAAGTCCCAGACTTCCTGGCTCAATGTGGGGAAGGAGTCATATCTTACATTGTATACGGTGAAAACAAAGATGTACTTTGTAGAGGAACCGGCTTTTTGTTGAATGAATCTGTGATGGTTACAGCCTATCATTCCTTGAGAAATGCGGCTTCTGTAGAGGGTGTAAATTATAAGGGGAAAAAAGTTAAGGTTGAAGGGGTTGTTGGAGTGGATAAAAATTTAGATATCATTTTGCTCAAAATTAATAGAAAAGACCCCCCTCTCATTCTCGGAAATTCAGATGAGCTCGAGCAAGGGAAAAGAATCTTTGCTTTAGGAAGCAATGAATCAGGTGAAATCACACTCTCAGAAGGGCTGGTGAGGGGCTTTCTTGAAATTTCTCCAACTCAGAGGGTTGCAGACACTTCTCTTGCAGTGCCTGAAACATTCAATGGCGGACCAGTAGTGAGCATAGAAAATAAGGTCATGGGAATCCTCATCTTCCTTGATCCCCGAACTAAGTTTCTTCTACCTGTGAACCTGATTAAGTCATTAAAGCCGTCGGCTGTTGCTTCCAAGTTAAAAGATATGGAAAAGGAAGAGTACTTCTCAACTCTAGAAGGCGCTTTTCTGGCGGGAAGAATATTCGCCCTTCTGGATGAAACGGGAAAAGCACAAAAATATTTAGAAGACGTAATCTCCAAGGACCCTGCAAATATAGAAGCACACGCACTCCTTGCCTCTGTCTACATGAAACAAAGGAACTATGAAAGCGCTGCTTCCTCATTTAAGAAAGTCATCGAATTAAACCCGAAAAGAGACGATGCTTATCAGGGCTTAGGAATGGTTCTTTTGAAGTTACGCCGTTTTGAGGAAGCAGTTTCAGCCCTAGAAAAAGCTGTGGAGCTAAATATTGATAACAGAGAAGTTTATTATCACATTGGAAATGCTTATGAAGAACTAGAAGATTGGGGAAAAGCGGCTGAAGCATATGAGAAATATCTCAGCCTAAAACCTCAGGATCCCTGGACAGGGAACTTGAGGTTAGGGCTTTGCCGAATGAACCTTCAAGACTATGAAAAAGCTGTGATAGCCTTTGAAAATGCCAGGAAGGAAAAGCCGGATGATATTAAGACAAATTACAACCTCGCCCAAGCATATCATAAAGCAGGGAAACTCGAAGAGGCCCAAAAAACTTATGAACACTTGGCAGAAATAAATCCAGAAGATGCTAATGTTTATTACAACACCATCCTCAGAATGTATGATGAAGTAGGGATGAGCGAAAAATCGATTGAAGCAGCCAAAAAAGTCATTGAGCTAAATCCAAAGAGTGAAATGGCTATTTACAATCTCGGGATAATGTTGATGAAACTGGAAAGATATGATGAGGCCATCGATGCCTTTAAGAAAGCGATTGAGATTCGCCCTGATTATGATTCGGCATACTACAACATTGGGTTTGCCTATTCAAAGCAAAAAAAGTATAAAGAATCAATTGAAGCCTTCGAAAAATTCGTAGAAATATCGCCTGATAGTGCAGATGGGTGGTTCAATATTGGAGTGGGATACATGCTGCTTAAAAAATTCAACGAAGCCCTTGAACCACTCGAAAAATGTGTTGAATTGAGGCCAGATTACGCGGTGGCTTATTATAACCTTGCTATCACCTATCTCAACCTCCAGGATTATATAAGCGCAAGGAATGTCTATGAAAAACTTGTTACTCTTGACCCTGATCTAGCAGAGAGATTAAGAAAACTCTTACGCTAAAAAGTATTTTTCTATTGTTTCTTGCCCACAATTTAAAGATAAAAAAGTCTCAGTGCATTTCTTGGTGGTAAAGAAAAAGATTCAAATCAGAAGATATAATAATTTTTTAAGAAGGATTTTTATAATATATTAGATTTCTTTATTGATTAATTGAGGTATATCATTGGGAAACAGGAGATTAAAGCCATATCTTTTTCAGGGGCTTCTAAATTTTAGGTAATGTCCCAAAATTGCTAGATGGAGTTAAATCCATTTGTATTCTACCTTCAAAATTGAGAGGCTTAATTGCTTAAAAGTAATCATGAACCAATTGATAAGACCTCTCTAACTCTAGCTCTTCCCTATCCTTTTGGAAATTCCCGATCTAGGTCCTCGCTTTAGCATATTTTCCCAGATCAAGAACATCAATCACTCTCCAAAAACCTTTCTTGACCTCTTCCCATGCCAGAGATATCGCTACTGCCTCATCCCACACAAGAGAAGATTCCCCCCAATACCAAGGACTATCATCAGAGAAGAGATCTCCCTCTCTCCCATAATCCAATCTCCTCTCCAAATCCTTAAGCAGAGCGCTCCATCCCTCACCCATCCACAACCCTACCGGCTCAAATCGCTTTCCTACCCCCTCCGAAGCCCAGCCCATCTCTCCTCCCCCCAAACACTTTCCCCTCTCACCTTGAAGTCCCACATTTCTCCCCTCCACCCTCAAAAACTGGAAAACTCAATTCTTATAAGAGGATGCTCACTGAGCATAACCTTCGGCCAATTCCTCCACTCTTCTCTAAAGCGGGCTCTTACTCATATCCCCTGAAA
>CAYSCS010000104.1:0-51218 GCA_964429695.1 uncultured Eubacteriales bacterium
AATTTCCAAAAGGATAGGGAAGAGCTAGAGTTAGAGAGGTCTTATCAATTGGTTCATGATTACTTTTAAGCAATTAAGCCTCTCAATTTTGAAGGTAGAATACAAATGGATTTAACTCCATCTAGCAATTTTGGGACATTGCCAAAGATTAAATCAAGGAGCTAGACCTTCTCTTAAAGAAGAGGGGAAGATAAGATAATGGATTGAGATGAGGAGTCCCAGGAGTCCTATAAAGAAGAAGGGTGAGCTGATTCCGAATCTATCAGCAATTATTCCATTAAAGAGTGAAACGAGCGCACCTGCAATCATCTGCACGTTAGCGGCGAGGCTAAAAGCCTGAGCCTGTGACGGTTCAGGTGTCTTGTTTCCTACAGAGGACTGGAGGGCAGGATAGAGACATGCTCCAAACAAGAAAAGGTTGATTAAAGCTATTTCGAGACTAATTGCTCTGCCGAGGAGAAGAAGGAAGAGCCAAAAAGAGCAACAAGAGTTATCCTCCTTCTCCCTACCACCCTGCTCAATAAGCCAAACAAAAAGGAGACAATTATCCCTGTCCCAATCAATGCCGCAAGATAGAAGCCTGTATAAGTCATTGAAAAGCCAAATTTATGGTTGAGAAGGGGGGGAGCAAAATAGACTGTTGTCACCCAGCCAATTCCTCCAAAGATAAAGCCAGGGATGAAGTGATGGATCGTTTTTAGGGTAGCCAACCTGGATGAAAGATTGTATTTAACCCTCAATCGACTCCTTGTCCTTGTTTTCGCGACGAGAAGGAAGCTTATCGAACCCAGGATAAAGACTAAAATAGACCACAATATAAGCGGAGCCTTCCAGGTTTTCGTCTGGGCAAAATATCCAGCTGAGATAAAAGCAAGAAATACTCCCAGATTTCCTGACCCTCCCTGGATTCCCATGGCAGAATCAATCAACTCTGCTGGATGAGTCTTAGAAACCCAGGTAATTCCCACCGAATGATAGAAGGGATTGAAGGCCCTCATAAAGAAATAAAAGAGAGCAAGGAAGAAAAACGATCTTTATAGGGAGATGAGGAAGATTGAAAACCGATGCCTGCATAACTCAAGAAAAGAAGATGTTTGTATTCAAATCTGTTCGATAGAGGAACTAAAAAAACTTGAAATAGAAAAGTTGTAAGCAGTCCTAAATTAGAAAGAATACCGATACGGGAATAGCTGGTGATTATGAATTGATGAGTATAAAGAAGAGGGAAAATCATGGACACAGTCACAGTAGAGGCATTGTTAAAGGCATGGAAGAGAGAGCCTGAGAAGAGAACTCTCTTCTTCAAAATTACTTCTGAAGAATTTTTCCTGGGCTCAGCATATGAGTTTACTCTTTTTTCAGCAAGCCTCTTCTCTTTAATTCTTTTTAAACTCAATTTATCTAAGAAGCCAGAAAACCCCAGGCTTTCAAGCCTGGGGATGAATGGCACACGGAACGAAGCCAGCAAAGCTGGCGGAGTGGAGGCAAATCCGGCATAATCTGGTTATGGCCAGATACACAACCGGAGCCCATACGAGACATCGGCTTCAATGTCATTCGCGATCAGACAAGAAAGCCATAACCAGATTATGTCAGAGGGCCGATACCCTGGGCTTTAGCCCAGGGTGTGGCTTCATTTCTCCTTTGATAATTATCTTAAAAAACTCGATTTAATAGATTTCAAGCTCCAGAGTTTTTTCGATGAAATCAGTGTCTAAGGTAATGAATAGGTCACGGTTCAGAGTTTCCGAGGTAAAATCTATTCTTTTTCCGTTTAATTTAAGTAATAGATTTATTTTTAAATCATTCTCATTCTTAAAGAGGTCAGGCCAAGGGTTGAGAATCTTGATTTTTCCTCGTTTCTCATGGTTACTGTTAAATTTCATGGTGAGTTTTTTTGCTTCCTGCTCAAATTCATATTCATAAGCAAAAAAGAGATTGTTTGCAGGAATTAAGACAGCGATTTTCCCTGAATCCTTGCCAAGTTTTGGTTCAAGGCTCATGTTCTTTCTTCCTATTTTAATTCCGAAGTAGCCTTCGAAAAGAGCCCTTCCGATACTTGCTGCGCTTCCGCAATAGAAATCGCTTCCCCATCCCACTCCCTCACGATTATCCCATTCAAAAAAGCCTCGATTGTTGAGGTTTTTTGTTGCAATCTCAAGAAGCTTTTCTCTGGCAACTTGGCTGAATCCATTCTCGAACATGGCTAGCACGAGCCTTCCCCCGAACCAGTCCCACTGGGCTCCGTTTTGGTATTCAAAGGGAGCATCCATCAGGGGATGCTTGAAAAAGCCCGCAGGGTAGGGGGGGAGAAGGGTGCCGCTTAAGGTAGAGAGACCATATTCCTTCTGCCTCTTGAGAGCAGTTTCAATTATTCTTCGCACTTTTTCTTTATCTGCTATACCTGAGAGGACAGCCTGGGTGTTACCTCCTGTAGCAAAAATATCATCTTCATCAAAATCATGTACCAATCGATCTAGATGAAGGTGGATTCTATAGTAGCCTTTCTCTTCCATCCACAGCCATTTATTGGTGTTTATCTTTATCGAATTTGCCCATTGCCTCCAGAAGATGGCTTTATTCTCTTTATCAAGAGATTCGAAAAGCTCGCTTAGGTCGATGCATGCCTTATAGAACATGCTTTGGTCGTAGATATCTGCGGTCCAGTGTGTGCTTTCATTCACATCCAAAGCTTGTTCATCTTTCCTCATAAAATCAATGTCTCCCCAATCAGCCGTATGGGCTCCAGTAATTAGTCCGTAGTCTTTGTCGTAGCGGCTGTGAAGAACAAAAAGGAGTGCTTTCTCCAGTCTTTCTACGACCTCTATTCCCCTTATTTTCTTCACCAACCACTCTCGCCCTGCGAGTTCAAAGATTTGATAGGCAGCCTGCACCGCGCTCGTTTCCTGGTCTGTTTCTGTAGTGTTTTTTTCTGAATTTCCTTCTCCATCTATCCAGTCTTCAAGAGAGCCATCTTCTTTTTGATGAGCAAGATGCTCTTCGAGCCAAGTGCTAAGAAAACGTATGTCATAAAAATAGCGGGAGACTGGAATTATGGTATTTGAATCACGAAGCCAGACTTGAGGGTAGTCTTCTCCGCCCTTAAATCCGAAGACATTTCCTGTTTTCCCCTCGAAAGAAATCTCATTCTTGAAAAGAGTGAGGCGAATGAGCTTTTTTATTCTATTGAATTCATTGCGAGTAGATTGGAAGTTTGTCTGCTTTACTTCTTTTATCGATAGGAGAGGGAGGTCTTCGAGAAAGAGGGACTTCTTCACCTCAAGGAAAGCAGTTGCCGTTTTTGAACCGTAATCTTTAAACCAAGAAATCCCTTCTCTAACTAAGTCAAATTCAATAAAATATTTTCCCTCTTCAAGGGGAGACTTTATTGAGACTGAAACCTCAGTCTCTTCCCCTGCTCTCACTTTTTTCGCCAGGGTGTATCTGCGGTTCTCAAATTTAAGCATCTTTTTCTCTTCAGAAAGAATATGGTAGGAGAGGAGAACAGGGTTTTTACCTCTTGAGCTCCATGAGACCCTGCCTGTGTTTTTAATTTTGAGTTTTACCCTGAGGCTTTCTCCCTCTGAGGATGAATAGTTGCTTCTTTCAGGCTTGATAAGACAAGCATAAGCAGTTTTTAGACCCCTTCTTTCATTCTTGCTTAGAAGTAGGAAGAGAAGAAGAGCAAGGAAGAAAACAAAGCAGATGAAGGCTAAGATTTTAGTTTTTTTTCTCATTTCCTGGGGACCATTAGATCTCAGCAGATGCGAGGGAGAAGTTCTGAGGTTAAGGGTTCAAGAAGCCTTAACCCGCCAGGAAGAGTCTGGAGCAACAGTTTTCCCTTAGCGTCTCCCCTCTCTTCCACTTTTCCTATGACCCCAGCCTTTTTTCCCAGAGGATTTCTTTTTATTAGAGAGAGTAGTTTGGAACTCTTCTCAGCTTCAACCACGAGCACAGCTCTTCCTTCGCAGGCAAGATAAAGAGGGTCTATTCCTAAGATCTCGGCTGCCGCTCTCACTTGACGCGAAAGAGGGATTTTTTCTTCTTCAATAATTAAGGCATAGGGGAGCTTATCTGCTAGCTCCGAAAGGATTGTGGCAAGCCCACCCCGGGTTACATCCCTCATCCAATGCACGCCTTTCTCCCATAGAGGGAGGAGAAAATTTAAGGGTGCACAATCGCTTTTTGCCCTGGATTCAACTCCGAAATCTCCTCTTGCCAGCATGACTGCTAGGCTATGTTCGCCCACGGTTCCGGTGATTATTATCCTATCTCCTGGCCTTATTTTCTTGATTGAAGGTCGAGCTATTATTTCACCGATGCCTGAGGTGTTAATATAAATCTTATCCCCCTGACCTCTTCTCACTACCTTGGTATCGCCAGTTATTATTTTTACTCTAGACTTAAGGGCTGCCTTTTTTATTGAGGTCAAGACCCTCTCCAAGGTTTTAAACTCAAGTCCTTCCTCTATGATTAGAGAAAGCGAAATGTACCTTGGTCGAGCGCCAGAGACGATAAGGTCGTTCACCGTTCCATTCACACACAGGCTTCCAATGTCTCCTCCAGGAAAGAAAATTGGGTCGACAACATAGCTGTCGGTAGTAAAGGCAATCCCCTGAGGAAGGAGGGCTGAGTCTCCGAGCTCTTCCAGGAATTTATTTTTAAAGTTTTTGAGGATTTGATTGCTTATGAAATCCCGCATAAGCTTTCCGCCACTTCCGAGCTCGAGTGAGATCTTTTCCATGTTTTTTCCTCTCTTTTTTCGATTATTTTTTCCTGTATTTATAGTGAGCAAGACAGGGACCTTCAAAAGACACCATGCATGGACCGCAGGGATTATCAGGATTGCACCTTCTTGAAAATAGAGGACATTGTGGGGGTTCAAGCTTCCCTTTAATGACTTCGCCACAACGGCAACCTGGCAGATCTTCCGCACTTCCCTGAAACTCGAGTTCATATTTGCGGATGGTATCCCAGGGATGTAACTCTCCTTTAAGCCTTAGACCGCTGAGGGGGATGACTCCCAGCCCTCGCCAGTGCGCATCAATCGGCTCGAGATTTTCTTCCATGATGGCTTTGGCTCGAGGATTTCCTTCTAGCCTTACCACTCGCGAATATTCATTGAAGACAGTGGGTCTACCTTCCCTTATCTGATCTAGGATAGAAATTATTGCCAGAAGTATATCTGCTGGCTCAAACCCTGTTATTACTCCTGGGATGCCATAATCTCTGGGAATAAACTGGTAAGGTTCAATTCCAATTATGGCGCTAACATGACCAGGATAGAGAAAGCCTGCAATGGCAACGTCTTTTGCTTCAAGCAGAGATTTCAGGGGGGGAGGAATTAGCCAGAATGCAGAAAGCACAGAGTAATTTTCAACCCCTTCTGCGCGGGCTTTTCTCACGGTTTGGACGATTGAGGGTATCGTCGTTTCGAATCCTACCCCGAAGAAAACTATTTCTTTATCTTTATTTATTCTTGCTAATTCCAGTGATTCTTGGGGTGAATAGACAATCTTAATTAGAGAGCCCATGGCAGGAACCGCGTTCTGAAGAGAGCCTTTTAAAGTGGGAACCCTCGTCATATCTCCAAATGTTGTCAGAATCAAGTTTTCTCTTTTGGTTACGAGTTCTATGGCTGCCTCATGGAATTCGTTGGGTGTGATACATACAGGACAGCCAGGTCCTGAGACCATTTTTACTCCTGCAGTTTCGAGTAAATCTTTAAGCCCGAACCTGTGGATGGTCATGGTGTGAGTTCCGCATACCTCCATGATGGGGAGAGGAGAATTTCTTTTACCTGCTTTTTTCTTTATTTCCTTGAGGAGAGCTTCGATTACTCTTTTTTCTCTGAATTCTTTCATCTCTTTGGATAGAATTTTGAGGCGCTAACTTAATGTTATTTGTGATTTTTTCTGAAAAATACTTAATCCTTCTCTGGAACTTTCTTCATGATTTTTCGTAGCTAGCTATTTCTCTAAGGAGGGCAAGGGTTTCCTGTGCTTCTTTTTCGTCCAGTTTAGAAATGGCAAAACCTGCATGAACGATGACCCAATCTCCCTTTCTCGCCTCCTCTATTAAAGAAAAATCTACTTTCAACTTCGTCCCCAAATACTCAACCCTTCCCTTTCTTGATTTATCGACATCTATAACTTTAGCTGGAATTCCCAGGCACATTTTTTTTCAACCTTAGACGATAGATTACCAGAACCAGAGGTGAAAGTCCACTTTTTTTGACAATTCGGGGATAAGCTCCTATAATGAATTTCATGAAATGGGATGTTGAGGGGTTCATAGAACCCGGAAGTGAGGAAGAAAAGCTTCTCTTAAAGCTTGATCCCAGATGTCTTCCTCGCCATGTGGCCATAATCATGGATGGAAACGGGCGGTGGGCGAGGAAGAGAAAAATGCCGCGTGTTGAGGGACACAGAGCAGGGGCTAAGGCTGTGAGGGAAGTGGTTGAGACCTGTGCCAGGCTTGGGATAAAGATTCTTACGCTTTTCGCTTTTTCAAAAGAAAACTGGAAAAGACCAAAAGAAGAAATTCTGACCCTCTGGAAGCTACTCGAAGAATACCTCAAGAAAGAGGATAAAGTTTTAGTCAGAAATAAGATTCGTTTAAGAGTAATCGGGCAGAGAGAAGAAATACCTGTTCACCTGAGAAAAGAGCTCGAGCGGGTGGAAGAGCTTACCAAAGGAAACGAAAGAATGACCATAGTCCTTGCCCTTAATTACAGTGGCAGGGCTGAAATTGTGGATGCGGTAAAGAAGATCATGAATGAGGATGGGGTTGACTCTAGCTCGTTGACCGAAGAGAAATTCTCAAATTATCTTTATACGAAAGGTCTTCCTGACCCGGATTTGTTGATTCGTACAAGCGGAGAGCTTCGTGTCTCAAATTTTCTTTTGTGGCAGATAGCGTATTCTGAAATCTGGATTACTCCTGAACTCTGGCCAGATTTTCGAAGAAAACACATCCTCGAAGCTCTCGTCGATTACCAGAAAAGAGAAAGGAGGTTTGGAGATATCCGTCCTCATAAGTCTTTATCAAGATAGCTTTCTCCATCCCCCCTTTCCCAAAAGGAAGCGAGAAGAAGACATGGGTTTTTAAACCCGTTTAGCATAAATCAAGAGGATGCAATTCAAGGATGAGCATTCAGAAAAGATTGCCAACTGCAATCGGTCTTCTTTTCTTAGTGTTTTTGGTTGTCGAGTATCTGCCTTCTTATGCCTTATTCATCCTGCTTCAAGTTTTTATCCTTGCCTCTTTGTATGAATATTATAATTTGGTGCAAAAGAGAAGGCTTTTCCCCAGAGAAATGATGGGGATAGTCATAGCCTTAATCATAAGTGCTTCATTTATTTTGAATGGATTCTCAATAGGATTCGCTCTCTTTATTTCCCTTCTTTTCTGCGGTCTTTATTATGTTATTTTTATTAATACCCTGGAAAAACTCCCCCTCTTTCCCTCCTCAATTTCTGTAACTTTTTTTGGGGCAGTTTATTTAAGTTTTACCCTCAACCATCTCTACCTTTTAAAGGTGGAGTATGGACGTTTTTTCATTTATTTTTTAGCTGCCGTTGTGTTTATGGGAGATACAGGAGCCTATTTATGCGGAAAACTTATGGGAAAAAAGAAGATTTTTCCCATTGCCAGTCCCAGGAAAACTTGGGAGGGGAGCGTAGGGGGGATCATATTTGCCTGTGCAGGAGGCTTGGTGGCTCGAAAGATATTGCTGGAGAATTTTCCAGTCCAGGAAGCAATCATCTGCTCTGTGCTGGTTCATGCCGTTGCCCAGATAAGTGACCCTCTTGAATCGCTTTTCAAAAGAGCAGTTGGAGTGAAGGATTCATCTCGGATTCTACCCGGACATGGAGGGTTTCTCGACAGGGTAGATAGCCTAATTCTTGCAGCGCCATTTTTTTATTACTGGATGAAAATCCTTGGGAAATAGGCATATGAGCGAGAGACGAAACATTGCCATCCTGGGGTCGACCGGGTCTGTGGGATGTAACACGTTGAATGTGATCAAGAAGCTTTCACCGAAATTCAGAGTGACAGGGCTTGCTGCAGGTAGAAACATAGAACTTCTCTATCAGCAAGTGAAGGAATTCAAACCCCTGATTATTTCTGTGGAGAGGAGAGAGGATGCCGAGGAATTCAAGAAAATGTATAGCGGACCTTCTCTAAAGATAACCTTCGGGCAGGAGGGAGCAGAAGAAGTGGCCCATTCGAGTGGGGCTGATATTGTCGTCTCTGCAATCACCGGAATCGCTGGATTAAGGTCCACCCTTGCTGCTGTGAGGACAGCTGAGAGGGTAGCCCTGGCGAATAAGGAATCGATGGTAGTAGCAGGTTCATTGATCCAGAATCTCGCGCAGGAAGCAGGCACAGAGATTATCCCCATAGACAGCGAACATAGCGGAGTTTTTCAATGTTTGAACAAAGAAAGAAAGGAGGCAATAAAGAGGGTGATTCTGACTGCCTCAGGAGGGCCTTTTTTTAATTTTTCTCCGCAAGAAATAAGGGAAAAAACTCTCGAAGAAGCTTTGAATCATCCCCGCTGGAAAATGGGGAAAAAAGTGAGCATCGATTCTGCAACCCTGATGAACAAAGGGCTTGAGCTGATTGAGGCAAAGTGGCTTTTCGGGCTTCAACCCGAACAGCTTGAGGTCTTGATTCACCCCGAGAGCATTGTCCATTCCCTAGTAGAAATGAAAGATGGCTCTCTGCTTGCCCAGCTGAGCCCTCCGGATATGCGAATTCCTATCCAGTATGCTCTAACTTACCCAGAGAGAGAAGAGCAAATCTTACCTTCTCTGGATTTGAGAATGATAAGAACCCTGGATTTTTATGAAGTAAACCACGAGAAGTTCCCCTTGCTTTTGCTTGCCAGGAAAGCTCTCGTTGAGGGGGAGAGTTATCCAGTTGCTCTCAACGCAGCTAACGAAGTAGCTGTGGAGGCATTTCTCAGACGAGAAATTAAATTTTTAGCCATTGCAGATATTGTCTTTGAGGCGGTAGAGAAACATAAAAAGAGAGCAGTGGAAAGCATGGAAGAAATTTTGGATGTAGACCAGGAGATAAGAATGCAAACAAAAAATCTCATCAGGAGAAGGGTGTAAAATGGGAACCTTGCTGGGAACAATCCTTGCCTTTGCTATAGTCTTTGGGGTGCTTGTCTTTTTCCATGAGTTCGGCCACTTTCTGATGGGAAAGCTGATGAGAGTGAGAGTTGAAGTTTTTTCCTGGGGATATGGAAAGAGATTATTCGGGCTTAAAAAAGGAGATACGGACTACAGGATAAGCCTCATTCCCATGGGAGGATATGTGAGGTTTGCCGGAGAAGAAGCCTTCGCCGAAAAGGAGAAACTTGGTCCCCATGACTTCATGGCCAAAAAGAGATGGCAGAGGTTTCTGGTAATAGTCATGGGACCGGTGATGAATATTTTCCTTGCTTTACTCCTTGTTTCATTCATCAACATGGCAGGAGTCAGCGTCCCTGAGTATCAGGAGCAGAAGCCAGTGATTGGTTGGATTGAACCAAATTCGCCCGCCTCAAGAGCAAATCTTCGCCTTGGTGATGAGATTCTGAGCATAGATGGCAAAAAAACAAAGACTTGGAGTGATGTAGAGATTACTATAGGGACAAAGCCAAAGAAGATGATCACTATCGAGGTTAAGCGAGGGGAAGAAGTGCTCAGGGTTCCTCTTATGACTGAAAGCAGAACAAAGTACGAGATGGGACATGCGGGCTTTTATGGCAAAATTTTAACTCAGGTTATGATGGTTTCATCCGGGTCGCCTGCTGAAAGAGGTGGATTGAAACCGGGAGATACAATTCTCGCCATAAACGGAGATCCAGTCTATTACTACAAATTCGTGGAGATAATTCAGAGGAATCCAGGTAAAGAGCTCGATTTTCTGGTGGAAAGAGGGGGTAGAAAACTTAATTTGAAGATCAGGCCGCGTCTCGAAGGTGAGGTGGGGAAGATAGGAATCCTTCAAGGACCAAAATCTGTGCTCAAGAAATACAAGTTTTTTCCTGCCTTTGTGCAAAGTGTGATGGATAATGCAAAATTGACATTTCTGGTGATAAATTTTGTCAAGGCACTTTTTACTGGCGAAGCCTCAACTCGCCAGTTAGGAGGTCCTCTTGATATAGCTAATTTTTCTTACGCTGCCCTGCGAATGGGCTTCATGGCTATGGTGGGCTGGATTGCTTTAATCAGCCTTCAACTCGGCATCATCAATCTTTTCCCTATTCCCGTGCTTGATGGAGGATTGCTTCTCGTCCTTCTTTTAGAGGGAATCTTCAGGAGAGATTTCAGCCCTCGAGTAAAGCAGATTGTGATGCAGGCCGGATTTGTGATGTTTGTCATTCTCGTTGTCTTCATCATCCTCAACGACGTCGTCAAGAGACTCCCTAACGGGTGGCAGAGCGTCCTTCCTTTCTAAACACAAAAAAATCGATGGCACTTCTCTTTCAGAGACGAAAGACAAAAAAAATCATGGTGGGTAAGGTTGCCGTGGGAGGAGGGGCGCCGATATCTGTGCAGTCGATGACAAAGACAGACACCAGAGATTACCAGGCCACAATCGCAGAGATTGAGAGGCTGGAAAAGGCAGGTTGTGAGATTGTTCGCCTCGCCATTCCTGATCAGGAAGCGATTGATGCCCTGGGGAAGATAAGGAAGCGTGTTTCCCTTCCTTTGATTGCCGATATTCATTTTGATTACAGGTTGGCCATAGCTTCCCTAAAGAAAGGTATCGATGGGCTACGCATAAATCCAGGAAACATCGGTTCCCGAGAGAAGGTAAGAGAGGTGGTAAAGGTGGCGAAGGAAAGGCAAATCCCCATAAGAATAGGAGTCAATTCAGGATCTCTGGAAAAAGAGATTCTGCGAAAACATGGTGGAGCAACCCCCGAAGCAATGGTTGAGAGTGCCTTGAAGCACGTGAGGATCCTTGAAGAGATGGACTTTGGGTTAATAAAGATTTCTCTCAAAGCTCCTGATATTTACCGTACTCTGAGAGCCTATAGACTGATGGCAGAAAAAGTTGAGTATCCTTTCCACGCAGGGATTACAGAAGCTGGATTTGGTGGAGTAGGGATTGTGAAATCAGCAGTAGGGCTTGCACTCCTCTTATCTGAAGGTCTTGCAGATACCATAAGAGTTTCGCTCACTTCACCTCCTGAAGAAGAGGTGAAAATTGGGATTTCTATCCTTCGTTCAATGGGACTTCGTCCTCAAGGACTAAACCTTATCTCGTGTCCGGGATGTGGCCGAACTGAGGTCGACTTTTTTCCTCTAGTCAAGAAGATTGAAGAGAGCCTCTCTTCTCTTGACGCTGAGCTTCATTTAGCTGTCATGGGGTGCATGGTCAATGGCCCAGGTGAGGCAAAGGAAGCCTTGCTGGGGATTGCTTTCGGCCGAGAGGCAGGTGTTATGTTTAAGAAAGGGAGAGTTTACAGAAGAGTAAAAAAAGAAGATGCCCTATGGGAATTCATTAAAGAAGCAAAGAGGCTGGCTGAAGAGAAAGGAATTAAGGGGAAGAGATAAGAAGATCTGTCAAGGGGGAAAACCATGGATTCAAATCCTTTTGAAATCCCTATTGAAACACTCAAAAAATATGAGAGATTAAAAGAAATCCTCTCTGGAATGAAGAAAGTTCTGATTGCCTTTTCTGGTGGGGTTGATAGCACTTTTTTAATAAAAGTAGCACAAATTGTTTTAAAAGAAAATATTCTCGCCGTTATTGCATCCTCTGAAACATATCCAGAGAGAGAAAAAGAAGAGGCGGTGAGTCTCTGCGAGCAGATGGGTATTCGTTATCGGGTGATCGCTACTTTTGAGCTCGATAATCCTGATTTTTCAAGAAACTCTCCCCAGAGATGCTATTTTTGTAAGCTTGAGCTTTTCTCCAAGCTCAAAGAGATAGCTTCTTTAGAGGGAATTATCCATGTGCTTGATGGGTCAAATTTTGATGATGTTTCTGATTTTCGTCCGGGATTTAAGGCAGCTGAGGAACTTGGTATCCGCTCCCCACTCAAGGAAGCTGAACTTCAGAAAAAGGAGATAAGGTTGCTTTCGCGATGGTTGGGCCTTTCCACTTGGAATAAACCTTCCTTGGCTTGTCTTTCCTCAAGGTTTCCCTACTATACTGCGATCGAGCGTGAAAACTTGAAGAAAGTGGCTCAGGCTGAAGAATTGCTGAGGGCGCTTGGCTTTGTTCAGGTCAGGGTCAGGCATCACGGAGAAATCGCTCGAATAGAACTCGATAGAAATGATTTTAATCGTATTTTACTGCCTGGGGTAAGAAATGAGGTTGTGGGGGGATTGAAAAGATTGGGATATTTCTATGTGACACTCGACCTCGCGGGTTACAGAACTGGGAGCATGAATGAACCTCTTCTTTTTTCTTCAGGAAAGAATGGCTCGCCCGAGAAAACTAGGAGTTAAGAGACGAGGTTATCGGGGGTTTTTCCGCTCAATCCCTGGATAAGATTTTTTGCGGCCATCATCGCCATCTTGAGTCGCGTTTCTCTGGTTGCACTTCCGAGGTGGGGGAGGAGAACCACGTTGTCGAGGGAGAGGAGCTTCGGATTTACTTCAGGCTCATTTTCATAGACATCGAGGCCTGCACCCCAGATCCTTTTCTCCTCAAGTGCCTGAGCAAGGGCTTTTTCGTCGATTATGGCTCCTCTCGCCGCGTTAACCAGAATGGCATCCTTCTTCATTAAGGCGATTTTTTGGGCATCAATCAGATGGTATGTCTCTCGGTTTAAAGGAGTATGAATGGTTATTACATCCGAGGTAGAGAGGAGTTCATCAAGGGGAAGGTAGCTTGCCTTGAATTTCTTCTCTTCCTCAGGGCTCATCCTCTTAAGGTCGTTGTAGACTATCTCCATAGCAAAAGCCTTTGCTCTTAGGGCGACTGCCTTCCCTATTCTTCCCATCCCCACAATTCCCAGGCGTTTTCCACTTACTTCCCTCCCGAGGAAAAGGTCTAGGCTCCATCTTTTAAATTTTCCCTCCCGTAAGAAGCGATCAGCCTCAGGGATCCTTCTCGCTACAGCCAGGATGAGAGCCCACGTCAAGTCTGCTGTTGTCTCTGTCAGGACCCCAGGAGTATTTGTGACAAATATCCCTTTTTCTCGAGCGTAGCTGACGTCAACATTGTCATAGCCAACGGCGAGGTTTGCGATTATTTTTAAGCGGGGTGCAGCATCGATGACACTCCTGTCTATTTCATCCATGAGCAGGCATAGAATTCCTTCTTTATCCCTTATTTTTTCAATAAGCTCGCTCTTGGTAAGGTCTCTTCCCTCTGCACCGATTTCATAATCTGTATGTTCCCTCAGGAATTCGAGGACTTCAGGAAAAATCATCTGGGTTAAAAGAGATTTAGGTTTCATTCGGAGCTCTCCTTAAATGAAGATAAAAAAATAGCAAAAAAACTTAAGAAAGCAAAGATAAATTATGAAATAGATTTTACTTGAAAATACTGGGATAAAAAGGGAGGGGTTTGCTCTCTGGATTAACCTCAGCGCTTGATTTAGAATAGAAATATGATTAAAAGAGAAAAAGAATTAGCCCTGGATGAAATAGACTTAAAAGACCAGAGATTCAGAATATCCTTATTTTTTTCGATTAAAAACCTCCTCTCCTCCGTAAAGAAAGTTGGATTAATTTATCCCCCCTTACTCACCATTAGGGAGGGAAGAATTGTACTCGTATCAGGATGGAAAAGGGTAGAGGCATGCAGGCTTCTCGGCATATCCTCAATTCCAGGCTATTTCATCTCGGATAATGATGACCTGAAGGTTTTCCATCTTGCCTTTTTCGAAAACTTAGCCACAAGAGATTTTAATGTTCTTGAAAAGGCAGAAATCTTAAAAAAGCTGATTTCCTTTGGAGAAAAAGAGAAGAGGATAATTTCTGAGTATCTGCCGCTCCTTGGTCTGCCTCCGACCTCAACTTATTTGAATCTTTACCTTGCTTTTTCAGAATTTGAAATCGAAGAAAAAGAACTAATTCACCAGAACGAAATCCCTTTTTCTTCTTTAGAAATCTTAGCCAAACTCAAAAGGGAGGAGAGGGAGCTTATCTTCCCTTTACTCCTACCCTTGGGAAAGAATAAACAAAAAGAGCTCCTGGAATGTGCTCTGGATTTAGCGGGGAAGAAAGGCATTTCAATTAAGAGCATTTTCCATCAGCAGGAAATAAGAGAAATCCTAGAATCCAGGAATATTTCCGCTCTCGAAAAATCCCAAAAGATTCGTCTCCTTTTGAGAAGGGAAAAATATCCTCTCTTATCCTCGTGGAGTGAATCTTTGAAGTTGATTCTAAAAAAAACTAGATGGCCAAAGGATATCATCCTTAGACCCTCTCCTTTCTTTGAAGAAGAAAAAATGTCTATTTTTTTCGATTTCAAGAATGAACAAGAGTTCGTGGAAAAAGTCTCGAAGCTTGTGGAATTAACCTCAAAAAAAGAGTTTAAGGGAATATGGAGACCTTTTTTTGATGAGGGAAAGAAATGACCTTATAAAAAAAATTTATATCCTGAAGGAATGTCTGAATTTTCCTCTTACCCAAAGGATTCTGGATAATGCAGGCAAAATCCCTTGGGAAATAATCGAGAACAAGCATGAACTTGGGGAAGAGATTCGTACCTCAGAGGACCCCTTAAAGGAAGGGAAGAAGATCCTTCTGCTTGCCAGACAGAAAGGGAAATTTGTCAAGTCTTGTCCCTGTACTCCAAACTATATAAGGTGTAATTACTCCATCATCAACTTGGCTTTGAATTGCCCGCTTGATTGTTCCTATTGTATCCTTCAGGGCTACCTAAAAGACCCTTTCCTGATTATTCACGTCAATCTTGAAGACCTCTGGAAGGAACTCGATGTTTACCTCGAAAAGAGGAAACATATCAAGGTCCGCATAGGGACGGGAGAGCTTGCTGACTCTCTTGCCCTCGATTTAATCTGCGAATGCTCAAAGGAGCTGATAACCTATTTCCGGAAGAAAAAAAATGCCATCCTTGAGTTTAAGACTAAAACTCTGAATATCTCTCATCTCCTTAGTCTAGAGCCTTCATCAAACATAGTCTTTTCTTGGTCTTTGAATTCTGAAAAAGTGGCAGCAGAGGAAGAGAAAGGAGCACCATCGATAAGAGAGAGACTTGAAGTTGCTTCGAGAATTTCAGAAATCGGATTTCCCGTAGGATTCCATTTCGACCCGCTCATTCATTATCCAGGGTGGGAAGAAGACTATGAGAGGGTCGTAAGAGCGCTTTTTGAGCGCATTGACCCCTCAAGAATAGCCTGGATCAGTCTGGGCTGCCTGCGTTTTCCTCCTCGATTGAAAGAAATCATCCACAGAAGATTTCCCTCCACCAAGATAATTTATGAGGAATTCATCCCAGGACTGGATAATAAAATGAGGTATTTTAGGCTTCTTAGACTTCGAATCTATAGAAAAATTGTTCAACTCATAAGAAATTTGGGTGGAAGAAAAATCCCTCTTTATTTTTGCATGGAAAATGAAAGTATCTGGAAAGAAATCTTTAACTGGGTTCCAAAGGGTGAGGAGATTGAAATGTTTCTCTCCTCACCCCCTTCTTTTTCTTGAATGAGATTGATTAAATCACACTAAGAAAAATTTTCTTACCGAAAACTAAAAAGGAAAATTTTTAATCAACCCTCTCCGCCTTTTTCTCGGCAATTATGCCCACAATCTCAACTCCAGCATCTTTGATGATTTCGATGATATCGACTATCTTACCATATTCGAGGTCCTGGTCGGCTCTCAGGTAAAGCTTCTTGTCGCTTGCCGTTAGAAAAGCCTCTTCGAGCATTGTCTGGAGATTTTCTACAGTCGTCTGGTCCTGGTTGACGAACATGGTCCCATCTTTCTTAATCGCTAGTACAACTTCAGGATTTTCGGGCATGTTGATGGTATTGAGCGCATCAGGAAGCCTGACGTCAACTCCCTTGCGAGCTAGAGGAGTGACTACCATGAAAATGATTAGAAGCACAAGCAGCACGTCACACAAAGGAACGACATTGGGCTCAGATCTTACTTCCCCTTCTTTTCCAACCGAAACTCCCATTTCTTACCTCTCGTTTAACTCTATATTTTAGAATGGCTTAGCCTTCTATGAAGTCCTTTCTTCTGCTTTTCTTACGAAGAAATCCACAATTTGTGAGCTCGTATTGGCCATTTCAGCTCCGTAAGTTTCAATTCTTGTGGTGAGGAAGTTATAACACCAGAGCGCTATGACTGCCACTCCGATACCGAAGGCTGTCGTTACTAGTGCCTCTGCAATACCTTGAGCCACTGCACCAATTCCTCCAGAGCCAGTGAGTGCCATGCCGCGGAATGCGTTGATGATTCCAGCTATTGTCCCAAAGAGTCCGATGAATGGTGCGGAGGTGGCTATAGTGGCGAGGGTGTTCAGTCCTCTTTTTAATTCCTGAGTAAAGATCACCGCAGCTCTCTCACATCCTCTTTGAGCCGTTTCAACTTGTTCTTCTAAGCTTAGATTTGCTTCTTTTCCTTCGAAGAACTCCTGAATACCCGCAGCTGTCACTCGGGCCAAATGGCTTCCCTTATACTCTTTCTTAGAAGAAAGTTCTAAGGCCTCTTTAATCTGTCCGTTTTTGAGAAGATCGGCTAACTTTGGTGCAACCTGTCTCGATTTTTTACGGGCTCTGAAGAAAACCAGCTGCCTTTCAATAAAGAAATAGAGGGAGATGATGGAGAGAATGATGAGGATGATCGCAACTGCTTTGGCCACAGCTCCCATGGCCTGCCACATTTCAATCAGACCAAATTGCATTTGATTTACCTCCTATTAAATTCGAAAGCCATTTAAAGCTTTGCTTATTTCAATTTAAATCTTACCGTAACCGTGAAAATTACACCTCTAGGACGGCCGTTGATAATCATTGGTTCGTAAACCCACTGTCTTACTGCATCAATAGCAGCCTGATCGAGAAGAGGTATGGATTTTAAAACCTTCACTCTCTGGACTCTCCCATAAATATCAGTGGTAGCCTCAATGATTACTACTCCTTCTACCCTTGCCTGACGCGCAATCTCAGGGTAGATGGGGTCAACCTTTTTGAGTAATTTAGGGGGTTTAATCTCACCTACGGCTCTTACAGGGGCCTCTACCTCTCCCACTACACCTCCAAGCACACCACCCACAACACCACCAAGCACTCCACCTACAACTCCGCCCTCCACTCCACCTTCTACTCCGCCTTCAATGCCTATATCGGAAAGTTCTTCTTCTGCTATTTCTTCTGGAATTTCAACAGGTGCAACCAATTTTCCGGCTTCAATTGTAGCCCTCGCTTGTACGGGTTTTATTCGAGTTCGACGGGATGAAGAGGAACTTTTCTTCGCAGGAGGTGGAGGTGGCGGTGGTGGAGGAGGTGGTGGAGCGAGGAAGGCACTATAAACTTCAACCTTGGGCAAATTTTCTGTGCTGAGAAGAGGAATGACAATCATGGCTACGATTAAAGCAGCATGAAGAAGGAGAGCTATGGGGAAGGCAAATGCTTTTCTCAAACGGCCTTTTTCCCCTATAAAAAAGGAATCCTTAAAGATGTGAGGAATTTCTTCTTGTTTTTTTGGTTTGGTTTTTTCAACCATTTTCTACCTCACAAAATTATTTTTCAAATATAAAGTATAAATAAAAAAAAAATATTTTACAAGTCAAATTTCTTCACTTCCGCAATCCTTTTTTGGGTTTAAAGATTTTATTCCAGAAATAGAGAATCGGGCAGGATTGGTATATGGAAGAATAAGTCCCAACGATTATACCTATCATTATGGTGAAGGCAAAATCATTGATTACTTCTCCCCCAAAAATAAAGAGAACAATCACGGTGAGCAAAGTAGTCCCAGAAGTAAGAATAGTGCGACTCAAGGTCTGGTTGATGCTTGAGTCGAGGATTTTCTCAAGCTCTTGTCTTCTCATGATTTTAAGGTTATCTCTTACCCTGTCAAAGATGACGATAGTGTCATTGAGAGAGTAACCAACAATGGCTAGAATAGCTGCTATTACTGGAAGATTAATCTCTCTGTTGGTAAAGGAGAAGATCCCAAGCGTAACAAGCACATCATGAAATAGGGTTAGGACTGCAGAAACTCCGAAGGCAAGTTTAAAGCGGAGGGCAATGTAGATAAGCATACCTATGAGAGCCCAGATGGTTGCTTGGGTCGCCTTTTGCCTTAGGTCATGACCCACTTGGGGTCCTACTGTTTCCCTGCTCAATACAATCAAGCTACCTAAATAAGTCTTTTCTTTGAGGAAGAGTATTGCCTCTTTTGGTATTTCTTCTTCCTTAAGTTTTGAGTAGTCTCTAATCATTCCTTCTCTTGTTCTTAAGGCTATGATTTTCTCCGCTATTTCCCTCGCCTTCTCGGCGAAGGGACCTTCCAGCATCATGGCAAGCTCATCCTTATAGATATTGTTCAAATCTTTCTTCCCGAGGTGAAGAGCTTCAGATTCACCTTTAGTATTAAGTTTGCTGCGAAGAGCTTCTATTACCTTATTGGCTATTACCTCATGAGCTTCTAATTCTTCTTTTTCTTTCATGTCAGGGAGAACTTGAACTGTGCGAATCATGTATTCTGTGTTTTTCTCTCCAATCTGTTGGATTATGCTCCTTCCCAACCCGATATTTCCCAGGGATTTCCTGACTTCTTCAATAGGAATAGAATCTTTGAACATCACCCGGATTAGGGTTCCCCCTGCGAAATCTATGCCATACTTTAATCCTTTTCTGAGGGTTATGTTGAGAATACCTGCAATGATTAGGATTCCAGATAGAGAGAAAGCCAGGTATTTGTATTTCATAAAGGGAAAATTTGGTCTTTTGAAAATCTGCATTTTTATATGCTCAATTTCTCCCTTTTCTTTCTTCTCTTCAGTGTAAGGTCAAATATGAGGCGGGAGACGAACACTGCGGTAAACATGCTGGCTGTTATCCCAATGATTAAAGTGACTGCAAATCCTTTGATCGGGCCTGTGCCAAATTGAAAGAGGAATACTGCAGCGATTACTGTAGTCAAGTTAGCATCAAGAATGGTTCGAAAAGCACGACTGAAACCAGAGGCAATTGAGCTCATTATGCTTTTTCCTCCAGAGAGTTCTTCCCTTATCCGCTCGAAAATTAAGACATTGGCATCCACAGCCATGCCTATGGTAAGGATTATTCCTGCTATTCCAGGAAGAGTCAGGGTTGCTCTGAAATAGGCCAGAGTGCCGAAAAGGATGACTATGTTTAAGATTAAGGCTATTATCGCATTTATACCTGAGAGCTTGTAATAGAAAAGCATGAATCCCATCACTAAAATCAGCCCTATTATTCCGGCAGAGAGTCCTTTCCGGATCGAATCCGCACCGAGTGATGGGCCTATTGTTCTTTCTTCCAAATACTTGATTGAAGCAGGAAGTGCTCCTGCCCTGAGCACAAGAGCTATGTCTTCTGCCTCTTCCTCGGTGTATCGTCCATGGATGATACCGCTATCGGATATTCTGTCCTGAATTGTAGCCACCACCTGAATTTTCCCATCCAGGACGACACTCAACGGTTTTCCAATATTCTCAGAAGTTATCTTATAAAACCTCCTTGCTCCATCAGGATTAAGTGAAAAAGCAACGGCAGGATTATTCCATTCATCTACAGACCGACGGGCATTCCTCAGGTCTTTTCCTGTCACTACCGCCACGCGCTCTACAAGATAATAAGCTCCCTCTGTTCTCTTTGGGTCTCCCCTTAATATCTCCATGTCTGGAGGAACTTCGCCTCCATAATCTTTGAGAAGAGTTTCTCTGTCAGGGGCAGGCCCAGCCTTGACTAATTTCCATTCAAGAAGGGCGGTTGTTTTGATGATGTTTTTAACCCTTTCCGGGTTCTCAACTCCGGGAAGTTCCACGATTATTCTTTCTCCTCCTAAACCTTGCCTCTGAATCGTGGGTTCTGTGAGACCAAGTTCGTCCACCCGGTTGCGGATTGTCTCGAGAGCTTGTCTCACTGACTGATCTTTCAAGTATTGAGCTACATTCGTTCTGAGAGAGAGATTAGCCCTTCTTCCAATTATGGTGTAATTCCATTCTCTGAAGTATTCATCCAGCACTTCCTTGAGTTTACCCTCCTGATCAGGGTTAATTTCTTCTATTGAAAATTCTCCTATTTTTCCTTTGGTTATTGTCTTAAATTCTATATTTTTTTTCTTTAGCTGTTCCTGAAGTCTGGTGATCTCCTGGTCAGTCTCGATGTTTATGGCATCATCTGTCATTACCTGAAGAACAAGATGGATCCCCCCTTTGAGGTCTAGCCCGTAGTTGATCTTCTTCTTGAGGGTAATAAAGAGGGAGAGGCCAACTACAATCAAAACTAATAAGACTTTCCAGCGTAATCCCTTTCTCATTAGCTTAATTAGCCTCTTTTTTCGTTGTTTGCTTTCAAAGCCAGGCTATTGCTTGTCTTCTTTGGAACCAGTGAGAATGGCAGCTACAGCGCTTTTGGTAATATCAATCTTTACGTTAGCTGCAATCTTTACCTCAATCCTGTCCTTCCCAACTCCCATCACTGTACCATATATTCCTCCAGAAGTTATGATCCTGTCACCAGGTTTTAGTTGTTCTACCATTTGTTGATGTTTCTTCTGTTTTTTTCTTGAAGGCATGATGATCAAAAGGTAGAAAATGACAAACACTAAAATAAAAGGAATAAGGGCGGTGAAGAAATTTCCTCCTGACCTTGGAGCGGTCTGTGCCTGAAAAAAAATCATGAACCCTGCCATTATCGTTCTCAATCCTTTTTTTGATTTATTATACTACACTTTAAATCCTTCAACGAATTTGATTGAATAGCTTGCCTAATTTTCTTCAGGAAGTCAAGATAAAAATGAAGGTTATGAATTGTGTTGAGGATTAAGGAAGAAATTTCTTGTCTCTCATAAAGATGATGGAGATAGGCCCGGGAGAAGTTCTGGCATGTGTAGCAGGAACAATTTTCATCCAAGGGTCTTGTGTCCCGCTCATACTTTTTATTTTTGATAATCACCCTTCCCTCGCTTGTAAATAGAGTGCCATTTCTTGCGTTCCGGGTGGGAAGGACACAATCAAATAGGTCTATTCCTCTTTCCACTGCCTCTAAAATATCAACGACATATCCAATCCCCATAAGATAGCGGGGTTTATCTTGGGGAAGAAGGGCGTCACATTTTTCCACGATTTCTAAGAATCTAGATTTAGGCTCTCCTATGCCTAACCCGCCCAAAGCATAGCCATCGAAATCCAGATTCAGAAGCTCCTCGATGCTTTGCTTGCGGAGTTCCCAATGAATCCCGCCTTGAGCAATTCCCCAAAAAAGCTGGGAAGAATTTTGCCTTTGGAAAAATGTCTTAGAACGTCGAGCCCAGAGAGAGGTAATTTCGACTGCCTGTTTTAACTTTGCTTTAGGGGAGGGATAAGGAAGGAAATAGTCTAAAGGGAATATGATATCCGCACCTAGAGCGATTTGAATTTGGATTACTTCTTCAGGCGTGAGACATATTTTTTTCCCGTCAAGATGGGAACTGAATTCGATAACCTCTTTCTCAACTCTAACGAGAGGAGAGAGACTGTAAATCTGGAATCCTCCACTATCGGAGAGGATTGGTCTTTCCCAGGAAATGAAGGAATGGATGCCGCCTAATTTGGCTATTGTCTCTATGCCAGGTCTTAAGAAGAGGTGGTATGAATTAACGATGATCGCTTGAGCCCCAAGTGATTTGAGTTGATTGTGTAGAAGAGCCTTTACTGTTCCCTGGCTTGCCACAGGAGCGAAGGCTGGAGTTTCAATCTTTCCATGAGGCGTGTGGATAGTACCAAGCCTTGCTGAAGAATTTTTATCGACGGCTCTTATTTCAAAATTTTTTCTCATACCTTTTTTTAAATAGAAAAGCGAAAATATATCACATCTCCATCCTGGACTATGTAATCTTTCCCTTCGAGCCTGAGGGCAGCTTTTTCCTTTGCCCGCTGGAGAGAGCCGTGTTGAAGGAGCTCTTCCCAGGAGATTACTTCTGCTTTTATGAAACCCTTTTCAATTTCGGAATGGATTACGCCGGCTGCTTTGAGAGCAGGAGTGTTTTTGCGGATGGTCCAGGCCCTGACTTCATCTTTTCCCACAGTAAAAAAAGTCACAGCCTCCAATAGCTCATAAGAAGCCCTCAAAAATTTAGGAGCACAGAGCTCTTTTAATCCGTATTCAGAAAGAAAAACTTTTTTTTCCTCCTCCTCGAGCTCCATTATTTCTAACTCTAATTTTCCACAAAAAGCAAGAATCAAAACCCCCTTCTTTTTTTCAGGGTAGATTTTCTCTGGATTTTCGATGAGTGGAATATCTTTTTCATCAACATTTATCAAGTGGAGGAGAGGTTTTTCAGTGAGAAAGGCGAAACTTCTCTCAATCTTTTCTTCGAGAGGAGAAAACTTTAGCTCACGAATTGCTTTTTTTTCTTCAAGGGCTACTTTAAGTCTCTCGAGCAGCTTCTTTTCTGTCTCTAACGCAGCCGATTTTGTTTTACTCAGCTCTTTTTCGGCTTTCTTGAGCCTGGATTCTATCAGAACAAGGTCGGCGAGAATTAATTCTTCTTCCATAGAAATGATGTCGTCTCTGGGGTTGACTCTTCCCTTAGGATGGGGGAGTTGTAGATTTTGAAAGCCTCTTACAACATGAGCCAGGCCATCCGCCTTTCTGAGATAGCTCAAATAGAAATCATTTTTGATCTCGCCAAATGAAACCCCTTCAATGTCGATAAAATCGATGGTTGCACACTTTTTCTTTTTATCTGGATAAAGCATCCAGAGCTTATCAAGCCTCTCATCTGGCACAAGACACGTTCTTTGATTCAATTCTTTTTTTCCCTTTTCATAAGTTTTAAGCTCAATTTTTGCTCCAGTGAGGATGTTGAAGAGAGTTGTTTTTCCTGTTTTCGGATACCCAAAGATGGTGAAGTTCATGTTTAAAGTATATTACATCCTGCTAAGCTCGTAAATTCAAAGAAAATCAGAAATGTTTGATTTTTTTTAGCTGCTTATCTTTTTATTGGGGTTAAGCAAGGGAAAAAACTTTCCTCTAAAGTAAGAGTTTTCTTAAGATGGGGAAAAAAATTTAAAAATTTTGCTTTTTTCCGAATTAGTTCAGAGAAAATATTGATTAGAAAAAATAAAAAATGTGGCTCTTCGTGAAATTAATGGGTAAAAGCTCATAAGGGAAAAATGAAAAGAGGTACATATCTTCTTTAATTTTGAGGATTAAGATTTAGAGGGAGACAAAAGAGTCTAGCTTTCATTCTTAAGCTTAGTTCGCAGCTCTTATTCTCACGCTTATACCTTAAGGATATCTTCCAATTACTCGTACTCGTACGAAGATTAAAATTTTCATCAACTAACCTAAGTGTGAATCAAAATTATTTTCTTTTATTTTAGGTAGTAAGATTAATAAAAGCAAAAGGGGGCCTCTTCTTCATTCTTAATTCTTAAGCTAATTTCCATCCTCTCATTCTAATTTTGCCTCAAGGGTATTTTTCGCTTACCCTACAACGATTAACATTTTCATTAACCTAACTTGGAAATGGACAAAAAATTTCTGAGATTTTTTATTCAATTGCGAAATTGTTTACTTGATTATTTTAGATTTGAAAATATAATATTGTCTTTAAGATGAACAAGATAAAGGCCATTTTTCTTCTTCTTCGTCTTCCCTTTTTAAGCGTCACCTTGGGAGCTGTTTTTTTAGGTACTTCGTTTGCAGTTTGGGAAACGCATCGATTTAATTTTTTTCATTTCATTTTGGCTCTTCTTGGGGCCTGTTTCCTCCACATTGCATGCAACGTGGCTAACGATTACTTCGATTACAAAAGTGGTAACGATGCAATGAACAGGAATGCGCTTGTCCCTTTTTCAGGAGGGAGCAGGATGATTTTAGGAGGTTTTGTCAAACCTGCTGATGCTCTGGCTATTTCGATTGTCTTTGCTATCTTGGGGGCAGGAGCAGGGCTTCATCTTAATTCTGTTTTAAGGGGAAATGTGATTCTTTTGATAGGGATTTTTGCCCTCTTCTTCGTCTTTAATTACAATGGCTTCCCAATCAGACTGGTCGATAAAGGACTGGGTGAGGTTGCCATTTTTCTTGCATGGGGACCCTTGATGGTTGCTGGAGCATACTATGTTCAGGCAGGTGAATTTACTTCTTTAGCTCCTCTTTTTATTGCTTATCCTTCTGGAATCTTGACCATGCTTGTCCTCTTGATAAATGAGTTTGCTGATAAAGAAGCTGATTTTAGCGTGGGGAGGAAGACATGGGTAATTCTGGTTGGCTTTCATAAAAGTCTTTATTTATATCTCTTTTTTGCGTTGAGCTGTTATTTATTAGTTATCCTGGGAGTCTTAATAGGAGGGTGGCCCTTATGGTCTTTATTGGTATTGATGACCTTACCTCTCCCTTTTTTAGCCTTTAAAACAGGAATTAACAACATTGATAAGTGGCCTCGCTTTCTCCCCGCGGTGAAGGCAACTCTATTGATGAATTTTTCGTTTTTAGTTATACTTAGCCTTTCTTTTTTAATTTAAGATGGAAAAAAAGAAGAAGAAAAAAGAAAAAAGTACTTTTCGTGAGTATTTTGAGTTAATCGCGGAGACGGCAATCTTTGTCTTTTTTGTGATGACTTTTGTGGTCCAAGCTTTCCAGATTCCAACCGGCTCAATGGAGCCAACTCTTCTCATCGGAGATTTCCTTCTCGTCAACAAGCTCATCTATAGCAATCCTAAATTTTCTTGGGAAAGGAAGATTCTTCCTGAAAAGAAGATAAAAAGATACGACATAGTTGTCTTTAAATACCCGGAGGAACTTTCCAAGGATTTTGTGAAGAGAGTGATTGCCTTGGAAGGAGAAAAAATCGAAATAAGAAACAAACAGGTTTATATTAACGGGTATCCAATTCCGGAAAGATATAAGGTTCATAACGATGACCAAGTTTATTCCCAGAGCAATTATTATCAGTATGATGATGCCATAAGAGACAACTATGGACCGGTAGTAGTGCCTATGGGATATTGTTTTGTGATGGGAGATAACAGAGATAACAGCATGGACAGCCGTTACTGGGGTTTTTTACCTCTAGATTACATAAAAGGTAGACCATGGATTATCTATTTTTCCTATAAGGCTGATCCTGATGCTTATCTGAAGACAAGCTTAAGAGATCGCTTGAACAAGCTTGTGAATTACATCCCCAAGGCAAGATGGAAGCGTATCCTGCGCATCATCAAGTGAACACTTAGTTAGAAAGCTTCTCTATCCAAATTACCTGATTACAATTTCCTCATAGGAAGAGATATAAAGGACAGGATTTTCTGTCTTAAATTCGTCATTGAAAATTGAGCTTATTACAACCCCGTCCATGTCTCTCCCTACAGGAAGACTTAAATAATTCAAAAGAGTGGGAACGAGGTCGATCAAATCTATTTTCTCGATATGATTTCCTTCGACGATTTCTTTTCCGTAGAAGAAAATAACTCCATCAGGAGCATATTCGTGGTAGCCAGAGACTTCAGGGTTGCCAAAAAACCATTCGATTACCCTTTTCCATAAGGGGAGTGGCTCTATCCCATGGGTGGAGAAGATTACTAAGAGCTCATTTTCTCGAAGAGCAGCTAAATATTTTCCTATTATCTGATCATAAAATTCATAATATCTGGAAATAACAGAACCGTAACGATTTATTTTTTCCTGATCAACGTTCCCGAAAAGTTCCGGGAAACTGTATTTATAAAAGAATTTTTCTACAAGGTTTAATCCATGGAGATGGAAATATGTAAGTTGGGGTTGCTCTTGGATTTTTCTCTTAAAGATAAGGTCTTCTTGTTCACAATCGCTGGAAAAGGAATTTCTTAAGATATTCAAAAGAGGGTCTTTCTCTTCAAGGAGGTCTTCATAGAAGGTTTTGAAAGCCTTTTCAACCCTAGGGTTTGGTTCCTCAGGAACTTGGGGAAATAGAGAATCATTTTTAAGGTAAGTCGCTTTATTTTCTGAAAGTATGCTCCAGATGTCCTTGGATTTAGAGATGGGGTTTGAAGTTTTGATTTTCACAAGTCCTGTTCTTGTCAGGAGATTGAATAATATGAAGCGAGGAGTCACTTCAATTTCACTCTTAAAATTTAGAAGTCTATATCTTACAGAAGATATCTGACGATGTTTCGCCGGAAGTTTTGCAGTCTCAAATGAGGCATTGAGAATGAAAGGATCACTGGGAGTGAAATTTTTAAGCCTGCCCCAACTACCCCTTTCCATAAACCAGGAAAAATTTGGGAGTTTACCCTTATTGACAAGAGGAATAATGAAATCAAAGCTTAGCCCTTCGAGCTCGATGAGAATAACTCTTTTTTCAATCTCTTTTGCTTTCAGGTATGAGAGCTTTTGATGTCGCGAAGGGAGGGGGAAGCTGTATCTGAGATAGATTGAGAAAAATATTCCTGCCCCAAAAAGGAGATAAAATAAAAGAGAGATGATTATCTTCCTTCTCGCACGGCGCAAGAGATAGAAAAAAAATGGTCCTAAAATAACAAGCAGGATGATGAATGTTGATTGAGAAGTCATCAGGCTCTTTGTTTCTGGTTCGAAAAAAGATTGGAAGTAGTTCTGATTTGCTCTGAAAATAAACAAGAAGAGAAGCGAGAGGAGTGAAAACCCGAGAGAAAGAAAGGGGGGTGAAATTAGGGCAGGATTCATCTTCTTCCCCTGGAAAAACTGAACAATGAAAAAGAAAAACATACATGCGACGCTGAGCAAAATTCCATAGGTGATATAAGTGAAAAGCATTAGCTGGAGGAAGAATCGTAATTCAAAGTTGAGATTGATGTTTAAGTTGTAAATGAGAAGAGCAAGGAGGGATGAAAAAAAGAGCCCACAAAGAAAAGAATTGAGAAAGACTTTTATGAATTTCATAAAAATTAAAAATATCATGATTTTTTCAGAGGGTCAAACAGGGACTCTCTTCAATAAGCATTACCATTTTCGTTTAAATTCAATGAAAATCGCAGCTCTTCAAGGTTAGACTAAAAGCCAATAGCATTTTGATTTCTTATACCTTACTTCCTGTTTTTTGATTTGCACAATGTCATAAGTAGAGGCTTATTTTTTCTATCGTGGTTTTAAGGATGCAGACCTTTCCTTGGGTGTGGTTTTTAGCTATTGCAAGGGTTAATTTTTTTTTACAGAAAATATAAAAGCTTATTTTTGGATTGAAATCCTTGGCTCTATAGAGTCATCTAATTTGACCCAGAAGATGACAATGGATAACATAGATAAAAAGGAGAACATGGAAAGGTCAATCATTGCCTTAGTCACTGATTTTGGAGAGGAAGATTATTTTACTGGATCTCTTAAAGCAGTAATCCTCGGAATTAATCCCAGTGCACAGATAGTGGATATCACTCATTACATCCCATCTTACGACATCCTGAGCGCTGCATTTGTTCTTTTTGCCTGCTATCGATATTTTCCATCACGCACAATTTTTCTTGCTATCGTTGATCCAGGTGTTGGTTCTTTGCGGAGAATCTTAGGGGCGAAGATAAAAGATTATTTTTTTGTCGCCCCTGACAATGGAATATTAAGCCTGGTAATCGAACAGGAAAAAGAAGTTGAAGTAAGAGAGGTAACCAATGACAACTTTTTCCTTCCCCTCTTGAGCCGAACCTTTGAGGGAAGAGATAAAATGGCACCCGTGGCAGCGTGGCTTTCAAAAGGGATTTCGATAGACAAATTTGGAGCTCAGATAAAATCTTATGAAAGGCTTCCCATAAGAAAGCCTGAGATGGATGTGGATAAAGAGATGATAAGAGGCGAAATCCTTTATCAAGATAAATTTGGAAACCTCATTACCAACATTCCCTCTACGATGCTTGAAGATTTAAAGGCAAAGACCGGGAAAAGGAGAATCACTCTTTTTGTTAAGGGAAATGAAGTTTCAACCTTCAAGGAGAACTATTCTGAAGCGAGAAAGGGTGAGCTTCTTTTCTTGGTCGGCAGCATCGGCCTAATAGAAATAGCTAGAAGAGAGGATTCGGCTGCAAGGTTGATTGGGGCTAGGAAAGGAGAAGAAGTAAAAATAATTTTCAGTTAATTCAAAAATTTACGGAAATTTAAGCCAGTGCACTTAAATTCAAAAATCCGAAGAGAGAGATTCTGCTGATGGAGCAGTTTGAAGGAAGCATTGAAGAAATAATCTATTACAATCCGGAAACGGGATACACTGTTGGAAAGTTTAGCGTAGAAGGAGGAGAGAGGTTTACTATAGTTGGTTCATTTCCTCCTTTATCTGCGGGAGAAGTATTGAGGATTTCAGGGAAATGGGAAATAAATCCCAAATACGGGAAACAATTCACAGTAGCAAATTTTACTCCCTTGCTTCCTGCTACGCTTAGGGGAATAGAGAAATTTCTTTCTTCGGGACTGATTAAGGGGATCGGACCCGTGCTGGCAAAAAGAATTGTGAGAAGATTTGGCCTTTCTTCACTGGATATTATCTCAAGTGCTCCAGAAAGATTGAAAGAGGTAGCAGGGATTGGAGAGATAAAACTCAGAGAAATTAAGAAATCTTGGAGCGAACATAGGAATATCGCTGACTTAATAATCTTCCTCCAGGAACACAACATTTCCACAAACCTTGCCATAAAGATTTATCGCCAATATCAAGAGAACTCTTTTCAAGTTCTAAAAACAAATCCTTACCAAGCTTGCCATGACATCTGGGGGATTGGATTCAGGACTGCCGACCAGATGGCACTCAAGCTGGGGTTTAGCCCTTCCTCACCAGAAAGAATAAAAGCCTTCATTAAATATCTCATGGAGAAAGATAATGAGCAAGGGCATGTCTATTCCCTTCAACCTCTTCTTGAGAAAGATTGCCAAGAAGAGCTGGGGATTGAGGTAGAGGAGATAAGGAAAATAATAGAAAAGATGAGAGAGGAAAAGCTCATCATGGCCGAGGAAACCGAGGAAGGGACTGCTCTCTACCTCCCTTTTTTTTATGAGGCAGAAAGGGAGGTTGCAATTTCTATCCGTCGTCTTACGTCCTTACCATGTTTAGCTCCAGGCATTGATGTGGAGAGAGTCATCGAGGAAGTAGAGAATGACCTCCGGATTAATTTTTCGGAGATGCAAAAAAAAGCCATAAAGGAGACCTTGGAGAATAGAATCTTGATTATCACCGGAGGACCAGGTACAGGGAAAACAACAATAATAAGAGCTGTTTTAGAAATATTTAAAAGATGGGGGAAAGAAGTTTTGCTTGCCGCACCTACAGGAAGAGCAGCTAAAAGGCTTTCAGAGGCAACCCAACATGAGGCAAGGACGATTCATAGAGTCCTCGAATATAACCCCCAGCTTAAGAGTTTCAGGAGGAATGAGAGGCGACCTCTTACTGCCGAAGTCCTCATAATTGATGAATTTTCGATGGTTGATCTTCCTCTCATGTACCATATCTTCAAGGCACTTGCACCGTGGATGCGGCTCATCCTGGTAGGTGATAAGGATCAGCTACCTTCAGTGGGGCCAGGGTGTCTTCTTCGAGACATGATTGAATCAGGAAGAGTGGAAGTAGTGAGGCTTGAAGAAATCTTCCGCCAGGAAAAAGAGAGCCTCATTGTTCTCAATGCACATCGGGTTAATCAGGGGCTCCCCATCATCTACCCTCAAAGAGGAGATAAGGATTCAGATTTCTATTTTATCCACCAAGAAGATGAGGAAAAAGTTTTTAACACTATCCTCACTCTTTGTACTTACAGCATTCCCAGAAAATTTGACGTTCACCCCCTTTCTCCCCTTATTCAGGTAATCAGCCCTATGTATAAGGGACTGGTAGGAGTAGATAACCTCAACTCTGAACTCCAGAAACGCCTCAATCCCCGCCAAGAAGGATTGAAATTTGGAGACAGGGAAATAAGGCTCCACGATAAGGTGATGCAGATAAAAAATAATTATGAAAAAGAAGTTTTTAATGGTGATATTGGCATCGTCACTTACATAGATAGACAAGCTTATCGAGTCTTGGTCGACTTTGATGGTCATTCAGTTTTCTATGAAAAAGATGAACTTGAGGAAATTACTCTTGCCTATGCCATCTCTGTGCATAAATCTCAAGGGAGTGAGTATCTTGCCGTAGTGATGCCACTTCTTCCTCAGCACTTCATCATGCTTCAGAGAAATCTCTTCTATACTGCCTTGACCAGAGCCAGGAAGCTGAGTGTAATTGTAGGTTCTTACAAGGCACTTCATATCGCTATAAAAAACGATAAACCGGTCAAGAGAAATTGCTTTATCAAACAAAAACTAATTAAAATACAAGAGAAAGAAAGCTTTTTGTCCTAAATATTATGTGAATGATTTTAAAGATGATTTTAAAGAAGAAAATTTAGAGATGGAAAAATCTGCTGCCTAGATTAAGAGGAATGACAAGAATCATTAAAGGAGGTTTTAATGAAGAAAGCATTCAGCTATTTTTTACCCGCCCTTGCTATTTTTATTTTTGTCGTCATTCTCCTTGCTGAAACATTTGTAGTTAAAGTGCAGACTACTAACCTGCGAAAAGAACCTAAGTTTTATTCCTCCTCCATAGCCTCCCTTAAAGCGGGAGAAGTCTTGGAGAAGATAAGTGAGCAGGAGGGATGGATAAGAGTGAGAACTTCGGCTGGGCTTGAAGGATGGGTTCATTCAAGCGCCCTTCAGCAGAGAAAGTTTACCCTCTTGGCAATGGACAAGTCTCTTAAGACCCAGGCGTCTGCAGAAGAGGTTGCCCTTGCCGGTAAGGGTTTCAACAAGCAGGTAGAAGAAGAATACAGGTCGCGTCATGGTGAAATAAGTTTTGCTTGGGTAGAGAAGATGCTCCAGATGAAAGTGACTCCTGAGGAGATTCAAGAATTTTTGAAAAGAGGTAGATTAGCTGAGTTTGGAGGTGAGAAATGAGGGGTAAAGAACATTCCCTTAAGTCGTTAATGTTAATTGCATTTCTCTTTCTCCTGCTGAGCTGTACTGCAGTGGAGAAAGGTATCGAGTCGCTTCCCGTTGGAGGAAAGATTTCTGAAAAGGATAAGCAGGCAATCGTAAAGACGAGTAAAGCCTTGAGGAAGAGTTTCGAGGACATAAATGAGGAAGAAGAATATTATATAGGGCGATCTGTTGCCGCTTTGATTCTCTCTCGATATCCTGTATATGAGAATAAGATTCTCACTGATTATATAAACAAACTGGGCAATGCTGTTGCCATCTTCAGTGATAGACCCGAAATTTATGCGGGCTATCATTTCCTCATCCTTGAGAGCGATGAAGTCAATGCGCTGGCGGCACCCGGAGGTTTCATCTTCATCACTAAGGGACTGCTTAAGAGATGCAAGGATGAGGAAATGCTCGCTTCCATCCTTGCTCATGAGGTAGGGCATGTAAGCGCTAAACACGGATTGCAATCAATCAAAAAATCAAGGCTCCTCGATGCCTTCTCCATAATCGGTGAAGAGGCTTTAGAAAGATACGGGCCTGAGAAATTAGCTGAACTGACGAATATTTTTGAAGATGTCCTTGCAGATATTGCGGAGAATTTAATCGAGAGAGGATATGACAGGAAATATGAACATGAAGCCGATAGGCTTTCGGTAAAAATTGCCTCAAGAACGGGGTATAGCCCTCAGGGGCTTCTAGACTTCTTGAGTACAATGGTCGATGAAACATCGAATACAGAGCTTAAGGGTTGGTTCAAGACTCACCCTTCTGCTCTCAAAAGAATTGAGGAAGTAAAGAAAGAAATTTCATCCTTAAGGAAGATACCCGAAAAAGATGCGGTTCGTACGGCAAGGTTTGAAGAAATGATGAAAAAACTCAGCTAAGACTAGACTCTAAGGAGGAAGAGAAGCAGAGGAGGAGAGAAAGAGCTGGTGAGGGGAGGTAGTGAAGAAAAAGCTCATTCGAGGCACGATAGCAGGAAGTGGGGCTTTTCTCTTTGCTTTCATTTTTCACTTTCTTGGCCTTCTTGAATCATGGGAGTTAAAATCCTGGGATTGGAGGCTACATCTCTTCTCTAATCCCAATAATGCCAGCAAAAATATTGTGCTTTTCCTCGTAGACCAGGAAAGTCTTGACATTTATGAAAAACAACAGGGTATTTCTTGGCCATGGCCAAGACAGATTTATTCTGCAGTTATCGAGTATTGCATGAGGGGAGGAGTAAAAGCGATTGTTTTTGATTTAATTTTTTCTGAACCATCTGTTTGGGGAGTCGAGGATGATAGGAATTTTAAGGAGGCAATGAAAAGGGCCAGGAATGTTTTTTTACCCATCTTCCTTCATCAGAAGGAAAAAGAAGAGGACTCTTCCCACTTAGCACTTCTAGAAAAGTTTTCTCTCCAGAGAAAAAATTCCTCAGGTAAGAATTTCTCCATCATGGAATCAGCCACATTACCTCTGGATTTATTTCTGGATTCGGTTCAAGGCACAGGCAATGTTAATCTCCCTCCTGATCAGGATGGTACTTACCGCAGGCTCCCCCTCTTCTTTTCCTATAAGGGACTCTTATTGCCTTCCCTTGCTTTTGCTGTATCGAGTTTTATCAAGGAAGATTTAAACATTGAGGAGATTCCAGTAGATGGGTTGGGGAGGATGATACTTCGTTTTCATGGCCCTACCTGTACATATGAATGCTATTCCCTGGCCTCAGTGATTAACTCTTTTGCCCTCCTCGAGGAGGGAAAGCCAGCTCAGATTCCACCTGAAGAATTCAAGGATAAGATAGTAATCATTGGAGCAAGTGCACCTGGGCTATATGACCTTCGGACTTCACCTTTCAGTTCTGTCTATCCCGGAGCTGAAATCCACGCCACAGCCATCGACAACCTGCTCAAGGGTGATTATATAAGATACTCTCCACCAGTTTTGTTCATCGTCATCTCTTTAGCTCTTTCTCTTCTAGTTGGCATCGGAGTTTCAATGATGCGCCGTATCTCGAAAATAATTTTTCTAGGATTATTCTCTCTTTCTCTCCCCGCCGTCTTTTCCTCTCTTGCTTTATTGATTGGCTACTGGCTTGAGTTCATTCACCCAGCTCTCGCTGTTCTTCTCAGCTTTATGGTCACTTCTATGCTGAACTACAGCATAGAAGGAAAACAAAGAAGGTTCATCAAGAATGCATTTCGTTATTATTTAAGCCCCCAGGTGATAGAGAGAATTATGAATGATCCTTCGCTTCTTCGGCTTGGAGGAGAAAAGAGAGAGATTTCTTCATTCTTTTCTGATGTAGCGGGTTTTACCTCTATTTCAGAGAAATTATTTCCAGAAGAGCTGGTAAACCTCTTGAATGATTATCTTTCGCAAATGACGGATATCATTCTTTCCCTGGAAGGTACATTAGATAAGTACGAAGGAGACGCAATCATCGCATTCTGGAATGCCCCTCTTGACCAGGCTGACCACGCTTTAAGAGCTTGTCGAGCTGCGCTCAAGTGCCAAGATATTCTTTCTGAGTTAAGACCTCATTATGAAAAGAAATACGGACAGAAAATTTTTATGCGCATAGGGATTAATTCGGGAGAAGCAGTCGTGGGCAATATGGGCTCTAAGAGCCGTTTTGATTACACGGCGATGGGAGACACCGTAAATCTTGCTTCTCGTCTGGAAGGCGCCTGTAAGCAGTATGGAGTTTCAATTCTTGTGGGTGAGAATACTTTTGAGAGAGTTAAAGATGAGATAATTTGCCGAGAAGTTGACCTCATTAGGGTAGTGGGAAAGGAAAAGCCGGTGAGGATTTTCGAGCTCATTGGAGAAAGGAATAAAGTCCAGGCTTCTGAGCTTGAAAGGATAGAAGTTTTTCATCGAGCTCTTTTCCATTTCAGGAAAAGAGATTGGGAAAAAGCGATAGAGCTTTTATCCAAAATTGAAGATGATCCTCTTTCGAGAATATACATTACTCGCTGTGAGAGATTAAAGAATGCTCGCGAAGATAGAGAGTGGGATGGAGTTTGGGATCTAAAGGAGAAGTAGGATGATTCTTAAATTCTGGGGAGTGAGAGGTACTTTTCCCGTCTCGGATGAAGATAAGGTTTATTTTGGTGGGTACACACCCTGTGCTTCAATTATCTCTCGGAAAAAGGAGGTCATTATCGTTGATGCAGGCACGGGAATAAGGAACCTTGGTCAGAGATTGATGGAGAATAACAGGAATGAGGAAATGGTTATTCACCTCCTTTTAACCCATTTCCACCTTGATCACATCTTGGGCTTTCCTTATTTTGGAGCGCTTTATTCCCGGAGAACGATTCTCAATATTTACTCTCCCTATGGAATAAAAGAGACTCAAAGGTTTTTAGAAGGGATGATGAGGAGTAGATACTTTCCCCTGGATTTTAAAGACACTCCCGCAGAAAAGAACATAAAACAGATTCCCAGTGAAGGAATAGAGGTGGGAGGTATAAGGATTACCTTCTGCCCCCTTAACCATCCTCAAGAAAGCTTTGCCTATCGGCTTGAGGAGGGAGGGACGAAGCTTGTCTTTGCCACTGATACCGAGCATCCTGAGAAGGGGATTGACAGACGACTCGTAAATTTTTCTACTGAAGCTGACATTCTCATCTATGATTCCACCTTTACTCCCGAAGAATATGAGGCGGGGAAGAAAGGCTGGGGGCATAGCACCTGGGCAGAGGGTGTGAAGATAGGGAGGGAAGCTGGGGTGAGAGCTCTCTTTCTCTCTCATTATAATCCAGAGCATTCAGATGAGAAGGTGAAGGAATTAATCTTGAAGGCTAAGAGTCACTTTCCTTCAACACATGGCGCACGCCAGGGAGAAGAGCTAAGGCTTATGAAAAAGAGAAGGAGGAAAGATGTCTGACACTCAAAATATCCTTTCCTCGCTGGATATTGTCATCATTTTCCTCGTCATATTCTTATCTGCAGGGGTATTTTTCTGGTTTCGCTCTTTGTTTTATAGGTTTTTTAAACTAGAAAAGAAAATTCCACGTTATTTCATCAATCGTTTGGCTTTTCCTGGTGTTTTCATTGCCATTAGCTTGATTTTCAAGATTAAAGCCATAAAAAAAACCCTCTCTTTGACTCAGAAATTTGATATTTATCTAGATGGCATCCTTTTATTCTTTTTCATCTTTCTTTTCATCAGGCTCATTGATGCCTTTTTCCATGCCTATTATTCTCACCGAAAACTTCCTTTTCCCTTGCCTCGCATTCTGCATGGGTTGATGCTTGGAGTTGTTTACTTAATAACCCTTTTCATCATCATGAGAAATATCTTGGGAATAAACATAACCCCCTTCCTTGCTACCTCAGCCATTCTGACCATGATTCTTGGTCTTGCCTTTCAGGGTACTCTGAGCAACATCATTTCTGGCATGTCTCTCCACTTTTCAAAATCTTTCACTCGAGGAGACTGGATTCAGGTGGGAAGTCATGAGGGTAAAGTGATAGATACTAACTGGAGGGAAACCAGGATCATAGACCGTGCCTCTAATATCATAGTTTTGCCCAACAACTTGATTTCTCAGGAAAAAATGACCAATTTCTCCAGACCTGATGCAAAGACTGCCCTGACGATTTCTGTTAAAGCTGGTTATGAGGCGCCTCCTTCCTCTGTCTTGGAGGCCTTGAGAGAAGCAGCCGCAAACGTGCCCCTAGTGATAAAGGATCCTGAACCCCAGGCTTTCATCCTGAGTTACGATGATTTCGGGATTTCTTACCTTGTGAAATTCTGGATCACAGATTTCGAACGCAAAAATGTCATTTTGAGCGAAGTAGGGAGGCTAATATGGTATAAATTCAGGAGAAGGGGGATAGAGATTCCGGTTTCAGTCCAAGACAAACTCCTCGGTTTCGTGGGAGCCTGGAGAGAAATAGAAGGGCTTCCCCTCTATGAAGAGGATAGAGAGGGAAACTTTAGGGACCTCATCAATTCTTCATTCCTTCGCTATCAAGAAGGGGAGCGTGCAGGAGAACTTCTTGTTTCAGAGGAGGAGGTAAAAGAATTTTCGAAGCTTTTAAAAAGAGCAAGGTATACTGCAGGAGAAGTGTTATTCAAGCAGGGGGAGAGAGGGGAGAGCTGTTATATTGTGGCCCGAGGGAGGATTAGAGGTGAAATTGTGTATGAGGAGAGAGGTAAAAAATACATTTCTGAATTCAGGGTTGAGAAGGGCGGAATATTTGGAGAAATGTCACTCTTCACAGGAATGCCAAGAACTGCTACGGGTATTGTGGAAGAGGAGTCAGAGCTACTCGAGATAGGCGCTTTGGATTTTGCGCGGCTCATAAAGAAGAATCCCTCCCTGGCAGAGATAATAGCCGAGATTGTGAGTGAAAGAAATAGGAAGAATATGGAATTCCTGAAAAAAATAAGAGAACTTTCTTCAAAAGATATTGAACAGAGCTGCAGCAAGCGTTCGATTTTGAGCAGGCTAAAAAGCTTCCTCATCCGGACCGTTTAATTCAAACATCTTGATTCTGATTGAAAAAAATCCTTCAAATTGATAGATTGTTAGTGGCTCTCAAATAAAATGAGAGAGAAAGCTAATGCGCCTGTAGCTCAGTAAGGATAGAGCAAGGGATTCCTAATCCCTGTGTCGCAGGTTCGAGTCCTGCCAGGCGCATTTCCTCAAGAAAAGATAAGCCTTGATAATATTAATAATTTAAAAAAATTCTTATAGTCGAGATTGTCTACTTAAAGCGCAAAGGGGAAACTTTCATTTATAGACTTTTTTCCACCTGTTAAAATAAGTAAACTTAATTTGAAGAAATTAATCTCACTCATTTTTTAAAGTCAGGTTTAATGATTATGATGAAAAAGGTGCTTGTTTTTTTGTGGGGAATAGCTCTCTTCATCCTTATTATTTTTTTGATTCTCCTTCTTGTCCTTTTCTTTAGAAAACAGCTTTTTAAAGATTTGGTTGAGGATTACCTTAAGAGGAAGACAAATATCGAAATCCAGATAGGTCAGATCAACTATGAATTTTTGCCTTTCAGGGTCGAAGCCAATTTTGTGAGGCTTTCGATGAAGAGTGATGAAGATGAAATAAACATTTCCCTTAGGGAGCTGAGCCTCGCTGGTGACCTGAAGAGGCTTATTAAAAGAAAAAAACCTTTTTTAGATTCAATAGAGGGGAGAGGAATTTCTTTAGAGGCAAGGTTAATTAAAAAAGCCGAGATTAACCTCAAGGAAAGACTCGCAATAATTTCAGAAATTATGGGATATGTGAATAAGATTAGAATAAGAGAGATGGCACTTAATCTTGTCACTCAATCCAACCTACTCTCCACACCCCAGGCAAATCTTTTTTGCCAGAGAATAGAGGGGCATGAGAATTTTAGGTACTCGCTCTCTATGGATAATGGCGAATTTGAGAGAGTAGCGGGTGATTTTTCTGGTGAAGGCACTATTTTTCTGGAAGGGATCTTTTCCTTAAAGGAGTCTTTTATCATGGAAGGGGAGGGTATAATTGAGAAGATGACTCTTAGCTTCCCTAATAATAATTTCCCGCTAGAGAGAATCTGGTTTAATTTTGGGGTAATGCTGGATCCTGAAAAGAAGAAGCTCTATTTTACTAAGATGAAGATGAGCCTTCCTCAAATGCTTGAAGCTTCATTTCGCTCGGAAATTGAGCTTTTGAGTCCACCTTCGATTTTTTTCTCCTCCAAAATTGAGATTTGCGATTTAAAGTCAATTTCTGAGCTTTTAAAAAGGTGTTATAAGCCTGTGCTTAACTTTTCAATCCTCGAAGGCAAGGCTTACCTTAACTTAGATTATGCACGGAAAGGAAGTTCGATGAAAGGGGAGATTAAGGCTTCCCTGAAGCTCAATCCCACGCATTTTGTTTATAGAGATTCTGAGTTTTCCCTTAGCCACAGGATAAGAGGTGCAATAAAGGCAGAAGGTTCTCTTCTGAAGCCTAAGCTTTCAGGCTTCCTTATTCTGGATAGAGGGAGAATTTTGGGGAACGAGATTGAGGTTGAGAATTCTTCCCTAAGGTTTTCCTTTTCTGGCTCTCCCTCACAGATAAAAGCCAAAGGAATTGAAGGAAGACTGGGGGTGGTCTCGTTCATTGGAGATGGCGAAGATTACAGGCTTGAAGGAGTAGATTTTTTTGGGATGGCGGACATAGACTTAGGGAGAAAAGAGTTTAAAATAGATGCCCTAAGAATGGTTAGTCCTCCTCTTCCTTCCCTCAGCATCCAGGGGAGACTTAATCTTCATTCCCCAGAGAAGGGCCATTTCAAAATAGAGACAGAGAGTTTTAAGTTTAGCCGTATTTCTCTCTTTTTCTCTTATCTTCTACCTGATTTTTTACAGAGGCTTGAACCAGAGGCCCGATGTGACTTTGAAGCAGAATTGGGGACCTTGGCTGAGGAGAGAGAGAAGCTATTAATCTGCGGGAAGATAAATTTAAACGAGGCTTCTTTCTCCGACCAGGCGTTATCTCTTGCTGCTGAGGGGATTAGCTCCAAAATCAATCTCAGGTTAGGAGGAAGGCTTGGGAGTAAAGATTTTGATTTTAAAATTTCAGTTGAAATTTCTCAAGGAGAATTTCTGTGGAAGACCTATTATGTTGACTTGAAAAGAAACCCTCTCGAGTTATCTCTCAATGGCTCATATTCCTCAAAGGCGCAAAGGTTTTTCCTTGAAAAAGCAGAAGCTTTTCTCTTTGACCTAGGAAAAATAGAGGCCTCCGCATCGTTTGAGGCTCCTCACTTTTCTTTGAATGAATTTAATTTAAAAAATGCAGATTTCAAGCTCTCTCCTTTATACAACTTATTTGTCAAGGGAAAATTTGAAACAGGATTAAATCCATTCTTGAGGGGTAATTCAGAAATCAGCCTTAGTTTGAGAAAAGTAAATGGGGTCTTAACGCTCAAAGGAGAAATTGGAATAAGAGACTTTTCCCTAGAATACCCTGAGACTCATTTTTTGGTGAAAAATATTGAGGCAGAAATCCCTTTTCTGATCGGAAAAAGCCAATTTATAGGTGAACAAATAGGTGAACAATATAAAAATTCTGGATATATTTTTATCGAAAGAATCTCTTTGCCCTTTTTCTCTCTGGGAGCATTGAGGATTTCGCTATACTCAGAAAAAAACTCAATTTCTTTTGAACCTTTTTCTCTAGACCTTCCTGGTGGAAAAATCAAAGTGGGCAGGTTTACCTTTGTGCTCCTTCCCTCTCTAAAAAGCTTTAAGGCAAATCTTTCAGTTTATGCTAAAGATTTTAGTCTCTCTGAGATTTTTTGGAATCAATCTAAAATAAGAATGGAGGGAAGGGCAAATCTCGAGCTCCAAAATGTGGAAATAACTCCAGATGGAGTCAGGACAGAAGGGCAAGCTGAGCTTGATGTTTTCGGTGGCAGATTGGTTGTTAAAAACATAGGCTTTAAACAGCCTTTCTCCAAGAGAAGAAAAATATTCTGTGACATCGAGATAGAGGACCTTGACCTTGAGAAGTTAACGGATTCTGTTCCTTTTGGCCGGGTAACTGGAATAATCAAAGGCAGAATAGCTGACATAATATTTTCCAACGGGCAGCCTGAAAGTTTTACCTTAAGCCTTGAATCTGTAAAGAGAAAGGAAGTGGCGCAAAAATTCAGCTTGAAAGCAGTGGATGATGTGGCAATCATCAGTTCAGGCGAGAAAGCAACCCTCGGTAGGAACAGGTGGATAACAAGCTTCGTCTCTGACTTAGGGTATGAGAAAATCGGCATTTTTTGTTCTTTGAAAAATGATGTTTTTACTCTTAGAGGATTAATTCTCGAGAAGGGAAAAGAATATTTGATAAAAGGAAGTTGGATTTTCGGGCTTAATGTGATAAATATGAAACCTGGGAATAGGATCAGGTTCATGGATATGCTGAATCGCTTGAAGAGAATCGGTGGTTCAAAGGCTCCAAAGTGAAAACAGGTTATATTGAAATCTAACAAAGAGAGGGAAGAAAATGAAACTAAAATACATGTTTTTCCTCTTTTTTTTAGAGGCGTTCTTGCTTCTGGCTTGCGTGACAATAAACATATATTTTCCAGAAGCAACCGTAAAAAAGACAGCAGAGGAGATAGTGGATGAGGTAAGAGAGAATCCTCAAAAAGAAGAGGAATCATTTAGGGGAAAAACGTGGGAGATTTTTTTCGGCTCTTCTGGGGATTTTACTCCTTCTTCTCCACTTAAAGCCCAAGAGGAGACAGAAGTCTCGACACCCACCATTCGAGCCCTTAAGAATTCGTTAAAGGAGAGGTTTACCAGGCTGGTCCCTTTTTATGAGGCCGGACAGATAGGTGAGGGAAACGATGGCTTCCTCCACATCAGGGATGAAGAGCAACTTTCTTTGAAAGATAAAGCTGAATTTAGACGACTGGTTAATGAAGAAAATAAAGATCGTCAAGCCCTCTATGCTGAAGTAGCCAGAGCCCTGAATATAGATTCCTCCCAGATCCCTCGCATCCAGAAAATTTTTGCTGAAAACTGGATTCGAAAGGCTCAACCCGGGTGGTGGATCCAGGAAGAAGATGGGAAGTGGATAATAAAACAGGAAAGATAAAAGGGAAATCCTGAACCGAAGAGGAGAGGGGAAAAAGATGAAGAGATTAAAAAGGAAACAACTAAAAGAAGATGAATTTGTAAGCATAGTCACCAGGCTCTTCAACTTTGCCAAAAGAAGGAAAAAAGAAATAGTTATTTTTATGAGCCTGATTGTCTTTTCTCTATTGCTTTTTCTGGGGCAAAAACTGGTAAGCATCCAGTCAGCCAAGAGTCAGAATCGTTTGCTAAAGGAAATAATTGAATTAAGTGAGAGCCTTGAAGTTCATCCGGAAAACATAGATAAACTCATTAAGCTTGGAGGAAGAGGAAAATTTTCACGTCTTGCTTTCCTTAAGGTTGCTACTTATTGGTCTGAGAGAGGGGAATTCGAAAAAGCACTCCAAGTTCTGGAAAGAGTTTCTCCCCAAAGAAAAGACATCTTTTATTTTCAAGCGCAGGATTTGAAGGCGCAAATCTTTCTCAAACAGAATAAACCTGATAAGGCAATAGAGATTTATGCTGAAATTGAAAGAAAGAAGCCCAAGGAGTATCCTCTGGATGCCATTTATTTTAATAAAGCGAAAGCTTATGAAGAAAAGGGTGACTTAGCTTCCGCCCTCACTCTTTACAAGAAATTAAAGGATGAATTCGCGCATACTTATTATGGATTCGAGGCTTCTCTGAAAATGGAGAGGCTGGAGAGGAGATAGCCACTGATCTTGTAAATTGGGGAAAAAAATATATAATAAAGTTTAATTTTTTCGAGGAGGAAACAATGGCTTATAAAATCACCGAGGAATGCATCAACTGCGGAGCCTGTGAACCTGAATGCCCCAACGGAGCCATATCCGCAGGTGACGAAATCTATGTGATTGACCCCGAAAGATGTACCGAATGTGTAGGTCATTTTGACGAATCTCAATGCGCTGCAGTCTGCCCGGTCGATTGTTGTGTCCCTGATCCTGACCATAAAGAAACGAAAGAAGAATTGATGGAGAAATATAAAGCACTTCAGGAAGAAGGGTAAGGATTTTCCAAGGATTAATCTTGCAAGAAATGGGAGTGAGTTTAATCACTCCTATTTTTTTATATAAATATGAATTTTGGTTCTAATAAGATCATTCTCAACCTGATTCTCTTCCTGATTACTGTTCTTTCCACTTTTTTCGTTGGTCTCACCTGGAGTTTAAGTTTTCTTTATGCCGACTTATTGTCAGAAAATCCTGATGCCGCCCTTGAATTCAATTTGTTTCACGACTCTCAAGTTTTTGTCTTAAGTTTAGTTTATTCAATAACTCTTCTAGGAATATTATCAGGCCATGAATTAGGACATTTTCTTGCCTGCCGACATTACAGGATAAACGCAACTTTGCCTTTTTTTATTCCCGCTCCAACGCTAGTGGGAACGTTGGGTGCCTTCATCAAGATTAAATCACCTATAACTAAGAAACACCAGCTCTTTGATATTGGGGTGGCTGGTCCTCTCACCGGTTTTATACTTTCTGTTCCCGCTCTTATCTATGGGCTTTCGATTTCAAAAGTTGTTCCTCCTATTCCAAAAGAAGGTAGTCTAATCTTCGGTGAGCCTCTTCTGCTTAAGATAATAGGAAACCTCCTCTTCAGAGATATTCCTCGTGACTTCGATGTGATTCTTCATCCAGTTGCCTTTGCAGGCTGGGTAGGGATTTTTGTCACAGCCTTGAACCTTTTCCCCATTGGCCAGTTAGATGGAGGACATGTGGCATATGCACTGCTCGGCTCAAGAGCTCGTAACTTGGCGCGAATTTTCTTTGGAATCTACATCATTTTGGGTATTTTCTTCTGGATAGGATGGTTTCTCTGGGCACTAATAATCCTTATCCTGGGGCTTAAGCATCCCCGGGTAATAGATGAAGAGATGCCCCTTTCACCCCAGAGGAAATTCATCGGTTTTGTGATGCTCTTAATCTTCATTCTTACTTTTATCCCTGACCCAATCAAGGGATACAGTAGCTCAAGCCTCTGGGAAGGATTGAAGAATTGGATTTTTTGAAAAATGTTGTTCAGGAAATTAGGTGATAGATATTCACAAAAACTGTGGAAAAACTGTGAAAAAATGGGGATTAAAAAGTCCAAAAGTCAAGAAATTTCTTGTAAATATGACAATTTGCACAAATTTTAGGCACATTTGTTATGTTATTGAAAATTAATAAATTATAAAATTATTGTAAATAAATAAGTTATAAATTTTCTTCGGAAAGGCAGAAGGGTAAAGATTTACTGAGCAAAAGCATGAAGGAAAACATAATAGGATAGAAGATGGACGAAAGATTCAGGAGTATTGAGGAAGAGGTTAAGCGCTTAAAAAAGAAACTCTACGAAAAGAAAATCTCTCGAGAAGAGTTCATCAAGGAACTGAAAAAATTGCGCTTGAAAGATGATGAAGGGAGATTCTGGATGGTTGGGGCTCAAAGTGGAAAATGGTATTACTTCGATGGGAAAGAATGGATTCAAGCCAAGCCTCCTTCATTTCAAGAGAAAAAAGCCATCTGCGTTCATTGTGGATTTGAAAACAGCCTTTTTGAAGAGGTCTGTGTCAAATGTGGGATGATCCTGGGAGAGACGACGAGCATCTGTCCCCGCTGCGGCCAAAAAATAGAAGAAGCTTCAAAGGGTTGTCCAAGCTGTGGGAAAGAGCTGAATTTAGGGAGTGCAGAGGGAACCGAGTTCAAAGAGGAAAGAGTGAAGTTTTCCCTGCGCTCAATCAATATTTTGTCATTTTTTCTCTTTTGGGGTGTCTTAGGAGCATTTACTGGAATAATCCTTGGCTCATTTGTAGGTGCCACTGATTATTTAAGAGAATTTTTGAGGCTTTTCCCCTCTGCCTTAAGAGCTTCTCAGGGTACACTCATGGGAGGTCTGCTTTATGCAGGTTCAGGAGCCGTATTAGGCTTTTTCGCATTTGGCGGGTTTGGCCTGCTCTGCGGTGGGGTAGTCAATATCATCCTTTCTTTTATAGGGGGAATTAAAGCTGATTTAGAGAGATTTCGCTAATTTTTTTCTCACCCAATTCAGAGCATACGCAAGTTGACCTAATGAAAGAGATTCATCGTTTGGTGAATATTGAATCGGCCTAAGAACTTTAAAGCCCTCTCGGCAGAGGAGCCTTTCTGCTTGAGAGAGGAGTCTCCTATTTAAAAAGACACCCCCGATTAAGACAACCGTATCTATTTCTTTAAAGTTTTCCCTCACTCTCTTTGCCACTGAGACTATAACTTTTACAATTGTATTATGAAATTTTGAGGAAACTTGCGAAAGCGGTGTTCTTTTTTCAATGTCCTTGAGGATGCTTTTTATAGTTTGGGTGAAGGATATTTGTAAGGGAAAATTTTGGCCGCTTACGGAGAAAGGATAGCCACCTTTTCCTTTTGGAGTTGCGATTGATTCTAACCTCATTGGAGCTTCGGCTTCGAACTCCACTTCATAAGGAGAGAGGCCTAAAATCCAGCTAACAGCATCAAAAAGCCGCCCGCAGCTTGAGGTAAGAGGGCTGTTTAAGCCACGTTTAATCATTTCTTCGGCTGCAACAATTTTTTTCTGGCTCAGCTTCTTGAGAGGTTCAATCTGGGGATAATTTGAACCGAAGCTATCGATTAGATAAGAGATAGCCATGCGCCAGGGTTGTTTCGCAGCTAAATCTCCTCCAGGAAGAGGCAGATATTTGAAATGGGCGATTCTCTGATAGGAAGAATAATCACAGAGGAGAAACTCACTTCCCCACGCAAGCCCATCATCTCCATAGCCGTAGCCATCAAAGGCCACTCCAAGGACCTTCTTTTGAGGAGAAACATTGTGCTCAATTAAAGGCGCCAGAACATGCGCAAAATGATGCTGAACTCTAAGGTGCACAAGGCCCGACCTTTCTGCATATCTTGTGGTGTGGAAATCAGGATGAAGGTCAGAGACTATAATTTCAGGCCGGACCTCAAAGAGTTTCTTAAGATGGTTGATTGTTTCTTCGAAGTATTTAAAATTTTGATATTCATCTAAATCTCCCAAGAATTGGCTGGTTATGATGTATCCATTTTTATAGATTGAAATCGTATCTTTGAGTTCTCCTCCAAGCGCTATGAGGTGCTGAGGGCAACAGAGTTCAGGGGGAACTTTTTGAGGGTAAGGGACATACCCTCGAGCCCTCCTTATGAGAAGAGGCTTTCCTTCGACTACCTTAACCACTGAGTCGTCAGCTCTCATTTGGATAGGACGGTTGTTAGTAAGAATGTAATCACAGAGTTCGCCTATACCTTCTTCTTCATCTTTCATGATGGGCGCATCTTTTCTGTTGGAGCTTGTGGCAACGATTAATCGGTTCCCATCAAGAAGAAGATGATGAAGCGGTGTATAAGGAAGCATGAACCCCATCTCATCCAGGAAGGGGGCTATTTGAGGGATATCTTTTTTCTTTTTGCAGAGAACTATGGGTCGACGGGGAGAGAGGAGTTCTTTTTTTTCGGCCTTGTTTAAAAAAACATATTCTTCCACTACTCTGATGTCTCTTGCCATAAGGGCGAATGGTTTCCTCTTTCTTTCTTTTATCCTTCTGAGTCTTCGAACCGCTCCTTGATGCCAAGGATCACAGACTAAATGAAATCCTCCTATCCCTTTCACGGCCACTATCTTTCCCTTCTTTATTAACCTTATGGCTTTCTCGACCCCCCCGGAGACTTCAATCTTTTTTTTACTTTCCAAGAGCCTGATTTGGGGACCACAAACAGGACAGGCAATGGGCTCAGCATGATATCTTCTATCGAGCGGGTTTCGATATTCCCGCTCACAACTCTCACACATCTTGAAATTTTGCATGGTGGTTTGTTTACGGTCATAAGGTAGTGCCTTGACGATGGTGTAACGAGGACCGCAGTCAGTACAGTTTATAAAGGGATAGTGAAATCTTCTGTCGCGGGGATTCATCATTTCTTTAAGGCAGAATCGACATACAGAAATATCAGGCGAGATGAAGACGAAACCACCCTGGCCTGAAGATTTTCTTATTTCAAAGTCATCCAAGCTTTGAGGTGTAGAAGCTTTGAGAGAAATGTGTTCTATCTGTGAAAGAGGTGGACGTTCTTTCTGAAGCCTTGTGAAAAACGATTTGAAATCAGTCTCACCTTCTTTTTCGAGGTGAATCTCAACTCCATAGCCTATGTTTTTAACCCATCCCTTATAATTTAATTTTTTGGCCAGCCTATAAACAAAAGGCCTGAACCCTACCCCCTGTACTACACCGAAAACTACGGCATTGATTGCAGATTTATGGGTGATTTTTTTATTGGAATTGATACTCACTCCTTCTCCTTATAGAAAAACAGAAGATTGAGAATAAGGAAATTTACCCTCACTTTCGAATGCTCCAGATACAGCCACAATAATTCTGACGATAAAGCTTATATTCTTTTGAAAGCAGAACACTTTTTTTAAATCCGTCTTTTTTTTTGAAATCAGCTTCAAGAAAATCTACCCCATATCTTCTAGCAAACATCTTGCCTATTCTGTTGAGAGTTTTTTCCTTTTTCAGAGGACTTAGAGTCATGGTCGTAGTAAAAATGTCGAGGCCCATTTCTGAGGTTATTTTTGCAGTTTTCTCAAGCCTTAAAGCATAACAGATATCGCACCTCTTGCCTCTTTCGGGCTCTTTCTCAAATTTTTGGGTTAAAATTCTCCACCTTTCTACATCGTATTCCTCCTCTCTCAGTACAAACCCTAGGATTTTTGCCACTTTCCTCGCTTCTTCAAGCCTCTTATGGTACTCTCTCCAGGGATGAATATTTGGGTTATAAAAAAGACCACACAACTGATACTCCTCTTTAAGCAAGTTCATTACATAGAGTGCATCTGGGGCACAGCAAATATGCACAAGCATCCTCTTTTTCTTCACGAATCTATTTTAGAATCAACTAAATTAAAAGAGAAGTAGGGATTAAAATTTTGTTTCCTTAGAGATTTTGATTGAGAAATAGAGAATTTTATAGATTCTGTATCTTTTCTTCTAGCTCCTTGATTCTTTCATTTACTCTATCAATTTGGGAGTAGAGGAGGACTAAACCTTCGTTGCTTATTCTTGCTCTCTCGATAAGTATTCCCAGTTTTTCAAGAAGAGTTTCCTTCGGTTTTTCCAGCTCATGTTTTTTTCCGGTAATTTTTTCTTTCTCTTTTTCCCACTCTCTTATTTCTTTCTGGAAACCTTTATCTCTGTCTCTTGATTCGGCTTCAATCTTTTTTATCTCTCTCTTGTAGCTCTTGATTTCATGTTCAAGTTCTCGCCTTTGTCTTTCTAAATCCTTCTTAAGCTCCTTTTTCAAGGAAAACTCTTTCTCTGCTTCTTTATTTTTGTTTAAGAGGATTTCTTCTTTTTCCTCAATTTTTTTGGGCTCTTTTTTAAAGATGGCTTCCCTTTCCTCTTTCTTGGGGGCCTCTTTTTTTGTTTCGATTACTTTTTGGGATAGATTTTCTACTTTCTTTTTAATTTGTTTAATTTCAGCTTCGGTAATTTTTTCTTTTTCTTTAAGTTCGATGAGTTTCTCTTTGTAGGGTTTTATTTCTCTCTCTTTCTCTCTTATTTTTTCGTCATATTTTCTATTGCTTTCTCGTTGATTTTCTTTAAGAACTAATATTTTTTTATTTATTTCCTGAATCTCGTTTTCATAATTTTTTGCTTTTTCTTCCAGCTTCTTTAACTCTTCTCTTATTTCTTCACTTCCTTCTACGGGTAGATTTTCAGCCCAGCTTATTTCGCCTATTTTTTTGAGTATTTCCTCCTTCTTCTTTCTCTCTTTCTTGAGCTGCGTGCGGAGAGAGATCTTAATCAATTTAATTTTTCCCCTGAAGAAGAACATGTTTAATCTTCGTCTCAAGTCCTTATCTCTGAGGAAAATGAAAATTAGGAGAAGAAGGATGATGAAAAGGAGGAGCCATAGAATCCAGTAGGGGAGTCCTTCTCTTGTCTCGGGAGAAAGAAACAAAAAGTAACCTACCACTCACATCTCCCTTGTCTATTTAATTCTTTTTTAACTTCATCTTCTTGAATTGTCAATTTAAATTTTCTTAAAAATATGAAATTAGCGAATTATAGGAAATCTTTTTTGGATCCTCTCCCGATTAGTTGATAAAAAATAGAATATCTGGCCGCGTAACTATAAGATTTCATTGGAATAAGAGGAAGATTCAGATTCAAAATATCAAACGAGTACGAAGGGAGTATCTCCTAAGCGTTTTGAAGTGGCCGAACTCTAACAAATGGAAAAAGTTATTAGTCTTCTCTCCTCGATGAGATATCATATTTTCATCAACTAATTTAGAAGAAAACCTTTTTTAATCGGGTTTAAATTAAACTCAGAAATAAATTAAAAACTACCATCCTTCCCGCCTTGGAAGAGGAGGCGGTGAAAGGAACCTCTCATTTTTCTTAAGCTCAAAATATTTTTGGGATTCGAAATCTTGAATTGCCCACTCAATGAGATAAAGCATTGCAGGAAGGTTTTCCTCGAAAATGGGTTTAATATCTTCCTCTGCGTTGAAAAACCCCCCATGGAGAATATCTAAAGGTGGGAGTTCAATGGTAAAGGAGGGAATTCCAAAAGTACCATAACTCCAATCTGTTGCATCCCCATTGGTAAGATAAAGTAATTTTGCTCCCTGCCCATAAGTGTAGTGAGTCCCGTTTACCGAAAACAACAGCTCAGACATTTCTTTTGCCAGCTGTGCTAGTAAAGCTTCAGAGGGGCAAGGGGTTTCATTATAGCCCCAAGGATAGAGGATAGTCTGAGAGTAACTGTGGTAACTTATCATAGCCTGAAATTTATGTTCCAAAAATAAATTTTGTACGGCCTGAGTCTCAGGCTCAGAAAAGGGAGATATTCCGCGGTAAGTTTCAGAAAAGTGGTCTGGACTCGAACCCTGATCATCGAAGCCCCATGCATACTGGTAGTTTCTGTTTAGGTCGACACCGAAGCTTCCATTTCCATTATCCCTTCTATTTTTTCTCCAGAACCTATAAAAATAAATCGAATACTCGAGTCCATCCGGATTCAAAAGAGGAACAATCCAGACTTCGCTTTTTTCTAATATTTCTTTTACCCGAGGGTTTGAATCGAAATTTTCGATGAGATATTTTCCGAGTAAAAAGGGAATTTCTACAGAGATCCATTCTCGTGCATGATGACATCCGATGAAAAGAACTTTTGCCTTATCTCCCCCCAGAGGAAATGGAGCGCTTACCTTGAGAGCATAGATATTTCTTTCCTCTAAGCTCCTTCCTAGGATAAGAACCTTTGCCAGATGTGGTGAGGATGCTTCGAGTGCCAGTAAATCTGTTTCGAGTTCTTTATAGGAATGGTAGTCTCCGTTTATTCCTCGCTTCGGCGATGCATAACAACTTTGATAAAAGTCGGGTGTTTCAAGAGCATAAGGGATTCCCTTTTCATCTATCTCTGCAACCTCATCAAGAGTAGCTAAGAAATAGAGCCGGCCTTTCCATTCCATGAGAAAATCTAAGCCCATCTTAAAAAGGATTTCATTGAATTTTTTTATGCTGGGAATGCTTATTATTTCTTTTGCCCTATGTTGGGGGGTAATAAAAGGAGAGCAGACTAAAAATATAATCAAAATTGAAAGTAAAAGGCTCGGCTTTCTGGGCATTTTCCTTTAGAGACTGTAACTTAAGGTTAGCGCGATTTTTCTTGCCTGAAGAGAATCTCCAGAACCCTTTTCTCTTCCCAGAGATATCCCTCCATTTAGGGCAAGATTATCGAATCGAATACCAGCTCCGAAAGAAAAACATAAATAAGAAGAGCGAGGCTTTTCCATAGGCTGAGGGTCTAATGAGAAACCTAAGCGTAGAGGGAGGTTTATCTTTCTACCGAAAAATTCAAGTGGGGGAGCATATTCTATCCCTCCCCCAAATTTCAGAATATCCCTGAAATTCCTCGCACGCTCCTCTTCAAAAAATAGAACTCTGTATTTTGACCAATTAAAAAAAGTCAATCCTAAGGCAATTTTTAGATTGGGAAGAAGAGCAGAACTTAAACCAAAGCCAAGGAGGAGAGGCTGTTTAAATTTACTCTCCGCAAAAGCATCGATTCTTATATCTGTTTCTGTCTGAGGAGAATAATATCTTAGATGACTTTTGCTTTGTGATTTTTTCTCGTATGCGCTTCGGAAGACCATCACCATGTTGAGTCTTCTTGAGATTTCAAAATTTAAACCTCCATTTAGATAAAATCCTTTAAAGTCATGGTCTTTTTCATCGCTCATACTTATTTCAAGTGAGCCCCATTCTTCCTCTATCACTTTTTTCATGTATCCGAATATATAATTTATTCCCAATCCCACAGAAAGGAGCTTGTTTATTTTTCTGGAAAGAGAGAAGTTCAGATTTTTAAGAATTCCCGTTTGTTCAAAGCTCAAAGAATAGATTAAAGAACCACCTGAATGATACTCATAAAGAGCACTGGGTCTTGCGTAGCTCTCGAGGAGAGAAAGACTTAGGGAGAAGGCCCATTCTTTTAGTTTCAAGGCTAGACCTGCAAAATCAAAAGCATATTCCTTTAAATAAGGATTTTTTGGGGTGAAGAGGACACCTGTGTTGATGAGAGAATATTTAGCCAAAGAGACAGAGCTATAAGATGAATTGAAAATTAAATTAAACTTTGGCAATTTCTGGAGAAGCGAAGGATTGGAGAGAGCCACAGAACAGTCAGAAGAAGTAATAAACGGGATATCGCCCATAGCAAGGGACGTTGCGTTTTTTATACCAAATATGTTCCAGGTGCCTAAAGGAGCCTCATCTTCATATTGGCCTAAGAGGAGTTGCCCTTCTAGATAATTAGGTGTTAATAAAAAGATAAAGTATAGACAAAGAATTGCTGATAATACTTCCTGTTTTTTCACTTTTTTAAATTTTATCACTCATTTCGTGAGCTCTGCAAATAAGGTTTTTATAAGAGGAGGAGAAGAGCTAAAAGAGAGGGAGTTCATCAATTTGGGGCCAGTTCTTTTCCCCAAAATCAGGAGAAGATTCCTGGGAGTCCCTGTAGGTGCTGAAAATATATAGTTTTGATCTAAACCACTCGAGATGCAAAGAGGGATGAGGAATCGCAGCTATATATTTAAATACATGTTTTATGGGGATGTAATTAAGCCCTAGGATTGAGATGAAAAATTAAGCTTAATTAGGCTGTAGTTTTGAAGGGGAAAAGGGAAAATGGATTTTTATTAAAAGATGTTAAAATTAAATCTTTGAAGCAAAACAAAAGGCACAAAAAATCTCCTCTCAATATCCAATCAAGTGAAGTAAATTCACAGTTAAAGAAATTTGATTAATCTTAAACATTGAATTTTGAGGGGGGAAGTCTCATTTTCGCTGGATTTGAGGTAGCGTCAGGAATGTTGTGTGAAATTGGGTAGAGGTGTATTCTCCCACTTTGTATTATGGTCATGGAATAGAGCATAGATTATCCTTTCACCGCTTTTTTCATTCGTAATGAAGCTCATCGGATGAATTCTCCTCCCAATCTCCCTGAACGCTCTCTCTATCGCATTAGTGGTCCCAAGCATGCTCCGATGCTC
>CAYSCS010000105.1:0-7602 GCA_964429695.1 uncultured Eubacteriales bacterium
TTTTTTGGTAGGCTATATCGCAGGAGGAAAGAAATTTCCAGTTTGTCTATGGGGCTACGACCTCCTTTTTAAACTTGTATGTTTTTTATAGGTTGGAGGCTCTCTTTTATGCCTCTCTCAAACATCATCTAGCAACTTTGGGATAACGCCAAATTTTAAGTCTCAAGAAGAGGAGGAGATTTTTTCATAAATACTTACGTCCCCTAATTTGAAAGAGAACCCAAGAGATATATATTAATTATCCTTCCTGAAAGTGAACTTGATCTTGCTTAATAATCTGTTGATTTTCTGAATAATTTATTGCTTCATTTTTCCATTTATGAAATAAGATGCGGCATAAAAAAGAAGGGGAGCCTTTCAGCTCCCCTTACGGACTTTAGCGATTAGAATCCCTTCTAAAAGTTAAACCTAATCCCTAATTGAATCAGCCTCGGGTCATAAGCCCAGGTGGGTTGGCCGAAGAGTGAGCTTTGCATGTTCCCTACAAAGCCTCCAAAGTTCGCTCTATTGGTGACATTGAACATCTCGGCAAAAACCTGGAAGTTGAATCTGCTTATGTTAACGAATTTTGATATTCTGAGATTTATATCGAAGTAATCTGTTCCCCGGCCTGAGTTTCTCTTTTTTCCAGGCGGATAGTCACTATTTATGGCATCTCGATTATCATCTCTTCCTGTTATGATGTTATAAGGAAGGGCAGTGCGATAGGTAAGGATTCCGCTCAACTGAAAACCGAAGGGAATGTCTACTATTCCGTTTACAATCAGCCTGTGTCGAGCATCATTGTTACTGGGACCGTAATCCAGGCTAAGGTCATCATAATTCGAAGGAGAACTCCATTCAATCTCTGTATCTGTAAGTGCCTTTGAGAGAGTGTAAGAGATCTCGAGAGCCCAACCCTGTGAATACCGCTTCTGAAGGGAGAGGAGAAGTCCAGTATACTCAGATTTCCCGGTATCTTCTGTGAGCCAAACATTTCCTTTGGTTGGGTCTGGTCTCTGCCATCCAGTTCCAGGAATTACATGGTTCAGATTGTACCAGCGAATAAGATTTCTTCCTTTTGCATAAACGAAGTCAGCTCCCGCCGAAAAATCTGTGAAAAATTGCCTCTGTATCCCGAAAGTAAACTGTATGGTGTTAGGAGGAATCTGACCCTCTTTGGCTATGTATTCTGTGGCAGCAGGCAAAACTATGGTAGTCCCGAATGGGTTAGGTTTAAAGGGGTCGGGCCAGCCAGGATTATAAACATACTGGATTCTAAGCTGGTTGAACCAGTCTGTCAGAAGAGCCTCATTTGTCAGGATGTTATTGGTGAATTTTCCAAAACCAGCCCGGATGACTGTCTTCCCATCTCCGAGGGGATCAATGCTTACTCCAATTCTCGGGTCAAAATTTTTCTTATTTGAGATATGGAGAGATTCCACTTTGTAGTAGCTCCATCTCAGACCATAATTCAGGGTAATTCTGGGGTGAATTTTCCAGGAGTCCTGGGCGAAAATTCCTGCATTCGTTACAGGATAGGAAAAATTTGGGTCTCCTTTGGTATAGATGAAAAGATATGGATAGGTTGCTGGGTTGGCTGGGTCAAACGGTGCATCAGTGGCAAACAACACATACCCCGGGTTATAGTTATAAATATATCCATAGGCATCTATGTAGCTAAAGTCAATGCCGAGCTTGATGCTGTGCTTGCCAAGGAAAATAGAAAAATTATCGACTATCTGATACCTCTTCTCCCAGTCCCTCTGAGGTTGATTGACGAATTTCCCTGTGAAAAGAGACGGCCTTGAAATGGAAAACGAATTCGGATATTTGGTATCAATCCTGACATCATAATACGAATAGAGAAGCTTCAATTCGTTTAACGTATTATCAGAGGGAAAGAGTGTCCAGTTTCCTTGAAAGCTCAAATCTCCATAATAAATGTCAAGCGCCACATCTGCAGAATAAATCCCCCCAGGCCCCAACCCTTTATCGAAAGGCCAATCACGGGAGAACCGGAAAGAGAATAAATTCTTTTCATTCAACTGATAATTAAGCTTTAAAAGATATTGATTGTTGGTCGAGGTCAAGGGGACAGTCTCTTGAGGTATCAAGGGAGAAGTAACGGTGTTATAGGTTTCATATCTTAATCCTTCATAAGAGAAGAAGAAGTGGAACTTATCTTTTATCAGTGGTCCGCCAACAAAGCCTCCAAAACGATATTCACTGAACTCCTCCTTCTCATATTCATCCTTACTCAGTTTGCGTCCCTTATATCCTTCATGGTTTACAAAATAGTTGACTGAATCAAAGGCCTCATCACGGAGGAAACCAGAGATTCTTCCTCTGAATTCATTCGTTCCCGACCGAGTTATGGCATGCATCACGAGACCGCTTGCGTTACCATATTCAGCCGCAAACATGTTAGTTAGGACGCGAAATTCCTGGATTGCATCTGCAGGGATGTTTGAACGAATCAAGTTGACAAGGTTTCCTTCGTTAGAGACTCCATCGATGAGGAATTCACCACTTCCCCGAGGCTGACCACTCGTAGTTACCGGCTCCTCACCGCTTGGCCTTGAAATAACCCCAGCCTTCAAGGTGGCGAGCTGAGCAAAATCTCTTCCATATAAGGGAAGGTCTTCAATCTTCTTGCGATCAACCACTCCACTTACTTCTGATTTAGTTAACTCTACCATCGGAGTTTGGGCCACCACCGTAATTTCTTCTTCAACTGCAGTTGGGGAGAGTCTGAAATCAATGGTGAGCCTGGCGCCTACATTAAAAACAAGGTTTTGTCTGATTTCAGTCTTGAAACCTGTTATTTCCACTGTAATTTCATATGTTCCCGGCTCTATTCCTGAGACTATGTAACGTCCATCTTGACGAGAATATGCATGGTATTTATATCCCGTGTTCATGTTTCTTATAGTCAGGGAAGCACCAGGAAGAATATTACCTTCATCATCGGTTATCATTCCTTCAATTGTAACAAGGCTGGTTTGGGTGAGAATTCTTCCCTGAAAAATAAAAAATAAAATTAGGCTGAGGAAAATTAATCTTTTGCAACCATCTTTCATTCCCTCTCTCCTTTCATTTTTCGTCTTTTTTCCACACAATTAAAATGAATAAATCAAATTTAATCCTTTATATTTCATCTTAATTCTATTCTCTATTCTCACCTCCTTTTTTCCTCTTTTTCAATATTTAATATATTAAATAAAAAATTAATTGTCAATTGCTCATAAGAAAAGTTTTGACTTTTGCTGTATGATGTATTATATAATTTCCTAATTTTGAATCATCCATTTAATTAAAATAATGATAGAAAACTCTCTTCAAAAGATTTGTTAAATTTAGATAATATCTTAATTTCAGGTGAGGTTAGTAAATGAGTAAAAAAAGAATCTGGGATGAGTTGATTGAAAGATATAAATTAAACCATAGAAAATCTGAAGCTCAATTTAGAGAAGCACTCAAACATATGGTTAGGGGAGGAAGCCATAACCTGCGCCTTTTCGAGCCTTTTCCTTTTTTCGTTGCTGAGTGCAGAGGTTCAAAAATCACGGATGTGGATGGAAACACATATGTAGATTTCTGGCAAGGACATTTCGGAAATGTCCTTGGTCATAACCCGGATATAGTCCTCAAAGCTCTAATAGAACTGTTTCAAAAAGGCCAGGGGTTGGCAGCAGGGTTTCCTGATTCTAACGAAAAAGAACTTGCTCAACTAATTTGCTCTAGAATAGGAGCCGACAAGATTCGCTTTACCACAAGCGGCACTTTGGCAACAATGTATGCCATCATGATGGCTAAGGCCTTTACCAAAAGAGAGCTTGTGCTGAAGGTAGGAGGAGGATGGCATGGTGCTCACCCTTATTCGTTGAAGGGAATCTCTCATTATGAGAGGGGTCTAAATCATATAGAATCAGCTGGTCTTCCTCGAGGGATTAAATCCATGATTGTGGTTTCACGCTTCAACGATATTGAAGACCTTGAGGAGAAGTTTAAAAAATATGGGGAGAGGATAGCCTGTTTCATACTTGAACCGTTCATTGGTGCAGGGGGATTCATCTTTTCTACCAGGGATTACTTGAAAACGGCAAGGGAACTTACCAAAAGTTATGGTGCGCTTCTCATCTTTGATGAGGTTGTCTCAGGTTTTCGTTTTCATGCAGGTGCAGTCCAATCTTTATACAGAGTAAAGCCTGATTTAACAGTCCTCGGGAAAGCTATTGGAGGCGGAATGCCAGTTGCTGCGGTGGCGGGAAAGGAGGAAGTCATGGCACTCTGTGGGCCAGAAGCAAGACCAGAAGAAAAGGTTAAGTTTGAAGGAGGGACATTCTCTTCCCATCCAGCTTCTATTTATGCGGGTGTTATCTATATAACCTATCTCATCCAAAATGAATCTGAAATATATCCCAGGATTGGAAAACTAGGAGCAAAAGTAAGAAAGAACATAGAGGAAATATTCGCTGCTCAGGGTATGAATGTGAAATGTACGGGGAATGGTCGCGGGGTAACAGAAAATAGCTCCTGTGTTGGAGTTCAGTTTTTACATCAGAACCTCGAAGAAGTTATTTTCCCGGAACAAGTCTGGAATCCTAAAGTTTCAGACCCTGAACTTCGGGAAAAAGTTTTCAAACTGGAAATGTTGGAGTATGGTTTTAACATCTTTCACGGCTATGGGGCAATCTCGGCGGCACATTCAGAAGATGAAATTCAAGCCTCTCTAGATGCTGTAGAAAAAATTGCCCGAAAATGGAGTAAGTATAATCTGCTAAAAAAAAGATAAGATAAAAGAGGAGGATAAGCAAATGGAAAAAATTAGAGTAATTATCTACGGCTGTGGAGTCATGGGAAGAAAGACTGCCGAAGCTTTGGTAGATAAACAAAGCATCCGGATTGTCGGTGCTTTAGATATAGATCCCCAACTTGTGGGGAACGACCTTGGAGATTTTTTTGATAAACCAAAAAAAACAGGAATAATTATTGAAAAAGATGCACAGGCTCTTTTCTCCAAGGTAAAGGCAGAAGCTGTCATCTTAACTACCTCATCCTACTTAAAGAAAGTGTATGGCCAAATTGAAAATTGTATTAAAGCAAGGTTAAATGTTGTCTCAACTTGCGAAGAGCTCTCATTTCCTTGGAAGAAGGAGCCAAAGCTTTCTCAAACCATTGACAAACTAGCCAGAGAAAACGGGGTCACCGTGGTGGGAACAGGTATTAATCCGGGTTATTTAATGGATACTCTACCTCTTATCTTGACGGCACCATGTTTAAGGGTAGATTCAATAAGAGTTATGAGGATGATGAACTCTACCAGAAGAAGAATACCCTTTCAGAAAAAGGTAGGGACAGGTCTGACTCAAGAAGAATTTCGAAGGCAGATAGAAGCAAAGATTATTACTGGACATGTTGGTCTCTTGGAGTCCATGCAGATGATAGCGGCAGGCTTGGGATGGGAACTTGAGGAAGCAGTAGAATTTCCTCCCCAACCAGTTATTGATGAGCTCGAAGTTAATACTCCTCTTGGAGTGGTAAAGCCAGGTGATGTCTTGGGACTGATGAGTACGGCTGTGGGTAAAAAGGGTGGAGAAGAGGTCATAAGGCTTGAATTCTGTGCTCACGCTGCTGTCAGTGAAGAATATGATGAGATAATAATCAAGGGAATACCTAACATCCATCAGAAAATGATAGGAGGAATACATGGAGATATAGGGACTGTAGCAATGACTATAAATACTATTCCCAGAGCGATAGAGGCTGAACCTGGATTGAAGGTAATGAAAGACCTCCCTCTTCCCAGAGCAATTTTATGATTTTCATCTCAAAAAAATTTGTCGATTTGACCTCAAAATTAATTTATTCTCAAGAGGAGAGAATTTTCCTGGATATGCCTGCGGTTAACTCATTTGTGTGCTGAGTCAGTTATATTTTTGACACCTCATAGTCATTAAAAGAGCCCTGATTTAGAATATCTTTTATCCTAAGATAATTTGTGGGCTCCAACTCAAGGCTGTCTTAATTTGCGATCTAGCATAGTCTCTCATAAAGAAAATGTTCTTGTTTAAAACTCCAGGGCAAAATTGTGACCAATATCATGACTCCATACAATTGTGTTACGCAACAATCAAAAGTAGACTAAAAGTAGACATTAGGGGAAACGAGTATGGTAGAACCTGGTAATAGAAGGAGATTCTACCATCATGAGGATTCAGCTTCATAAGCGGTTATCTCAAAGTTTTGTTGAAGAAGCGCTTGAGGCTTTTAATGAACACCGCCTGAACGGAGAGAAGCTAGGTGAGCTTTTAGCAATAAAGAGGGACAGACTCACCTCTTTATGGTCGCAGGGAGAGTTGGTTTCATCGGTTAGCTGAGCAAGAAGAAAGATGGTTCTATCAGGAGCTTGATTTTATTCGACGTCGGGCGCGATTCTTTAGGGAGAGATTTAACTTTGCGGTCTTAGCTGAGGAAGAAGAGAAGAGTTTTAGTCATCCGTTTCAACGCTCTACGATTCGTCGCTTTGCTTTAAGGCATGGGTATTATCAGGGACGGCCTGAGGAGAAGAAGAAGGTCTTTGTGCGCTTTGAGACACCTCGCCTAGGTTTTCTTTTCGAGCACGACTGCTCGATGCACTGCTGGATGCCGGTGCTTTAAGGCTATCAATATCTCATTTTGACCAAAGACGATTATTCCAGAGTTTTCGTTGCGGCCCAACTATTTTTAAGAAAGAGACAAGTTATGGACATCTTCAGGTAGCCAGGAATGCCGTAGAGCATTATGGCTGGCCCCAGGCCTATTATGTTGACCAGCATAAAATTTTTCGCTTCGTTGAACACCAAGGAATCCATGTCCAGTATCGCCTTGGACTTGATGAGGTAGATAGCCAATTTAAGAGAGCTTTGAGGATGTTAGAGATCTGACTTATCTATGCTGCTCTTGATTCTCCTGAGGCCACGGGTAAAGTTTAGAGGATTTTTGATTACTTCCAGCCTCGGGTGCCTTATCTTTGCGAACGGTATAGGGTTATAAGCCTTAAAGAGGCTCAGAGAAGATAGGGGATGAAGTCTTTAATTACTCCAACACGGAGAGGGTTCATCTGGGGACAGAGGAGATTCCCGAGAAGCGCTGGAATGAGGCCGTTAAGGCTGGCAAATGGAGATTAAGGCCTTTAGCCCCAGATACTAACCTGGATTTAGTCTTTTCCCTCCATTATCCTAGAACAGTCAAAAAAGATGGCACCTTTAGCTTCCTGGGAAATATTTACAAACTAAAGCACCTGGGAGGAACCAGAGTTACAGTGGCTTTCATCCCAAAGAAAAAATCCTGGTATTAAAAGATGGACAGAAAGTAGCCGATTTTCTAATCTAAATTTTTCCCTTAATGTCTATTTTTGATTATTACGGAACACAACCCACCCTATCCCAAAATTGCCGTTAGAGATTTTTAGAGCCCCCCATTTTGCGGTCAGAGAGAAACAATCTACGGAGATTGTGCTCTTAAGGTCAACGCACAGCCCCATCTCATTATCTTCGGTTCAGTTTCACCGCTCTGATTGTATTTTTGAAAAGACCTCCCCTTTGCTTTAAGGTCATCGTTGTTCTAATGAAACAGAAG
>CAYSCS010000106.1:0-6832 GCA_964429695.1 uncultured Eubacteriales bacterium
TTTTAGAGCACGCTTCATGATTTTTCCTTTAAATTTAAATTTATGATTAATAAAAATCTTAATTCATATCGAATTCCAATATTATAAGCCATCTTTGCCGCAACTCAAAAAGCTGCGCATTCAATCACGTAAAATGTTACCGAAATTCCATAAAGGATAGGGTAACATGCTTAGGATGGACATGAGGACACGAGAAGAGTACTTGAGGGCTCTGCCGGAGCGGTACCTTCGAGCCAGCAAGAAAGGAAGGGGTGAGATTCTGGACGAGTACTGCCGGAATACGGGTATGGCCCGCAAGTCTGTTCGCAGGAAGCTGGCTGGACTTTTTAGGGGAGACTCCTGGCCACGCAAGAAGAGGGAACCGACATACGGGAGGGCGGTAAGGGTGGCTGTGGAGAGACTCTGGGAGATCTTTGACCGAGCTTGTGGCCAGAGACTAAAGCCGTTGATTGAAGCAGAGCTGGGGAGGCTTCGGGCTCTGGGCGAGCTCAAGGTCGATGAGAAGACTGCCGCTCAACTCAAGCGGGTCTTGTCGGTGACGATCGACCGGCTCTTGAGGAGGAAGAAGGCCGAATGGGTTACCCGAAGGTGCTACGGTCGGGCTGGGGGCAATCTTATTGCCAGGAAGATCCCCTTGAAAATGACAGATTGGAACATCGGTCAAATTGGGTTCCTGGAGATGGACTTAGTTCTTCACTGCGGAGCCTCAACAGCGGGTGAGTATATCCACAGTCTATCGGCGCTGGAGAATGGCTCTGGCTGGTGGGAGGGGGAGGCAGTGATGGGTCGGGCTCAAGGCCGTATCTTCGAGGCTCTCAAGAACATTCGGGCCCGCACGTCATTCATCTGGCGGGGAATCGACTCGGACAATGACAACGCCTCTATCGAGGAGAAGAACTTCACCCATGTGCGCCGGCCTCTGGGCTACTTGCGCTACGATACTTGCCAAGAGCTTGATCTGATCAATGACCTGTACCGTAACGAGTTGCGCCTCTACAAGAATTTCTTCCAGCCGGTGATGAGGCTAGAGCGCAAGGAGAGGGTTGAGGGGAGGGTCCACAGGTACTATGCCAAGCCGCAGACGCCTTATCAAATCCTCAGGGAATCGGGCCAGCTTGGGCAGGATGAGGCCAAAAAGCTGGATGAGCTCTACCAGAGCTTGAACCCAGCCGAGCTAAAACGCTGGATCGACGAGAAGCTGGACAGGTTATATGCTCTCTATGAGAAGAAGCGCAAGGTCTCTTTCTGGGTTAATCCCTATAAAAAGTTCGAGCTTGCTTCGGTAACATTTTTGGTGATGCAATAAGTATAACTTCGGTAACATGGTTAGATGATTTGACACGACTGGCTCCTTTTAATCTCGAGAAGCTGACAAGCCTCGACCTCAGAAAGATGATGATCATTAAATTGCTCTAAGACATACTCTATCCATCTGGTTGACGTTCGTTTGCCTAACTGTTTGGTCATTGAAATATCTCCTTTTTAAAGGAAGTATTTCAACCCGAACTAGGTACTTTTATAAATTCTTTAATCTCCGGTTTTGCGTTCCCAAATGTTCGGTTTCGATGTTACGCATCATTTTTTTCAAGGATTTTAAGAATTGATTAGAGGTAGCTGAGGTTTTTTAGCCTCAACCTAATTGCCTCTATTTCTTCAGAGGAAAGCTCTCATTTTGACGAATCTTTTGTGGAAACCAAATCTCTTAAAGCATAAACTACGAATTCATTGACGCTGCTAAACCCGCTTCCCTCGATTATGGATTTGATTCTTTGGTATAAGGGACGACGAATTTTGGGAGTAACCTTATCTTTTCCCATCGAGCTAATTCTAATTACAGGTAGTGAGATTGTCAATTCTTTCACTCGTTTAGGCACAGGCGTAGTATTCAAGGGGGTTGAAGGTGGTGTTCTATATGGAGAGGGGAAGGGGTAGACCAATTTCTAAGCTGAGTGAGGAAGAGCCATTAAATTTTTTTTCAGGATAATAATTGATAAGAAAAAATTTTATGCGCTTCATCTTTTAATTCCTTTTCTAGCCTTAATACTATTCTCAAGATACCTGATTAAATAAAGCTTTTTAGGGAGGAATAAGACGACTCTATCTACTCTTTTTCTTTTTTGATAGTCACAGGGAGAAATTCGCATTCTACACATTTTCAATCGTCCTTCAAGTGCCAGAAGTTCTCTCAGGTACTTTCCCTTAAACTTTTCTTTTCATAAATCAGAGACTATCTCAAGAAGAGTTTTGATTCAAGGAAATACCTTAATGCTACTATTTCTTTTCTCTCCTTCTCTTCTTGCCACTAAATTAAATATTTCTCTCCTAAACCTTAAAATAAGGTTAATCCAGGGAACTTCCCTTCATATAGTTTATTCAATCTTCTCTCAAAAAATAAAAAAAACTTCAATCAACTCCTTTTCTTAGCTTAAATGAGAAAGACTTAATTGTTTTTTCTTTATTGATGAAGATGATAAAAGAAGATGGTTAGTGTAGATTTATGCATTACCCCCTTTCCTTCTACTTAGAGAAGACACTTTACTCGCAGTGGGTCGGTCCTATGTACCCGTTATTGTAATCATCTAAGGTACTCATCCAGCTGAGAACCTGATTCTTCTCCGTTCGAGTAAGGCTCCGCCAATCAGAAGAATTTTTAGTAGCTAGGAAAGAATCGGCTGCAGAGATAATGGCCATGACTGTTGAACCATCTGCGCCGTTAACAATACTCAGTTTAGGAGCAAGAAACCGGGCGTAAAGCTTATTGATTCCCTTTGAGGCATCTCCACTAAAGCTCAACAATTGAAAGTCCTGTGAAGCACTGGTAACTTCGATGCTTTTTGTCCCGCTTGGAGTTCCAAGCTGGATGAAACGCAAAGGTGTTATTCTCTCAGGATAATTTCATGTAAATTGGGCCTGAGTCTTCCAGTAGCCAAAATTATGCGTTCATCCATCTCTGCAAGGGGAGGTTTTGATGGTAACCAGGGCTGATGAAGTTCTTCTCTCGGTGCTATCACATTCTGTTAGGGTGACTGTGTTACTCAGGTTATAGTCAGAGCCCCAGGCTGAGAGTTTCTGGATTTCTTTGCTGAAAGAACTGAATCTTGGTACTCAGTAAAAGTCCATGATCCCTGAATGCTGGGGATGCAGGTGAATCCTTGACGACAGATTTCATTTTTCAGTCACTTCGGCTGTTTCATCAATTTCAAAGATTTTGGGTGAGGAAGGAGGGCTGATATCTGCCTTTGGCTCAGACCAGAATTCTTTGCTAAGGTGTCCGCAATGATTGGTTATGGTCACTTTGACTGTGTTTCTGAAAGTTGCGCCTTGAACAGGGATGAATTCAATCTCATATTTATATGTTTCTATTTCACCCGGATTAAGTTGGTGCGAAGGAATAACTTCCTGCGTGGCTCCTGGCAATGGCTGGAATTGACCAGCGCTAGTCTTATACCCCACCTGGTCAACGAGCTTAAAGTTTTCAGTGGCCACCTCTCCTCCATTAGTGACAGAAATTTCTCCTCTGACTCAATATTTATCCACAACAGAGCCTTTCCCTCGCTCAACACTAATGGTGTAGATTACTGCTCCTGTTTGATTTTGGCAGACCTCAATAGAGGTCGGAGTAAATGCTTTTTTAATTTCCCAATCGTGGGTGCTTGTTTTTTCCCAAAAGCCTTCGGACGTTTTTGAAGCAACTAGAGTAGTTCCTGCTTGGCCTTGAGGTTCTGAAATGGAGAAGGTCTGGCTCTGGAAAAGTTCTGTCTCACTTAAAGGATTTAAAGAAGAAAGAGGATTCTCCATCCTGTTTTCTTTGGAACAAGCGTAAATCCTGTGACAAGCAGAAAAGCAGCCAGAACCGAAATTAGGATGGTCCTTTGTTTCATTTTATCTCCTTTTTAAGCTTTAGCACGATTGGAAGGGCTATCAATTTACCACACAATATCAAATAAAATAAACACTACCCTCTTTTAGATACAATCAAGAGTATATGTGAATAAATTTTTTGAGCGCGATTGATTATTTTGATATAAAGGCAAAGAAAAAAGTTTTGAAGATGGAACTAATGGAACTAAAGGAAGATAAATTTATTTATCTCGGGGAAGGAAAAGACAAAATCAAGGATAATTATAAACAAAAAAGCTGAGAGCATTCTTTTGCCCTCGACCGAAGTGGGATAACTCCTCCTCCCAAAGAATTTGTTATCTCTCTCTGTGAGAAGTGGGTAAGTGCTTATTACAAAAAAAGAGAGCCAGGTTTCCAATCATGAAAAAGAAAGAAATGCTATCGATTCGCCAGTTTCTTCTGGAGCTTTTTCAAGTCATCGTCGCAGGTAATGAACTCTACGGGACGATACTTGAAGGAAAGACTCCTTTAGAGCTTCTGCAAGAAAGGATTCATCTCTTTATCCTTAAAAGCAAGATACAAGCCTCGCCTTATTTCAGAAAGCATTCCGTGGAAAAAAAGCTTTCTCCTCGAGAAAGAGACCTTCGCTTTCTCCTTCTTTCTGGTTTGAGTGATGAGTAAACTGTAGAAAGGCATAGGCTGAGCTCAAGCCCAACAAAGAGTAATATGAAAAATTTAACCTTGAAGCTTGGGGCAAATTCTCGAGTTGGTTTACTTATCTCTCTTATTGGTTCAACATTACCTGAAGAGGAGGAGTTTTTTCGAGAAAAAAAGAAAAAAATTAACGCCTTTGAGGCTAAATTTAAAATCCTATTCTTTTCATTAATTATTTTTGAGGCTACAGGTCTTCTTTTTTAAAGCTCTAGTTCATCCCTTAAACTTACCTTCCTCTCTTTTCCCTTAATTACATAGATTTGGATTAAGAGAATGATCGTAAACGCGCGGGTTTAAATCATAAAGATGCTCGAGTAGATCGGCAATATCCTGTGAAAAATAAAAAAGAGGGCATTTGATTATTTCACCATTTTCCTTAACGGCAAAATGGACATGGGCTACCTCATCGTTGAGATTGATGAGATTGGCTATATGCTCCCCAGCTTTAACCTTCTCTCCCTTGGAGACAAAAATGTTCTTTTTTCGCTCTTCTTCAGAAATGGAACCGCCTATCTCGAAGTGATAATCCAAATCTAATTTTTTAGCGACTCTAATGACGATGCGGTAATTTGTTCCCGGCCATCCTTGTCCAGTGCTTAATTCTACTTTTTCTACTTTGCCATCCGCGCACGCCAGAAATTTTCCACCTGGAATTGTGTTGAAATCTATGCCGTTATGGAACCTGGTGGAATTTAGCTCTTGGATAGTACCATAAGGACTGACCCAGCCGCAGTCTGATGGTTCTACAGGACTTGAGATTAAGCGAGCTGTTTCAGGGAGGTCTGAAGAAAAAGGATTTTTGCATTTTAAATTGGAGAGAAGGATGAGTGAAAGAAGCAAAGTTTGGCCCAAAAAAAGTATTTTCGTGGTTTTCATGACGAAAAAAATAAATTCCAGCCATAAAATTGTCAAGCCTTCCTGCCTTCTGGGTTAATATGTTTTTGGGAATAAAGAGGGGAATTGGCAGTGGGAGAGAGAGGCGATAAAAGAGATCTAGGGGTCAGAATCTAAAATCTTAGGCTTGGAATTTTATTTTGCCAACTTTTTAGGGAGATAGGAAAAATTTATTTTTGGGGAAGGAAATAAAGTTGAGGATTTCTTTTTTAAGGCATTTATTTGCGAGAGGAGCAAAAAATTTTTATTTCAATCTAATTATCCAGGTAGACAACCGTTCTAAAAAAAGGACACTTATATAAATATAAAATTCTATTCATTAATATCTTAAAAATATCTTAGAGCATTATTTGGCATATTTTTTGCTATGCTATAATTTGAAAGGAGGAGAGTTGAGATGAAACGAGTTTCAATGCTTTCAATCTTCATTCTTCTTGTTTCTCTTTTTGTTACTTTTCTTAATGGTCAATCAGATGAAGAATCTCAGATCTGGCCGTGGCCCTGGTGGGGTGGTGAGGAATATGCCTACAATTTCCTTCCCCTCGGAGGCTGGAACACGCTCGGTTCGTTATTCTCTAAGAGTACAGCAAGGGGAGAGACGCTGTTTGCTGCGGATGACTCAAGCTCAGGTTATTTAAACCCTGCTTTCCTTACTTCGGTGTTAACTCCCAAGCTTTCTCTGAGCTATCGGTATACGGAAAATACTTATCGATCGGCTTTTTCACCTCAAATAATACCTCTTGAGTTTGAATCAGGCGGATGGAGAAACCTGGAGACCCATTCTTTCAAGCGGAAAACAGATTATCTGGATTCCTTTGGTCTTCTACTTCCTTTCAAGAATTGGGTTTTGGCGGCAAATTATTTTCTCTTCCAGGAATATAACTTTCCTGAGATAAAGGCGCCAGCCTGGTTTTCGCCAGAGAAAGTTGCTCAGGACGGTAAAGTGAAAGGTATAAATTTTGCACTCGCCTATCGCCTGACATCAAAATTTTCTTTGGGATTTGGTGCCACCTATCTATTGGGAGAGATTTCAAGGACAGAAAAGTCCCAGCCTTATTTTTGGATTTTTGATGAAGGGGGAGTTTCATCCTTGCCGTTCCACGGGAAGAACCATATCATTCCTCCCTGGCCATGGCCGTATCGGTGGCTTGTTGAAAAACATACTCTAAATCTCAAAGGATATTTCTTCAATTTAGGTTGCATGATTCAGCCCAGTGAGGAGCTAGCCATAGGGTTTATGTTGAGACCTCCTTTTTCCTTGAACATAGAGGCAGAAATTGAGTATCTCTACGCAGAATTACCGGAGAGAAATGAGATCTATTCAGGGAAATATTATTTCAAACATCCTCTTTGCGCAGGTGCGAGTCTGCTTTACAAACCAGTT
>CAYSCS010000107.1:0-11852 GCA_964429695.1 uncultured Eubacteriales bacterium
CCAAAGTTGCTAGATGATGTTTGAGAGAGGCATAAAAGAGAGCCTCCAACCTATAAAAAACATACAAGTTTAAAAAGGAGGTCGTAGCCCCATAGACAAACTGGAAATTTCTTTCCTCCTGCGATATAGCCTACCAAAAAATGGTTTGGTGTTCAATGCTCCAAATTGCCTCACTTAAAATCTCGATGAAAATGATTCGTTGCCTCACGAGAAAATCTATGCGAAATTATTTTGCCTTCTGGCGGGAAGAGCGATTTAATTTCGAGATGAAATTAGCTAAGAGGCAAGCAAATGAGGTTAGAAATGAAGGTTAAGCGAGCCATTTTGGAAAAACTAGCCTCAAGCTATAAAAACTCCTCTAAGAAAGGTAAGGGAGAGCTGAGAAAGGAACTCATAGCTACTACTGACTATAACCGAAGTTATGCCAGCTGGCTATTAAGTAACTCTCGCCTGGAGGTTGTTTTGCTTAACTCTGAGGGGAAGAGAGTGATTTTTATTGGCGAGATATGGAAGATAAGGCTGAAGGCCCTGGTTTGGTTATGGCAGCTTCTAGATTATAGTTGGGGGAAGCGGTGGGTGGCGAAGCTTGAGGCGTAGGGTGAGCTGAGGGGGAAGAAAGCAATCAGGGAAAAGCTACAGCAAGTTTCGGCCGCCACGGTGGATCGGCTTTTAAAGCTGGAGAGGAAGAAATTTCAACTTAGGCCCGGACCCAGGACCAAGCCAGCAACGCTGCTTAAAAGCCAAGTAGCTGTGAGAACTTTTTCTGAATGGGATGAGAAGAGAGCTGGTTTTGGAGAAATAGATCTGGTCAGTCATGACGGGGGGGGAATGCTCAGGGAGACTTTCTCTACAGTCTTAACGCTTCCGATGTTGCCTCAGGTTGGAGTGAAGCTGAATCGCTCCGCAACAGGGTTCAGGTCTGGACTTTTCAGGCTCTGGAAAAAATAAGAGAGCAACTGTCCTTTAAGCTTTTGCGGAGAGATTCAGATAAATCTTATCCGTTGCTTCGAGGAAAACAACCTGAGCTTCACCCGCAGCCAGCCTTATAAGAGAAACAATAGCTGCTATGTTGAGCAAAAGAACTACACGGTGCTCAGAGGCCTGGTTGGTTATCTAAGATATGATGAGCCTAAAACTCCTTATCAGCGGTTGGGAGAAGCGAGCGAATTGATTCAGGAAGAGAAAGGGAAACTTGAGAAGATTTCTAAGGAGCTCAATGGGGTTAAACTAAAGCAGGAGAAAGAGAAATTTCGGGAGAAGTTGTGGCGGCTTCAAAGAGAAAAGAAAATTTGCGCAAATTTTCGTGTAGATTCTTCCGCGAGGCAATGAATGTGCTTTCATATAGATTTTCTCATGAGACGCCAAGTGAGCAAAGGAATTCGGAAAGAGGAGCTCAATACTCTCGAGAAATTATAAGAGTGGCTAAAATCCTATGAAAATCTCCTTTAGGTCAAGAAAAAAATGAAGAGAGATTCGTAGTCGATGTTATAAGGTGGCGATCTAGAGTTCCTAAGAGGCAAGGCAGGGGTCTCTGCGACAAAATTTAGCTTGAGATGGTTGAGGATGCAGCCTTCCCCCAGCAAATCATCGAGGAAAGAGATGAAGCGCATCGTTCTCCTGCATTGAGGGCAAGTTAAGGGGTCAACTTCATAAACCTTTCTTCTCATCTCTGTTCGGTTTCTCCTGGATCAACTTGGAAAATTCATCTAGGCACTTACCATGGAAGGAGGTAAAAGAGCCCTGGATGAGGAAATAAAACATTGAAAGCTGCTCTTCCCTCGCTTTGGAGAACCGATGGGGGCAAAGTCGCAGCAAGGGTTGCTTAAGTTCAACTAGTGCTTCACCACCTCTTTGAGGAGGGGATTGGAAGAGGTGGCACTCTTTCTCAAGGTGGCTCTCATCTTCAGCAAAGAAACGTTTGAGGTAGTGGAAGAGAACGCTTTAGAGGGAGGTGAGCTCCTCGTGAAGCAAGGAGTGATCTTTAAAGAAAAGGGGAAACCTCAGGAAGAGGAGAGTCTCCTCGGGTAAAGTGTGGGGCGAGTTTTTCATCAACGAAGGTTAGCATTTAAGGAGGAAAAGGAAATGATGGTTGACCCTCCACGCCTTTGGGAGATTAAGGATGCTTACGTCCTCTATTTTTTTTAGGGGGTTGAAAATTTAAAAGTTGGTTGTCATGATATTTAGAGAACTCACTTTTGGTTTTCATGCTTTGCTCTAATTTGTTTCATTTTTATTCCTAGGAGATTATGGTAAAGCTAAGGAATGAGGAATTAAGAAACTTGAGCCTTCTATTTAGTCATAGTCAAAGAAAATCCTTAAACTCAGGATTAAAAAATCTCGATTATCTCAAACTTAATGGTTTCTTTATAAGTAATGTAAAATAACATTATTTTCTATATCTATTTTTCTCTCACTTTAAAGCTGAAAGCTGTGATTACTTAAAATATAAAACAAGGTGAAAAGAAAGAAATAAATATCTTTTTATGTTTTTTAAATATTAAATATAAATAAAAGCATTAAAGTTTCAACCTTCATTCCCTAGCACATATTCCCTCTCTTACTCCCACGCTTGTCGCAATGAATTTTAAGTAATAAATCACGAGATTTTCATTTTTGTCAATCTTCTCTAGAGATGAACTAAAAATAATCAAATAGGAGAGAGGGGAAGGAGTTGCAAATATAAAATGAAAAAAATATCATATAAACATATATAATTCTTATGAAGAGAATGCTTGAAATTTTAAACGGCTTGGCCAATGAGACAAGATTAAAGATATTTCTGATTCTCCTTGAAGAGGATTTCTGTGTTTGTGAGCTTCAGGAGATCCTGGGGATAGAACAATCACGTCTCTCCCATCAGTTAAGAATCTTGAGATATTTAGGATTGGTTGAAACTCGCCAGGAAGGGAAATGGGCCATATATTTTATTCCCGAAGAGATGAGAAAAAACAGGATAATTCAGTCGATCAAAGAGAGCATCGAGCTTCCGGCTGAGGAAAGAGAAAAGATATCGGAAGTAAAAGTTAGCAGCATCAGGGCAATGAAGAATAAATAAAGAAAGGAGAGGATGAGATGATCTGGGAGATTATCGCTGGAGGGTTTCAGGCTTTAAAAGAATACATAGCTCTTCATGTTTTAACCTGCCTCATTCCCGCCTTTCTCCTCGCAGGAGCGATGGTTAGCTTCGTCTCCAAAGAAGCTATTATTCGGTACCTGGGTATAGTGGCGAAAAGATTGTATTCCTTTCTCCTTTCCACCTTTGGGAGTTTTTTCCTGGCTGCATGTTCTTGCACGGTAATTCCCGTAGCCAGTGGGCTATATTATCAGGGAGCAGGTGTGGGTGCAGCTTTTATCATCCTCTGGGTTGCACCTGCTGCGAATATTTTGGCCCTTCTCTACACAGGAGCAATACTTGGTTATAACATGGCTCTTACAAGACTTGCTTCCGCTGTGGTCATGGCGGTTATTGTCGGAATGGTAATGAGCACCTTTTTCATTAAAGAAGAAAGAAGTCGCCAGTTTCAGGTGGATCTGGAAAAGAAAAAAATAATGAAAGGCAAGGACCTAGTTCTGCTCTTGTTGATCTTAGTTTCCCTTTTGGCTCCTAATTATTTAATCAGGAAGGGCCCTTATCTTCATAAAATTTATGTCTGGGCTTCAGGAATGATTCTGATCATATTTTATGCCTTTAAAACAAAAAAGGGGGAAGAAATTAAGGCCTGGCTCAGAGAAACATGGTGGTTTGTAAAGATCATTTTTCCTCTTCTCTTGGCAGGAGTTTTCATCGTGGGAATGATAGGGAAGATTCTACCTGAAAAATTCATCCAGAACTGGCTTTCGGGGAAAGGAATATTTCCTTCTTTCCTGGCCACTCTCATTGGTGCGATAAGTTATTTTGCGACGATGACAGAGGCACCCTTTGTTGATACTCTTTTGAAATTAGGAATGGGAAAGGGTCCTGCTTTAGCCTTGCTTCTTACAGGGCCAGGCATGAGTCTCCCCAATATGTTAGCCATTATCAGGGTTTTCAGCTTTAAAAAAGCGATAGTTTATATATTAACGATAATAATTTTAGGGACTCTTGTGGGCTGGTTCAGCTCAAATTTCATTTTCTGAAGAGGGAAGGAGGTGAAAGATATGGAAATCAAGATACTTGGGCCTGGTTGTCCTCGCTGTCACGAGGTAGAGAAAAGAACCATAAACGCTTTAGCCGAGCTTGATGTAGCTGCCGATATCCAGAAGATAACAGATTTTAAAAAAATCGCAGAATATAAAGTCATAGGAACTCCGGGACTAGTAATCAACGGCAAAGTAAAGTGCTATGGAAGAATACCTTCAGTAAATGAAATCAAGGAGTGGATTAAGGCTGAACTCTAAAAAAATTCGATTTATGGGGAGCGAATCTATTTGGGAAGGAGATTTTTGTTGAAGATGAATCAAGGAAAGCAAAGCGCAGAACAAGAGAGGGGTGTAAAATATTATTCTTAAAATCAGACAGAAAGGCGAGAAAGAGTCGAAGTCACTCCCTAAGTTCTTTTAATTAGGCCAGAAAAGCAAGCTCAAAGGGCAGAATAATTGAAATTGCTTGACAGGAAATGTTTTTCAAATTATTATATATGATTATATTATCATTTGAACATTAATAAATATGAAAGATGAGATTTTAGTTAAATTAGATGCCCTGGCCAACAAGACTAGGCTGAAGATTCTCTTGCTTCTTCTTCAAGAAGACCTCTGTGTCTGCGAATTGCAGGAGATATTAAAGATCGAACAATCTCGACTCTCCCATCAACTCCGCATCTTGAGATACTTGGGTTTAGTGGAGACTAAAAAGAAAGGGAAATGGATAATTTATTCTGTTGACGAAGAGCTAAGAGAAAACAAGCTCATAAAAGCAATTCAGGATGTCTCTCAGTTAACTCAATCCGAACTGGAGGATTTAAATTTCGTGAAAAAAAATAGGATATGGGAGAGACGAAGAGATTTAAAAACAGGAATAACTTAGAGATGAAGAATTAAGAAGATGGAAATTTCAGTTTAAAAGAATTAGAGAAGAGAATTAATTCTTTTTTGAATTGATTCTCGCTCCAAATAGAAAAAATGATAACGAAAAAAAGAAGCGACTATTTATTAAGGCTTAAGTGGGGCTTCCTTTTTAAACCAGAAATCGAATAAAGAGGATTCTGGAGGTGAAAAGTGAAATGTACCTGCTCCATGATTCCCCCTGACTTGAAAATTATTAAAGTCGGGGAGAGTGAGGTGGGAATCCAAGATCTCGGGAAAATCTTGAGGAAAGTCTATTTTTTGGGAATAGAGGATGAAGAGGTTTTAAAAGAGGAGTTGATGGAGAAGGTGAGGGAGAAAAACTATATTCCCGAAAAGATGAAAAGCTTATATGAAGAAGCACTCCTTCGGGAATATCAAATTTACGCCAGAAGTCAATGGCCAATTAAAACCTTTCAGAAAGAAATGAAGAAAAAATCATCAAACATTTTTCAAAAGATATTTAGAAAAATGAGGTAAGAACATGAGTTAAGTCATACGAGTTTTAAAGAAGAATAAAATTTTTGCCGTGGTAGGTGTTTCGGCTGATAAAGAAAAATATGGATACGAAGTATTTAAGACACTCGTTGATTATGGATATTGGGTCTACCCTGTGAATCCAAAATATGAATCTATCGAGAGCCAGAAATGCTTTAAATCCCCAATCGATTTACCTGAAAGACCGAAGGTTGTAGTGACAGTGGCCCCTTCATCTGTCCCAGAGAGAATTGTGGAGAATTGTGCTCGGCTTGGTGTTTCGACGATTTGGATGCCACCTGGCTCATGGTCAAAGGCTGCTCTAAAGAAAGGCGAAGAAAACAAAATCAAAATAATTCATGATGTCTGTTTAGTCTTTGCCTTGAAATAAATTAATAAATATGGAGGTATTAAATGAGTCAAAAAAAACCAAGGTTTCTTATGTGCATCTGCACTGGTCAATGTCCGGGTTTTAAAACTCTTGACCTCTGGGGACTCGTTAACACAGTTCGCGGGGAGATGGACGTCGAATATGCCATTGTCCATCCCCAGCTCTGCGTAGATGACGGGGAGAGGTTCATTAAAGATTATATTAAAAAAGATGGGGTTTATATCATCGGAGCCTGTGACCCCAAGATGCAGAGGAAGATGATGAAGGATGCTTTCCAGGAGGTCGGCGCCAATTTCGAAACGCAAGTCATAGCTCTCGACTTGAGAAATTTGACTACCGAAGAGGCGATTAAAAGAGTCCGAGAGGCCGCGGAAGGAACGAAATAGTCCTGGAGATTTGAGAACTGAGGAGGAGGTGATTGAGGTTAGCGGTTGAGGGTAGAAGAAAACATTCTGTACTCTATGTTGAAATTTTTTTTGACAAAGGAGAAAAAAATGTTTAAGGTTCCACGTGAGCATATTCCATGGTATCCAACTATTGACGAAGATAGATGCATCGGCTGCGGTGAGTGCTTTGATTTTTGCAAAAACGGTGTCTTTAAATGGGATGAGGAGAAAAATTGTCCAAGAGTAGTAAAGCCTTTTAACTGTGTCGTCGGCTGCAATGCCTGCCAAAATCTCTGCGACCAGGAGGCCATTTCCTTTCCTTCGATGAAGGATATTCAGGAGCTAATTAAAAAATACCACGAAGAGCATCCAGGAGAAGGAAAATAGAAAAGAAAAGCTGATGTGTCAGTATTGCGGAAACACAGGTCTCTGTTATTTCATTTTTAGCTACGGCTTTTTATGGCTTTTTAGAAAGATAATTGTCATCAAGCAAATGAATGGAAAGAAGCGAAAAGAGAGGAATTTGAAGGGAAAGCGTGGAGATTGAAGCAAATTTATTGAATTCACTCTAAGGGTACTAAGAATGGAGGCTTACTTCTTAGAAAAAATGGTGAGTTTTTCTTCAGAGGGCCAGACAAAAAATATCTTTTTTGAGTCGGAGAAGTTAAAAGCTCAGGTCATAGGGCTTGAAGCGGGAAAGAAGATTCCTCCTTGCCGGATGGATCAAGATGTCATTTTCATAGTCCTTTCAGGCCGGGGAAGAATAATCGTCGATGGCGAAGAGCAGCCTATGCGTGAAACTTCTTTTATCTTTGTCCCCAAAGAAAAAGAATCACGTTCTCTTCAAGCCGAGACGAGGATGGCCATCCTGGCCATTCAAGTCAGAGTTTAGAGCAATGTTAATAGCCATAATCTGGGGTCTTGCCTTAGGGCTTCTTTTATTCTCTCTGTTTCAAGATAAGGCTAAAACCTGGCGCTCACTCCTCTTTGCTTGGAAGTTTTTTCGCTCCATGGCCCTACCGGTTCTGGCCACGATCTGGGCCATCGGGTTTCTTCTCACCTTTCTTACCCCATCTCTAATATCCGATGCCGTGGGTCGCGAATCCGGATGGCGAGGCATAGCTCTGGCTGCCGTATTTGGCTCGGTAGCCCTAATCCAGGCCTTTATTGCCTTTCCGCTGGCTGGCTCGTTGCTTCGGCAGGGAGCAAGTGTAAGCGCCATTGCTGCTTTTGTGACCACCCTGGTCATGGTGGGAGTAATCACTGCTCCCTTAGAAGCCAATTTCTTCGGCCGTAAATTTACCTTTTGGCGGAATTTCCTCAGCTTCATTATGGCTGTTATTATTGCTTTAATAATGGGAAGAATCCTCGGATGAAAAGATTATTTTCTGCCAGAAATATCCTTATTTTACTTGCCTTAGCCACTATTCTGGTCTTTTTTTTAGCTCCTGCAAAGGGAGTTTTAATTGTGGTTAACGCCAGAACATATCTTTGGGAAATGCTCTCGATTTTGCCACCAATTCTTATTCTTATCGGTCTTTTTCAGATCTGGATTCCGCGGGAAACAGTGGAACTGATGATGGGGAGCAAGTCGGGATTAAAAGGAATCCTGACGGCAATTTTCGTGGGCACAGTAGCCATGGGTCCTCTTTATGCGGCTTTTCCCCTTGCTGTTTCTCTCCTTGAAAAAGGAGCAACAGTGTTTAATGTTGCAATTTTCCTTTGTGTCTGGGCCTCAATCAAGATTCCCATGATTCTCTTTGAAATTAAATTTCTGGGACCTCAGTTTGCAGGTTTGAGGCTGGCTCTAACTTTACCAAGCATTATTTTAATCAGTTTTTTCTTGACCTCACTCCTAAGGAGAAAATGAAACCATGAAGAGAGAGTCGAAGACCATAGCCATGATTTTTATCCTCCTCTTCGTTTTTTCCTGCCAGAGGCAGAACCCGACAGATCGACGGGTATCCAAAGAGCACAGTCAAAACAGAACCTCGCAGGATGAGCTGATTGTTGTGGGTAAGCTTGAGCTTGATTTTTCTAAATACAAGATAACCTTCATTGAGCTCGGTGCAGACCGCTGCATTCCCTGCCGCGCCATGCAGCCCATCATGCGCGAAATCGCAAAGGAGTTTAAGGGCCAGGTTCAAGTCGTTTTCTATGATGTTTGGAAGAACCCTCAACCAGCACGGAAATATGGAATTCAGCTCATCCCCACCCAGGTCTTCATTGACCAGAATGGAAATGAGTTTTTCAGGCATGTGGGTTTTTTCCCCAAGGAAGAGATTTTGAAAGTCCTCAGACAGAAAGGTGTCGGCTAACATTAGAATATCGAGAGGAATATTTCTAAAATGTTCGGAGATATCCAGCACCTCATCCAGCACAGCCCCTGGCTGGCAGTGCTGGCTGTTTTTATCGGCGGGGTGATGACGGCTTCCAACCCTTGCGTTCTAGCCATGGTTCCATTGATAATCAGTTTTGTGGCTGGGAAGGAGGGCTCGGTCAGTTTAAGAAATTCCTTCTTCTTTTCCCTTCAATTTATCCTGGGCCTCTCCATCACATTCACGATTCTTGGGATCATCTCTGCGCTTATGGGAAAGATGTTTGGCGATGTCGGTGCCTTCTGGAGATACGTCGTGGCGGCAGTCTGTTTGATGATGGGAGCTCAGCTTTTAGGTCTTCTCAAGCTTAACTTTCCCCTCCCCAAGGTGATAGGATCTGAAAAGGTTGATAATCTGGGTGCATTTCTCCTCGGGCTTCTCTTCGGAGCAGTCTCAACTCCTTGTGCCGTGCCCATTCTTGTCGTTCTTCTGGCATTCATCGCCAGCAAAGGGAGTGTTTTTTATGGTGGATTTTTGCTTTTCATGTATTCTCTCGGGCATTCATTTTTGATTCTTGTGGCTGGCACGTCCATGGCAGCAGCCAAGAAGTTGATCGAATCAAAAGGTCTGCGTAGGGCTAACCTTTTCCTCCGAAAATTAGCTGGGATCACTATCCTTCTTGTCGGCGCCTTTTTCTTTTTCAGGCATTAGAGTGAGTGGAAAAACAGGGATGGAGGAGCTCGAGCCTTTAGTTAAATTTTTAAGATCTCAATTAATCGTCTTAATCATAAATCTCTCCAGGCAAAAAAACCAAAAGGAGATTTAGGTATGGATGAAAAGAAAAAGATTGGATTCATTGGAGGTGGCAGGGTAACCAGAATCATTTTGGGAGGTTTAGCTCGCAAAAAGATAAGCTTTCATCGAGTAATAGTCAGTGATCAGAAAGAAGATGTTTTGTTGAAGTTAAAAAAGAGCCACCCAGAGATTGAGGTATCAGTCTTGGAAAATGAAAAACCAGCTTCGGCGAACCTAATTTTTCTTGCTTTGCATCCCCCCGCATTACCAGAAGTATTAGCAGAAATAAGAAATTTGATTCGCAAGGATTCAATTTTAATCTCTCTAGCGCCCAAGATCACCATGGCCAAAATTTCTGAGATCCTGGGAGGGTTCAATCGAATTGTGCGCATGATCCCGAATGCCCCTTCAATCTTAAATGCTGGCTATAACCCTGTTGTTTTCGGAGCCGGCATTAGCCCTCAGGAAAAAAATGAACTCTTGAGTTTATTTTCGGCCCTGGGGGAGTGTCCCGAAGTTAAAGAGGAAAACCTTGAGGGATATGCAATCTTGACTGCCATGGGGCCTACTTATTTCTGGTTTCAGTGGGAAGAGCTGGCCAAACTTGGCGAATCTTTCGGAATTTCAGGCAAGGAATCGCGGTATGCTCTTCTTCGGATGATCGAGGGAGCTGCGAAAACGCTCTTTGACTCAAGCATAGCTCCCCAGGAGGTCATGGACCTCATCCCGCTTAAACCCTTAGCCGAAGATGAAGAGAATATAAAAGAGACCCTTCGATCACGCCTGAATCCCCTGTATAAAAAACTAAAAGGTTGATTAATTTAATCCATTTCCCCGTAATTAAAGAAATATGGCAAAAAATGGGAAATTTTTAGATTTACTACAATTTGTAAAGAGCAGAGTCGGGAAAAGATTCTCATTTCTTTCTTATTCTGATCTCCTGACTTCTTATTTTGACCTTAGTCGTTTAATTGCATATTCTAATATTTCTCTTCAATTCGGCGGGAGCGAGATAAACATTGAAAAAATGACTCGGCAAAAAATTTTAGAAACGGAGGTGAGTGATGACTGAAGTTAAAGTCGGGCGATTGTCCCTATTTGATCGCTTTTTGACCCTCTGGATATTCATGGCCATGGGTTTTGGTGTCTTCCTCGGTTACTTTGCGCCCGCAATAAGCCGCTTTATCTCCGGTTTACAGGTAGGAGCAACGTCAATCCCCATTGCCATGGGGCTTATTTTGATGATGTATCCCCCGTTAGCCAAAGTTAAATATGAAGAAATGGGAAGGGTTTTTCATTATAAAAAGCTCTTAGCCTTCTCTCTCATCATGAACTGGATTATCGGACCTCTGGTGATGTTTGGCCTGGCGATTCTTTTCCTTCGTCCCTATCCTGAATACATGATTGGAGTGATTCTCGTCGGCCTGGCTCGTTGTATCGCCATGGTCATTGTCTGGAATGAGCTGGCTGGCGGAGACAGGGAACTGGCTGTAGGGTTGGTGGCTTTTAACGCACTCTTCCAGGTGCTTTTTTATGCCGTTTACATCTATATCTTCATCACCCTCTTCCTTAATGCCCTTGGACTGGTCAAAGGAATCGATGTTCGGATTTCTGTTTTTGAGGCAGCAAAAACAGTTTTCATCTATCTTGGAATACCATTCCTGGCTGGAGTCATCACCCGCTTCTCGTTGCTCAAGACAAAAGGCAAACAATGGTTTGAAACAGTTTTTGCCCCTAAGATAAGTCCCATCACCCTTGTCGCCTTACTCTTCACCATCGTTGTCATGTTCTCTTTGAAAGGAGAATACATAATCACCCAGCCGCTGGATGTGGTGCGGATTGCTGTGCCTCTTATTATCTATTTCTTTGCCATGTGGTTTGTAGCCTTTTTTGTGGCCAAGAAAATTGGGTCTGGATACCCTCAAACCACGGCAGTTTCTTTTACGGCTGCAAGCAACGATTTTGAGCTGGCTATTGCTGTGGCTGTAGCTATCTGGGGCATATCCTCCAATCAAGCATTTGCTACCGTTATCGGTCCGCTCCTAGAGGTACCGGTTTTAATCATCTTGGTAAACGTTGCCTTGAAATTTAAGGCAAAATTTTAGGAATTAAAGCCCAAATCTGTGTTTAAAAAGCTCGCTTGATTACGAATTTGGAATGAAGGATTAAAATTCCTGAAATTTTCTCCGAATAAAAGAAAGAGCTAAAAAATTAAATTATTCCTATTTCCGGCCTTTTTTTTAAACCTAAGCAAAAGAACCCGAATATTCGTTTATGGGGTGATATTTTTTCATCTTATAAAAAAAAGCCTCTCTTTCCCCAAGAAACTGGTAACATAGAGGCATCATGAAAAAACCGAGAAGTTTTACCCTCAAGCTGAAACTCCAAAAGGCATTTTTATGATACATCTTGCCATCGAAAATTTCATAACTTGGTTCTCTT
>CAYSCS010000108.1:0-9530 GCA_964429695.1 uncultured Eubacteriales bacterium
TCTCCGTTTTATTTGAGGGAAAGCCTCTCTAAAGTTCTTTTCGTCATATACAGCCCTCTTCTTGTCTCAAATTAAGATCTTTGCTCCTAACGCTTCTAGTGGATTTTTTCCAAAAGACCCTCTACTGTCTGAATTGCAGGATTTTTGTTAAAATTTTCTTGACACAACATACCTCAAAAAATATAATGTTGGACTTAAAAATGAGCTATTTTCTATTCTCTCTTCTAACAATATTCTGTGTGGGATCTATAGTGGGAATGATAATATCAAAAAATCAAGCCTACAATGCCCTCCTTCTAGTTCTTTCCTTCGCTTCTCTTGGTGGAATCTTTGGCCTTTTAGACGCTCCTTTTATTGCTGTGGTCCAAATAATCATCTATGCAGGTGCGATTATGGTTCTCTTTATTTTTGTCATCATGATGATAAACCTTAAAGAACCTCTTCCCCCTGAAAGAAAAAGATGGACTTTATACCTCTCAGGTATTCTTGCGATTGTGCTTCTTTTAGAGTTTTTCCTTGCCTTAAAAAACACATTCAATGTTTCGACACTTGTCGAAGGTGAAAGACTTTCGAGTCCCACAGAATTAGGAAGACTTCTTTTTACAAAATATCTCTGGCCCTTTGAGATTACCTCTATTCTAATCATAGCTTCTCTCGTAGGTGCCATTGTTTTAGTAAAGAAAAAGGGAAAATAATGATTCCCATCAGCTTCTTTCTTCTTCTGAGCGGGGTTTTGTTTGTGCTGGGTGTTATTACCTTCTTCGTTAAGAAGGATTTAATTACCATGTTCATGGCAATTGAAGTCATGTTGAATGCCTCTAACCTCGCCCTCGTCTCCTTTTCCAGGCTCTCAAATTCTCTCGATGGTCAAGTAATAGTATTTTTCATCATCACCGTGGCTGCAGCCGAAGCAGCAGTCGGACTGGCAATTATCCTTCTCATCTTCAAGCAGAGAAAGACGATAAAACCTGAAGATTTGAATCTAATGAAAGGCTAAGATGACAGAATACTTCTGGCTTATCCCTTTCTTCCCAGTCTTAAGTACTTTCATTCTGGCAATATTTGGAAGGAGCCTTTCTAAAAAATATGTCTCTTTCCAAGCTTGTTTTGCAGTATTCATCTCCTTCATAATCTCTCTCATCTCTTTCATAGGTCTTTTATATTCTGGCTCCCATGGTCCTTTAATCAAGAACCTTTTTTCCTGGATAAAAGTTGGTAGCTTCGAAGCTAATTTTTCTCTTCAACTCGATCGTCTTTCCATCCTCATGGCTCTCGTCGTCACTGGAGTCGGCTTCTTGATTCATGTGTATTCTGTGGGCTATATGGCAAATGACAGGGACTATACAAGATACTTCACTTACTTGAATCTTTTTGTCTTTGCCATGCTGATTTTGGTCATGGCTTCAAATCTCATTCTAATGTTTGTGGGATGGGAAGGAGTTGGGCTCTGTTCTTATTTGCTCATAGGGTTCTGGTTCGAAAAACATTCTGCTGCAAACGCAGGGAAGAAGGCGTTCATTGTCAATCGCATAGGAGACGCAGGCTTCCTTTTGGGAATTTTCTTCATCATTTTAAATGTTGGGAGTGTAGAGTTTGAGGCTATTAATAAAACGTTGGACGCTGGAACGATGAGTTCGGCAATGATCACCTTGATTGCGATTCTCCTCTTTGTAGGAGCTACAGGTAAATCGGCTCAGATTCCCCTCTATATCTGGCTTCCTGATGCCATGGAAGGGCCAACTCCTGTAAGCGCCCTCATCCACGCAGCTACTATGGTAACTGCTGGAGTTTATATGGTCTCAAGGATGAACCTTCTCTATGTTTCTTCTCAAACAGCAGCCCTCGTTGTTGGTCTTGTGGGAGCCCTCACGGCAGTCTTCGCTGCTACTATGGCTTTAACCCAGAACGATATTAAAAGAGTTCTTGCCTATTCAACCATCTCCCAGATAGGTTACATGTTTATGGGGTGTGGAGTTGGAGCCTTCAGCGCTGGAATGTTCCATCTCTACACTCATGCTTTTTTTAAGAGTCTCCTCTTTCTTGCAGCAGGAAGCGTGATGCATTCCCTTTCAGGTGAGCTAGATATGCGGAAAATGGGTGGGCTCAAAAAATATCTCCCTCTCACCTACCCTACTTTTCTCATAGGTGCAATTGCCATCGCAGGAGTCCCCTTTTTAAGCGGCTTTTTCTCCAAAGACGCCATCTTAACTTCAGCCTTTGGTAAGGGACACTATTTAATTTGGAGTCTGGGAATTTTGGGTGCGGTACTTACGGCATTCTATATGTTCCGCCTCATTTTTCTCACTTTTCATGGCGAAGAAAGAATAGATCCTAAAGCAAAAGAACATCTTCATGAATCTCCCCTAGTAATGACAGCTCCACTTATCATTCTGGCAATATTTTCTGTCATCTCAGGCTATGTAGGAATCCCCGTTGTATTTGGTGAAAAGCTCAACCTTTTTGAAAGTTTCTTGGAACCTGTCATCCAAATTCCTCATGAAATCCATTTAGGCCTTAAAATGGAGTGGATTCTCATTCTGATCTCTGTGGTTGTTGCACTCACCGGTATATACATTGCCTTTTCGTTTTATATTAGAAACCCAAAAATTCCTCACCGTCTTGTGGCTAAATTTCCAAAAGTCTACACGCTCATTTCCAATAAGTATTATGTAGACGAGATTTATAATGGCTTATTCGTGAATCCTGTTGTGAAAGGCTCAGAGCTTGTGTATGAGAACTTTGATTTGAGTGTCATCGATGCCACAGTAAATAAAACAGGCTCAACTACAAATAGCATTGGCAAAGCTTTGAGTTATATACAGACAGGATTAATCAAAGATTATGCGCTCGTATTTTTCATAGGAGCAGTAATATTCATAGGCATTATTATTTTATAAAAAAATGAATATTCCGATTATAAGCATTGTAACTTTTCTCCCGCTTGCAGGTTCAATTCTTCTCATTTTCATCAGTAGCAAAAAAGAAAACCTGCAACGCTTCCTTGCCTTCATCATAACTCTCATTAATTTCCTTTTCTCCCTGCTTTTGTACGTGAATTTCATCAGCCAAACTGGTGAGCCCCAGTTTGTAGAAGAAAAGAGCTGGATAGGATATGGGATAAAATACCATGTGGGAATCGACGGAATAAGCCTTTTTCTTGTCCTTCTAACAACATTTTTAATGCCCATCGTCATTCTCTCCTCCTGGACTTACATCAAGAAAAAGGTAAAAGAATATCTTATTTTCATGCTCTTGCTTGAAACGGGAATAATAGGCGTCTTCGTTTCTTTAAATCTATTTCTTTTCTATGTTTTCTGGGAAGCGATGCTCATTCCTATGTACTTTTTGATAGGAGTTTGGGGAGGCGGAAGAAGAATCTACGCAACTGTCAAATTTGTGCTCTTCACCATGCTAGGAAGCTTACTAATGCTTGTTGCTATATTTGTCCTTTATTCAATTTACCATAAGGCAATGGGCATCTACTCTTTCAACATCTTCGATTATTATAGATTGTCTTTAAACCCGGAAGTTCAAATCTGGCTCTTTCTTGCTTTTGCACTTGCTTTTGCAATTAAAGTCCCCATGTTTCCTTTCCATACGTGGTTACCTGACGCTCATGTGGAAGCTCCCACAGGTGGCTCAGTAATCTTAGCAGGCGTTCTCCTAAAAATGGGAACTTATGGCTTCCTTCGCTTCGCAATTCCTCTCTTCCCTCAGGCTCTCGAAAAACTACTTCCCTTACTCTCTGTGTTAAGTATAATCGGAATAATCTATGGGGGCCTGATGGCTCTTATTCAGAAAGATGTTAAATCCCTTGTCGCCTACTCCAGTGTCAGTCATATGGGGCTCATAATGCTTGCTGTCTTTGCGCTTAACCTGGAGGGGATCGAAGGAGCCATCTATCAAATGCTAAATCACGGCTTGAGCACAGGCGCCCTCTTCTTAATAGTTGGGATTCTCTACGAAAGAGCGCATACAAGATTAATAAAAGATTTTGGTGGGGTAAGCAGGCAAATGCCTGTTTTTTCTGCATTCTTTCTGATTTTCATGCTCTCTTCCCTAGGACTGCCTGGCCTGAATGGATTCGTCGGTGAAGTACTCTGCCTCTTCGGTGTGTTTAAAGCTAATTCTCTATATGCAATTCTCGGTGTATTAACAGTCATCCTTGCAGCAGGATACCTCCTCTGGATGTACCAACGCGTAATGCAAGGTCCTATCTCAAATGAAAAGATTTTTTCTTTTAAAGATTGTAATAGAAGAGAAATAGCTTACCTCATTCCCATCGTAATCATGGTGTTTTGGATGGGTATCTATCCCCGACCCTTCCTGAGAAAAATGGATGCATCAGTCAATCATCTTTTAAACCATATCCAGGAAAAACAAATCTTCTTCAGTGAAGCTAAGCAAGATAATAAGACATCGCTTCTCTTAAAGATAGAAAAGCTAATGAGAGAAAAGGAAATAGATAAAAATGAATAGCCTCTTCGCTCTTCTTCCCGTTTCAATCATGGTCTTTACTGCTCTCCTTATTCTGATCTTGGAAGCTTTTTTAAGAAAAGAGAGAAAAGAATATCTTGCTTATGTTTCAATCATCCTGATTATCGTAGGCTTGGCCAACATCCTTTTTTTCTGGAACAAAGGCTATTCTTATTTCGAGAATAACCTCATCCTCGACAACTTTGCCCTTTTTCTTTCATCAATTCTTTGTTCTCTTACCATCCTCACCATCCTGATTTCTATTAAATACCTACCCCTCCAGAATGTTAATTATGGAGAATATTACTCTCTTCTCCTCTTAGCTCTTACCGGGATGATGATCATGGTTTCTTCTGAAGACCTCCTGGTGATTTTTCTGGGATTGGAAGTCCTCTCCATTTCTAGCTATGCTCTTGCTGGGTTGAAAAGGAACGATCTTAAATCTTCAGAAGCCGCCATGAAATATTTTTTACTTGGAAGCTTTGCTAGTGCTTTTCTTGTCTACGGGGTTGCTCTTCTCTATGGGGCTTGCCATTCAACAAATATTCAACAGATCACAGCCCAATTCAAAATCCATGACGGATTAGGAATGATGGCTATTGTTGGCTTAGGCCTTCTCATCATAAGTTTTGGTTTCAAAATTGCCTTAGTTCCTTTTCATATGTGGACACCCGATGTTTATGAGGGAGCTCCAACCCCTGTCACCGCACTCTTTTCTGTAGGGCCTAAAGCCGTAGGGTTTGCTGTGTTTCTGAGAGTTTTCTCTTCCTTCTGGAGAATTGCTCTCGATTCCCAAGCAGTCTTTTGGCTCTTGTGGATAATGAGTGCTCTAACGATGATTATCGGAAATCTCATCGCCCTTCGTCAGAGGAACGTCAAGAGAATTCTCGCTTATTCTAGTATCGCTCATGCAGGTTACATCTTAATTGCAATCCTCGCTCAGGATACGCCGAGCCTCATATTCTACCTCACTGTTTATCTCTTCATGAATTTAGGTGCATTTGCTTCTGTCATCGCCCTTTCTAAAAAAGACAAGGAATATCTCGAGCTCGAAGAATACTCCGGCGTTGGATTTAAATTTCCTTGGATCGGGGCAACTTTCTCCCTCTTCCTCTTTTCCCTCGCCGGATTTCCCCCAACAGGGGGCTTTTTAGCAAAATTCTTTGTATTTTCAGCAGCAGTGAGACAAGGATTGGTGCCCCTGGTCATAATTGGTGTCTTAACGAGCCTAGTTTCTGTTTTTTACTATCTTCGCATCATCATTTTTATGTACATGAGAGAACCATCGTATGAGGTTGAAATACATGCTGAGAATCCAGCCCTCCTTCTTGTCATCTTTCTCTGTGCTTTGGGAGTGCTGGAGTTAGGAATTTTCCCGGGAAATATCCTTGTTTTCATCAAACAGGCCGCCGATTCACTCCATTTCTTTTGAGAAAAAAGTGTGCTTGAATTCTTTTTTGTTCTCGAATAAGCTTAAAACCAGAAAAAGAATATAACTTTTTAAAGCTGGATGAACCCTTCATTCCTCTTAAATTAAACTCGAAGTTAGAAAATGTTGGGCGCAAAGCTTCTCTCTTTAATCATATTTTCAACAAGCTATCTTCTTTTCATATTTTTTTTAAAAAAAAGGACCCTGATTGCTATCTCTGCTTCCTTGGTGATTATCCTGAGTGGAGTTCTCTCCTTGCGCCAGGCATTCCAGGCGGTGAACTGGAATGTGATGGGCATTTTTGTGGGGACGCTAATTGTGGCAGATGTTTTTATGAAGAGCAGGGTCCCTGCATATCTTGCTGAAATAATTGTCAATAGAGCCAAGAATACAGCCTGGGCGATTCTTCTCATCTGTCTCATGACGGGTATCCTCTCTGCTTTTGTGGAGAATGTAGCCACGGTGCTCATCGTTGCTCCGGTAGCGCTTTCGCTTGCAAAAAAAATCAAGTTGAATCCGACCAGAATGATGATCGCCATCTCTATTTCCAGCAACCTCCAGGGAGCTGCCACTCTGATTGGAGACCCACCCAGTATGCTTCTTGCAGGTTATGCGGGAATGAATTTTGTGGATTTTTTCTTCTACAAAGGCCGCCTGAGTGTCTTTTTTGCGGTTGAGCTCGGTGCCATGGCTTCCTTCATTGTCCTCTATCTTTTTTTCAGACATCAGAAGAAAAAAGAAAAAATAATCTCTGAAGAAAAAGTGGTCTCTTGGGTACCATCGTCTCTCTTGATTGCTCTGATTTTTTGTTTAGCACTCTCCTCCTTTATTGACCTTGGTTTCTCTTACTTGGCGGGATTGATTTGCTTGTTTTTCGGTATAGCCTGTGCTCTTTGGGATGAATTGAAGAATAGAGGTGCTTTTCTCAAAGGAATCAAATCTCTTGATTGGGAAACTACTTTTTTCCTTCTCGGCATCTTTGTGCTTGTAGGGAGTATAACCGAGAACGGATGGATCGATAAGTTTTCGCTCTTCCTCTCCAGGCAAATTGGTCAGAATATTTTGTGGGGCTTCATTTTTCTTGTTTCTATTTCTATCGTTTTCTCTGCCTTCGTTGATAATGTCCCCTTTTTGGCAGCAATGCTTCCCGTAGCAACCTCTATCTCAGAAAAACTTCATCTCGACCCTTCCCTCTTCCTTTTTGGCTTACTCATAGGAGCCACCCTAGGGGGAAATATCACACCAATTGGAGCTTCGGCTAATGTAGTTTCCTGTGGGGTGTTAAAAAAAGAAGGTTACGCAGTTGGCTTTAAAGATTTTGTTTCCCTTGGCTTACCCTTCACCCTTGCTGCAGTAATTACTGCCTCCGCATTAATCTGGATTTTATGGAGGTAATTTAAAGGAAAAGATATTAAGGCTGGAGCAGGACGTAAGCCGAATTCTGTTCCCGCTTAAGCGGGGGCGGTTATTTGTCTTCCCTTTTGATTGCTCAAAAGGTTGAGCGACCCACCTGCCTCTTGAGACGGGCCATCTCATTTTGAGGCTAATTTGGTCTTGCTCCGGATGGGGTTTACCGTGCGCCTCATGTCACCATGAGGCCGGTGAGCTCTTACCTCACCTTTTCACCCTTGCTCTTTTAAAGTCTTCAAAGAGCGGTTTTTTTTCTGTGGCACTTTCCTCCGATTGCTCGGAGTCGCTGTTAGCGACCATCCTGCCCTGTGGAGTTCGGACTTTCCTCCCCTTCTTCCTAGACCTAGGAAAAAGGAGTAACCGCCTTGCCTCCTCCAGCCTTTATCTTTATGCCATAATTTATTAGCTTCTTATAAAGATTGCTTCTTGGAGTATTAATTTCCCTCGCTGTCTTGGAAATATTCCATCCATTCTCATCAAGCTTGGCGAGAATAAACTCTCTTTCCGCCAATTCTCTGAAATCCTTCAAGGTCTTTACACTCTTTATTTGGGGAAGAGAAACCTTCTCCTCGCCTCTTATTTGTTCAGGAAGATGCTCAAATTCTATTATATCTTCATCAGTCATGATTATCAACCTTTCCACTACGTTCTTTAACTCCCTAACATTTCCCTTCCAGGCATATCTCATCAACGCCGCCAGAGCCTCCTCAGAGAATTTTTTTGGCTTAAAGTTGTTTTCTTGAGCATAATTCTTAGAAAAATACTCAACAAGAAGTGGAATGTCTTCTTTCTTCTCTCTGAGAGGAGGTGAATATATGGGAACGACATTCAAACGGAAGAAAAGATCTTCTCTGAAGTTTCCCTTCTCTATTTCCTTTTTCATATCCTTGTTTGTAGCGGCAATAACTCTTACGTCCACTTTGCTTATTTTATTTGAACCTACTTTTTGAACCTCTCCCTCTTCAAGAACTCGTAATACCTTTGACTGGGTCTTGAGGCTCATATCCCCTACTTCATCAAGGAAAATTGTTCCTCCGTCAGCGAGTTCAAACTTCCCCAGCTTCCTTTCTGTTGCTCCCGTGAATGCGCCTTTCTCATGGCCAAAAAGCTCACTCTCTATTAGTTCTTCTGGAATGGCTGCACAATTTACCTGGACAAACCTCTCTTTAGCTCGCAGACTGTGGCTATGAATCGCTCGGGCTATCAATTCCTTCCCAGTACCACTCTCTCCATAAATGAGGACAGTAGCATTTGTGGGAGCTGTCTTTAAAATTTCGCTCCAAAGTTTTTTCATCAAAGGATGATTTCCTATAAGTTCATATTTTTTTTCCGCTCTCTTTCTTAAATCGAGGCATTCTTGCTGGAGTTTGTTCTGATCTAAGGCATTTCTGATGCTCAACAAGACTCTTTCTCGATGAAGTGGTTTTTCTAGAAAATCATAAGCTCCCAGTTTTGTGGCCTCTACTGCAGTCTGAATAGTTCCATGTCCTGAAATCATAATCACCTGGGGGGAATAAGGTCTCTTCTTTATTTCTGCCAATACTTCAAGTCCATCGACATCAGGAAGTTTTACATCCAAGAGTACAAGGTCAATCCCCACAACCTGCTCTAAGGTTTCGATTGCTCCTTGGCCATCTGAAGCCTCTAAAAAATTGAAACCTTCATACTCTAGAATCATTCTCAATGACTTGCGAATATATTCCTCATCATCCACAACGAGGATCTTTGCTTTTTGATGAGTTTTCATTTCAATCTCTCTAAATTCTGCAGATTTTATTTCATTTTATTAGAAAATTTTAACATAACCTGAAAGAATATTAAAATAAATCGCTCTTTTCCCGAATATTCGAATAACAGATTCTGATTTTCTTCGGGTAAAAAAAGAAGCCTCTATTTCACCAGAATGCTGGTAAAATAGAGACGCAATGAAAAAATTAAAAAGTTTCACCCTCCAGGTGAAACCCAAAGTGGTGAGTTTATGATACATCAGAACATCCAAAATTTCAAACTTGGTTCCCTTCATCGCACCAAAGCCACTGCATCCAGCGGCCTGGCTCTACTGCTGACCTTCGCCAAAGATATCGGGTTGGCGAAGCAGCTCGACCGGAGTTTTTCTCATCTCAAGCTCCGGGAGCGCGGCTATTCGCTCTCGGCCAAGGTGATGTCGTTTCTGCAGATGGTCATCAAGGGAGGCGACAGGCTTTCAGACATTGAT
>CAYSCS010000109.1:0-42618 GCA_964429695.1 uncultured Eubacteriales bacterium
AGACATCGGCTTCAATATCATCTGGTATGGATACCCAAATATCGGAAACGGGTGTTGAAAGAGAAAATAGCCATCCGCCTCAAGAAGCATATGTACGAAGCCTGTCGGATGAACAAGTGGTGGATCAGTGAGATGGCAATTTAAGATGATCATCTCCATATCGTGGTGCAGGTTCCTCCACAGTATAGCATGGCCGAGGGGGTGCAGATATTCAAAAGGGGAACGAGTCGGGTATTGAGGAAGGAGTATCTGGAGTTAGAGGAATTTTTGTGGGGAGACAGTTTTTGGGCGGATGGGTATTTTGCCGAAACAGTTGGCCAGGTAAATGAAGAGATTGTTAAAAAGTACATTCGCGATCAGACAAGAAAGCCATAAGCAGATTATGTCAGAGGGCCGATACCCTGGGCTTTAGCCCAGGGTGTGGCTTCATTTTAAGTCGCCCATTAATGATTACCATTTTTATCAATTAAGCCGAAATGAAACCTTGCTCTTCATTCCTCACCTTTAGCCATCTTTAACAAGTTATCAATTCCTCTAATCTTTTGGCTTTCTTCTTTGCTAGGAAGCCATCCCTTCAAGTAATGTGGTTAATTTTTCTTGTATAGAGGCTACTTCAACCAATTTTTAAAATCTTCCCCATTAACTTAAAAGAAACTAAGGACATTTGCCCTTGCTTTCCTCTTATATTCTTTATACTCTGCTCCTCTGATATTTTTTCCTTGAGGTTTAGGTTTTATGTTCCTCAGGTGTTTCTTAGGGCAAAAAAAATATTTTTAGGGAAAAAAGGGTTAAAACCGGGCAAGTTCAATTTCAATATGGAGGAGGCTAAGGAGAAAAAAATCAATAAGATGAGAAGTACCGTAATCAGTTTTCTCAAAAACACCTCATCTTAAGCCTCTCTCGAGGCTCCTCCTCACTTGGATTCCTCGGGTTTTTCCAAAATAATCCTGAGGACTAGGTCTAAATGAATTGATACAAAGGATTGAAAATTTTGCGTGGAGAAATAAAATAACATGATTTATAATAAAAAACGAAAGAGACGGAGATAGAAATGGAAACGAATCTGATTAAAGAGACTCTCAATCTACCTCGGACTTCCTTTTCAATGAAGGCTAAACTTGCAGAAAAAGAGCCAGAAATCCTGAAAAGATGGAAGGAAATGAGGCTTTATGAAAGGATACTCAAAAGCAGAGAAGGATGCCCCATTTTTATCCTCCATGATGGTCCTCCTTATGCAAATGGGTACATTCACCTGGGAACAGCTCTCAACAAAATCCTGAAGGATTTTATTGTTAAGACCAAGACCATGCAGGGTTTTAAGTCTCCTTACTTACCAGGCTGGGATTGCCATGGGCTGCCGATTGAAATCAAGGTAGATCAATTACTCGGGGAGCGCAAGAGAGAACTTTCCAGCATAGAAATTAGGGAAGAATGCAGGCAGTATGCACTCAAGTTTGTGAACATTCAAAGGGAACAGTTTAAGAGGCTTGGAGTCTTTGGTGAATGGGAAAATCCTTACCTCACCATGAGCCCTGCATATGAAGCAGAGGTTCTCAGAAACCTTGCTGCTTTCTTTGCCTCTGGAAACATATACAAGGGAAATAGACCCGTACACTGGTGTCCGAATTGTCAGACTGCTCTGGCTGAAGCAGAAATCGAGTACAAGGAAAGAAGTTCACCTTCTATCTATGTTAAGTTTCCTTTGATTTCAGACCTTTCTCAGAAGTTCCCTTCTTTAAAAGGAAAAAAGGTTTCGGTGTTAATCTGGACAACGACGCCCTGGACTCTTCCCGCTAATCTGGCGATTGCATTCCATCCTGACTACGAATATGCTGCTTTTGAGAGTGGAGATGAAGTCTATATCGCAGCGAAAAGGCTCATTCCTATCCTGAGTGAGGAGCTTGGGTTGGGAGTAACGAAGATTCTGGCTACTTTTTACGGCAGGGAGATTGAGGGATTTAAAGCAAAGCACCCTTTCCTCGAGAGAGAATCCATCTTTGTCCTTGCCGACTATGTTACCCTTGACCAGGGGACAGGATGCGTGCATACAGCACCTGGACACGGCTATGAGGACTATTTGACGGGAATTGCTTATCAATTAGAAATCTACACTCCTGTTGACAGCGAAGGGAAATTTATTCCTGAGGTAAAAAGATACGGCGGATACAACGTATTTGACTCTAATGAGCTTATCATAGAGGATATGTCAAGGGAGGGGACCCTTCTCAAGAGAGGAGAAATTGTTCATTCCTATCCTCATTGCTGGAGGTGTAAGAAGCCTGTAATTTTCCGCGCAACTAGTCAATGGTTCATCTCCATGGATAAGAATGATTTGAGGACAAAAGCGATTCAAGAAATAAAAAAAGTGCGCTGGATTCCTCCCTGGGGAGAGGAAAGGATTTCTAATATGATGAAGGGAAGACCTGATTGGTGTATCTCGAGGCAGCGTTCATGGGGAGTGCCAATCCCTGCTTTTTATTGTCAGGGATGTGGGAATATTCTTGCGAGCGAAGAATTGACGCTCACAATGGCAGAAATATTCTCCCGCGAGGGTTCAAATGCCTGGTACACCAAGAAGGTTGAAGAGCTTCTCCCAGCTCAGACTCGTTGCTTTCAATGCGGGTCAAATAAATTTTTAAAAGAAAATAACATCCTCGATGTCTGGTTTGAGTCAGGAGCAAGCCATGGTGTCCTGGGAAAACGTCCCGACCTCCCTTGGCCTGCTGATGTCTACATCGAGGGGCATGATCAATACCGGGGATGGTTTAACAGCTCGCTCCTCATTGGGATTGGGAGTTGCGGTCAGGCTCCCTTCAGGACAGTCATAACTCATGGATTCGTCCTCGATGAACAGGGGAGAGGAATGTCAAAGTCGCTCGGAAATTACGTAGAACCTGAAGAAATAATCAAGGAGCATGGAGCAGAAGTGCTGAGACTATGGGTAGCAATGCTCAATTATAAAGAAGACATAAGATTCGGGAAAGAGATTCTCCAGAGAGTGATTGAAGCTTACCGAAAAATAAGAAACACATGGAGATTTATGCTGGGCAACATGTACGATTTTTCTCCTGATGAAGAATGCATCTCAAAAGAAGAAATGGAGGATTTCGATAGATGGATTCTGGAAAAGACCTCTCGTGTGGGTAAGAAAATTCTGAAAGCTTATGACGAATTTGAATTTCATGCAGTCTTCCATTCTCTTTATAGTCTCTTCACTGTTGATTTGAGCTCACTCTATCTGGACGTAATCAAGGATAGGCTTTACTGTTCGGCAGAAAAATCTCCCCTTCGCAAATCGGCCCAAACAGCCCTTTTCTACATTCTGAAATGGTCCCTTCAATTGATGGCTCCTCTTCTTCCTTTCACTGCTGAAGAAGCATGGGATGCGACTCCCCATTTTAAAGAAAAGACAGAGTCCATACATTTAGAAAGATTTCCGAGCTTTGAGGAGAGATGGATGGATGAGGGGACTTTCCAGGAATGGGAGGGACTCCTAGACATAAGGGAAAAAGTTCTGAAGGAGCTTGAAAAATCAAGAGAAGAAAAGCTCATCGGAAATTCACTCGAAGCTTGTGTCACCCTCCTCATCCCTGATTCCTTACGCGAATTTATCGAAAAATATGAGAAGGAGCTCGCCCCTCTATTCATCGTCTCCTCTGTAAACTTGATTCCCAATTCTGGAACCTCACTTGAGGTCAAAGTCACAAAGGCTCCTGGAGAGAAGTGCGAAAGGTGCTGGAATTATTCTCCGTATGTAGGAAAGAGCCGTGAATATCCGCATTTCTGTAGACGTTGTGAGGAAGTAGTAAAAGAGTTGAAGCGATGAGTAAAAGGGGGCCTGGCTTACTGCTAATCTTTGTCTTGGTGGTGATTGACCAGGTAACAAAGGCCTTAGTGGCAAAAAAAATAGCCTTTTCTTCTTCGGTTGAAGTAGTCCCTGGGTTCTTAAACTTGACCCGAGTTCACAACCGAGGAGCAATCTTTGGTTTTTTTTCGGAGACCAACAACTCTCTTACCCTTATTCTTCTTTATCTTGCCTCTTTTCTCGCTCTCTCCATTGTAATCTATTATTATTTTAAAGTCTCACCTGCAGAAAGACTCTTTCATGTCTCTCTCTCCTTGATCCTGGCAGGGGCGCTTGGCAACTTAATAGACCGGCTTCTGCGAGGATATGTCATCGATTTTTTAGACTTCTACATTAGAGACTGGCACTGGCCTTCTTTCAATGTGGCAGATTCGAGCATCACCTTGGGAGGGCTGCTTCTGCTTTCCATCTTTCTTTTTCAGAGGAAAAAAAGATGTTCCCTATCCTCTTGAGATTTGGTCCCCTAACCCTCCATACCTATGGATTCATGATGGCCCTTGGAGTTGCACTCGGATTAAGCTTCGTTTTTATCCATGCCAAAAAGAGGGGTCTTCCAGCTTCAAAATTGCTCGATATGTCCTTTTATACCCTGATCATTTCTCTCCTTGGGGCAAAGCTGGTGCTCCTAATCGGTAATTTTTCTTATTATCTTGAGCATCCTTCTCAGCTTTTCAGCCTTGCCCGTTCTGGAGGAGTTTTTCAAGGTGGTCTGACTTTTGGCATTCTTTTTTCTCTCTTCTATCTTCACAAAAACAGAATTCCTATCTGGAAAACAGCTGACATCGTCGGGCCTGCTCTGGCTTTGGGACATGGGTTTGGCCGTATAGGCTGCTTCAGCGCAGGCTGTTGTTTTGGTCGGGAGTGTTTGTTGCCCTGGAAAGTCGTCTATACCAATGAATATGCCCATGAACTCACTGGAGTTCCTCTTGACCTTCCCCTTCACCCGACTCCTCTCTATGAGGCTGGGCTCAATTTTTTTAACTTCTTTGTTTTATTTTTAATACTCAAAAAAAAGAGATTTGACGGTCAGGTTTTTTCTTTCTACATCATCAACTACTCCCTCATCAGATACTTCACTGAATTTTATAGAGGAGACCATCCGCTTAAAGCGTTTATAGTTCAGGGGTCTTCTCCCTATCTCAGCCTTTCTTTTGCCCAGCTTTTCTGTATCTTGGGGTTAATAGGGGGAACCTTTCTCTTTTTTATCTTGAAAAAAAGGAAAAGTGCCTAAGCAGGAATTCCTCATAACTCCTTCCTCCGGGAAAAGGGAAAGGCTTGACCTCTACTTATCCAGGAATATAAATGAATTGACGAGAGCTCAAATTCAAGAAAACATAAAGGCTGGGAGAGTTAGAGTCAACGGGATTGTCCGCAAGCCAAGCTATCGCTTGAAGGTGGGTGAAAAAATTGAAATAGATTACAGCCTTCCTCCACCTCTTGTGATTGTTCCCCAATGTCTTCCCTTACAAGTCCTGTACTGCGATGATAATTTGATAGTTATTGATAAGCCCTCAGGAATGGTCGTTCATCCCGGTGCTGGAGTAAGAGAGGGAACTTTGGTCAATGCTTTACTCTATTATTTCCCTGAAATCAAGGGGATAGGCCACTTTTTAAGGCCAGGCATAGTTCACAGGCTCGATAAGGATGCATCGGGAGTGATGGTGGTGGCCAGAAATTTGAAGGCTTATGAAGATTTAAAAAAGCAGTTTAAAGAAAGAAAGGTAGAGAAGACCTACTTGGGATTGGTCTGGGGAAAGATGCCTTCCCGAGAGGGAAGGCTTTCCTGGTCTTTGGGTCGTCACACAAAATACAGGCAAAAGGTTTCAATCAGGACAAAAAAGGCTCGTGAAGCCGAAACTCTCTATACAGTGAAGGAAGAATTTAAAGAGTTCTCTCTTCTGGAGATAAAGCCCATAACGGGGAGAACCCATCAGATAAGGGTCCATTTTTCAGCCTCAGGACATCCTCTCGTTGGAGATAAACGGTATGGAGCTCGAAAGTCAAAAGGTTTAAACATCAGACTCTTCCTCCACGCTTATTCTCTCGCTTTTCAGAATCCAGAATCGAGGCAGCTCATGAAGTTTATTTCTCCCTTACCTCTAGAGCTTGAGACCTTCTTGAATATGATTTCGGGAGGCAATCTTTCTCCATGAGTCTTTTTCCTTAGAGAGTTTTGATCGAGGGCTGGGTTAAAGAGGAGTCCAATTTCTTCCCCGGAAGAAGCTCTCTCGCTAAGAGTAAAAGAGAAGATTGAGCCAGAAAGTGCTTCTCCTTGAAATTGAATTTGGGCCAGAATTGTCTTGAGCGAAGAAGAGATAATATTGTATTATAGTAAGCTGATTTAGCTGTGCTTAAATCTTGACTAGGGCTAATTCAGTCATCAAGGAGGAAAGTGAAAAATGAAAGATTTCATCCCTGAAAAAATTCGAAATGTAGCTGTAATTGGACATGGTTCTTCAGGAAAGACATCTCTTACAGCTGCTTTTTTATTCAATGCAGGAGTTACTTCCAGGCTGACCAAGGTAGAGAAGGGGAATACCATAACCGATTATGACCCTGATGAAATCGAGAGAAATATTTCTATTAATTCTGCCACTTGTTTTTTTGAATGGGATAATCATAGGATAAACATAATCGATTGTCCTGGATATACCAACTTCCTCTGGGATACGCGTGCTTGCTTGAGGGCTGTAGATGCCGCGGCACTTCTCGTCTGTGGGGTGGCGGGAGTTGAGGTGGGAACAGAGAAAGTATGGGAGATGCTGGAGGAATTTAGTCTTCCGCGAATCATCATCATCAATAAACTGGACCGCGAGAATGCAAGCTTCAAGCGGACTTTGGAGTCTCTCCATCAATTTTTTGGCAGGAAAGCCTTCCCTGTTCAGCTTCCTCTGGGGGAGGAGAAAAATTTTTCTGGAGTGGTCGACCTGAGCCAGAAAAAGGCTTTCATTTTCGAAAAGGATGAAAGTGGAAATTTCAAAGAAAGTGAAGTACCCTCTGAATTAAAAGAAGAAGTTGAAAAAAAACATGAAGAACTTCTGGAAATGGTGGCAGAAAATGATGAGCTTCTGATGGAAAAATATTTAGAGGGAGGGGGGCTTTCTTCTCAAGAATTGATGAACGGTCTAAGGCAGGCAGTTATCAAAAAACAATTATTCCCTATTTTTCTTTCAGCCGCAAGCCTGAATATTGCCACCCAGTTCATTCTTGATGGGTTTGTTAAACTGTTCCCTTCTCCTGCGGAAAGAGAAGAGCTCAAGGCTAAAATTAAGGGAGAAGAAGGAAAGCTCAAGCCAGCTCTAAGCACTCCCTTTTCCGCCCTTGTTTTCAAAACAATATCTGACCCTTACATGGGAAGGATAAATGCGATGAGAGTTTTTTCAGGAAAAATAGGGCCGGATTCTCTGGTCACAAACTCGACCAAAGATTCTGATGAGAAATTGAGCGGATTGTTCTTTCTTCAGGGGAAGGAACAGGTCCCAGCAGGAGAAGCAAAGATGGGAGACATAGTAGCCACAGCCAAACTAAAGGTTACCTCTACTGGGGATACCCTTTGCGAGAAAGGAAGTTTCATTGAGTTTCCCCGGATTAAATTTCCAGAACCATCGATTTCTTTCGCCATCCAGCCCAAGACAAGAACAGATGAAGATAGAATCTCTCAAGCGACTCATCGTATTTTAGAGGAAGACCCTACTGCCAAAATAGAGAGAGACCCAGAAACAAATGAATTGATTATCTCTGGAAACGGACAGCTCCATGTAGAAATAGTTACTAGTCGCTTGAAAAAACGTTATAACGTGGATGTAATCCTAAAACCCCCGAAAATCCCCTACAAAGAAACCATAAAGGGAAAATCAGATGTCCAGGGAAAGTACAAGAAACAGACAGGAGGCAGAGGCCAGTATGGTGACGTGAAAATTAAGATGGAACCACTTGCAAGGGGAGCAGATTTTGTCTTTGAGGATAAGATCTTCGGGGGTGCCATTCCCAAAAATTATATCCCCTCTATAGAGAAGGGAATTCTTGAAGCTCGCAAGAAAGGGGTTTTAGCAGGCTATCCTGTGGTCGATTTCAAGGTCATTCTTTATGATGGTTCATATCATGAAGTTGATTCTTCTGATATCGCTTTTAAGATTGCGGCTTCTATGGCCTTTAAAAAGGGGATGAAGGAAGCAAAACCAACCCTCCTTGAACCCATCATGAATGTTGAAGTGTATACCCCTGAGACTTACATGGGAGACATCATGGGCATCTTGAATGGAAGAAGAGGAAAGGTTCAGGGAATGGAACAGAAAGGGAACATGCGCATCATAAAAGCCCAGGCTCCTATGGCTGAGATGTTGGACTTTGAGCCAGTTTTAACCTCCATAACAGGAGGAAGAGGGTCATACCTCATGGAATTTTCTCATTATGAAGAAGTTCCCGTCCACATCCAGCAAAAAGTAATTGCCGAAGCGGTCAAGGAGGGAAGAATAAAACCTGAAGAAGAATAGGGAGAAGAAGACTGAAGAAAAAGAGACTCAGGGCAAAGGTTTATTATCATCGCTTTTTATAAAAGTGAGGATTGTCGCCGAGATTATTGTCAGGCATAAAGAAAAATAGAGAGGGATAAAAATTCCTGCTTTCTCCCAGAGTAATCCAGCGACAAAGGATGCGGGAAGAGCACACAATCCTACAATCATCTGAAACGCTCCAAGACAGCTTGCCCTGAACTCTCCTGGAGCGAGCTCACACACGTATGTCTTCTGCACGGGTTCGAGTGCACCTTTATGGGCGCCGTAGAGAACAAAAACAAGAAGTACCAACGGGAGTTTTTGGCTGAGGAGGAGCACAGAGCACACAGAAATCCAGAGGAAAAATGAAAGAAATAGCACCATTTTCCTTCCAATCTTATCCGATAATCTCCCAAAAGGAAGGGAAGAGAGGGAAGCCATGGCTGTAAAGAGAAGGTAGAGCAGAGGGATGAAACCAGTCTTAAAACCGAATTCCCTGGCATAAATCAAGAAAAATGAGTAGCTGAAGTTTCCCAAGGAAAAAATGGAACTAAGGAGAAGATAAAGGCGGAAATTCTTCCCCACATCTTTTAGCCTAATCCCTCTCGAAGCTCTTTGCATCCTTGTCCTTGGCTCACTGATGAAAAATAAGATAAGGCCGAAACTCAATAGGGAGGGGAAAGCAGCAAGAGCAAAGAGGAGTCTGTATCCAAGCAGCGGGAAAAGGGCAATGCAGAGAAGAATTCCAAAAACTGCACCTAGATTGTCCATGGTCCTGAGAAATCCAAAATTTCTCCCTCTTTCTTCTGGTGGTGAAATGTCGGCGATTAAAGCATCCCTTGGGGCGCTTCTTATTTTTCCTGTTCTATCGAGCATCCTGAAGGGGATGAGATGGAGCCATGTCCGAGAGAGAGAATACCCAAGCCTGGCACAGGAACCAAATAAATATCCAGCCCAGATAAAAATTTTTCTCTTTTTTATCCTGTCAGATATGTACCCTGATGCAGCCTGGGAAAGAGAGACCAGGGCTTCTCCCAGACCGTCCAGAAATCCAAGAGCAGTCATGTTTGCCCTGAGCACAGTGGTGACAAAGAGAGGCCAGATGGGATAGATGATGTCAGAACCCAAGTCATTGAGGAAAGAAGAGAGAGCAAGGATTCTGATAGTCTTTTTGCTGCGATTTGCCATTTTTGACTCTCAGAGGGTTGAGTATAAACTTAGAGGAACATGTTTGTAAACAGGGATAATTTGATTGACAGAAGAAGGATTAATCTCCTATCATAATTTTCCCTTTAATCCGAAAGTGCGATTTATTTATTCATAAATGTTGAGAGAAAATTGAAGTTCCTAAATAAAGCAAGATTTAGACCCAGCAAAAGGGAAGACGAAGAGGGTATTTTCTTACCTTGGCAATAAAATTAAGAAAGGAGGAGAAGATGAAGCTCAGAAAACCACTGGCTCTTTTACTCCTGACTATTTTTTCTTTCTCCCTTTCCATTTCAAAGGAGGATGAAGGAACCCCTATCGCAAAAATTGAGAGATTGAAAAGTCAGATTGAAGAAGCAACTCAAAACATGAGAGGCGTTGCGGGTATTTCCTTAAAGCATCTTGAATCAGGGGAGGCGCTTTCCATAAACGATGATATCTATTTCCCTATGGCCAGTGTCTTTAAGATTCCTATCTTAATAGAAGTGATGGCTCAGGTAGAGGAGGGGAAGCTTAGCTTAGAGGAAGAAGTGGAGATAAAAAAGAGTGATCAGCACTTGGGGAGCGGCATGATTTCTGATTATGATGTTCCCGGGATCAAACTCTCTATTCGAAATCTTATTAATTTGATGATGATCATCAGCGATAATTCTGCAACTGATATCCTTCTTAATCGTGTTGGAATAGAAAATATTAACAAGAGGCTCCATGACTGGGGGATAGAAGAAATCACCGTGAACAGGACTTGTCAGAATATAATCATAGATTTCATGGGCCTTGATTTGGAGAAGTATAAAGACCTTAGTTCAAAAGAGCTCATGAATGTGTACCTCCAAGAAAAGAAGAAAAATCCCGATTATTTTACTAGCGCTGAAAAAAAATTTAGCTCCATCCTCAAGGACCAAGCTACTCCTCGTGCCATGAACAGGCTTCTAGAGATGATCTTTAAAAAAGAAATTCTCGAGGAACAAAGCTGCGAACACATCCTCTCGGTTATGCTCCGCTGTCAAACAGGTGAAAAAAGGATTAAGGGGCAACTCCCACCTCACACTAAAGTGGCTCACAAGACAGGGACTATAGGAGGGACAGTAAACGATAGCGGGATAATCTACCTTCCTTATGGGCTAGGGCATGTGGCAATAACTGTTTTCACCAAGGATATGGAGCATGAGATGGAAAAGGTGGAAGAATTAATCGCTCATATTTCAAGATTTGTTTATGATTATTTCTGCTTCACCCTTTAAAAAGGGTCTTAAAATAAATTTTTTCTAACCGAGAGCGTCTTTCACTTTCTGACCTATCTCGGCCGGACTTTTTGCCACCAAGACTCCAGCCTTCTCCAAAGCCTCCATTTTTTCCTTAGCCGTTCCCTTCCCACCTGCAATTATTGCTCCTGCATGACCCATCCTTCTTCCAGGAGGAGCAGTTTGTCCAGCAATAAAGCCCACCACGGGCTTTATAAACTCTCTTCTTATGTATTCGGCAGCTTCTTCCTCTGCACTTCCCCCTATTTCTCCGATGAGGATTACTGCTTCCGTCTCGCTATCTCTTTTAAAAAGCTTCAGCAGGTCTATGAAATTCATGCCAACTATCGGGTCACCACCAATTCCCACGGCTGTGGATTGTCCATAACCGAGTCTTGTAACCTGGTCAACTGCTTCATAGGTTAGAGTCCCTGAGCGAGAGATTATCCCGCAACAGCCAGGTTTATGGATATGTCCAGGCATGATGCCAATCTTAGATTTTCCTGGTGAGATGATGCCCGGCGTGTTAGGGCCGATGAGAAGGCAATCTTTCCCTTTGAGGAATTGCTTTACCTTGATCATGTCGAAAGTTGGAATTCCCTCGGTGATGCACACAATTATTTTTATTCCCGCATCCGCGGCTTCCATGATAGCATCAGCGGCGAAATAGGCAGGGACAAATATAGCCGAGGCATTTGCGCCCTCATTTTCCACGGCTTCGGCAACATAATTAAAGACAGGGACATTTAGATGAATCATACCTCCTTTTCCTGGAGTGACCCCCGCAACAATCTTAGTTCCATATTCCTGCATCCTTTGAGTATGAAAGGTTCCTTCTCCTCCCGTAATCCCTTGTACCACAACCCTCGTTCTCTCATCAATGAGAATGCTCATATCAAGCTCCTTTATTGATTCTTTAGCAGGGAGACGACTTTCTCTGCTGCCTCTTTCATGCTTGTTGCAGGATAAAAGGTGAGTCCAGATTCTTCTAAGATTTTTTTCCCTAGGTCAACGTTTGTTCCTTCCAGCCTGACCACCATGGGAATAGGAAGGCCGATTTCTTTCGCTGCCTTCACGATTCCGTTGGCCACAAGGTCACAGCGAACTATCCCCCCGAAGATGTTAATCAAAGCAGCTTTTGCGCCTTTATCAGAAACGAGTATCTTGAAGGCATTCTTAACAGCTTCTTCTGAAACTCCTCCTCCAACATCTAAAAAATTAGCCGGCATGCCACCTGAATGCATGATGATGTCCATGGTAGCCATGGCTAAGCCTGCTCCATTGACCATACAGCCCACGTTCCCTTCAAGTTTAATGTAATTCAGGTTGTATTTTGAGGCCTCTACTTCAAGCGGATCTTCTTCATCTAAATCTCTCATCTCTTTTATTTCCGGGTGTCGTCCAAGAGCGTTGTCGTCAAAATTCATCTTGGCGTCGAGAGCAAGCACATTTCCTTGCTTGGTGACGATGAGAGGGTTAATTTCAGCAAGAGAAGCATCTGTTGCTTCAAAGGCCCTATAAAGAGAAGAAATAAACTTGATAGCCTGTCTAAAAGGTTCTCCCTCGAGCCTCAATTTAAAGGCAAGTTTCCTTGCCTGAAAGGGTTGAAACCCTGCGGCTGGGTGTACATATTCTTTATAAATTAGCTCTGGATTTTCAGCAGCAACTTTTTCTATCTCAACTCCCCCTTCTGAAGAAGCCATCACTACTGGGGCTTCTTTAGCACGGTCTATTACTATTCCCAGATAAAGCTCTCTTTCAATCTCGAGCGCTTCTTCAACCAAGATTCTCCTCACTTTCTTCCCCTGAGGACCTGTTTGATGGGTAATCAAGGTCATTCCGATCATCTCTTTGGCTATTTTTTCCGCATCTTGGGGGTTTTCAGCGATTTTGATTCCTCCCCCTTTTCCCCTTCCTCCAGCATGAATCTGCGCCTTTAGCACTACTCGACCCCCGATTCTTTCCGCTATCTCCTTCGCTTTTTGAGGAGATTCGGCAACCTCACCCCTTGGAATCTGGACACCATATTTATTGAGTATTTGTTTAGCCTGAAATTCATGAATCTTCATTCTTTATTTCCTTTTAATCTAAGTTAAACTAAGATATGAGCTTCTCAGGGCTCTGCCTTAAACTTACGTTTCGACTTCAAAAAGATAAGGGTAATACCGAATTGTTCAGGGCCTTCAATCTCTCCTGTAGGCTTTTTTCCCTTCTTCGTAAAGGTCTCCGCCATACATGTCGTTAATGACGATGCAGGGAAATTCTTTCACCTTAATCCTTCTGATTGCTTCAGGTCCAAGTTCTGGATAGGCTATGACTTCAGATTCGAGGATACTTTTGGAAATTAGGGCTCCTGCTCCACCGACTGCAGCAAGGTAGATAGCCTTGTATTTCTTTAAAGATTCTTTTACCTCTTCGCTCCTCTCACCCTTTCCTATTGTTCCCTTTAGACCAAGGGAATGGAGTGTGGGAGCGTAGGAATCCATCCTGTAACTAGTGGTGGGTCCTGCAGAACCAATCGGTTTTCCAGGGCGAGCAGGTGTCGGACCTACATAATAGATCAACTGTCCTCTGATATCAATGGGCAGTTGTTTTCCCTCTTTGATGAGGTCGATCAGCTTTTTGTGGGCAGAGTCCCTACCTGTCAATAGGTATCCTGTTATATAAACCTTGTCTCCAGCCCTGAGTTTGGCTATTACCTCATCAGAAACCGGTGTCTCTATTCTATGTTCTGCCATTCTCGTCAAAACTTACAAAGTTCGACCACAGAGCGGACTGCAGCAGCTGATTTCTTAATGGCCTCTTTTTCTTCATCTGTAAGGTCTATTTCGATGATTTCTTCTACTCCGTTGGATCCGAGCTTTATGGGAACTCCAAAATAGAGGTCATGAATGCCGTACTCTCCTTCGAGATAGGCGGCACAGGGAAGGATCTTTTTCTTATCTTTGATGATTGACTCAACCATTTCAGTCACGGCTAGGGAAGGTGCATAATAAGCGCTACCGGTCTTGAGATATTTTACGATTTCCCCTCCTCCCATTCTGGTCCTTTCGATAATGGCATCTATTCTATCTTTGGGCAGAAAATGGGAAATGGGAATTCCTGCAACCGTGGTATAGCGAGCTATGGGGACCATGGTGTCTCCATGACCACCCAGAACAAGAGCCTGAATGCATTCAACTGAAACATTGAGCTCCATGGCAATGAAGGTTCTGAAGCGAGTCGTATCTAAGATTCCTGCCATTCCAAATACCCTATTCTTAGGAAAACCACTCACCTTGTATGCTGTCCAGGCCATGGCATCTAAGGGATTGGAAACAACCAGAAGAATACAATTAGGGGAGTACTTGATGACCTGTTCGGTCACAGATTTTACGATTCCAAAATTCACCCCAACCAATTCATCACGACTCATGCCTGGTTTTCTGGGAACACCAGCTGTAATGACTACTATGTCAGAATTTGCGGTGTCGGCGTAGGAATTAGTCCCGATGACTCTGGAATCATACCCTCCGACTGGTCCACCTTCGAGGATATCCAGTCCTTTTCCTATGGGCATGTCCTCGATGATGTCGAGCAGAACCACATCCGCAAGCTCTTTCTCTGCAATCTTAAATGCAGTTACCTCACCCACATGACCAGCGCCAATTACGGTTACCTTTTTTCTCATCATTATACCTCCTCTTTCTATGATATTTTATGAAAAAATTTTATTTGAAACCTGAAATATAATTCAGATTTTCTCTTCAGTCAAGAAGAGCAATCCTTGCTTTCTTGTTTCCTACTACTTACTTTGAAAGATTTAAGCAAGAGCGAAACTCTCCCACTTGTTCTTCAAATTTGGATCCTTAAGCGTCTCCATCAGGTAATCTGCAAATTCTTCTCCCGTGGCTCCTGTGTCTCTTCCGGTTACGACGAGTTTCTTCTCGTACTGTCCGCAGATATCAAGGGCCATTTCTAGATTCTTCGCTCTCTCCGGATACCCGATATGGTTTATTAGAAAAGCAGCTGCCCTAATCATGCTTGAGGGGTCGGCATATTTAGCTCTTCCTTCTTTAACCATTCGAGGTGCAGAGCCATGGATGGCTTCAAACATGGCATACTTTTTGCCAATGTTTGCGCTCCCTGCTGTTCCCACTCCTCCCTGAAATTCAGCCGCTTCATCTGTAAGAATATCTCCATAGAGGTTGGGAAGGGCTATCACTCTGAACTGAGTTCTTCTTTTGGGGTCCACGAGTTTGGCAGTCATGATGTCTATGTACCAGTCATCGACTTCTATCTCCGGGTATTCTTTCGCGATTTTATAGCCAATGTCTAGAAATTTTCCGTCTGTGGTTTTGATGACATTTGCCTTTGTGACTATGGTCACTCTGTTTATTTTGTTCTTTCTCGCGTATTCAAAGGCCAATCTTATGATTCTTTCTGCACCCTGGGTTGTAGTCACTGTGAAGTCGATGGCTAAGTCATCTGTAACATTTATTCCCTTGCTTCCCATGATGTAGGCGCCCTCAGTGTTTTCTCGGAAGAATGTCCAGTCTATCCCTTCCTTTGGGACTCTCACGGGTCTTACGTTGGCGAAGAGGTCTAGATAGCGTCGCATGGCCACATTTGCGCTTTCTATGTTGGGCCAGGGGTCCCCCTTCCTGGGGGTGGTTGTTGGACCTTTAAGCGTTACATGGCACTTCTTGATTTCTTCTAACACATCGTCAGGAATGGCTTTGTTGTGTTTGGCACGATTTTCAATCGTCAATCCTTCGATGTTTCTGAACTCAACTTTTCCGCTCCGCAACTCATCCTCTAATATGAATTCAAGAACACGCCTCGATTCCTTTGCGATATAAGGACCGATTCCATCTCCACCGATGATGCCGATGATGATGGGCTTGATCTTTGAATAATCAATCCACTCAGGAGCCTTTTTCATCTCTTCCACTCTCTTGAGTTGCTCCTCGATGATTTGGCCGAAGTATTCTTTAGCTCTTTCTATTTGTGTTTTATCTATCATTATTCCTCCCTTAATCTTATGAATTATGGATAGGAAAAAATATTATATTTTTTTGGGGATGAAAATCAACCTAAAATTATCTTTAAAGAAGGATTCTTTAATAACGTTAGCTTCAACGCTTTTTCAATTTCATGATTCTTTCAGGGCTGATCTCAATCTTTAGGATTCTTTTTTCTTTATCATTATTAATCCCTATGGAAAGGCTCTTTTTAAATAAAACAAAGAAAAACCGATTTGGAGACTTACTTTTTGACAAAAAGAACTAATCGTTTTATATAAGTTAAAAAATGGAGGCTTGATATGCTTGAATCATATTTTGAACATAAAAAAGAAAGGGAAAGACAGGGAATCCCCCCTCTTCCTCTGAACTCTGAACAAACAAGCGAGGTCTGTCGCTTACTCGAAAATCCCCCTTCGGGTCAGGAAGAAACCCTCCTCCATCTTCTGAGCGAAAGAATCCCTCCAGGTGTCGACGCTGCAGCAAGGGTAAAGGCGGAATGGTTGACAAAGGTGGCAAAAGGAGAGATTTTTTCACCCCTAATCGATAAAAAGAAGGCAGTTTTTTTCTTGGGGACGATGATGGGGGGTTATAATGTTGAACCTCTGGTAAATTTTTTAGAAGATGCTGAATTGCAAGAAAGTGCAGCTGAGGCTTTAAAAAAAATTATCTTAATTTATAGTGCCTTCGAGCGCGTTTTGAGTTTGGCAAAGAGGAATCGGTTTGCAAAAGAAGTAATCTTATCTTGGGCTGAGAGCGAATGGTTCCTGAGCAGGCCCCCTCTCCCTAAAAAGCTTCAACTCAAAGTGTTCAAGGTCGACGGAGAAATTAACACAGACGACCTTTCTCCTGCCAAACACGCCTGGAGCAGGGCTGACATCCCTCTTCATGCACTTTCCATGGGGGAGATGCGCTTCCCGGGAGGATTGGAAATAATAAAGAAGTTCAGAGATGAAGGCTATCGAGTGGCTTTCGTCGGAGATGTGGTAGGAACAGGTTCTTCGAGAAAATCAGCCACAAATTCCTTGTTGTGGCACATAGGAGAGGATATTCCTTATGTCCCTAACAAGAGAAGGGGAGGAGTTGTGATGGCAGGCTTGATCGCTCCCATATTCTTCAATACTCTTGAGGATTCAGGATGTCTTCCTATTGTCTGTGAGGTGAGGAAAATAAGACATGGAGAAATAATAACCATCGATACTGAATCTCAGACTATCGCTGATGAGAAGGGAGAGGAAATAGTTTCATTTGAATTTCGTCCCCCTTCTATAAAGGATGAATATAGGGCAGGGGGGAGGCTTAATCTCATCATCGGAAGGTCCTTAACGGAAAAGGCTCGCGCAGCGCTGAAGATGAGTGAGGCAAAAACCTGGACATTTCTTAGCCTTAAGAAGGAAAAAGAAAGAAAAGGGTTCACCCTAGCTCAAAAACTTGTGGGCAAAGCTTGCGGCAAAGAAGGGGTTTTGCCTCAAGAATCATGCGAGCCCAAAATGACTACTGTTGGCTCTCAGGATACCACAGGGCCAATGACTGCAGAGGAATTAAAGGAACTTGCCTGTGTTGAATTCCAGACCGGTCTCTTTGTCCAGTCTTTCTGCCATACTGCTGCCTACCCGCGCTTGAGTGATGTAAGGATGCATAAGTCTCTGGCTGAATTCGTGATAGAAAGGAAAGGTGTTTCGCTTAAGCCAGGAGATGGAATAATCCATTCCTGGATGAATCGTTTACTTATCCCTGATACCTTGGGTACAGCTGGTGATTCTCATACTCGTTTCCCACTTGGTCTGAGCTTTCCTGCAGGCTCCGGACTGGTTGCTTTTGCAGGAACACTGGGTTTTATGCCTCTTGATATGCCAGAATCCGTGCTTGTCAGATTCAAAGGTAAACTAAGAGAAGGGATCACACTGAGAGATTTGGTTAATGCCATTCCCTACTTTGCCCTCAAAAAAGGGCTATTGACGGTAGCTAAAGAGGGGAAAAAGAATGTTTTCAACGGAAAAATAATAGAGATGGAGGGATTGCCGAATTTATCTGTGGAAGAGGCTTTTGAGCTTACCTGCTCTACAGCCGAACGTTCTGCTGCTGGAGGAACCGTTGTTCTTAGCGAAGAGAGTACCGCTCGCTTTGTGCGCAGCAACATCGCCCTGATGGAGAAGATGATTGAAGAGGGTTATCAGAATGCCGAGACTCTCCATAGAAGAATCGAAAGTTGTAAGGAATGGCTAAAAAATCCCGTGCTCCTCAGACCTGATCAGAATTCAGAATACGCAGCAGTGATTGAAATTGACTTAGATGAAATAGAGGAGCCTCTCCTCGCCTGTCCCAATGACCCTGACGACGTAAAGCCTCTTTCTGAAGTTGCAGGAGATAAAATTGACGAGATCTTCATTGGCTCTTGTATGACAAACATTGGGCACTTTAGAGCAGCAGGGAAGATTTTTGAAAATGCTGGGTACCTTCCTACCCGAATTTGGTTGACCCCTCCCACTAAAATGGATAGAAGACAACTGATAAAAGAGGGTTATTATTCTATTTTTGCTAGCATTGGAGCACGCACCGAAATTCCTGGATGTTCTCTGTGCATGGGGAATCAAGCTCGTGTAAGGCCTGGAGCAACCATAATTTCAACCTCGACTAGAAACTTTGATAACAGGATGGGAGATAAGGCACGTGTCTATCTTGGTTCTGCACAGCTTGCTGCAGTAGCAGCATTGAAGGGAAAAATCCCCACGCCTGAGGAATATTTTTCAGAAGTAGATAAGAAGATTACTTCCTGTAAAGATAAAGTTTATCGGTATCTTCAATTTGATGAGCTTGAAGACTTCTCTCTTGAATACAGAAATTATTAATGGTTAAACCCGAAAAGTAGGTTGAAATTTTTCAATTAAAAAGCTTGTCTTTATAAAATAATTTTGATATTTTTAAAACCGCTCAGAAGGAGGTTCTGATGGAGGAAGAAATAGGTAAGATCACCCACTATTTTTCCAAAATAAACGTGGGTGTCTTGGAGCTTTCCAAAGGCAGCCTTCGTCTTGGTGACACCATTCATATCAAGGGACATACCACCGATTTTTTTCAGAAAGTTGAATCCATGCAAGTTGAGCATGTCCCTGTGGATATTGCCAGGCCTGGCCAGCCTGTTGGACTTAAGGTGGAGAGTCCGGTGAGGGTTAATGACCTAGTTTTCAAAGTCTTCGAAGAATAAGTTTAATCCTCACAGTCAATGTGAAAATTTCATCTTCAAGGGGCAAATGCCTGAGAGAAGGATAAGAATCCTGATAGCCAAACCAGGTCTTGACGGACATGATCGGGGGGCAAAAGTCCTCTGCCGCGTATTGAGAGATGCCGGATATGAAGTCATATATTCAGGTTTGAGGAGGACTCCTGAAGAAATTGTAAACACCGCCTTGCAAGAAGATGTTGACCTTTTGGGGCTTAGCATTCTTTCAGGAGCCCATAACGTCCTCTTCCCCAAAATTATGAATCTAATCAAAGAAAAAAATGCAACTGATATTATGGTCATTGCCGGAGGAATAATTCCAGATAAAGATATCCCCGCATTAAAAAGGCTGGGAATAGCAGAGATATTTGCACCCGGCACTTCTCTTGAAAATATCTTGAAATGGATTAAAGAGAATGTCAGAAAAAAATCAAAGCGGGTGGAAGGAAAGGCTTGACATGGTATTTTTGATTATGATAATCAAGGGGAAAGATGATGAAGAAAAGATTTCTTTCCATTATTATCGTGCCTCATTATAAGGGAAAATTCAAAACCATAACCTTTTCAAAAAAAAGAGTGACAGTCCTCACCGGAGTTGCATCTTTTCTTTCTGTGGCACTCCTTTTTTTTCTTGTTGATTATTCACTGATGAACATCAATCGGTATAAGTATAAAGCCCTCTTGAAAATAAGCGAAAATCAGAAGCAGACTATAGCCCAGTATAAAAATTCAATCGAGGAACTTAAGGGGAGGATCGAGAATTTTGACAATTATGTGAAGAAGCTGAATATAATTGCAGGGCTAAAATCACCTGAAGTTCTAAGGGAAGTAGGAATAGGAAGTGGAACAAGCGCAGAGCATCAAGATGCTCTAGCGAGTAATTTAACAACACCCCTCAGCCTCGACCAATTGAAAGAAATAAGCGAAAAAGCAGAAAGCCTGGAAAGAAATCTTGATGCTTTATACAATTTTTTTGAGGACCAAAAAATAATCCTTGCGGGGACACCGAGTATTGCTCCCACTAAAGGATACTGGGTTTCATCTTATGGATGGAGGGTCGACCCTTTCACAGGAATGAAGGCATTTCACAAGGGAATTGATATCGCCACTCATTACGGGAATTCAGTTGTTGCCACGGCTGATGGTTTGGTGATTGAAACGACAAAAGATAAAATCGGGGGGAATACGGTCAAGATCACTCATTGGGGTGGATTTACTACCGTTTATTGTCATCTCAGCAAATTCTTGGTGAAGCCGGGGCAAAGAGTGAAAAGGGGAGAAGTTATAGGTCTTGTGGGTAAGACCGGAAAAGCATTAGGCCCCCATGTGCATTATGAAGTGCATCTCAACGGAAAGCCGCTAAACCCCTATTATTACATATTAGAAGAATAACCTTATCTAAGCTTAAGGGGAAAATTTTAGGATGCTTAATTGAATTTCATCCCGCACTCTATTCTCGCTCCGAGGGTGAATGAATGGGCATTCATTGTCTTCCTATTTTCAGCCTGAAGAACTTCAATCAGAAAAAGGGAACCTTGACCACAACTCACCCTGATTCCATCCTTCTCTAGCCCCACGACTTCTCCAGGAGATGAGGAGGTTATTCCCTCTATTCTTTTTCCTTTGAGGATTTTAATTCTCATCTTATCAAAAAATGTAAAGGCTGAAGGCCAAGGATTGAAGGCTCTGACTTTTCTTTCTATTAGAAGAGCTTCATTTTTCCAGTCAATTTTCCCCTCTTCTTTTTTAAGCCTAGGGGCATAAGTTGCTCGGGAATGGTCCTGGGGCTGACGCTTAATCTCCTCAATTTTTTTCATTGTTTCTCCAAGAAGAACGGCTCCTATCTCAGCCAGGCGCTTTTCCAATTCTCCCGCTGTCTCTTCAGGAAATATCCTGACTTCTTTTTGCGTGAGGATGTCACCTTCGTCGAGCTTTTCGTTTAATTCAAAGATAGTCACGCCTGTAGTTTCTTCCCCATTCAGAATGGCCCATTGCACTGGAGAGGCACCTCTATATTTAGGCAGAAGGGAAAAATGGAGATTTATAGATTTATATAGGGGAAGGAAGATGATAGAGGAGGGAATTAACTGCCCATAAGCGACGACTACATTCAAATCAGGTTTGATTTTCTTTAATTCTTCCAGGACTTTCTCGTCCGTTCTTATCTTTTCAGGTTGTAAGATGCGAATACCTTCATCCAGAGCAAACTTCTTCACTGGGGAGAATATTATCTTTTTCCCTCTTCCTGAAGGTCTATCGGGTTGGGTGATAACCAAAGGGATCTCGTGGCCTTCTTCTAAGATTTTCTTTAAACAGATGAGGCTGGAAGGAGAAGAACCAAAAAAGACAATTTTCATCAGAAAAACTAAATTGCTATTTCTTTCTTAAGTTTTTTCTTGATGAGGCTTCTCTTAAGAGGAGAAAGGTGGTCGATAAAAAGCTTTCCGTTTATATGGTCTATTTCATGACAGAAAACTCGAGCTAATAAGCCTTCTGCTTCAATGATTTTTTCTTTTCCATTTAGGTCTATTCCTTTGACTATTACTTTGAGGGGTCGCAGAACTTTTTCCTGAATTTTGGGAATAGAGAGGCACCCTTCTTCGGCCAGGTCTTCCCCTTGTTGATGGACAATTTCTGGGTTAACGAGGATAATGAGGTCTTCTTTTTTTTCTCCAAGAGAGAGGTCAATAGTTATGAGCTGGAGACTCCGGTTGATCTGGGGGGCAGCTAATCCTATTCCAGGGGCATTATGCATGGTCTCAACCATGTCCTCGGCGAGCTTCAGAATTTCATTATCTATGTTTTTTATTTTCTCTGCCTTTTTTTGAAGAATGGGGTTTCCATACGTTACGATTTCTAACCTTGCCATTTGTGCTTATTTTTTTAATACCTTATTTTAATCAAAAACTATTTTTCATTCAATCGCCTTTTCTGAAGACTCCTCATAGGAAATGAATTTTCCTCGCTCAAGAGACATCAGGAAAAGAGCAAGGCGTTCATAGACAGGCTCAACCTTATCACCAAATTTCTGATGGAGGCTCTTTCCAATTTGTCTCACTGTGCTCTTCCCGTCGCATCTTTCCCAGATAAAGCTTCCGATGGCATCGAGGTTTATTCTGTAATAGGGTTTCCCAAGAAAACGGAAGATATAGCGGCCAAAGAGAGGATTTTTGAACTTTGGTTTAAGAAGCACTATGAGGTTTTCATCTCTCTTTTCCCATTCGGTCATTCGCAATGGAACGAGGTCAAGAAGATTCTTTTCTTCTTTTCTCTTTATTTTCACTTGAAAGTTATGGTTCAGGCTCTATCAGGATTCGTATTCTTTGGAATCGATGAGCTTCTTATAAGGGAAATAGAGTAGGATAAAACCCAAAATGAAAAAGATTAAAAGCCCCAGCCATGGTTCATTCAATGATTCAGGGAGTTTAATCCCGCCTCCTTCTAAGGCTGCGGTTATTATTCCCATGATTGCCTGTCCTGCGATCAATCCTGAAGCTAGAAGAAGTCCGATGTTTTCTACGATTTCCTTCCCTTTAGAGTTGGGACGTTTTTTTCTTACTCGAGCATCCAGGAAGTACTTCAAAACACCACCAAAGAAGATGCAGGCTGTTGCCCGAAACGGGAGGTACATTCCTACCGCAATGAGCATCGGCGAGGGGGAGCCGATGAGGATGAGAACAATAGCCAGAAGCATCCCTGCAATCACTAAAGGCCATGCCATTTCTCCGCCGACAATCCCCTTGGACATGGTGGCCATCAATCCAGCCTGAGGAGCAGGCAAGGCTTCGCTTCCAATGACTTTTGTATTATGAAGAAGCTGAAGGGAGAAGGTTAAAGTTAAAGCTGCTGCCACAACTCCTACGATTCCTCCAATCTGCATTCTCCAGGGAGTTCCGCCCAAAATGTGTCCAACTTTCCAGTCCTGAATCATGTCTCCAGCTACCCCTGCAACGCAACAGACAACAGCCGCTACACCCAGCACAGCTGCTATTCCTTCGTTTCCCCTCTGTCCCATGAGAACCATCATCAAAGCTGCTATAAGCAATGTAGTCAGCGTCAAGCCAGAAATAGGATTGGATGAGGAGCCAATTATCCCCACAAGATAGCCTGCAACGGCCGCAAAAAGGAGGCCCATGATAATCATAACCGAAGCAGAAACCAATGAAGCCCCTAAGTTGTGGGTAAACACGGTGTAAAGGACAATCATCGGTATTACCAAGGCCACGATGGCGATCACTATAGAAGGGAAGGGGAGGTCTTTGTCTGTTCTGAGGGTCTCTGGGGTTGTTCCCGTGCTGGCTCTCTGGACGTCTTTAACAGAGCGGGCAATTCCCGCAATTAAGCTCTTTCTCATCCTGAAAAGGGTGAAAAAGGCACCAACTAGCATGGCGCCAACGGCAACAGGTTTGATTTGAGCGTTATAAGCGGAGATAGCCATGGCCGTCCAGTTATTGTCAAATTTGGAAACTACATCTTGAAGGTCTCCGCTGATGAAAAGAAGAATAGGCATCAGGAATAACCAGCCCAATACTCCTCCAGAAAAGGTGAGGGCTGCCAATTTAGGTCCGATGATGAAACCAACTCCAGTCATGGCTGCATTTGCTGAGGGCGACTCAATGAACATCCTTCCCTTTATGGGAGAAGACTTGGTCACTTCTACGTTGTCGCTGTTGAGGTAAGTAATCCGAGAGAGCCCTGGAATTCGAAAAACAGCATTCACATAAGGCTTGATGAGTTGGATTCCACTGCTTGAAGTGAAGAATTCTATTAGTCCTCCGAGTCCCATCGCCCAGAACATGTATTTAGCATTTGAGCCTGCTTTCTGGCCTGTCTTTACCATTTCTGCACAAGCAATGCTTTCAGGAAAGGGGAGTTCGGCATCTTCTACAAGAGTCCTGCGGACAAGGATAATGAGGAAGACTCCCAGTACACCTCCTACGAGCATAAGCAGGGAAGATTTGAAGAGATCGAATCTTGTCCAGACCCCTGTCATCAGGAAAGCAGGAATGGTAAAGATTGCACCTGCGGCGAGGGCTTCTCCCACTGCACCCGTTGTTCGAGCTAAATTCTCTTCGAGTATTGTTCCTTTAAAGGGGCGCAGAACCGCCATCGAAATCACTGCTGCGGGGAAGGTAGCTGCGACCGTCATTCCCACCAAGAGTCCAAGATAAGCATTCGCAGCGCCCAGAATTATGGCCATGACTATACCCAGAAATATGGCTTTGAAGGAAATTTCTTTCATCGATTGTTCGGGGGGGACAAAGGGTTTATAGAGATCAACCTTCATGATGACCTCCTCTTAAGTCTTGTTTGCTTTTATATACATATCTCTGGGGCAAAAAGTCAAGGAAAATTATGTAAAATTGATATAAAAACTCGTCTAAACTGAGGCTTTAAACCGTTGAGGAGAAAAGAGGATAAACTTATTTCTATCTTAAAAGAATAGAAATTCAAGAGAAATATTGATTGCTAAAAATAAGAAATTGTGTTAAATAAACATTATAAAAATAGAACAGGTTAGAAAGATGAGCTTGATAGGGTGGGTGAAAGAGCGACTCATTTGCGACCTTGCCATAGACTTGGGCACTGCTAATACCTGTGTTTATCTCAAAGGGAAGGGAGTCATAGTCCAGGAACCGTCGATTGTTGTCGTCAACAAGCATACAGGAAAAGTGGAAGCAGTAGGAAAGAAAGCTAAAGAGATGTTGGGTAAGACTCCTGAAGGAGTTCTGGCCATTAAACCAATGAGGGATGGGGTGATTGCAGATTTTGAAATGGCTGAGAAGATGCTCGATTTTTTTATCAAATCTTCTACAAATAACAGGAGTTTTTTGATAAGACCAAGGATCGTGATAGGAATTCCTACGGGAATAACCCAGGTGGAAAGGAGAGCGGTCAAGGATGTTGCCTTGAGAGCCAAAGCTTCTGAGGTTTATCTTGTGGAACAACCCATGGCAGCCTCTTTTGGCGCCGACCTTCCCATAAGCGAACCCACGGGAAACATGATAGTTGATATTGGAGGGGGAACAACAGATATCGCCGTCATCTCTCTTCGAGGGATTGTCTTGAATCATTCGATAAGAATTGCAGGAAATGAGATGGACGAATCAATCATTCAGTATATCAAGAAAAAATACAACCTGCTCATCGGTGAAAGGACAGCCGAGCTGGTTAAAATGCAGATTGGGTCAGCCTTTCCGCTGGATGAGCCAATGACCATGGAAATAAAAGGTAGAGACCTGAGAGAAGGAATCCCCAAGACGATTGTGGTTGATGATCAGGAAATAAGGGAAGCCTTAGAAGATGTAGTCTCTGCCATAATCAATGCTGTGAGGATAGCCCTCGAGAAAACCCCTCCTGAGCTTTCTGCTGATATCATCGACAGAGGAATTGTGCTTACAGGAGGGGGCTCTCTTCTCAAGAACTTCGATAAACGTCTGAGAGAAGAGACGCAGCTGCCCGTATTCATCACCGATGACCCTTTAACCACGGTTGTTATGGGAGCGGGCAAGATGCTCGATGATATTGAGTTGCTGAAAAAAGTTTCATTGATTTAAATTTAATCGATTAGATTTAATGCCTCTTTTCCTTAAAAAGAAGAATTTCATTCTTTTCTTTCTTTTAATTCTCTTCAATATGCTCCTCATTTCCCTTCAGGCCCCGCTTGGCGAAAGAAGAAATTACCTGGAGAGAGCGATGTTTTCTGTTTTTTCTCCTCTAAGTCATGGCGTGGTGCTCGTTTTCCAGAAATCTACAGATTTTATAAATAGATATTTTTTATTGACGAAGATAAAATCCCAAAATGAGAAGTTGAGGGAGGAAAATCTTTCACTTCGCTATGAAAATGAATTTCTGCTGAAGGCACTTGAGAGATATAGAAGCTTGGAGGAAATAAAGGAAGGTCTCTTAAAATTTCATCAAAACATTTTGACCTGTCGTACAATAACCTTTGATGCCAGCAATCCTCAGAAATCTATTGTCATCAACAAGGGTTCGCTGGATGGAATTAAAAGAGACATGGTTGTAATCGATCGTTACGGTAAACTGGTGGGACGTGTGATTGAACCAGTAACTTTCAAAGAGGCAAGAGTACAGCTGATAACAGATGTAGAGAGTGGGGTGAGTGTGTTTTCAAGAGGGAGAGATATCTTGGGTATTTTAAGCGGGGACGGCAAAGGAAAGTGTGTTTTAAAATATGTGCTCTCTACAAGAGAAGTCCAGCCGGGAGAAAGACTCCTCACATCGGGATTTGATAAGATTTATCCCCCAGGGATTGAAGTCGGTGAAATAATCTCAGTCGTCACAAATCCAACTTCTATTTTTAAAGAGATTCGAGTCGTTCCCTTTTTCCGACCTCAAGAATTGGATTATCTTTCCGTTTTAATGAAAAATCCGCTTGAATTTTTAGAATAAGAGTTTTGAATGAAAGACTTACAAGAAATCTTAATTGGAGTGGGAGCTGGGTTTGTAATCTTTATTGCCTTAGAAAAAATATTTCCCTCTATTTTCGGTTTCTTTGACGTTTTAGCTCTAGTTGTGATTTATTTTGCACTGCAGAAAGGAGAGATCTGGGGCAGTATTCTCGGCACTTCCTGCGGTCTCCTCCAGGATACCTTCTCTCTGGGAGTTTTTGGAGTAGGAGGGCTTTCCAAGACAATCATGGGATTTTTGACGGGGTATTTTTCAAAGAAAATGGACTTAACCACTCCTCTCAGAAACTTCATATTTATATTAATTTTATTATATGTGAATTTTTTCTTATGGATTCTCCTCTACAGCTTCATCTTCAGCCATTCCCTAGATACTCGAGGCGGGATTATTTTTCTTCAACCGCTTTGCACAGCCTTGTTCGGGAATATAGTCTTTACTTTGATAAAGAAATTTAAAAGATAATTAAAAGGAAAGAATGGCAGTTGAAAAAATCTATGAAGACTTAACCCCGCTTTTGAAAAGAGTGAGGAAGACGTTGAGGTTCATTAAAATTTTCGCGCTTTTCATAATCTTGTGCTTTTGGAAAATTCAGATTCTCGACCATGATAAATACTGGAAGCTTGCTGAATCAAACAGGACGAGGGAAGTTTCGCTTCCTGCCCCCAGAGGATTGATTAGAACAAGGGAAGGAATCATTCTTGCTGATAACAACGCTTCCTTCAATGTTTCTGTGATCCGCGAGAACTGTAAGAGTGTCGAGGAATCTTACGAGAGAATTGCCAAACTTTTAGAGATAGATAAAAGAGTCCTCATGGAAAGAATTGGGAAATATAAATCCCTGCCTCCTTGGAGACCAATTGTTATCAAGGATAATCTCTCCTTTGAAGAAGTCTCCCGAATAGAAGCCAGAAAATCAGAATATTCGGAAATAATCGTTCAGGCTGAACCAAGAAGAAATTACCCTTTCCAGAGATTGGCCTCTCATGTGTTGGGCTATTTACAAGAGGTGTCTGCTGAAGACCTCCAGAAAGGGGCTTTTTCTGAGAAAAGAATGGGAGACCTTGTAGGGAAGAACGGAATAGAGAGGACGTATGAAAGGATTCTAGCTGGAAGAGAAGGGAAATTAATTGAGCTTATCGACAGCCTGGGAAGAAGTAGAGGCGAATTAAGAAGAGAAGACCCTCTGCCCGGCAAAGAAATTTACCTCACCTTGGATTTTGACCTCCAGAAAAAGGCTGAGGAGCTCCTCGAGGGAAAAGAAGGTGCAATCATCATTTTGAGAAGTAAGACTGGGGAGGTCCTAGCACTTGCCAGTTACCCTAATTATGACCCCAATAAATTCATCAATCGTTTTTCACCCCAAGAATGGATGGAATTGATAAAGAGAACCGATTTCCCTCTAGAAAATCGCGCCCTGAGAGGCCTTTATGCCCCCGGGTCGGTGTTTAAGCTGACCATGGCTCTTGCTGCCCTTGATTTAAACCTCATAACTCCTCAAACGAGTTTTTATTGCGAGGGTCAGATTCAGATTTATGGAAACCATTTTTCTTGCTGGGTTAAGGGAGGACATGGGAGTGTTAATCTTTATGAAGGAATTAGACAATCTTGCAATATTTTTTTCTATCAACTGGGAAGGAGAATGGGAATAGAAGCAATTTCAACCTATGCCAGCCGCTTGGGATTTGGGGAAAAGACAGGGATCGATTTGCCAGGGGAAAAAGAAGGGCTTGTGCCTTCTCCCCAATGGAAAGAAAATGCAAGGAGAATTCCTTGGTATCCAGGAGAGACAATCTCTGTTTCCATCGGACAGGGTCCATTGCTTGTCACTCCACTTCAAATTGCCGCGCATACGGCATTGATAGCGAATAGAGGGAGAAAGATAGTCCCTCATCTTTTAAAATCAGTGGTTAAGGGGACAAAAAGGGATGAAGAAAGCGCTTTCTTAAGTCCTGGTCAAAGAATTGAGATAAAACCGGATATTTTTGAGGAAGTCATAAAAGGGATGTGGGGTTCTGTAAATGATGAGGGTACGGGAAGGGCCGCATACCTAAAAGATTTTGAGGTGTGCGGAAAGACAGGGTCGACTCAGCTTCTCAGCAGGAGGGGCAGAGAGAAACAGGGGGAGAGGAAAGATGCTAAAATTCATAGCTGGTTTACAGGTTTTGCTCCCAAGAATGACCCTGAAGTTGTCATCACTGTCCTTGTCGAATTTGGAGGAATGGGAGGTAAGACAGCAGCCCCCCTCGCAAAGGAATTGCTCAAGCTTTACAAGGAAAAATATGATAGATAGGAATCTTGCTAAAAACATAGATTGGCTTCTAATTTTGCTTCTTCTGGCGAACTCTGCCCTAGGAGTAATCTTCATCCACAGCTCTTCTGAATATCTAAGAATAAACTTTACCTCGAGACAGATTTCATGGATAATTATAAGCCTCGTTGTTCTTTTCCTCCTTCTGGTGGTAGATTATAAAATCATCATCGATTATTCCCCATATCTCTTTATAGTTCTTCTTTTTGTTCTCCTTACCTTATTGATTTTTGGTTTACCTGTAGCCGGGACAAGAGGATGGATAAGATTTTTATCTTTTCAAGTTCAACCCTCTGAGCTGGGAAAGGCTGTTGTTATCCTAATCTTATCCTACATTTTTTCAAACTACAGGGAAAAATATCTCTCCTTTCGTCAAGGATTAGTAAGCGTTATGGTGGTTTCTTTGCCTGTGATACTTGTTGCCCTTCAACCTGACCTTGGGACTTCATTTACCTATCTCTTCATCATTCTGGCTGCCTTTCTCCTAGCCGGACTCAAAAAAAAGGCATTGATTATTTTGCTGATAACAACGATTAGCATTGGAGTATTAGGCTGGAATTTTGCTCTCAAAGATTATCAAAAGAAAAGAGTAAAGACAGTAATTTATCCTATGCAGGATCCCCGTGGGTCTGGATATCATCTTCTCCAGTCAAAGATTGCTGTTGGGTCAGGCGGGATTCTGGGAAAAGGATACAAGAAAGGAAGCCAGACACAGCTGATGTTCATCCCTGCTCGCCATACTGATTTTATTTTTTCTGTCATAGGGGAGGAGGCTGGATTTTTGGGCGTGACAATGTCTATGGCTTTATATTTATTATTTCTTATCAGGATTTTTCGCTCCGCTTTTAGTTCCCGTGATAGAGCTGGTATTTATCTTGTATTCATGGTTTCCATCTTGTTCACTTCCCAATTCTTGATCAATGTATTGATGGTCATCGGTCTCTTTCCAATCGCGGGCATTCCTCTTCCCTTATTGAGTTATGGAGGGTCTTCTCTCCTGACCTCTTACATCTGCGTTTCCTTTGTTCTTAACGTCAAGATGAGAAGATTCGTCAATGTTTAATTTTATTTCACACTCTAAATTCTCTTCTTCTTCAGTATGATCTAAGTGATTTTTATTTAGACAAAATGGATTTCATGAGGAACATCGAAAAAATTCTTCGTCAAGTTGAAAAGCCGGCTCGTTATCTTGGAGGAGAATGGAACGAGATCAAGAAGAATCCCCAAAAGGTGAAGGCAAAGATTGCTCTCGTTTTCCCTGAAGTCTATGAAGTGGGGATGTCTTATTTAGGACAAAAAATCTTATACCACCTAATCAACAGCCATCCTTCTTTTTTAGCAGAAAGGGTCTTTTCCCCTTGGCTTGATTTTGAGGAAAAGCTTCGCTTCCAGAATATTCCACTTTTTTCACTCGAAAACAAGATTCCTCTTTCTGAATTTGATATCCTAGGCTTTTCTCTTCTCTTTGAGCTAAATTATTCAAACATTCTTACCATTCTTGAGCTGGGCAAAATCCCTCTTTTCTCCAGAAATAGGGACCCTCATCATCATCCGCTGGTCATTGCTGGAGGACCTGCAGCATTTAACCCAGAGCCTGTAGCAGACATCTTTGACCTTTTCTTGATTGGGGATGGAGAAGAGGGTTTCCTCGAAATTATCCAGAAATTTATAACTCTAAGACATGAAATAAAAGGAAAAGAAGAAATCCTGAGGGAATTAAGAAAAATAAAGGGTGTTTATGTTCCTCATTTTTATCAAGCTATTCCAGTCGAAAATTCTCCCCTCCTTGCCGTGAAACCAAGGGATGGGGCAAGAAAGAAGATTCAGAAGAGAGTTTTCTTTTCTTTCTCGCAATTTCCTTTCCCCGAAAAAATAATCGTGCCCAATCAGAGGACGGTATTTGAAAGAGTTGTCATCGAAGTAGAGAGAGGATGTGCCCAAAAGTGCAGATTTTGTCAGGCATCTAGCATCTATTTTCCTCCGAGGGTGAAGAATCCAGCTCTTGTCCTTGAGAATACGCTTAACAGCCTTCGTTCTACCGGTTTTGAAGATGCTTCCTTGGCTTCTCTTTCGGTGAGCGATTATCCCTACTTAGAGGAAGTCGTGCAGGCTTTGATGAAACATTTTGAGAAAGAAAAAATCTCTCTTTCTTTATCTGCAATGAGGCCAGCGGGCCTTTCGAAATGCTTGGCAGAGAACATAGTCAAGGTAAGAAAAACCGGATTTACCATCGTCCCTGAAGCGGGCACTGAGAGGCTTAGGCGGGTAATAAACAAGAACCTTCATGACGAAGAGATTTGGGAGGCCTGTCGAAATGCTTTTCTTCAGGGGTGGAGATTGCTGAAAATGTATTTTATGATTGGACTCCCCACTGAAAAAGAAGAAGACCTAAGGGGCATTGTCAGAACAGTGGAAGAGATAATAAAGATTGGGTATAGATACCTGAGGTCTGCACCTCAAATAAACCTAAGCGTTTCTTCATTCATCCCTAAACCCCACACTCCATTCCAATGGTTGAAGATGGAAGAAGAAGAAAGTTTGAGGGAAAAACAACGTTTTCTGCAGAGCTGTTTGCGGAGATATCCCAGCGTGAAGATTAAGGCTCATCAGATTGAAACCTCAATCCTAGAAGCTACATTTTCCCGGGGAGATAGACGATTATCCGCAGTTTTGGAAGAGGCGTGGAGGAGAGGAGCAAGGTTTGATAGTTGGGATGAGTGTTTTGATTATAAAGTATGGAATGAAGCCTTTGAAACTCAAGGAGTCGATAAAAAAATTTATCTCTCCGCACTCGAAAGGGAAGCGATTCTCCCTTGGGAGCATATAGATACAGGAATAAAAAAATCCTACCTTCTCCAAGAATTAGAAAAGGCATTCAAGGAAGAGAGAACCATTTCCTGTCGGGATTATGATTGTGAAAGATGCGCCGGGTGCATCTATAGAAAATTTTTAGAGAGAGATTTCTCCCGCGATTTAAATTTAAATCTCAAGGAGACACATTTTTTGGGGAAAAGAGGGGAAAGAGAAGTTCGTTATTTAGCCTTCTATTCCAAGTCTCGCGTAGCCTCTTACCTCTCTCAAGTCGACCTCATTAATGTCATCAAAAGGAGTTTTCGAAGGGCCGGTATTTCAGTAGTTCACAGTAAAGGGTATCATCCGAAGATGAGGATTTCCTTCCCCCCGGCACTTCCTTTAGGAATGGAAGGGAAGAAGGAAGTCTTCGAATTTCGTTCTGAATTCGTATTCGACAAAAACGAATTTAAAGAAAGAATGAATGAGTATCTTCCCTCGGGGATTAGATTTTTGGAGCTTATCAGGATGAAAGATTCTTCTCCGCCTTTGAAGAGGATGATTGAAGGTCTAATTTATTCTCTAGACTTCAAGAATGAGGAGGTGAGAGAAGTGCTAAGGGAAAAAATAGGAAGGATGAGGATTGAGTCTGGGGAAGAATTTCGAGCACTTAAAGAAATTTTCGAGGCTTCCACTCCTTTTTGGAAGGAATTGGGCGTTAAAAAGATATGTCTTGATGAGGAGGGAAGGAAGGTCTATTTTCATCTAGAGTATAATCCTCAAAGGGCGCCTCGAATCCAGGATGTTGTCCATAAAATTTTTCAAGTCTCTGTTCCCGTTTTCTTGATGGCAAGAGAGGAAATTCAACTCTCCAGAGAGGCCTATGAATTGACAGAATTGGCAGATTTAAGTATAAAATTCGATTAATTTGATTTCTGATTAAGCCTTTAAGGAGGAAAAAGTGATAAGCTTCAGTTTAACAGAGGAACAAAAAGCACTCCAAGAGACGGCACGGGAATTTGCCCTCAAAGAAATGAGACCTAAAGCAGCCAAATATGATAAGGGAGAAGAGTTTTCAGGAGATGTGATGCAAAAAGCTTTCGAAGTAGGTTTTTTGACATGTACCATCCCTAGAGAATATGGAGGAGGTGGGCTAAAAGACCTTGATGTCGTAATCATAAGCGAAGAGCTTGCTGCAGGATGTGCGGGGATGTACACCACCATGATGGTAAATGCCTTAGCCTATACCCCCATAATCCTCTTCGGAAGCGATGAACAGAAAAGGAAATTTCTCACACCTCAAACAGAAAGGATGTCGTTTGCTTCCTTCTGCCTCACGGAAAGAGAGGCAGGGTCAGACGCAGGGGCGATAAAGACGAGAGCTAAAAAAGTTGGCCCCGAATACATAATCAATGGCTCTAAATGTTTTATCTCCAATGGAGGAATTGCAAGCCTTTACGTCGTTTTCGCAAACACAGACCCAGGAAAAGGTGCAAGGGGAATAAGTGCCTTTATCGTGACCCGAGATATTCCTGGTATATCGATAGGAAAAGTAGAAGATAAAATGGGTCACAGAGCTTCTAATACTGTAGAACTTTTTTTCGATGAAGTAAAAGTTCCTCAGGAGAACCTGTTAGGAAAGGAAGGAATGGGGTTTATAATTGCCATGAAAACCTTGGACCGCACTCGAGCAGCGGTTGGTGCAGCAGGGGTAGGAGTGGCAAGGACGGCTCTGGAATATGCCATTGAATACGCAAAGACTCGAACTCAATTCGGGAAGCCCATAGCCCTTTTTCAGAACACAAGCTTCAAGATAGCTCAAATGGCAATGGAAATAAATGCGGCAAGGCTTCTGGTGTGGTATGCAGCCTGGCTTATGGATGAAGGGAAATCTTTCAGCGCCGAATCAGCCATGGCGAAGTGTTATGCTTCTGATGTGGCAATGAAAGTAACCACCGAATGTGTTCAAATCCTCGGAGGATATGGATACATGAAAGATTACCCCATGGAAAAATTGATGAGGGATGCAAAGCTCCTTCAGATTTACGAAGGAACGAATGAGATTCAGCGCCTTGTTATTTCTCGAGAGGTTATTGGTCCTATAAAAGGAGCTTGAAAATAAGAAAGGCTTTATTTCTTATCTAATTATTTGCTTCGATGATTTCGAGAAAGTCTTCTTCCACAGATTTCCTGGGGTGTTCAATGATTCTTCCTATTTCTTGATTGTTTTCGTAAAGGATGAAAGTTGGTACCTTTTCTATATTTTTTCCTTCTATGTATGGCTTTCGTTCTTCCTTAGTTTTGGGAATGCCGATGTAGCTTGTGAGGATAAAAGGATTCTCCACCACTTCCATGAGCTTGAAATAGGCACTTACATGCTCTTTGCTATCTGGACACCATGTTCCAAGATAAACTTCAACCTTAATTTCATGATTGATAGCCTTCAATTTCTGAACTACTTCAGCTTTTGGAAGATAGGCTGAAACTAATTCTTCCCAGTCAGGAAAATTTTCAAGGATTTCTTCTTTGCTCAGATTACCCAAGAGTTCTTTATTGCTCCCCGCGGAGGATTGCAAAGAGATCAAAAAGATGATTAAGATGAAAAAGACGTTTTTTTTCCCTTTAATCATTTTCGTTGGTTTTAAGCTAAGAAGGAATCACATCTCCCCGCCTTCTTCCGTGAAGTATTCGGGGATAATACCCAGGACATCCACTCCTGCTCCCTTAGCGATGTCGATGAGTTCTATCACTCTGCTGTAAGGAAGCTTTGCGTCTGCTCTAATGAATATGGTTTTATCCTGGCGCACAGAATATATACTCTTGAGTCTGTCCTGGAGCATTGACAGACTGACCGCTTCCTGGTTGATAAGCACGCTCATGTCTTTTTTCAGGGTTAGGACTATGAGTCCTGCAGGGGTTGCCCCTGTGTCTGCGGTTGTTTCAGGAAGCTTGACATCTATTCCTTTCTGAACCATGGGAGTGATGACCATAAAGATGATGAGTAAAACCAGAAGAACATCACAAAGGGGAACGACATTGGGTTCTGCCTTGGTTGCCATAGTGCCTCCTCTTCATTTTTTATTTAGCTTTAATTTTACGATAGATATTTTTTATTTGTCAATGAATTGTTTTGGCCTCAGTAGCAGCCGAGGCCAAGCTCTTTTTCGTTTGATTTTTTAATTCTCAAAAATTATATTTTGAGTAGAAATAAAGGAGACATATAGGAGGCATGATGAGAGAATTAAGAGTTGAGGTGGTGGGAATAAAGGAAAGATGCGGTGCCAGGCATAAGGTTGGAGACAAGTTCTTTATCAGGGGAGAGGGAACTATTGAAATTCCAGAAGGGAAAAGGGTCTGCATCTATGCCCTGAACAGTCTTTTTCCCTTCCTGACCGCAAAACAGAGAGAAGATGAGCTTCCTCATGATGACTGGATATCTGAAACAGAGACACTCTGTTGCCCCGACCCCAAAGGAGTGATTTTCAAGGTGACTCCAATTTAAAGCTAAAGCTTATTCCCAATCTAATCCATGATTAGCTAAATTTAAAATCGATTCACGCCTTATTTTTTCCACTGAAGAGGAAGGCGCGGGAGTCATAGACTATGATTAGAGCCAGCAAGATTAGGATAAAGCAAATCACACCTAGGACAAAGCTTTGTTTCTCGAAGAAATTGATTCCCTGATATAAAAGCGCCCCTACCGTTGTTACTAGCATGAAATAGGCAGGATAAAGAGTATATGGGGTGGGACTCCTCACTCCCAATAAATAAGAGGAGACAACTAATAGTGCCAGTCCAGCCACAAGCTGGTTTGAGGCACCAAACACAGGCCAGATCGCCTTATAACCTTCGCTTGCTCCAAGGATTGCAGAAAGGATGAGAATTAAAGAAGAGGAAACCCATCTGTTATTTAGAGGCTTTATTTTTTTCCCCAAAAGCTCGGTAGTGATGAATCGGCCAAGCCGTGCCGAAGTGTCGAGAGTGGTGAGGACAAAAGCATTGAGCATGAGCGTTCCAAAAAAAAGGCCCAAACTCAGAGTAAGGCCAGGAATTGATGAAATGAGCCTTCCATATCCGGTGGCGAAGGCTTTTATGGGGTCACCCCTTGTGCCTACCAGATATTGAAATCCGAATGGGTTTTCTGTCCCAGCTGGATCCCAGATTAGAGCACTGGAGACAGTAAAAACCACAAGCCCTGCCAGGGCAGCCTCAGTAATCATTCCCCCATAAGCTATTATTTTTCCGCTCGGTTCATCTGGGAGCTGTTTGGCCGTTGTCCCTCCTGCAACAACGGAATGGAATCCTGAGATTGCGCCACAGGCAATGATGACAAAAAGCATCGGCCAGAAAGGCCCTCCGCTACTCATGAAAGAATGTAAAGGAGGTGCCTTTAGAGTGGGATGGGAAAGGATAAGCCCCACATAGCCTATCCCTAGCCCCAAAAAAAGTATCCACATGCTGATATAGTCTCTTGGTTGGAGCAAAAACCAGACAGGGAGGGAAGAGGCAAAATAGCTGTAGATGAGGAGGACAAAAAACCAGAATGTGGTTGCAGACACTCCCAGGACTTTAGGGGGAAGAGAGATAGGATATAGTTCCCCAAGATAAATCAGAGTGAATAAAATAATTAGAGCAGCGAGAGTAGCAAAGAGGACATTCATTCCTCTTTGATAAATTAGCCATCCTATAATCATGGCTAAAAAGATTAACCCGAAAGTGGGGATTACAATTTCGGGTTGAGAGACTAATGTCTGTGAAGCCACTACGGCAAAGACTGCGATGACTAATGAAAGGGCAAGCCAGAGGAAAACCGAAAAAATAATTTTAGTCCTTGAACCCAAGATTTTTTCTGAGATATCGGCAAGAGATGTTGCCTTATTTCTTACAGAAGTCATGAGGGAGGTATAATCATGAACAGCTCCCACAAACACACTTCCCAGTGCTATCCAGAGGAGCGCTCCCAGCCATCCGAAATACAGAACTCCAAGGAGAGGGCCAAGAATGGGACCTGCACCGGCAATCGAGGAGAAATGGTGTCCGAAGAGGAGCGGTTTTTTTGCGGGTGAATAATCTATTCCGTCGTAAAATTCTCTAGCTGGAGTAGGTCTACTTTTTTCTACCTTAATTACTCTTTTCTCGATGAAGTTTCCATATACCTTATACCCAACTAAGAGCCAGACGATAAAGACGAAGGCAACGATGAGTGTATTCATTGCTTTCTCCCTGACCTCTGTTTACGCCTTAATATTATTTTATTTTAGTTAGAAGGCTATCTTATTCAAGCAAGAAGGGAATTGGCATTTGCATCTGAAATTTTATCTAAGTTAAAATTGTTTCCGCAAGTCAAAAAGATAACTTCTTCTTTTATTCTATCCGCCTCGAGATTCATATAAATTTTTTAAAAAGAGCCTGTTCTCATTAGAAGAGAATTCATTTACAGATTACGATTTTCTCTACCACTTTGTCCCAGCTAAATTCCTTGATGAAATTAAATGCCTTAACTCCCATTTTCTCGGCTAGGTTGATATCCTCTGCCAAGAGGTCAAGTTTTTCGGCTATCTTCACTGGCTCCGGGTCCAGCACGAATCCGGTTTCATCGTTGCGCACAAGCTCTGAAGGTCCTCCGCTATCCACAGCAGTCACCACCGCTTTTCTAGAGGCAAAGGCTTCTCCGGTGACGAATCCATAGTCTTCCCTAAGAGGAGCAAAAAAAACGGCGCGGCATCTCGCATAATGGTCGAGGACAGTTTTTTCGTCCTTTTTTCCTAGAAGTTCTATTCTTTTCTCAAGGCCTGTTTCTCTTATTTTGCGGCGAAGATTTACCTCTTCAGGACCTTCGCCGATTATTATGGCCTTCATTTCCTTATTTTTTAGGAAATTAAAAGAATCGATGAGGAGGTCGATTCTTTTCAATTTCTGAAGCCTGGAGATGCAGAAAATGAAGTTTTCGTAGGATTTTGTGTCATAATTTCTCTGAGGTGGAGGAGGATACAGCACTTCAGAGTGGATCTTCCCCCATTTTCTTAATCTTTGTTGGATCGTCTTAGATTGGGCGAAGAGCTTGGTTACGTTGTGTTTGAGGAGGTAGGTATCGAGGGCATGGATGATTAATCTCCTCAGGTTTTCTTTGATTCTTCCCCTTCGGCTGAGCTGAGAGTAAAGAATTTCCCAAAGGTCATAGTATTCTCTCATTCTATGATTTAGCCAGCAGACATGCAAAGAGTGTCGAAGGGCATAACTTGGAAAGCGAAAAGAGATTGCTTGGTGAATCTTCCTTCCCAGGCCGTCTTCTTCAACATCTATGAACCGAGTGGCAAGATAGGCTCTTAATTGACGACCAAATCTATTCTGAGGGGTGAGGATAAGACAAGCTTCGTATCCCCTTTCTCTAAGAGCTTGGACTGTGCATCGGGCAATCGTCAGGTGACCTCCCTCAACAAAAGGCACATCAGAGGTAACGACTGCTATTCTTTTTTGTTCTTGCATCCCCCGCTCTCTTTTACTCTTGAGGAAATTCAGATTCAATGAGTAGAGTTTAGCCCAACGTTTCTAAAGCCCTTTTGTTATCGTTCGTTTTAAAGACGAGGAGAACCTGGCCCAATCCTGAAGAGGTGCCATAGCAATAATCAATATCTATCACGGCATTCCCTAACAGAGTTCCCACTTCTGCACCGGCACCTATACGGTCATCAATTTTAACCAAGACTACATTATTTGATTTCACTTGATAACCCAATGCTTTCAAAGCTCTCTCCGCTTTCTTATTGTCTGAAGTTACGAGTAGGAATTTTCCCCTCTTTTTTTCTGAAAAGGCACAGAGTGCTTTCAGGTTGACGCCGGCATTTGCCAGTGTGCCCAGGACCCGACCCAGTATTCCGGGCTCATTCGGGGTTATGACTTGAAGCTCGGTCTCTTCCCATACATTGTACAATGTAATTCCTCCTTGGTTGAAGATGAATTATAACAAAAGCAATGCATCAAAAAAAGTAAAAAATTGTCTTTTGCCTTTAAATCATGTATTTTTTTCCTTGAGTTTGAAGGCAGGTTGTAAAAAATGAGACCAAAAGTAGCTCTCATCGATAATTCTCTTGACAAGAATGTTTATGACCCTGTAAGGCATTGGAAGGCTCATCTTGCATGTGAATGGATTTCTTTTGAGGCCAAAAGAAGTTATTTTCCAGCCCTCGAAGAGGGATTCACGCACTTCATCCTGACAGGGTCTGAGGCCTCAATCCTCGAAAGAGAAAAATGGGTCTATGAAGAAGTGGAGCTCGTTAAACTGGCCATAGAAAAGGGAATTTCAATCCTTGGAAGCTGTTATGGACATCAGCTTCTTGTTTTAGCCCTTCTCGGTCCTGCTCATGTTAAGAGGTGTGAGAATCCTGAAGTAGGCTGGATTAAAATTCGAATCGAAAAGGAGAATGATTTGTTGGGGGAAGGAAGAACAGCCCATTGTTTCTCGATTCATTTTGATGAAGTGGTAAACCTGAATCAAAATTTCGAAGTTCTTGCTTCAACTCGAAATTGTCCCATTCAAGCCTTCAAATTGAAGGATAAACCAGTATGGGGAATTCAGATGCATCCTGAAATAGATATTCGGGAAGGGAGGTCATTACTGGAGAAGCTTCTTATGTTGAGGCACCCCAATTCACCCCTAATTGAGAAAGCCTTAAACTCAAAACCCAGGGATTCAGGTTTAATAAAACCCATCCTCAGAAAATTCCTCAAAATAAAATGAGGAATCTATTTTTATCTATTTGAATAGATGTTCATTTTTACTGATTTTTCTTGACAAATCTGATTTTTTCCTTAAATATTAGATTTGTAAATGAAGTCAATTTAACAAGGAGGCGGAAATGAAGGTTAAAGGGATAAGCGCTTTTTTAGTCATTCTTCTAGTGATTTTCCTCATTACCTCTTATGCTGAAACAAAGAAGCTTAAAGAAGTGGGTCGCTATACGCTAGTGAGAATCAAAGGAGAAATACCCACCGAACAAGTAATGAAGACTGTCCTCGATCGGTATACAGGGGATATTAAATATGGCTTTGACCTTGTGGGATATGGAGACCTTTTCCTTCCCTTCATTGAGCAGATAAAAGCGGCATCTTTCGAGGAAAAGGAAATCCCGGTGGGAGATAAAATCATGTGGATGCTCTTCCGTTCAAAAGGGAAGGTTAAAGCAGTAGAAGACATAGAATGGGCAGGTAAAGCGCCGCTTAAGGTCTTTTCTTTTATCGTAAAGAAAGATTTCAAGCACTATGAATTCATCATGCCACGTCCCTGCGGAAACGTTGGTCTGAGAAAGGTTGAAGAGATTGTACCTGATGCCATTTGTGGGCTCAAAGTCACTCCTGAAAAGGCTAACCTGAATGACCCAATCTCTGTGGATATGAGCGGCACCCAATATGCTCAATCAATGGAAGTTGAGGTCTTTGATTCCTCGGGGACGAAGGTAGCTTCTAAGAGCCTTACCCCTGACTCACCCCGATGGCAGACGAGTTTCGATAAACCTGGAGAATATATCTTCAAAGGCAAGGCACTGAATCCAAAAGGAAAGCCTTCTGAAAATCCATGCGAAGCTAAGATCTACATAAATTATCCTCCCAAAAGCAATCTGATTTGTAAGCCGTGCGAAGAATATATCAAGAAGCCGATTTTGTTTGACGCCTCGGGCTCGAGTGACCAGGATGGAGAGGTGGTTAAGGCAAATTTTGAAATTCTGAATGAAGCAGGGAATGTGGTAGATAGATTTGAAACAGCAAAGCCTTTCACTTGGGAAAAAGTGTTTGAAAAAGCCGGTACTTATGCAGTTACTGTGGTTGTTACCGATGATTTTGGCGCAGTTTCTGAACCGGTAAAAGTTGAAGTCAAAGTAAAGCAAAAATTGTTGTTTGCTCTATTTGAAGGCGGGCCGCTGATTGCCCGCGGAAGCTACGGAGAATATTTATTAGGCCGTGTCGGGCTTGCTTACAGATTAGTTCCTGATACTCTGAGCTTTGTCCTCTCTGGAGGAGGAGCACTTGCCCTCAAGGGGGAACCCTGGAAGTCATTCGCCATGGGAAGCGCACTGTTTAATCTCCATGCTAGACCAACATTTTTTGGAGCCGGAGTCGGAGTGAGCACTCAGGTAAGAGAAGAAAGAGAAGAGACCGATTTCTTGCTAATCGGTCAAGTGGGCTATGACGTCTTTGATAAGTATACGAGCATCGGCTCAATATTCGTCGAGGGCCATGCACCCCTTGGAGAAGGGAGGAAATTGTCCAAGCATCATAAGCTTCTTCTGGGTTTCAGGTTCCTTTTTTAAGAGAAAATACATCATTTTCTTGAAGAAGATGAGGCCGGAGAAAGAAAGTCCGGCCTTTTTTTGCTTTGTCTTAAGAGGGAAAGGGATGAGGGTAGCATTGATCGGCGCTGATGGGCAGCTTGGTTCAGACCTGAAGGGGAGCCTCCAGTCCTGGGAAGTTTTTCCCCTCTATTTTCCTGAATTCGACATCACTAAGCCAGAGAAAGCGAGAGAAGAACTCGCTAAAATCAAGCCTGAAATTGTGATTAATACCGCAGCCTATAATAAAGTAGATGATTGTGAAGACCATCCTCTTGAGGCATTCTTGGTTAATTCGCTAGCGGTCAGAGATATTTCTCGAATCTGCCTCGAGCTTGATTGTGTTTTGGTTCATTTCAGCAGTGATTATATTTTTGATGGTCAAAAAAGGGCGCCCTACATAGAGGAAGACGTGCCAAACCCTTTGAGTGTCTATGGAATCTCAAAATTGGCTGGCGAATATTTTATGAAGAGTATGATGGAGAAATATTTTCTTATCCGAACTTGCGGGTTGTATGGAGTGGCAGGGTGCTGGGGGAAGGGTTATAATTTTGTGGATAAAATGATAGAACTAGGGGAAAGGGGTGAAAAAATAAGGGTTGTCAATGACCAATGGATCACACCAACCTCAAGCGCTGAATTAGCTGCCAGAATTAAGGATTTAATCCAGACAAAGCACTACGGAACATATCATCTTACCAATGAAGGTCAATGTACCTGGTATGAATTCGCCCAAGCAATATTTTCGATTCTGGGCAAAAGACCAAACCTTGTTCCCGTGGATTCGAAGACTTACGGGGCTAAAGCGAAGCGCCCTTCTTATTCTGTGTTAGAAAATAAAAGGGCAAAAATGATTGGATTAAAAGATTTTTCCCATTGGAAAGATGCGCTTAAAGATTACCTGGAGAAAAAGGGATACAAGAAATGATTTTCTTTATCCCCCACTTTTTGACTTCAATCTCTCAAGGTGAGGTGGTTCGGGGTCAATCGAAGAATTTGCCGAGTTTTGAGATCTCCTCATTATAATATTTGCGGTAGAGGATTTCCCATTCCCTGCTTCCCTCTTTTACCGACTTCTTCTGGGAATTAATCTTCTCTATTACTTTTTTGTCGATGGCTTCATAGAGCTTCATCTCTTCTTCTATGCTTCTGACTATAGAAAGTCTTATCTCATTCGGTTCATCGAGAAATTCGACTTGGTCATTGTTAAAAAGCAGGTTGAGGATTTTTCTTGAGAGGTAGTTGACTTTTTCCCGGGACAGACGGCTTATCATAGGACTATATTCCTTTCCTTAGCCAGCTTTGTCTTGATCATCCTGAACATTGTCTGGTATTCTATGTTCTCTTCCCTTATTTTTTCCATGTGCTTGTTAAGGATTTCTCTCACCTCTTGGTCAAGTTTATCTTCTTTCTGGAATTCTTCAGTAAGTAAGTTAGAGATGTCTTCCATTATTTTGTTCTTATTTTCAACAAGAATTTTTTCTTCTTTGATTAGGTTCTTCACGATAATGAAGGCCATATGGTCGATTTGAATTTTGTTGAATCTCATTTCCTATATAACTTACAACAGCAGTAGATAAATTTCAAGATTTGGAATCGAATCATCTAAAATCTAAGTGTAGAGGTATCATCTTGTCATTTAAAGAGCTAACCGTAATGGAGATAAGAGTCCCTAGATTATATAACCTCACCTTGAGAGAAAGGAGGTTAGGTTATGAAACAGAAGCTACGAATG
>CAYSCS010000110.1:0-23886 GCA_964429695.1 uncultured Eubacteriales bacterium
CCACCGTTTTTTAGGATTTTGAGGGCGGTTGGGTCTTTGACTGAGACTCCTGTGCGGCGCAGGACTTCGAGGGAGGCGAAGTGGATTTGCTCGCACTCTTGGGGAGAGAGAATGTTCAAACGAGGTATCTTAAGTCTGTAAGTGTCTTTCATGCTCTTCTCCTCATCCATAATAATTTTTAATTAAGACATGGTTTTTCCCTAACATTAAATTTTTTTAAAAAATTTAATGTCTAAATCTCATCTAAAGGAAAACTGTAACCCTGGAGCTTTTCGTCTGTACTCATCGAGGGAAAAATTCGCAGAAGATAATTATCTTTCATGTCTCTGGACGGGAAAGCTCTTGTTCTATGAACCAGTCTATATGCTTTTCGAGAAGAGGGAAAGGCAGGGAGCCGCTTTCGAGGAGCGCATCGTGAAATTTTCTGAGGTCAAATCTATCTCCAAGTTTTTTCTCTGCTTTTTTTCTCAGTTCAAACATTTTCATGCTCCCCAGTTTATATCCCAGCGCCTGAGCAGGGATGTCTGCTGAATAGCGCAGAGTCTCAGTCTTGATCTGGGTTTCAGATTCGATTAGATTTTCCTTCATGAATTTAATCGCCTGAGACCTTGGCCATTCAAAGAAGTTCATTCCCGTATCGACTACGAGTCTGGTTGAGAGAAAGAGGTCCATCAGGTATTTCCCACAGAGGCTATAAGGGTCATTAAACAATCCGCATTCAAGAGCGAGCCACGAAGCATATTCGGCCCATCCTTCGGTGAATGCGTTATGGATTGTTTCTCGACGGAAAAGAGGGAGTTGTTCATTTTCGAACTGAGTAGCGATGTGAAAATGGTGACCGGGGACTAACTCATGATAGATGAGCCCTTCTGCCATGAGCAAGGAGCGTTCGCTGAGTTTTGAGCCGTTATAATAATATATGCCCTTTGGCCTCTTTTTTGTGGGAGGGTCATAAAAGCCGAAAGTCATGGCTTCTTCTAGTTCCGGGGCAAGTCTTTCCACCCCATATGGTGCTTTTGGTTTTCTCATAAAGATAAGACTGAGCCTGGCATTTATTTCTGAAAGGTAGGAGTTGAGCCTCGTCTCTATTTCCTGGGGCGAGCTGGGGAAAAAGCGCGGGTCTTTCTTGAGAAATTGACGGAAATATTCTCGTGAGCCGTCAAATCCCACTGCCTGCCGTATCTCATCTATCTTTTCAATGTCTTTCTCAACCTCCTCAAGACCGATGTGATGAATTTCTTCTGGACTGAGCTCAAGAGTCGTTTGAACCCTGATGAGGTAGAGATAATAGTCTTTTCCTTGAGGATACTGCCAGAGACCTACCGAATCAGGAGCCTTTGCAGCATAATCTCCTTTAACGTAGAGCAATAGATTTTCAAGTACAGGATTTATTTCAGTCTCAATTAAGGAAGCCACCTTTTTCTGGAATTCTCGTCTTTCTTCCTCTTCTATTGCTTTAAGCCTTTCCTCTCTTACGAAAAAGATGCTCTTTGTGCTTTTTTCGATGAATGAGCTCAGGAAAGGAATCACTATTTCCAGCTCATCCTTAGGAATTACTATTCCCCTTTTTTGTTGCTCCTCGAGTCTTGTTTTAATTTCCTCTCCATAGTCACGATATTTTTCGAGCAAAAAAAGGTAATGCTTGAGGTCTTCCACATTTCTGAACTCATGAATCATGAATGCTCTATGGACATAAGGTAAAAGCGACGAGTAAGGAGTGATGGGGAATGAAAGCCAGAAGAATCGAAGACCTTCAACAGTATTTTTCGCTTCCCATCGTAGTATTTCTAAAGTTAAATACTCTTCATGGCTTAGTTCTTCAGGTAGTATCCGAGCGAGCTTCTCGAGAACCGAAGAGGCATAATCGGCCTCGGAGCGAGCATAAGAAAAAGAAAGATCAGGAAGTTTTTCAATAGATAACCCTTGCTTCAGACGGAGGTAAAGACTCTCCTCGAGCAGATGTCTTGAATAATCTTCGGCAACCTGATGAAGGATTTTTGAACTCTCTGAGGCTTCAGGCCTTGAGATTTGTTCCCTTTCTTTCTTGCATGAAAAAGAGAAAAAAATAAAAAAACATACGCAAACAAGAAGAAGATAGATCTTTTTTCTTTTCATTTCATTCGTCTTGAAGGTAAGGAATCATGAATTAAACTCCTTGTTTATCACAAAATAAAAATTGAGTAAAGAATGCTCTCTGAGGAGGATAAATACTTTTAAAATTTGGAGACATTCCTTCCTTGTTAATCATCAATGAAGCGCAAATGATGAGGCGGTGTGTTCGAAGATTCAAGAACACGGAGAAGTATTTTCTTCATCTGGCATTAATTATCGCATTGGGATTATATTTTATTATTTCCAAAATTAGTTTGACTCCAATAAGAGAAAAAATCATACGAACTGTTCTATATTTAAGCTTTACCATGAGGCATTTCTAAAAGGGATAAGTACCACAGGAGAGAAAAAGCCTTTTACAGCAGAAAAATTGGGGATTTTTATAAGAATGTGAGTGAAGAAAAATGAGCCTTCTTAAAACTCTAAGGTTTCGTGAGCAAGGGTTATGCTCTTCTAAGTTATTGTGTAGCTAAGGCCAAAGAGGGAAGAAGGAGGGAGCTCCGCAGAAAAATCTCACTAAATGGAGAGGAGTTGACAGAGTATCATTTGGAAAAGGAAAATTGAAAGGGATGTTGCGGAACTGGCTAAAGTGAAAAATTAACTGGAAATAGAGTGTGCGTTGGTGGTAGTAGGGTTTTAAAGAGATAGATAGAAGTTCCAAAATTTCGGAAAGATTTTTAAGTGAAGTAGTTCTTATTCTCTATTAATGATTTTTACTTGAGGATAAAATATTTTGAAACAAAGATTACAGATTAAGGATGAAAAGGGAAGTGGGGAAAAGGGAGGCAAGCTTCCTCTTTTTACGTGGGTTAATTTCTTGACTCTTGACTCAGAATGAGTTCAAATTAATCGAAGGCTGGGAGGAAGAGGAGGGAAGGATGTCGAAGCGATACATTCTGTCACATTTATTTTTGCTTTTCTTCCTGATTTTTATCTTCTGCTCTAGAAAAATTTCCAACGAGCCTAGAGAAGCCTCTGACAAATCGGGGATTAAGAAGTCTAAAATTGTTCTGCTCGGGACTGGAACTCCTAACGCTGAACCCGACCGCTCAGGGACCTCAATAGCCATTGTCGTAGGAGAGGTTTCTTACATTGTTGATTTTGGTCCTGGAATCGTAAGACGTGCTTCTGCAGCATCTACTCGGGGAATAGAGGCTCTTAAGCCCCAGAATTTGAGGATTGTCTTTCTCACCCACCTTCATTCTGACCATACCACAGGATATCCTGACTTAATTTTTACACCTTGGGTTTTAGGAAGGGATAGACCGCTTCAAGTTTTTGGACCACCCGGAATTAAAGCCATGACAGAAAACATCCTCAAGGCTTATGAAGAGGATGTTCGAGTAAGGATAGAAGGACTTGAGCCTGCAAACACAGAGGGATACAAAGTTCAGGCGCATGAAATAGAAGAAGGCGATATCTTTGAAGACGAAAATGTGCGGGTTAAATCTTTTCTTGTTGAACATGGTTCATGGAATTTTGCCTTGGGATTCAGATTTGACACGCCTGAGAGGGTCATCGTCATTTCAGGTGACACGAGGCCATCAAAAAACCTCATCGAAAACGCTAAGGGTTGCGATGTTTTAATTCACGAAGTCTATTCTTTGGCTTGGTTTGCAAAACAGAAGCCAGAATGGCAGAGATATCACTCAGCATTTCATACCTCATCCAGAGAACTGGCTGAAATAGCCCAAAAGATAAGACCGCGACTTCTCATCCTCTATCACCAGCTCTTCCGCGGCTTCAGGGAAAAGGACCTCCTCAAAGAGATAAGAAAGTATTACAAAGGGAAGGTTGTTTTCGGTCATGACCTTGATATCTATTAAAGCCTTTGGGATATGTTTTCAAAAGAGAAGTCTTCTAGACTCAAGGACTCAGAAGGAATGAGAGCCATAATATAAGAGGGAGGATGATAGATAGACTCAATTATACTCCTCTTAATCTTAACCCTCAAAATTAAAATAAGATATGTATATATTTTCGTTTACCCCATGAGTTTTTGCCATCTAATATTTAAAAAGGAGCTAAATTTTAAGAGTGAAAAAAACAGTAAAGGATAAGCTTAAAGCTTGGAAGTGGGAATTAGAAAAGACGCTTAAGGACTTAATTTCCATTCCTACTTCTAATCCTCCCGGACTTGGATACAGGGAATGTGCAGATTATATCTCCAAAAAGCTTGATGAATGGGGGATTGAGCATAGAGTAATAACTGTCCCTGACCCGAAGTATCCTCGCTTTTCAATAATCGGTTCCTATGGCCATGGCATGTCAGGTCTTCATTTTCACGGGCATTATGATGTCGTCCCCGCATCATCTTCTGCCCTATTTACTCCTCAATTAGAAAGGGGACTTCTTTATGGAAGAGGAAGCTCTGATATGAAAGGAGGCCTAGTGGTCATCCTTTATGCCCTACGCCTCCTAAAGGAGCTTCCGTTATTTCCAAGAGGAAGAATATCTTTTTCTTTTGTCCCAGATGAAGAGACAGGCGGTGCAAAAGGAACGAGGTATCTTCTGGAAAACAACCTTCTACCTGAAAATTGCCTGGGAATGCTAATGCCTGAGCCTACTAGCGGGTCAATCTGGAATGCCAATAAAGGAGCCTTAACTTATAAGATTATTATTTCGGGAAAATCGGCTCATGTTGGTCTCGCTTATCAGGGAGTAAATGCTTTTGAGCAAATGGTGGAACTTGCCCATTCATTCCAGAAAATTAAAAAAAAAGTTGAGATGAGAAAAACATGCTTGCCAGGGAGCTTAAAAAAGACCAGCCGCTCGGTAATGCTTATTGGTGGTGAGGCAGGAAGCGGGGTGAGCTTTAATCTTGTTCCAGAGAAAAGCTATTTCACTCTTGACCTAAGGCTCAACCCTGAGGAAGATATGTCCAAGGCCAGAGAAGAGATAGAGAAAGTAATTGAGAGACATAGGAAGAGGGGCATGAAAATTAAGGCTGAGGTGCTCCAAGAGGGAGAGCCATCTGTTGTAAGTGTGGAGACAGAGCTCGCTCAGGCCTTAAAAAAGGCAATATTCGAGGTAAAAAAATTCATCCCCAAATTTGAGCTTTGCCCCGGTCTTTGTGAGATACGCTATTTCCACAAACTAAATATACCGGCTTATGCCTATGGCCCTGGATTGATTGAAGTCGCCCATTGTCCTAAAGAATATGTGCGGATGAAAGATGTTCTAGATTGTACATTGATATATTTTCTTACAGCTTATTATCTTATGGGCGATAAAAAACTTTATCCAGAAAAGCTTAAGAGGCTTAAATAAGAATCAGGCGCAATCACGCGCTCTTTTTTTAGTTGATGAGAATGATTTCATCAAGAATTTAGGACTTCCTATAGAGACCTTTCCTAGCTTAGAGATTGTCTGGATTTATTCAAAAGTCACACGATCATTTTATGAGTCAAAGGAAAACAACTTCTTTATAAAGATGTCAGTAAAAATTTCTTTAATTTTATCTACCTTTTATTTTTGATTTTCTATGATTAAAATTAGTTTTCAAAAAATTTGATTTTTTCTTTAAAGGAGCTCTTAGACAATGAAAGGCGAGGAGAGGGAAATTGTTCGCTTAGGAAAATGGCTTCCAGATAGGACTCATTTCAAAGAAAATCTTCATAATTTTATTTATGCTCTATTGATAATCTGCCTTATGATGATAGAGACGCTCTTGCCTCCTTTTGTCAAGAGGGGCGTTGCCTGGTATTCCTTCTACATTGGAGCGTATCTTAAATATTTGCTCAGAGCGGCTTTTGTTCTCTTTATTGTTCTTGTTCTTGAAAAAAGGCCTCTGAGTTCTCTTGGCTTTAGGAATTTCAAGAAAAACGGCCTTTTTTTCTACCGAGAAATATTCTGGACTATTATTCTCTGTCTTATTCTCTTGCCTGGTATTAGATTCGCTCCTTCCCAACCTTTCTATCAAAACTTAAGCCAGGCGCGACTTCTGTTTCATGCCGTTTATATTCTGCTCGCTGTTTCCCTGGTTGAAGAAATGGTCTGGAGGGGTTTTATTTTCTCCAGGCTTTCACTTTCCACAGGCAAATTGTTGGCTCTGCTTATTAGCTCAATCTTTAACTCTCTTTGGCACCTTCCTTACTACCAGAAATTTTCCTTCACCCAAGGTAGCTCTTTGCTTCCATCTTTGGCTGTAACATTTATAATGGCGCTGGTCATGTGTTTTATCACTTTAGCAACGGAGAGAATTATCGGACGCTGGAACGTCTATCCCGTTATCGCCCTTCACTGGTTCGGTGATATCGGTTTTTATCTATTGAACAAGATCCTATAAAATTATTTGTGTTTCGTTGGAAGATGTTTTCATCATATCAATTAGAATTTAACCCTGGAATTGTTAAAAAACCTTGGAGGAAGAGATGAAAAAGATTGGCATAGAAGGAGTAACAGATTGGGGAAATTTTGCGAGAGTTATTCATCATGAGGAAAGTTGGTATTTGTATGGTTAGAGCTTTTGGCTTTCTGTTTTTTTATTTTCCAATGTTGGGACCGTCGGCTGACAAATTAGATTATTTTTTTACGGCTATCGTATTAGTCACTGTAGCCATCGTTGTTCTAGAGTTAGCTATGGCGATCTATTTAGAAATGGTTGCATCGGAAGACGAAAAAAGGCACTTATCCAGGATGAGAGAAACCCTAATGAAATTTTTAGGTATGGTAATTATTGCCGTTTTGATTGAGGAATTGATCATGCTTCTCCGTTTTGGCGAAGCCGTTAAAATTCATTATATTCCTCATGCCGGTCTGACCTTTACCGAAGTATTTCCTTTGATTTTGGGTCTCAGCTTTTGCCTGAAGATGACAATACCCCTGGAAGAGCTTATTGAGAGAAAAAATGAAAAGAAATAGGTAGGGATTTGGACTCTCATGGTCGGCAGATCTTTGCGCTTAATTACAGCACTATCTCTTTCATAGCGTTACGAAGTAATTTTGTTTGGAAAAAGAGAAAAGGAGATAAGTATCATATCGGGAACAATAATAGATATAACCGGAGGGGAAAGACGATGAGAATTCGTAAATCATTGTTAATCTGGGCTGTATTTCTTTTCTTGGGGTCAATAATATCTATTTTCCTCCACGAATGCGCACATGGGCTTGGTTCCCATATCGAGGGGATCCATGTAAGCACTGGATTCAACCGCATTGGTGACGCAGGCAAGCGCCCCTCTGATCCCGATTTTCGAGAAAACTTAAGCTTCCAAAGAGGAAAGATCGTTGGAGATTTGAGCGGTCCGATTTTGAACTGGATGCTAGCCATATTCTTCACTGTGCTACTTTACTTGAAAACTAATTCGGATTGGCTGGCCTTGGTCTACGGTGCTACATCCCTATCCAACAGCTTGGCTCGCCTCATTCCAATGGGTAATTTTTTTCTCGGCGCCAGCATGGGAAACTTAGTCGTTGAAGATGAAGTCAGCGCTGGAATATTAACCATCGAGGATCTCAAATTTCCTCTTTCGTTTAGTGAATTACGAGCCCTCACCGAAACCCGACCCGAATTTTTCCTATCTCAACCAAAAATATATATCTTGCCAGTCTTATCCTTTAGCCTTGCAGTCACCTGCCTCATTTTTACTTACTCACGATTATGTCGGTTATACCGAAAAGAGTTTTCCTCTCTATTTTCCAGAATGCTCTTTGCCTTAATGCCAATTCTTGTTGGCCCCCTTGTGCTTGTCTTGACCCATTGGCTCGATAACATCATTCGGATTAATTGGTAAATAAAGCAAGCTTGGCAAGGCTCCAGGATGATTTGATGCACCCCCAGGCAGAGGCTATTTTCGCTGAGTTCGCTCCTTTCCTCTTTTTTAGCCGTTCATGAAAGTTCTGAATATTAAAATCAGCCCGCAGAATACGGAACTAGACCACTTCGCCTCCCCTTCAGTGTAATCTAAGATTCCCTTCCTTAATGATCTTACCCTTTTAGCTCCTTTAAACTGAGCTTTGGGTGGAGGGGATCAATCCCGGATGACCACAAAATTTGCTCATATCTTAAAACCTTTAGATATTTCTTGATGGAACCATCAACGCTAAAAATGCCCCAAATTAAGGAGTGCACTGAATCAAAAGCGCTGGGGAGTATCCTCTCATATACCCGCTGGACTAAAGTGTTTGTTTCGTTTACCCGACCCTCAAGAGAACATAAATCCGAAGAAATGACTACACTAATTTGGCCTCGCTCTCCTTCAAGACAAGCCCTGAATATCTTCCACCCCTTGGAGGTGAAAACATCCTCTCCCGCTTCGCCTCTAAACGGATTTTTTCTTCCTGCTTCGCCAGAATCGCCCCCAACCGATTCTTCACTGCTATCTTTTTCCCCTCAAAGGGTCCTCTGATGTAGCATCCTTTGCGAAGTACGATTCTTAAAGGATAGCGTTTGCAACTTAGGAATATATTCTTTCTGAAAAAATGGACAATCTTCTTAGAGTCCTTCATTCGGACTTTATCTTGCCCTTGGCGGTTTCTTTCACTTCCTTGGGATTAATAAGTTTTATCTCAATCCCAAAATTGTCCAAACATCAACCATCGTATGACTTGACCTTCTTGCCTCCATTACTGCTCCTGTATCCCCCGCCCCCTTGAAGAAAGCCCTTTAGCTCCTGCCGTAGCTTGTCTTCTTTTCCTGATTTCAGCGCCTCGCCTTTCTCATCGCGCCAAGGGATGTTCGAGTACTTATGATTTCGATGATGGTCACGCATAAAATAATTCATTTTTCTACCTCCTAAGGTTAGGATTCTTAAACGAGAGTCTCTCTCAAACTCCTGGCGCAAGTGTCTCATGTCTTCATACTATCTTGTCCCTAAAAATCGGGTTTTCAAGTAGGCCCAAGATTCCCGTAAGGATTATTTCTCCTCGGATTAAATAAAGAAGAAATCTCGTTAACTACAGAAATTCTCCTGAGTTTCGAGCCAGGATCCTCTCCACAGTCCTTGGGAAATTTTAAGGAAAAAAATGCCGAAAAAATAGAATGTTTCCCATGATTAAGAAGAGATTGCTTTTTAGATAAGAATTAGGGTTAGCGTTAATAATTCTGCTCCTAATCGAGCTATTATGATATCCAGGGTCTACTCATTCAGGGATGAGTCAAGATAGATAAAAAAGATGTTGCTTTTATTCTCTTATTTTTAGATGAAGAGCAAGATTATTATTGACTAATCTTCAACTTGGGAACATTGTTCTTGTAAAAGGTGGCGCAGATTCCTGTAATAGATCTCGTAATTTTCTGTAAGCCTCAGACTCTTCAATTTTTCTTTGATAAGATTTGAAAGGTGGGATGAAGAGAAAGGAACATTTTTGAGGATAATCTCGGTTTCCTCATGGCTAAGATATATACCTGTATCTTTGACTTTGAACTTGCTCTTATTCAGAGGACAGACTTCTTGGCACTTGAGACAACCGATGATGCATTCAGGAGAGGGAGACTTCATTCCTGGAGGTATATTCTCCGCTGATTCAGAGTAAGAGACATAGCATCTTTCGGCCCGAAGGAGAAATCTTTCCTGGGGAATAGCCTGAAGAGGACAGGCCTTGAAGCATGCTCGGCAAGATTCACATCTTTCAGCTATTCGCTCTTTTCCCAGCAGTTCACCATCTTTTTTAAGGCTCTTTTTCTTAAGAGGAATGTTGGTAACAATCCCAACGAGCTGGAAATAGCTACCAAATTCAGAGATGTAGGTAATATTGTTTTTTCCATAAACGGCAAGGCCAAGTTCCACAGCCAGCGATTTTAGAGGCGCATTGATGAGAGAGGCCTGCCACTTTTTGCCTGCGAGTTCATGTTTGAAATCGAGGAGAGTCTCATTAAAAACATCTGAATAATTTACATAGGTTGGGGGAAAAATTAATTTCTTTTTTTCCCCCTTGATGTCGACTTTAATGATATGAGCAGGTCTTGGAATAGCCACCACGACTAAAGACTGAGGGCTTTGGATAGGGCATCCTTCAAGATGAGTGAAAGAGTTTAAGTTTTTAAGGAAAAATTCGAGCTGAATTTCCCCTTTTTCCTTAAGCCTTTTGAGCCTTTTTCTTACTGTATGAACAAGGCTTACTGGACCCACTGCTGCCCGAAAGGCTCTTTCTCTTGCCCAATCCGCAAGTTCGCGATCCATTCATGCCCTATATATAATTTTAAATTATTTAAGGAAATCATTTAATTATAACGACAAAATAAAAATTTCAATTTATTTTAATATTATCGTTAACAAGATTGGAAATAGACATTTTAAAGCGACTGTCAAGATGGCTCTTCTTTAAGGAGAAAATATGAATAAATCGAAATGAAGGGTAAAGATGAAAAAGGGCTGAAATTAAGGGATAAACCGGCAATTAAGGAATTTATTCTTTCCTAAATTTCTTCCTCACCTTCAGTCTCTGATCATAGAGAAAGGCATAAAATGATAAGTGATGGGTTTTCTTGAGCTCATGCTTTGACTCCTCTCGCATAATCCAGATAGGAAGAAAGTGACCATGCTTATCTTCCTTTATTAATTTAAACTAGAGCAAATTGAAAAGGAAAGGGAAGTGCAGACCTGAAGAGAAATTTCAGCTGTTTGGAGCCATACTTGAAGAATTTGTGAATACTCAGTGAAAGAGAGCCTCCATCCATGAAATGCCTCTTCCTCATTCACTCCTCCTAACCTCTCAGGAAAAATGAATGCCGAATCGAGTTTTTCGGGCTGCTTGTTAGGCCAATTTTTAAGGGATTAATGAGAGTTTCTACTTCGACTTACTTTCTCGCACAGATTTCATACCCCTCATCCTGGGGAACCCGAGGCAGAAATGAACCAGAGGGTTTCAGAAGAAAGCAAGAATTTCAAGGAGTTGGCAATCTTTAATCTAAAAGTAAGCCTTACTTTTAAAGACTTAAGGGTACTTCTTTGGATAATATTGTAGCCAGGCCAAATCCTCTTGCTAAAAGCGGAGACCTAACCAAAATTCGCCTCCAGAGTTCGGCGTAAGCTAGATTAAATGCTCCAACGGTGACTCTATCAGGATAGTTAATTTCTGTATCCTGAACTCTACTGTGCATTTTAGATTTATTTCTTATTAAGGCCAAGCTTAAGGCTTGAGCGAAGCCCTTTTTCTGCAGGTTCTTTTAAATTCTCTCCTTCGGTTTTAATGCCAAAGACTTCTACCAAAATTCTTTCCTTTAGCTCCAATTTCTCAGAAATTTTAATGTTCGTGATTAGAATAAAAGAAAAAAGAAAAGCAAGCGAAGAAAAAGAGTAAAAAACAATCTTAAATAAAAATATTATTTATTTTTTATTTTATCGATAGAAAAACTATAATTTCTAGCACTTTTAATTCATCAGTCTCATTACCAAAAAAGAAGAACCGCTCTAAAAAAATGTTTATTTCTTCAGAATTTACCTTTTTCCCTTCTTCTTAGCAAAAAATGCATCTTTCTCTAAAGTTTAAAAAGCAATTAAAAATATTTAATGGTTGACAAAAAAGAAAAGATGCTCTAAATTTATAATTGAAAATGGTTATCATTATCATTCAAAGGAGAATTTAGTGCCAGGGCCATTCCGTTGGCGACACAGGTTGCGCACAAATTGCTCGCGGTGGACAATTCCTCGCGAGGTCATCCTTAATCTACTCAGTCAAAGCGCTCATCATCTGAGTGCAAAGGAGATATATGCAGCGGTCTATCCCCTTTATCCAGGTATCGGGTTGACAACAATCTATCGCACCCTGGATTTATTGCGAAGGCTTGGGGTTGTGCATAAGATATCAGGACCAGATGGTCAAAGCCGTTATGAGCTAAAAAGAGTCGAAGGTCAAGATTATCACCATCATCTAATCTGTACGAGTTGCGGTAGGATAGTTGATTCGCGAGATTTCCTTGAAGAAGAACTGGACATGGTGAAAAAGATGGCTAAGTTCCTGGAAAAAAGACATAATTTTTTGATCACAGATAAAAAAATAGAATTTTTGGGTCTTTGCGAGAATTGCAGAAAGACAGCCTGATTGAAAGATATAGGAGGTGAACAAATGAGAAAAAGACAGAGAGTGATGTATCAATTCTCGGGTTTACCGGGCTGGATGCGCTTTGGATACTCTCCTGGGTGGTTAGGGAGAAGTCCTTCAGGGCTCGGTCCCTGCGCTCATTATCTGATGTTCGGGACATGGCCTATGCCTCAAATGGACTATGCCTGGTCTCAGGGGCAAATCCCCTTTTCACCTGCTCCCGGGTTCCACATGCCTGGCTTTCCCACACCTTTCGACCCCTGGGGAGCAGCAGAGGTAACTCAAGAGAAAGAGCTTGATTTCCTTCGAGCAGAAGCTCGCTGGCTCAAGGGGGAACTAGATGTTATCGAGCAAAGAATAAAGGAGCTCGAAAGAGAAAAGGAAAGAGAGGAAAAATGAAAGTTGCTATAGCCACTGACAATGGATATGTTTCGGCTCACTTTGGCCGCTGCCCATCATATACTCTTCTTGAAATCGAAGAAGGAAAGGTAATCAAGAGGGAGGAAATCCCTAATCCAGGACATTCACCTGGATTTCTGCCCCATTATCTTTTTGAGCGAGGAGTTAATGTGATCATTGCCGGGGGAATGGGGCCTCGTGCTCAGGCTCTCTTTGCTGAAAAGAATATTCAGACCTTAACAGGAGTGCAGGGAGAAATCGACGAAGTCATCCAGAAATTCATTCGCCAAGAGCTCGACGCAGGAAAAGATTTATGCGATCATGACAAAGTAAGTTTCCCTGACCATCCCTGTCATCAAAACCATTCTCCTCAAGAAAGGCTTGAGGTTGGAGGCGGAAGGATTTGCGTCACGGCCAAAGGGAAGAGCCTTGATTCGGAGATTGACCCTAATTTTGGGCGTGCGCGCTATTTCCTCATCGTCGATCCGCAAACGATGGAGTTCGAAGCCTTTGAAAATCCTTCAGTTAACATTGCTCACGGAGCGGGGATTCAATCTGCCCAGTTTGTCGTCGAAAGGGGCGTTGCTGCTGTTTTAACGGGAAAAGTTGGGCCCAATGCCCACCGGCTGCTGGACTCAGCTTCAGTGAGGGTCATTACTGTAGAAGGGTGTACCATCCGCGAAGCGATAGAATGGTTAAAGAGGAGATAAGCCATGAGCTTGAAAGAGGAAGAAGCAAAAATTTCGCGGGCACTGGCCAGGATAAAAAACAGGGTTCTTGTTTTTAGTGGCAAGGGAGGAGTTGGGAAGAGCACAGTCGCCGCCAACCTGGCAGCTCTCATTTCCCAGAGAGCGAAAAAAGTCGGACTTCTCGATGTCGATATTCATGGGCCCAACCTAGCTAAGATGTTAGGAGTTGAGAACAGAACTTTAGAGTTTTCCCCAGAAGTGATTAAGCCTGTAGAAGTTAACGAAAACCTAAAGCTTCTCTCCATGTCTTTTCTCCTCCAGAGTCCTGACCTTCCGGTTATCTGGCGAGGGCCAATGAAGATGAAAGCGATTCAGCAATTTTTAGGGGATGTCGACTGGGGAGAGCTTGACTGGCTGATTATCGATTCTCCGCCAGGGACTGGGGATGAGCCGCTCTCTGTGGCTCAGCTAATTCCTGCCACAGGAGCAATCATCGTTACCACACCCCAGGATGTCTCTGTCCTCGATTCCAGGAAGGCTATCGTCTTTGCCTTGAAACTCAATCTCAAAATTCTGGGCGTCATCGAAAACATGAGTGGAATGGTCTGTCCCCATTGCGGGAAGCGGATTGACCTTTTCAAAATTGGCGGTGGTGAAAGGGCAGCGAGGGAGCTAAACGTTCCTTTTCTGGGGAGAATTCCGATTGACCCGCAGATCGTTCTCTCTGGAGATGAGGGAAAGCCGTTTGCCATCAGTCAGCCTGATTCAGAAGCTTCGAAAGCCTTTCGAGAAATTGTAGATAAAATCCTGAACGCTCATAAAAATTAAGAATAAAGGAAAAAGGGATGAAAAAATCGGCATCATCTGCGCTCGTCGTCAATCTTGCGGTGACGGTAAATGCTTCCATGCTCTTCGTAAGGGGGTAGGTGGTTTTGTTATCTATCCAAAAGATGAAGCGCTCGAGGTCGTAGGTTACTCCTACTGTGGTGGATGTTGAGGAGGAAATGTTGGATATGTACCTGAAGAGATGATCAAAAACGGAGTAGAGGTCATCAACCTAGCTATTGGCTTGGTCGTTGGCTATGCTCCTTGTCTGCATATCCCTAATTTTAAGGAGTTCATCGAAAGGTGGCACGGAGTTCCTGTCATAATTGTCACTCATCCCATCCCGCTTAAGTATATGGAATTACATGAAAAGCTTTCGTTCTGGAAAAACATGAACATGAGGTAGCTTGCTTCTGATTTAATGAAAGAAGATAGGGCTATCATGATGTCTTAAAATTGAAGGAGGAATAAATGCAACGAAAAGGACAAGAAATGGGCAGGGGAAGGGGAGGCGGAATGGGTCAAAGAGGAAGAAGGGGAGCTGGACCTGGTGGCTCGTGTGTTTGTCCCTCCTGCGGAGTCACTACACCGCATCGAAGAGGAGTTCCTTGCTACGAGATGACTTGCCCAAAATGCGGAAGCAAAATGACGCGGGCTTGAAACTTTCATCGTCCATCTCCAGGAAATTATATTCGGGATAGGGAAAAGAGGGCGAAGTTTTAGTATGAGCCAGAATTAATCTCTTGGTTGCCATAATTTTAAGAGTTGAGTACGAGAGAAAATCCTTTTTTCTTGGCATGTCTTCCTTCAGGAGGAAAAGTGCTTGACGAAGGAAAACTGATCTTTGACTCAAATTTTTTTTGGCAGAGAGCAACGCAGAGATGGAGAAGGCATGGAGATCATTATTTGCTCAGGATAGGTGTGATAAGGAGGTAATTAAATGAAGAGAAAGGAAGCTTATGAGAAGGATGCTCTTCACTTCAGGCTCATGGTTTTCTTCTACAAATTTCGTGATTTTTTTTTGCCAAGGAAGTTCATTCTCAAGGAAGCAGAGATTAGACAAGGTTCTACAGTCCTCGATTTTGGTTGTGGTCCGGGAAGTTACATTATTCCCCTGACGAAAATGGTTGGCTCCGCGGGCAGAGTTTATGCGCTGGATGTTCATCCGGTTGCCATCCAGAGGGTTGAGAGGCTTAGGGCTAAGAGGCGTCTGTCTAATGTCATCATCATTAGGTCAGATTGTCAGACGGGGCTGCCCGAGCGATTTCTTGATGTTATTCTCCTTTATGATGTCTTCCATGAGCTTAAGCAGCCCGATCTAGTTCTTGAGGAATTGTACAGAATTTTGAAACCGACAGGCATTCTTTCCGTGAGAGATCATCACCTAAGAGAAGATGAAATAATTTCTGGCTTAACTGGGAAAGGTCTTTTTCGATTCATCAAGAAGGGGAGGAAGACGTATTCATTTAAAATTAAAGAGTGAAAAAAATCACTTTGAGTTAAAAGTTTTCGGATATGATTCGAGAAAGAAGAGAAAGAGATGGAGATCCATGATGCGGGTCTTTCTTTGCTCTGCCTCTAAACAGAGTGCTCTCAGTCAATTTGGTGAAGTTATCCCTGAGTCATTTTGAACCTGGCCTTTTATTTATCGTAGGCTTACATAAAAAGGCTCTCTAAAAGTGTATTAATGAGATTTATAAGGTTTTATAAGAAGGAAATAAAATCTTTTCTGTATAAAGACAACCTTCCCAGGGAGTTAGAGGTTAAGGAGAGTTGAGTCAGAATATCCTTTCGATTAAAGAAGCATGGTCTGTTCAAGCAAGAAATTCCTGAAAACCATGAGTTTTCTAATATGAAAGTTTACACCTCAAGTCTCTAAAGCCATGTTTCTGCCCTTTATTTACCAGAAGCGGAGAGAATAAAAACTTCAAAGAAAAGACTTAATTATGATAAAGCATAGATGGCTGGATCTTGATAATCTCAGGTATTTGTGGAGAGAGCGAAGAATCTTTGATAAAGATCTGGCTGAGAATATTTCTTACTTGACAAAGAAAATGTTTTGGCTTAAATTATTATTGATAATGGTTATCATTATCATATAGATGTTTGAATTTAGATGAGATTAAAGAAAAATTTAAGACCATTTTTTTCTTACTTTATAAATTGGAGGTTGAAAATGCCACTTGGTGACAGAACAGGACCATGGGGATTTGGCCCCATGACAGGTCGGGGATTAGGCTTTTGCGCAGGATTTCCTGTCCCCGGTTTCATGAACCCAGGCTTTGGATTCGGTCGAGGAATGGGGTTCGCAAGAGGCTTGGGCAGAGGCTTTGGTAGAGGAAGAGGCTGGCGCAGGGCGGGTTTCTATCCATTCTTGAGTTTCCCCTATCCCTGGGCTTTTCCTTATGGATTTTATTCCCCCTATGGCCTTCCTTACGGGATGGGATTTCCCTCTCATCCCTATTCTCCTTCAATGCCCAAGCAAGGCGACCAAAAAGAATAACTCAAATAATTGAATCCGTTCTAGAAAAAGGAGGTAAAAAATGCCATTGGGAATGGGACCTTTAGGCTGGTATGTATTTCCCTATATCGCCTTTTTAATGGGAAGAGGATATCCTTTTTGGAGCTACCCTTATTTCCCCTCTCCCTGGTTTCTTACAGAGAAAGAAGAGAGAGATTTTCTCGAAGGCCAGGCTGAGTTCCTTGAACAGCAGCTGACTCAAATCAGACAGAGGCTTGAGGAACTGAAGAAGAGAGAAAAAGAGAAAAAATGAGAATTGCCGTCTCAGCGTCGGGGGCTTCCCTCTCCAGTCCAGTCGACCCCCGCTTCGGAAGGTCAGCATACATCATCTTCCTTGACCCTGAAACGAGGGAATTTGAAGTTGTCGAGAATCCTTATGCAGTTTCTGCAAGCGGAGCGGGTATCCAGTCCGCTCAATTGATCGTAAAGAAAGGAGCTAAAGCTGTCCTCACCGGAAGTTGTGGGCCCAATGCTTTTCAGGTGCTCAGTAATGCAGGAGTTGAAGTCGTCCTTGGAGTTAAAGGGACAGTCGAGCAGGCTGCCCTGGATTACACATCCGGTCAATTAAAACCCTCCACTCAATCGAATGTTTCTCCTCACTTTGGAATGGGTGGAGGGTTAAGTGGCTCATATTCTGCCTTCGGCATGAATCGAGGCATAGGAAGAGCGAGAGGACAGGGTATGAGTCGAGGCATGGGAAGGGGAAGAGGCTCTGGTGGAAGATTGAGAAAGGGTTGCTATCCTTTACACCTGGAAAAAGGTGCGCCACCTTCAAGAGTAAATGAGACTCTATTATCACCAACGCAGGAGATTGAGGTTTTGAAAGAACAGGCTGAATTTCTCAAGAAACAGATTGAGAAAATTTCAGAAAGAATCAAGTCCTTGGAAAAAACAAAGAAATAAGCATTCGAGCTTAAGAGGAGCGTGGAATGCCAATCTATGAATACAAGTGCCAGGATTGCGGAAAGGTTACCGAAGCCCTGGTCCAATTAAAAAACTCTAATCAAATTCTCTGCTGTGTTCACTGTAAGAGCGAAAATCTAAGGAAGATAATCTCATCACCCGCAACTATTCTCATCGGAGAGCACTCGCCTAAAGGTAAGACTTGCTGCGGAAGAGATGAAAGATGCAATACACCTCCCTGCTCAAATAGCAGAGTCTGTCGAAGGGATTAAGCATATCTGAGACAGGAAAAACTAATGCGGTCAATGAAAATGTTTGTTCTCTTTTTTCTTCTCTTGGTTGTGGTAAATCTTTTTCCTGGAGAAGTGGCGATGAATAGCAAATCATCTCTTCGAGCAACCATTGTCTATGATAACAATCCCTATGATGAGAGGCTCAAGACCGACTGGGGGTTTTCTTGTCTTATCCAGGGCTTGGAGAAGTCTATTCTCTTTGATAGCGGAGCGAGAGGCGAGATTTTACTATCCAACATGGAAAAACTTGGCATCAATCCTGAAAAAATCCAAATCGTTTTACTTTCCCATATTCATCGCGATCATACTGGTGGGCTAGCAGAACTTCTTTCCCGAAATCAAGCGATTGAGGTCTGGTTACCTTATTTTTTCCCTGCTGATTTTAAAGAGGAAATCCGGAAGAAAGGAGCAAAAGTAGTGGAGGTGGATCACTCTCGGGAAATCTGTAAAGGTGCCTCGACTTCAGGGGTGATAGAAGGTTGGATCAAAGAGCAGTCATTGGTCTTGGATACAGAAAAGGGGCTTGTGATTGTCACAGGCTGCGCCCACCCCAGAATTACTAATATCTTGGTCAGTGTGAAAGAATCATTCAAGAAAAATATCTACCTTGTTTTCGGAGGTTTTCATCTAGCCGGGTTTTCCGAAGCAGAAATCAGAGACATTATCGCCAAATTTCTCTTCTTTGGTGTTCAAAAAGTTGGACCAGCCCATTGTTCGGGAGAGGAAGCCAGACGGCTTTTCAGTGAAGAATATCAAGATGGTTTTATAAGGATAGGTGTGGGGAAGGAGATCGTGATCCAGTGATTCTTTCGGTAGCAAGCGGGAAAGGTGGAACAGGGAAAACCACCATCGCGGTCAACCTTGCACTCAGCTTGGGTGAAGATCAAGATCTCCAGTTTTTAGACTGTGATGTCGAAGAACCCAATGCCCATTTCTTCCTAAAGCCTCACTTCTTCACAAAGAGAGAGGTGTCGATTCCTGTGCCGCAGATTATCGAAGAGAAATGCACTCATTGTGGCAAATGCGCCCAAATCTGTGCTTACCATGCCTTAGCTGTTTTGAAAGATAGTGTTCTTGTCTTCCCTGAGCTCTGTCATGGTTGTGGAGGATGCAGTCTCCTCTGCCCCGAAAAGGCGATCGAAGAGAGGGGCCAGAGGATAGGAGTGGTCGAGTTTGGCTCCTCCAATGAGATTGAATTCATCCATGGAAAACTGGACATAGGCCAGGCTATGTCCCCGCCGTTGATTAGAGAGATAAAAAAATACCTAAATTTGAAGAAGTCAGTGATAATCGACGTTCCTCCCGGAACATCCTGCCCGATGGTAGAGGCAGTTAAAGGAAGTGACTTTTCTCTTCTGGTCACAGAGCCCACCCCTTTTGGCTTGAATGACCTCAAGCTCTCGGTTGAGACTCTAAGAGAAATGGATATTTCTTTCGGGGTGGTTATTAACAGGGCTGGGGTCGGAGAGAGCGGAGTGGAAGATTATTGTCAAAAAGAGAATATTCCGTTATTGATGACTTTGCCTTTCAAGCGGGAGATTGCTGTCTCCTATTCTGAAGGCACGGCGCTTGTTGTGGCAAAACCTGCCTACAAGGAGAGATTTATTGAACTCTGGATCAAGATTCAGGAATTGACAAAATGAAGGAGCTCGCACTAATTAGCGGCAAGGGGGGAACGGGAAAAACAGTCATCTCAGCTGCTTTTGCCGCGCTCGCCCAGAAAAAGATCCTCGTTGACTGCGATGTGGATGCGGCTAATCTTTATCTTCTCCTTCATCCACAAATTCAAGAAGAGCATTACTTTATTGGAGGGAAAAAGGCTAGAGTCGACCTTGAGGCATGTACTGGCTGCGGAATGTGCCTTGAGGTTTGCCGCTTCTCAGCCATATTTGATAAGATGGACAGGAAAGTCAGGGTCGACCCGATTTCCTGCGAAGGGTGTGGTGTCTGCTCCTTTGTCTGTCCTGTTGGAGCCATCCAAATGGAGAATACAATTTCGGGCAAATGGTTCGTTTCTTCAACAAAATACGGTCCTTTTGTCCATGCCCGTCTTGGAATAGGAGAGGGAAACTCTGGTAAACTGGTTACCGAATTGCGCAAAAAAGCAAGGGAGATTGCCGAAAGAGAAGCACTGGAATTAGTTATCATTGACGGACCTCCGGGAATAGGCTGTCCGGTGATAGCTTCCTTATCGGGTGCTGATCTTGTCTTGGTGGTTACGGAACCCACTCTTTCAGGGATTCATGACATGGAAAGAGTCATCAGTGTGACCAGGCATTTCAGGGCGCAACCTGCCTGCTGTATTAATAAATTCGACCTCAACCACAGGATGACAGGCCAAATCGAAGAATGGTGTGAGAAAAACTCAGTTCCGCTTGTGGGAAAGATTCCTTTCAGTGAGTCGGTTATCCAATCCCTAGTTCAGGGGATTCCGGCGACTGAATTCTCCGAAAATTCTGCTACAGAGGAAATAAAAAGGATGTGGCAGACTCTATCTTCCTTACTAACCGAGGAGGGCTGAGAAAATGAAGAGAATAGATTGGAATTATCTTGTGGATACTCTTCTTTTTATCTTTCTAGGGGGAATCGCATTCATCGGCTTTCTTATGGGATTGGTCATTCCCAAAGGATCAGGTGCTTCCGAGAGCGCCAAATATTTTCTGGGTCTCCACCGCCACGAGTGGGGAAATGTTCACTTTTATCTTTCGATAGGCTTTGTTGTCGTGGTTATCATTCACCTTATCCTACATTGGAGCTGGATTAAGGGGAAAGCTCGAGTGCTTTTCAAAAGAGGCTGGACAACAGCTCTCATTCTCACTCCTCTCGCTTCTTTCTTAGTTCTTTTTATTTTCTGGGCCCTCTATCCGAAGGCACTTCGCACCTCCAATGATTACGGAGGGAGAGCAGGAAGAGAACACAGAGCCGAGGTTCTTAGAGAAGAACCTACCTCTCCTCTCCTTATTAATGGTCAAATGACGCTCCGCGAGGTAGAAAGAGCCACGGGAATTTCGGCAGCCAAAATCGCAAGGGTCTTGGGTCTTTCTGCAGATGTCAACCTTGATGAAACTCTTGGACAATTAAGAAAAAAATTCCCCTTCACACTCAAGGAAGTGAGAGACGCAGTGGCTAGACTGAAGAAGAAAAGTGAATCTTCTGCTGAGAAAGAGGCGGGGCAAGAGAATGAGGGAATTAACAAGAAGAAGGTTAACGAAGAAAAGATCAAGAAGAGCCAGCGGAGCACTTCCTCGAGGAGGATGAGGAAAAATCAGAGGAAAGATTGACGCGAGGATTCAAGAGAAAAGACCAATTCGCAATTCTTATCCACGCTCAGATGACGCTTTATGATTTAGAAAAGATGACAGGTATTCAGGATTCAGGCTCGAAAAACTGCTGAAAAACTCGGGCTTCCATCGAGTGAGCCACTTGAGGAACCTCTCGCGAGGTTGAGAAAAGGACAATTTTTTTCTCTAGAAGAAGTGAGGAATAGAGGCTCCTCTCTGCTGAAGGAAAAAGATGGAGAGTCTTAAGCTGAGTTTAGGTTGGTCTACTTCAGGGATTGAAATCTTTACCGCTTTCGCAATTCCCAGCGCATGACTTCTAAGTCTCTTCCCCAACATTTTTGCCAAAGCACGTCAACTTGCGGAATACACGGACCAGGTGGAGTTATTTTTTCCTTGCGCGCCTCTCCGATAAGTGATGTTTTCCCATCGCCGCTAATGCTCTGGGTTTTAATACTCTCTCCAATGAAACCTAAGTATTTTTCCTCGTGGTAGATTTTATCATCCGAAGTCCAGCCTCTTTCCGGAGTGAAAGACATTGAATGATAATCCTCTACCGACTTGACATAAGCTTCGAAGGCAGGAATCTCTTTTAGTTCAACTATCTTTTCATTCTTTCTGTCGTAGGTGAAGATTAATTCTCCATCTCCCAGCAATTTGAGTCTCTGAATCGAAGTATTGTGCCTGCTCCAACTATGGAGCTCATGAATTATACCGTAGGCTGAGCTCTCAACTTCATCTTTTTGACCGCGATAAAAAATATTTTGAGAGCCTATCTCCCAGGATTCAACCTCATAAACATATTGAATGAGATCTTTGGAGAGATGGGAAATGAATTTGGGCTCTTTTTTAAAGGTAATAAAGGCAGAGACTTCAAAACACTGTTCGGATGTTTCTTTGCTTCGCAAAGAATAGCTGTTTGGTTGGCTGAAATCTGTCTCCTCTTCATGCAGGTTGTAATCCGTATTGCTGAGGAAAAGAGTGAGATTAAAACATTCGGGAATATGAATCTTTTGGGAAGCTTGCGGCTTGCCGACAAGCGCCTCGCCCGCGTGCCAGTCGCAGTAGGCAGCCATCTCCAAAATGTCCTGTTTTGTCTGGGGGCAATCAGGAACACGGTAAAGAATCGGCCTCTTAATTTCACCTCCATCTGTAGGAAATACTTTCCAGCCTTGAATCTCTTGCCCTCCTTCAATTTTTCCGTATTTAACTCTTATAGCGACAAAGATATTGTGAGGTAGACTCTCTCTGAGAAGATTACGAATTGTATGGATTTTTAACTGATAATAGGGGGGATAAAGAGGCTCTTCCTCCACATCCAGAGAGAAAGAAGAAGGAGTTTCCTTGTTTCGAATCGTCTTGCCAACATCACCACGGCTTAATTTTATCGGCATTCCCGCAATACTTCCTTTGCTGAAAAGTCCGACAATATAGCCATCGGCATCTTTTCCCCGACCAAAGTAAGCTTCGTTAGCCGGGGGCTCAGGAAGCCAATCTATTCTTAAATCTCCAGCATCATAGGTTTCATTGTTCTTTAAACAAATAAGCTCATGATGGATATGAACCGTCCCCATCTTGGGAAGATAATCTTCTTTTTCAGAAATCACATTCCCCTTGACATCAAAAGTTTGGTGGATGCCCTGAGTCATTTCTCCTAGTTGGGCCTTGGTCATATTCAAGGTGGACTGGATGTAGTATTTAGCCCTTCCCCCTTTAGGTCCATGGCGGATTTCTTCCTCTTTTTCTCCTGTCTGCCTCATTTCGGTATAATACATGTTTGCACAGGGGTTTTCTTTCTTGAATTCTAAGAAGTTAAATCCCCTTGCAAGTTCTTCACTCACAGAGATGCCCTCTTCCTCTTTCCAGCCATAATATTCATTGGTTAATTGTTCAAAGAGATCAGCTATTGAGTTTATGTCTCCAGTTTTTAAGTTCTTCATTTCAACTAGAGGATTCGGGCATTCTCCACAATCTTCTGAAGCCGCAGGAAGAAAAGTGAATGGATTGTAGGCGAGGCAGAGTATCAGGGCGATAAGCATAGAATAAAAAAAACGCAGGAGAGAAAAATTGTTTTCTGAGTCTGCCTTAAGATTTTTCATGGTAGTGATTCCTTTTCAAGGCTTTTCATGCGCATCTTTCCTAATTTAACGAATAAGCTCTTTATCAAAAAAATAGAAAGCATGAAAGTAAGATTCTTGCTTTTTTCCCTCAACTTATAGGATAAACATCTGGGCACTATTTTCTAACTGCCACATCTTTGGGGATGATAAGTCATGGTCTTACCCGATGTCAAGGAGGCGAATTGCCTCCCAAATATTCAGATAACAGGCCTTAATTTTTTCTCCGGGTAAAAAAAGAAGCCTCTATTTCCCCAGAAGGCTGGTAAAATAGAGGCGATGAAAAAAATTCTGGAGATTTCACCCTCCGGGTGAAACCCCTGGAGGTGCCTTCATGATACGTCAGAATATCCAAAATTTCAAACTCGGTTCCCTTCATCGCACCAAGGCTACGGCCTCCAGCGGCCTCGCTCTGCTCATGACCTTCGCTAAAGACATCGGCTTGGGCAAGCAACTCGACCAGAGTTTTTCTCATCTCAAGCTCAGACGGCAATGGTATTCGGTTTCAGCCAAGGTGCTGTCATTTCTGCAGATGGTCATCAAGGGAGGCGATAGGCTTTCAGATATTGACGTTTTGCGTGCTGATCCGGGCTTGCTCGCTCTTTTACGGATGGAGGGAGTTTGCCGGCCGAACACGCTTTCTGAGTTGGCTCGGCGGTTCAGACGGCGGGACATCAATCGGCTGGCCGAGTGCACGATGCGCGTGGCGGTACGAGCGTTTCGGGCCCGCAAGGTCCGGCGTGTTATCCTGGATCTGGACTCGAC
>CAYSCS010000111.1:0-9689 GCA_964429695.1 uncultured Eubacteriales bacterium
CTTAGTAATTGTCCCCTGGCGGACAAGAGACCGAATGAACTCTGAACCGGGGATGATGTCCCCGTAAACTCGAGCTTGATGTGGATACATAGCAACACCTATTTTACCCTAATGTGTCACTAATGTATCTGACCCAGCACAATTCATTAATTTTGAGGAGGAGATTTATTGTTTTATTCTATTTCTTGGTTAGGAATTTAAAGCTTAATGGTTAAAATAAATAGATATTGAAAGAATATTTTATTACTGAAAATCCTTTTATCCTCCCTTTTTTAAGACCTCTAGATTTCGAAGGAATTTAAAATACTTGTCCAGAATTTAAGGGAGAAATATCTATGCTAATCTTAATAAATTTCAAAAACTAAAACTAAGATTTCTCTAAGGCTATGAGATTGACAATAGTTTATTTTCCATTTATAAATAAAGCAATGGCCATCAGAAGATGTCCTTATTGTAAAGCAATCATCGACGAAAGAGCGAAGTTTTGCTCTAATTGTGGGACTCAGCTTCTTTTCCCTGAAGATGAATTCATAGAAGAGCCAATTCCTGGTGAAAAAATAGTTGAGGAAGAGGAACGAAAGGAAGAAGAGGATAAAGAAATAGAACTTGAGGAAGAGGAGGAAGTGTTAGAGGAAGAAGAGGAACAGGCAGTTGAGGAAAGAGGAGAAATAAATCTAGAAGAAGAATACGCTGAGGAAAGAAATGAAGAAGAGCCTGAAGAAGAAGTAAAGCTTGAGGACGGAGGAAAAAATAGAGATAAGGAGAAGATATTTTCATTAATTGAAAAAGAAGAGTCGAAATTAATAAGCCATGTAGAGAAACATGAAGAAAACTTTCTGCTTGAGGATGAAAAAAGAACTTATCATGAGGAGGAAAAAAAGGAAACTGAGCCTGAAAAGGAGTTAGAAGAGGAACTTGCATTTAAGGCGGAAGACTTGGAAAAAGCCCTTGAAACTTCAGAATTTGAGAAAGATGAAATAGAAAAATTTCTTGCTTCAGTAAAGCAAGAAAGGGAAAAACAGATATCCAATCTGGAAGATGTGCTCTCTCCGCCTGTTCAAGAAAAACAGAGCCCATCATCACCTATTGATGACATCCCACCCTGGGCTTCAAAAATAAGGGATGTCTCCATGGATGAACTTTCAATTTCTCCTGCAGAAGAAGAGAGTGAAGGATACTTTGAAGATGAGACAAGGCTTAAGGAAGGAGAAACGAAAATTGAAAAGGGAAAATCTAAACCAGATTCAGGTGTAGGAGTTCCTGAGGAAATCTTCCAAAAAAGCCTTCCCTTTGAAGGAGAGAAGGAAGAAGCTCATAATCATAAGGGGAGGAGGATAAAGATATCCTCAAGGTTTTCGCAATGGCTAAAATCAAGAATATTTGACCTTCTGTTCATCGCAGCCTTCTGGGTTATTTCCCTTTGGCTTGCCTCTCGGGTGATGGAGGTGAATCTTTTCAATTTAATAGCAGCCACCTCCCTTTCAATTATTATTTTCTATTTTATTCTTCTTAGTGTATATTTCTTTTTATTCCGTTTTTTCTTGGGCGAAACGCTTGGAGACCATCTTTTTGCTCAGGAAGATTGAGGAAAAATTTCCTCGCCTAGCTTAAAATTTTTTCCGAGGAATCTTTCACGTGCCCTTTCATCTGCTGCAACTTCTTTAGGAGCCCCATGGATTAAAAGCTCTCCTTTATCTATTATATAGGCTCTATCTGATATCTTGAAAGTATCTCTAACATTGTGGTCAGAAATTATAATCCCGATTCCCCTTTTTTTTAAGTTGAGGAGGATTTTCTGGAGGTCTATAATCGTCAGAGGGTCAACTCCAGTAAAAGGCTCATCCAGGAGAAGAAACTTGGGGTCGATGAGCAGTGCTCGGCAGATTTCAAGTTTCCTTCTTTCTCCGCCAGAAAGGGTATGAGCTGGTTGACGGGCTAAATTGAGAATTCCTAATTCTTCGAGCAGTAGAGTTGCGATTTTTTTCCAATCTCTTCTTTTTTTGGGGATAAGCTCGAGAACTAGCTTGAGATTATCTTCAACACTGGCTTTGAGGAAGACTGAATGTTCCTGAGGTAAATAGATAATTCCAGAAGAGGCACGACGAAAAGAGGAATATTTAGATATATCTTCATTATCAAGGAATATTCTCCCTTCATCCGGCCTTATTAATCCTACTATCATCTGGAAGGTAGTAGTCTTTCCTGCTCCATTTCTTCCAAGAAGACCGATAATTTCTGCAGTATCAACCTCTATGGTTACCCTGTTGACAACAGGGCGATTGTTGTAGCTTTTTACGAGATTCTCTGCTTTAAGTGAAGACATTGATACAACCTGATGTCTGAGTTAAAATACTAAAATCAATCCACTGTAGTGTCAAGAAAATATGAAGATTATTGTCAGTGCCTCCCGAAGAACAGACCTTATCTCTTTTTTTCCTGAATGGCTCTCTTCTGTAGTTAAGAAAGAAAGCGTCAGAGTATACGGACCATCCCGTAATTCTTATGTGGTTAATCTCAGCCCTGACTCTGTGCACACGCTTGTGCTCTGGTCAAAAAATTTTTCTAATCTGATAGAAAACCGCTTTTCTTTAAGAGATGCTGTTAAAAAATACGATAACCTTTATTTTCATTTCACTATCACCGGCCTCGGAGGAAGCATAATTGAAAGAGGTGTCCCCTCACCTGAGGTTGCTCTTTCTCAGCTCGATTTTCTTATAGAAATTGCTGAAAGCCCAGAGCATATCTCGATACGCTTTGACCCTATCATCTATTGGAGGGAAGGGAAAAGGATAAGGACGAATCTTTTGTTTTTTGAGAAGCTTGCCCCCCAGCTTCATAAGAGGGGAATAAAACATGTCAGGTTTAGTTTTGCCCAGTGGTATAAAAAAGCAGTAAGACGAGCACAAAAGCACCGATTTTCCTTCTTTGACCCAAGTGAGGAAGAGAAAATAGAGGCTGCAAAATTTTTAGTTAAGATTGCGGACCAATGGAAGTTGTGCCTCTACTCTTGTGCACAGAATTTTCTCATTGGTGTGGAAGGTATTTCTCGTTCTTCCTGTATCGATGGTGCTTTTCTTCAAAACCTTCATCCTGAAAATGAGCCTGCATCGACGAACAAGGATAAGACTCAGCGTAAGGAATGTGGCTGCACTGAATCTTTGGATATTGGGAGTTATACTCAGTTTTGCCCCCATAGTTGCCTTTATTGTTATGCTAATCCCAAAATGTAAATTATTTTCATCTGAATAATGAATATTACATCATTTTTTCTGTTCAAGATTTAAGAGATAGTGTTTAAGCTCAAGCCAAGAGCCAAAACCCCCTAAGTTTCCATCAGACTTTATGACTCTATGGCAGGGGATGATAATGAGCAAAGGATTTTTAGAGAGTGCTTGTCCGACGCTCCTGTATCCTTTATGGTTTAAGTTATGAGCAATTGACTTGTAGGTAGATTTTTCCCCCCATGGGATCTTTCGAGTCTCAAGCCAGACTCTTTTCTGATAAGGTGTCCCATAAATGAAATCGAAGGAAAGAGAATTAAAATCTTCTCTAATCCCTTGAAAATACTTGTTGAGAAGCTTTTCTTCAAGATGGAATTTTTCTTTTTTTTGGATAAGAGGAATTTTTTTTTCCTTAAATCTGCGTAATACATCATCAAAATCATCATCATTTCTGAGAGACCGAACCATACATAAATCTCTTTCTGTTTTTGCCAGAAAAAGCTTGGCGCCTGGAAATTCAATGACAGTCCAGTACATCTTTTCCTCCCTAAATCCCAAGAGATAGCCGTTCAGCAAGGGCGATAGGAAGACCAGCCTCGATTATTTTTCTCTGAGCCTCACGTATGTCGTACTCAAAACGATAAAACATGATTTTCCTTGTGTTTGAATCGTAGATGGCACAAGCTGAGCGATTGTCCCTATCACGAGGTTGACCAATAGAGCCTGGATTGATAAGGTAATTCACATTTTTTTCCAAGCGTAGCTCGTTGTAGCTTCCCATGAGAAACGTTCCTTCCACGACATTATCCTTTTCTATGTATACAAAAGGAAAATGTGTGTGTCCAAAAAAACATAGCGGTGTTTTGAGATGAAGGAAGGCTTCTGAAGCATCAAATTCTCCAAAGATGTAGTGGTCCTCATCAAAGGGAGCGCCATGGCAGATGGTGATGTGATTATGAACGATGAGAGGGCCTTTTTTTAACTTGCAAAGAAAATTCATATTCTTCTTGAGGATTTTTTCCTTTGTCCAATGGATAGCTGAAGCTGCGATAGGATTAAAAGTCTGAACAGAATCGAGGCCACAAACAGCTTTATCGTGGTTTCCTCTTATCATAGAGATTGGAGAAATGAGTTGAATCTTCTCCATTATCTCATTCGGAGATGCTCCGTAGCCAACAAGATCTCCAAGAAATATAAAATGGTCTATTCTCCTTTTCTTGATAAAGTTTAGGAGGGCAAGCAGGGATTCTAAATTTCCATGTATATCCGAGAAGATGAGGTAGCGCATTTCTTCCTCAAGCCACTCAATGTATCAGAGATTCATACATTCTCTTTGCCATATATGAACTTCTAACTAATGGCCCTGATTCAACCGCACTAAAGCCAAGGTCAAGGGCCATTTTTTTGATATATTCGAATTCAAAAGGTGAATAAAATTTTTTTACAGGTAAATTCTGTTTTGTAGGCTGGAGATACTGACCTATTGTCAAGAGGTCGCACCCTGCATTCCTCAGGTCTTTCATTGTTTTTAAAATTTGATCGTACTTTTCTCCTAGCCCCACGATCAATCCCGATTTTGTTGTTATTCCCCAATTCTTGACCTTTTCTAAGACTTTTAAGGAACATGCATAATTGTTAATCTTTCTTTTGATGTAGGGGTAAAGAGCTTCTGGAACTTCCAGGTTATGACATATGACATCCGGGTTTGAATCGATGATCATCTTTAAACTGTTTTCGTTGCCCTTAAAATCTGGAATCAACACTTCAACTCTAACATCATAATTTCTTTTTTTTATAGCCATGAGAGTTGACGAAAACTGGGATGATCCTCCATCTTCAAGGTCATCTCTTGTTACGGAAGTAATCACTGTATATTTTAATCCCATTATATTGACAGCTTCTGCTATTTTACCTGATTCTTGGGGAAGAATGTTTGAAGGATGTCCTTTTTTTACTGCGCAGAAAGCACAATTTCGCGTGCATACTGTTCCTAAAATCAGGAAGGTAGCAGTTTTTTGGGACCAACATTCATAAATATTGGGACATTTTGCATTCTGACAAATTGTATTGAGCCCCCTTTCTCTTAGCAAATTTAGAGTATGGAAAAAGTTTTGATTTGTAAGTAACTTAATTTTTAACCAGGGAGGTTTTTTGGAAAGATTTTCGTCTGAATGAGGCTTCACTTCCTTTCTCGGTGGGAAAATATTTTATTAAAAGGTTTAGAGAAGATTAAAGCCGTTAATAATATTCTAATTCTCTTTCTCTCTTAAGGCGCCTTCTCATGCGTTTTCTCGCCTGAGCTTCCTTCATTCGTCTTCTTTCTCCAGGCTTATAATATACAGAATGTTTCTTGATTTCTTTAATGATTGCTTCCTGTTGAACTTTTCTTTTGAATCTTCTGAGAGCGCTTTCTAGAGATTCTCCTTCTTCAACTACAACAAATGCCAAATATATTCACCTCCTTGATATTAGCATTAGATTTATATCCGATTCGCCTCTTCTTGTCAAGGATTTCTGAAATTACAAGACATGGTTTACACATTGAGCTTTATTTTCTAAGCTTAGATACGAAAGGAGAATCATCATGTCTGAAGCAGAAATCTTAAGGAATCAAAGAAAGAGACTCAGCGTTATCCGACATTATGAAGAAGTTACCCATAAGGTCTCAAAAACATGTCGCTATTTGGCCTAAGCCGCACGGCATTTTACAGGTGGTATCGAAGATACAGGGATTTTGGCGAAGAGAGACTCAAAGATCATTCGCGGCGACCTCTCCATAGCCCCAAGGCAACGAAAATTGAGGTGTTGGCAAAGATTCTTTATCTAAGACAGACCTATCACTTCGGTCCTTCCGGGATTACAATGTATCTTGAACACTATCATGATATCTGTATAAGTAGCTCAGGGGTATTCAGGATCCTTAGAAGACTTCATTTGAATCGACTTCCCCAAAATCAGCGATACAAGAGGCATGAGACTCGCTGGAGAAGATACGAAAAGCCGGAACCTGGGCATAGAATCCAGGTCGATGTTAAGTTTTTAGAACGAATCAAAGGACCTGCGAAACGATACTATCAACATACAGCCATTGATGATTGTACTCGGCTTCGAGTGATGAAGATCTATGAGACAATAAACCAAAAAACCTCCATTCAATTCATAGATTATGTCCTTTCCAGGTTGCCTTTTAGAGGCCAAGTCATTCAAACTGACAACGGAGCTGAATTTGGGGGGCAATTTCTTTGGCATATCTTAGAGAAAGGGATCAATCATGTGTATATTAAGCCAAGGAGGCCTCGGTTAAATGGGGAGGTCGAACGAAGCCATAAGATCGATGATGAGGAATTTTACCGAATGCTGGAGGGAGTTGTGATTGACGACGCTGAGCTCTTTAATGAAGAACTTAAGGAATGGGAAGACGTTTATAACTATAACGGGCCTCATGGTGTTTTAGGCGGTCAGACACCCTATGAAAGGCTCAGAGAAAAAATCAGGCTCTCTGTGTAAACAATCATGTTCAGTCCCACAAATTATTAGTTAAAGTTGAAAAGTGGACAATCTAACCTTGAAAAGTTGACACTTTAGGCTAAATTCCTCAATCAAGGAGAATGTATTGACTATGTTCATAACCGATTTATAGAGAGAAAGTCAAGAATCTTTTTCGTAGTTATTGCCTGTTCCTTTTAGATCGAGCTGAAATCAAGGACATTCTTGGTGCCAGGGAAGCGCGATTCTGGTACTCTTTTAAACTTAATAGCTTTTGCTAATAGGATTTAGCAAAAATTAATTAAAGTAGAAAAAGTAGAAACTTCAGCTTAAATTGAAAGTTCTTTGCTGATTTTTCCTTCTTTATTCCTCCAAAAATAATTAGATATCCCCATAAAAAGTCAGATATTTGTCTCTTCTATGTTACCTTATCTCATAACCAGCTTCGATGATACTTTTCAAGGCAGCAATTCTTAAAGGGTCTATCAATGGTACTGATAAATCATTTTCCTTCAAAGCGAGCGGGATTTCTGTGCAGCCTGCTATGATTCCTTCAGCTCCCCTTGAGATTAAGGCATTGGCTATGCTTATCAATTTTTCCCTTGGAGGACCTATTGTATGTCCAGCTTTTATACCCCATTTTCCAAATATAGCTTCCATTACCTCTTTCTGTTCTTTGGTTTCAGGCTCAATAATTTTAATCCCCTCCCTTTCAAAAATCTCATGGAAAAGACGTGATTTTAAAGTTCCTGTGCTTGAGAGCAGACCCGCTTTTTTCAGATTGGGTATATTTTTCATTGTCCATGCTAAAGATTCGAATAAGAGATTAATAAAAGGAATATTTTCTCGGTCTAAGATTTTGGGCAAAAAATAATGAGCCGTAATACAGGGCATCACGATGAAGTTGGCCCCGGCTTCTTTAAGCACTCTCGCACCTTTAATGAGAAAGGGAAGCGGGTTTTCTCCTTTTTTAAGTATCGCATCTGTCCTGGGAGGCACTCGAGGATTACTATAAATTATGACTGGGATATGTTCTTGATCTTTTTCTGCTTTGGTGTGTTTTATGATAAGGCTGTAGAAGTAAACTGTTGCTTCAGGACCCATTCCTCCTAATATTCCAATTGTCTTTTTCATTACTTTGCAATCTCTTCAATGATTTCTTTTATTTTTTCAAGAGGAAGTGCCTCTAATTTATTCCCTTTAAATCCTTCCATTGTGTGTGCTTTGAATAATGAATTCAGAATTGCTTCTTCTGAGGCTTCCACAGCAGCTAAAAAAAGAGGTGAGGTTTCTTCATTAAGCAGGGTCTCAAATGAAATAGTTCTTGTCCTGCTCTCATGTGGAATTCTCAAGTCTTTGGCTGTAGAAAAAGCAATACAATAATCACCACTTCCATTTGAATAAAAACCTCCTGTACGAACAATCCCAAGGAGTGCCCTTTTAGCCAGGCGTTTTAGGTTACGGCTATCGAGCGGTGCATTGGTTGCTAGAATAATCATGCAGGATCCAGAGCCTGATTCAAGAGGGTCATTTTTCATGTAATGTCGACCGAGCCTAACCCCTACTGGGTAACCATTGATCTGAAGTATGCCTCCAAAATTTGTTTGGACAAGCACTCCAACAGTATAACCTCCTTTTGAAGGAGGGAGGAGGCGCGAGGCTGTGCCTATTCCTCCTTTGTATCCTAAACAATAAGTCCCTGTTCCTGCTCCTACACATCCTTCTTCCACAGGTCCTGAGGTAGCACTTTTGATAGCTTCAAGGATATGTTCTTCTTTAACATGTCTTCCCCGAATATCATTTAAAAAACCATCGTTTGTCTCTCCCACAACTGCATTTACTGAATATACTTTTTCGTTTCTTGGCAGTGAGAGTGTATAAGTTATGAGGGCATTTGCCGCTGTAGGAACGCTTAGGGTATTTGTTAGAATTATAGGGGTTTCTATATTTCCTAATTCTTCGATTTGCGTATAACCCATCATCTTTCCAAAGCCATTTGCCACATAGACAGCTCCTGGAACTTTTTCTTGATAAATATTTCCACCGTGAGGTAGGATTGCCGTTACGCCTGTTCTGATATTTTCATTTTTTATAAGTGTGACATGACCAACCATTACCCCATCGACATCTGTTATGGCGTTCCATTTTCCAGGTGGTAGTATACCTGTCTTAATACCAAACTCTCGAATTCTTGGCCTTTCACTAGAAGAAAAAGCAGTGAGACCTAACAAAATTAAAAGAAATGAAGAAAACGAAAAAACTTTCATCTTATCTTCTCTTTATCTTGATTTATGAGAAGAAGATGGTATTTTATTCGTCTAAAAAAATCAACAAATGAAAATTATAAAAGTAGTTAAATTTACTCTTGACATGAAGAGTAATTATTTGTAGATTGCTTTTGCCTAGAGGAGGGGTCTTTTGGGGTGGAGAAGGAAACTCTTAATTTTAATTATTTTGATTTTTTTTCCTATTTTTTATTTCCAAGAAATAAATCATAGATGTCTTGGAAATGGGAATGAAAAGCAAAGTCATTATGAGTCAATTTATAAGTCTGCGGAAATAAAGAAAATAAAAGGAGATTTTGAGAATTCCCTCGATTTATTTGAAAAAGCAATAGAAATAGCCAGAGATTTAGCTGATCCAAAGAAGGAAGCTAAATGTTTGATTGAACTTGGAACTTTGTACTGGAATTTGGGCAGACTCGATATATCAACTTCGTATTACAAAGAGGCTTTTAATCTTTCTAGAAAGTACTTATTGAAAGAATTAGAGAAGAGGTCTCAAAATGCGCTTGAAATATATAAATTGTACGCTGTTGCTAAAGAATTGCGGGAATCGGGAGAATATCAAAATGCAATAGAAAAATTCAGGGAAGCGATTCAATTGGCCAAGAGTATAAAAAGCCGGGAGCATGAGCTAAAATGTTTGCGACAACTTGGGATTACATATTGGAAGTTTTACCAGCTATACGAATTTTATACT
>CAYSCS010000112.1:0-15227 GCA_964429695.1 uncultured Eubacteriales bacterium
AATGTAGATTTAGAGATAGCGTTGATAACGGATGTAGCGATGGAGAAGGGGTTGAGGTTTGCGATAAGGGAGGGAGGGAGGACGGTTGGAGCAGGGACAGTGACCGAGATCCTGGAATAGATAAGGAAAAATAGAGGATGAGGGAAATAATAACGCTTGAGTGCTCAGAATGCAAAAGGCGAAATTACACAAGCACAAAAGATAAAAAAAAACAGAAGGAAAGGCTAGAACTTAAGAAATACTGCAAATTTTGCCGAAAGCATACGCTCCATAAAGAAATAAAATGAATTTATAAAGTTGATAAAATAGAAAAAATTGAAGCGAGAAAAGACCATAATTAAAAAGGAGGCGAGGTTAAGTTTACAGGTGAGTAGCTCAACTGGTTAGAGCATCGGTCTCCAAAACCGAAGGTTGCGGGTTCGAGTCCTGCCTCACCTGCTTAAATTGAAGAAAGAAAATTCGACAATAGATGGAACGGACAAAAGAGGAGAGGTAATTACCTATCCTTAAACCTTCTTTCACTTGAGGAAAAAATGAATCAAAAAGGAAGATGGTATAAGCGCTTTTTTCAGTTTTTGAAAGAGGTCAGAATTGAAGTTAAGAAGGTGACTTGGCCTTCAAGAACTGAAGTCTATAGCACCACAATCGTGGTCATCGTTGCCACCTTCTTTTTTGGGTTTTATCTTTTTTTCATGGATATTATTTTTTCATGGATAGTGGCGAGAATTGAATCTCTTTTTGGATAGGGTTGGAATAGAAATGGCAAAAAACTGGTATGTAGTTCATACGTATTCAGGGTTTGAGAAGTTTGTGGCTGAGTCTATTCGCCAGAAGGCTGCAGAGTTAAGGCTTGAGGACCAGATTGGTCAAATTATCATCCCTACCGAGGGAGTTGTTGAAATAAAAAGTGGAAGAAAGGTAGTCTCTACAAAGCGCTCCTATCCTGGTTATATTTTAGTAGAAATGGAAATGACAGATTCGAATTGGCACATGATTAGAGAAATCCCTAAAGTCACTGGGTTTGTAGGTGCTGGGAAGAAACCAACTCCCCTTAGCAAGGATGAGGTAAGCCAGATAGTGGAGCACATGGAGGTGACTTCAGAAAAGCCAAAGCCAAAGCATACCTTCGAGAAAGGCGAGGCTGTAAGAATAATAGATGGTCCGTTTTTTAATTTCAATGGCATCGTAGAAGAAGTAAACCATGAGAGAAATACCTTGAAAGTTTTGGTCACGATTTTTGGTCGTTCGACACCCGTCGAGCTTGAATTCTTGCAAGTTGAAAAAATATAGGAGGAATAATGTCGAAGGAAGTGGAAGCTGTCGTCAGACTTCAAATCATTGCCGGGCAAGCAAGCCCAGCCCCTCCGGTAGGGCCAGCACTCGGTCAACATAACGTAAATATCATGGAATTTGTGCGGCAATTTAACGAAAGAACAAGCAAAATGGAAGAAGGGACCATAGTTCCCGTGGTAATAACTATTTTTAAGGATCGGAGTTTCAATTTCGTGCTCAAATCTCCTCCTGCTGCTTATTTATTGAAAAAATATGCTGGGATTGCTAAAGGTTCTGGTGCTCCCAATAAGGAGAAGGTGGGGAAGATTACTGAGAAGCAGATTGAGGAGATAGCCAAGATAAAAATGGCGGATTTAAATGCCTATGATTTAGAAGCTGCAAAAAAAATCATAAAGGGTACAGCAAAAAATATGGGATTGGAGATTGTAAGTGGCTAAGAGAGGGAAAAAATATATCAAAGCTAAGGAGCTAAGGGAAAAAGAGGAATATTCTCTTGAGGAAGCCGTGGAACTGTTGAAGAAAATGAGGTATGCAAAGTTTGACGAATCGGTTGACATTTCAGTTCGGCTAAATGTTGACCCTAAGCACTCTGATCAAATGGTGAGGGGAACGGTAATCCTTCCTCATGGGACAGGAAAAAAGAAAAAAATTTGTGTCCTAGCCTCAGGGGAAAAAATAAAAGAGGCGGAAGAAGCAGGTGCAGACTATGTGGGAGGAGAGGAATTGATTGAGAAGATTTCAAATGGATGGATTGATTTCGATGCCGTGGTCGCTACACCCGATATGATGAGGAGTGTAGGAAAGTTAGGAAAAGTGCTGGGACCAAGAGGCCTCATGCCTAACCCTAAATCAGGAACAGTGACTTTTGAAGTCAAGAAAGCGGTAGAAGAAATAAAATCGGGAAAGGTGGAGTTCAGGATTGATAAGACAGCCATAATCAATTCTTCTGTAGGGAAAATCTCCTTTTCTTCCGATATGTTGAAAGATAACATAAAAGCTTTCATTCAAGCTGTATTACAGGCGAAGCCCCCCGCCGCCAAAGGTAAATATATAAAGGGAATAAAGCTTTCATCTACCATGGGGCCTTCGCTAAAACTTGCTGAGAGTGTTATCGAAAGATAGGAGAAGAGAATGAAGAAAGAGGAAAAAATTCGTGTGGTTGAGGAACTGAAAGATTATTTTTCTAGGTTTGATTCTTTTTATTTAGTAGATTTCATGAAAATGCCAGTTTCTAAGTTTAATGAATTGAGGAGACAATTAAAAGAGAAGAATTTTTCTCTAAAGGTTATAAAAAACCGTCTCGCGTTGAGGGCCCTCAGAGAGGATTTCCCTGAAGAGATAAAACAATTTTTTCTTGGACCTACGGCGATTGCTTTTTCTCCGGAGAATCCCTTGGTTTTGGCACGAATCCTTAGAGATTTTTCTCTAAAAAATAACCTCCTCAAGGTAAAGGGGGGGATGATTGGGGGTCATATTTTTAGAGGAGAAGAATTTGAGGAAGTTGCCAGCCTCAGCTCAAGGGAAGAAATGTTGGCGAAGCTGGGGTCCCTGATTGCCATTCCTTTGATAAAATTATTAAAGACTTGGCAGGCCCCTTTAAATAATTTGGGCTTGATGTTGAGTCAATTAAATAAAAAACATAGGGTGGAGGTATAAAATGTCCGATGCACAAACAAAAGAAGCAGGAGAAAATACAAAGGAAAAAAAGGAGAAAAAAGAGAAGATAAAACTGACTAAAGAACAATTTTTTGAACATCTCGACAATTTGACTGTATTAGAACTAGCTGATTACATCAAAGAATTTGAAAAGAGATATGGAGTGAGTGCTGCGGCTGTTGCTCCGATGGCAGTTGCTGGTGCCGGAGCTACGCCTGGGGCAGAGGCGAAGGCAGAGGAAGTAAAGACTGTCTTCACCGTGGTCCTCAAGAGTGTAGGAGATAAGAAGATCAATGTGATCAAAACTGTTAGAGAGGTAACGAATCTTGGTTTGAAAGAGGCTAAAGACCTTGTAGACCAAGCTCCCAAGCCCATCAAGGAAGGGGTTTCCAAGGAAGAGGCTGAACAGATTAAGGCAAAATTTGAAGAAGTTGGAGCCGTTGTCGAGCTTCAATGATTTAACAAGAAAATTAAATCTTCATTCCTCATTTTGAGGAAGGGATAGAATTTTATAACGAGTTATTGAGAGAATTAAAATGTTTGAAAATTCAAGCCACATCTACCGAGAAAGAATAGATTTTTCTAAATTAAAAACTTCAATTCCCATGCCTGATTTACTTTCTGTTCAGAAGGCGTCCTATGCTGAGTTTCTGCAGATGGAACTTCTTCCCCAGGAAAGGAAAGAGGTAGGGCTTCAAGCTGCCTTTAATGATTTGTTTCCCATATCTGATTTTAAAGACACTACCCGTCTAGAATTTATCAGCTATTCTGTGGGTATCTGGGAATGTAAGTGCGGAAGGCTGAAAGGTGTCGAAAATTCTAGGTATAGATGTGAGAATTGTGGGACTTTGCTCCCCCCTGATAGGGAGGTTGTGGAGAAAGAAATATGTCCTTATTGTGGAGCTGTTGAAAAAATCACCATCCCCCTTTGTGACCACTGTGGAGACAAGGTTAGCCTGAAGATGAAATACAGCCCACAGGAATGTCTTGAAAAAGGCTACTCCTATTCAGTTCCCTTGAGAATTAAAGTAAGACTCGTTTCGTTCGAGAAGGACCCAGCAACAAAGGTAAAAAGGTTGAAGCACATCAAGGAGCAAGAAGTTTATTTTGGAGATATTCCTTTGATGACTGAGAAGGGCACCTTCATTTTCAATGGAATAGAAAGGGTAGTTGTAAGCCAGCTTCAAAGGTCTCCTGGAGTTTTTTTCAGGCCAGGCGAAGCAAAGGGTTTTTACATCGCTAAGATCATACCTTATCGAGGGGCTTGGGTGGAATTTGAATACGATGCTAAGAACATCCTTTATGTCAGGCTTGACCGGAAGAAGAAGTTCTTAGCCACCATATTTTTAAGAGCCCTGGGGTTTGGCTCAGATGAAGAGATTATTCGTTTATTCTATAGAACGTACAGGATTTACCCCGAGAATGGAAAATTTTATTTAGAATGTAATGAGAATCTCATCGGAAAGACGCTCGCAGAGGATGTCATTGACCCTAAAACGAAGAAGATCATTCTTCCTGCGAAGAAAAAGATAAGTAAAGAGGGCTACCAGCTCTTGAAGGAGTTGAAGGTTGAAAAAGTTCCCATTGCCAAAAGAGATTTGAATGGAGCTTTTTCTCTTGTTGGGGTAAAGGGCTTGATCAGAATAAACGAGGAAATAGGTGAGAAGAGACTTGAAGAACTGGCGGCAAGAGGAGAGCCCTTTGAGGTGTTTTTCCCCAATGAAGAGGGGGTTGATAACATAATTTCCAACACTTTGAGAAGGGATATTTGCAAGGATACTAACCAAGCTCTGGCAGAAATCTATAAGAAGTTGAGACCAGGCGAACCCCATACCCTGGAGAGTGCTCATAATCTTTTCCATAATCTTTTCTTCAATCCTCATAAATATAACTTCTCCCGCATCGGTCGACTAAAAATGAACATAAAACTAAACCTCAACACCCCACTGGAAGAAAAGACTCTCAGTCCTCTTGACTTTGTTGAGGTCATTAAATATTTGCTCCGTTTGCGACATGGAGAGGGGAGTGTCGATGATATCGACCATTTAGGCAATCGCAGGGTGCGCTCGACCGGAGAATTGGTGGAAAATGCTTTCAGGATTGGACTCGCCCGCATGGAGAGGACCATCAAAGAGAAGATGACTGTGGCTTCTGATTTAGCCTCAGCTATGCCTCAAGATTTAATCAACTCCAAGCCCGTGATTGCTGCCTTGAAAGAATTTTTCGGAAGCTCTCAGCTCTCTCAATTCATGGACCAAATTAACAGTCTTGCTGAAATAACTCACAAGAGACGTTTGAGTGCTTTAGGGCCTGGAGGGTTGAGTAGAGAGAGGGCTGGATTTGAAGTGAGGGACATTCAAGCTTCTCATTATGGAAGAATTTGTCCCATAGAGACTCCTGAAGGTCCCAATATAGGGTTGATTTCTTCTTTAAGCTGTTATGCACGAGTAAATGAATTTGGGTTCATAGAAACCCCTTACAAGAAAGTAAAAAATGGAAGAGTCGTAGATTACGTCAAAATTCTTCATCCAGGTATGAGTTCATTCAAGATTGGTGAGATTGTCGAGAAGGAAATCTTTGAAAAAGAAGTTGAGAACCTGAAGCGAAAGAAAATGAAGCACCTTCCTGTGAGCGAACCTTATTGCTTCTATCTCACTGCCTGGGAGGAGGAGAAATATAACATTGCTCAGGCAAATGCACCTGTGGATGAGAGAGGCTATTTTACCACTGAGATAATAAATGCGAGACAGGGAGGGAATTTTAAGCTTATTCCCAAAGACAAGATCGATTATATCGATGTCTCACCCAAGCAACTTGTGTCCCTTTCAGCAGCCTTAATTCCTTTTCTGGAGCACGATGATGCCAACCGTGCTTTGATGGGTTCAAACATGCAGCGGCAGGCTGTCCCCTTGCTTCGGCCCGAAGCTCCACTGGTGGGAACAGGAATGGAGCATCTTGTAGCCAAAGGGTCTGGAGATGTCATCATCTGCAGGAGATCAGGAGTGGTGGAGTTTGTAGATTCTGAAAGAATCCTAGTGCGAGTGAGCGAAGATGAAGAAGCTAAAGAATATGAGGTGGGAACAGACCTCTATCTTCTGACAAAATTCCTGAGGACGAACCAAAACACATGCATCAATCATAGGCCCATAGTCAGAAAAGGAGACAGGGTGGTAAAAGGACAAATCCTTGCCGATAGTTCATGTACAGATAAGGGGGAACTGGCGCTGGGAAGAAATGTGCTCTGTGCTTTCATGCCCTGGAGAGGATATAATTTTGAAGACGCGATAATTGTGAGTGAGAAGCTAATCAAAGAGGATGTTTTTACCTCTGTCCATATAGTCGAGGAGACCATAGAAGCGCGTGACACCAAGCTTGGTAGTGAAGAAATCACAAGAGACATCCCTAATGTTCCTGAGAATCTCCTCAGAAATTTGGATGAGAACGGAATAGTCAGGATTGGTGCTCATGTGAAGCCAGGTGACATTCTTGTGGGGAAGGTAGCGCCGAAGGGAGAAACCCAGTTGTCTCCAGAAGAAAAGCTTCTCAAGGCAATCTTTGGCGAGAAAGCTCTAGATGTTAAAGATGCTTCTTTATACTGCTCTCCTGGTATAGAAGGGACTGTGATTGATGTTAAGATCTTCTCCAGAAGAGGAGAAGAGAAAGGCATTCGAGCCAAGGCCATAGAAAAAGATGAGATTGCCAAGATGAAGAGGAACCTAGAAGATGAGATAAGCATTCTAGAGGCAGAGAGATTGAGAAGAATTAGGAATGTTCTCAAGGGAGAGGTGATTGATAAAGACCTAAAAATTGAGAACTTAATACTAAAAAGAGGGACTGTTTTAGATGAGAAAATTCTCAACAAATTAAAAGATGAGGATATTGACAAGTTAAAACTGAAAGATAATCCAGAGAGAGAAAGGAAAATAAAAGACATAGAAAAGAAAGTAAGGAGGCAGGTAGAAGCCCTAAGAGCCATCCATAAGGAAAAGGTAGAGGCTCTGAGAAAGGGAGATGAACTGGCTCCAGGAGTTAAGAAGACAATCAAGGTTCTCATTGCCATGAAGAGGAAACTTTCTGTGGGAGATAAAGTCTCGGGGCGCCACGGAAATAAAGGAATTATTGCCAAGATAGTCCCAGAAGAGGACATGCCCCGCTTGCCTGATGGAACTCCTGTAGAGATAGTTTTAAATCCCTTGGGTGTTCCCTCTCGAATGAATGTTGGTCAGATTCTTGAGACGCATCTTGGCTGGGCGGCTAAGAAGCTCAACCTCTGGGTTTCAACTCCTGTGTTTGATGGGATTTCTGAGAAAGAGATAAAGGAGCTCCTCAAAAAAGCTGGCCTGCCTGAATCTGGTAAGACTCCTCTTTATGATGGAATTACGGGGGAGCTTTTGGCCCAGGAAGTCACGGTAGGTTACATTTACATGATGAAACTATATCACCTTGTTGACGATAAGATTCATGCTCGTTCAACTGGCCCCTATTCTCTCATCACTCAGCAACCTCTGGGTGGTAAGGCTCAATTTGGAGGACAGAGGTTCGGAGAGATGGAAGTTTGGGCCTTAGAGGCTTATGGAGCTGCTTACACCCTTCAAGAACTGCTGACAGTAAAATCAGACGATGTGGAAGGAAGAGCAAAGATATATGAGAGCATAGTCAAAGGAGACCTGGATTTTACCCCCGGGCTTCCAGAGTCAGTTAATGTCCTCATCAGAGAACTGCAGAGCCTTTGCTTGAATGTAGAGCTTGAGAAAGAGGAAAAGGAAGAGATTTTGCCTTGGGGGATAGATGTTCCCCAGATCTTGAAAGGAGAAGGATGATGGATACAAGGCAATCAACGGGAGGTAAACCAAGGGTTGATTTCGATAGAGTGCGTATCAGCATTGCTTCTCCAGAGAAAATAAGAAGCTGGTCTTGGGGAGAGGTGACTAAACCTGAGACAATCAACTACAGAACATTCAAGCCGGAAAAAGACGGACTCTTCTGCGCTAAAATATTTGGGCCAATTAATGATTATGAATGTCTCTGTGGAAAATATAAGCGAATGAAATATAGAGGAATAATATGCGAAAGATGCGGAGTTGAAGTCACGCGTTCAAAAGTGAGAAGAGAACGCATGGGCCACATTGAACTGGCTTCTCCTGTAGCTCATATCTGGTTTTTTAAGGGCACTCCAAGCCGGATAGGACTTGTGCTTGACCTTTCCATAAAGGATTTAGAAAAGGTTCTTTATTTCGAATCCTATATAGTCATAGACCCTGGCGAGACCCCTCTTAAGGAGAAACAACTCCTAAGCGAAGAAGAGCTAAAAGAGGCTCGCGAGAAATATGGAAATGAGTTTGAAGTCTCTATAGGGGCAGAAGGAATAAAGAAGCTCCTGGAAAGAATAGATATCGCTAAAGAGGCATCTCGACTGAGAAGATTGATGAAAAAGGAAACATCCCAGCAGAGAAAGCTTAGGTATGCGAAGCGATTGAGGGTCTTTAAGGCACTCAAAAAGTCAGGAAATCGCCCAGAATGGATGATTCTTGAAGTGATTCCAGTAATCCCTCCTGATTTAAGACCTCTAGTGCGATTGGATGGAGGAAGATTTGCAACTTCGGACCTCAATGACTTATACAGGAGAGTGATAAACAGGAACAATCGTCTGAAAAAGCTGATCGAACTCAAGGCTCCTGAATTGATTATCCGCAATGAAAAGAGAATGCTTCAGGAAGCAGTGGATGCTCTCTTTGATAACGGCAAGAGAGGAAGAGTTCATCTTGGTGCCAACAGGAGGCCATTAAAGTCATTGAGTGAGGCGTTGAGGGGAAAGCAGGGTAGATTCCGTCAAAATCTCCTGGGAAAGAGAGTAGATTATTCTGGTCGCTCGGTGATTGTAGTTGGACCGGAGCTTAAGTTGAATCAGTGCGGTCTGCCCAAGAAGATGGCCCTAGAGTTGTTTAAACCCTTCATCTTTCATAAGCTCGAAAAAGAAGGGCTAGTACCGAGTGTCAAGGTAGCTAAGGAATGGCATGAACAGGAAAGGCCTGAGGTTTGGGATTATTTGGAGGAAGTAGTTCGTGAACATCCCATTCTTCTCAATCGCGCCCCAACCCTTCACCGTCTTGGGATTCAGGCCTTTGAACCAGTTCTCGTCGAGGGGAAGGCCATCCAAATTCATCCGCTTGTGTGTGCCGCCTTCAATGCTGATTTTGACGGGGACCAGATGGCAGTGCACATTCCTCTTTCTGTGGAGGCTCAGGTAGAAGCACAGACGTTGATGCTTTCAACTCAAAATATCCTCTCTCCTGCCCATGGAAGACCCCTTGCCATCCCCAGCCAGGACATGGTCTTAGGATGTTATTATTTAACCTTAGAGAAGAAAGGGGCAAAAGGAGAAGGTCGCATTTTTGCTTCTCCAGAGGAAGCCCTTCTTGCTTATGAAAACAAGGAGATAGACCTCCATGCGAGAATTAAATTGAGGTTCAAGGGGCCATTCATGAACCTCTCCACCTATTATGATGATCAGGCTATCCTCACTTGTCCTGTCCAGGAACTCAACAAAGAGTTAATCGAGACCACACCAGGGAGAATTATTTTTAACAGCATTCTCCCTGAAGGGATTCCCTTCATCAATGGAATGTTGAAGAAAAAGGGCCTCGAGAGTCTTGTCTATTACACCAATCTCAAGGTTGGCCTTGAACCTACGATCAAAATGCTCGACTTGATGAAAGAGGTTGGTTTTACTTCGGCCACACTGGCGGGATTTTCGCTGGGAATAGATGATTTCGTCATTCCTGAGGAAAAGGATATTCTTGTTCAGAAGGCTCAAGAGGAGGTACAGGAAATAGAGAACCTTTATAAGGAAGGGACTATTTCTGCGGGTGAGAGGTTCAATAGAATTGTGGAGATTTGGGGTTCCGTTACAGATAAAGTCTCGAATGTAATGATAGAGAAGATGCGGAAGATTAGCTTCGAAGGACCTCAGCTCAATCCTTTATTCGTCATGGCAGATTCTGGCTCAAGAGGGAACAAGCAACAAATTCGTCAGCTGGCAGGGATGAGGGGCTTGATGAGTAAGCCCTCAGGGGAAATAATTGAAACCCCCATCATTTCCAATCTCAGGGAAGGTCTTAATGTTCTTCAATATTTCATTTCCACTCATGGGGCTAGGAAAGGACTTGCAGATACAGCCTTGAAGACTGCAAATTCAGGATATCTCACCAGAAAACTGGTTGACGTTGCTCAAGAAGTAATCGTTGATGAACACGATTGTGGAACGCTTAAAGGCATAAACGTTTCTGCCATAGTTGAAAACGGAGAATTGATTGAACCTTTTGTGGATAGGGTTGTAGGCAGGATCTCGCTAGAGAGAATTCTCCATCCTGACACAAACGAAGTCATAGTTGATATGAACGAAGAAATCACAGAAGAAATTGCCCAGAAGCTTGAGAGCCTGGGAATAGAGAGAGTTAAAATCAGGTCTGTGCTTACCTGTGAATCTAAGAGAGGAGTTTGTCAGCTGTGTTATGGAAGAGACCTTTCAAGCGGGAAATTAGTTGAACTAGGAGAGGCAGTAGGTATTATCGCTGCCCAATCCATAGGCGAACCTGGGACCCAGTTGACTATGAGAACCTTCCATATAGGCGGAATAGCGCTGAGAGGAGCCGAAAGGTCAAAGCTCGAAGCTAAGAATGATGGGGTTATTCGTTTTAACAACCTCAAGTATGTCATCGATAAGGAAGGCTCTTTAGTTGTCGTTAACAGAAATGCCAATATAGCCATTCTCGACCGCAGGGGAAGAGAGATAGAACATTATCAAGTGCCATATGGGGCGAAAATATTGGTAAGGGATGGAGAGGAAGTTAAAGCAAGACAAGAATTTGCAGAGTGGGATCCTTTCAATACTTTTATTCTCACCGAGGATAAGGGTATCGTGCATTTTCAAGACGTAGTCCTCGGGGTAACCATGGAAGAGATTCAGGACGAGTTCACAGGCCTAATCACCCAGGTGATTATCGACCCTAAAGATGAAAAGATGCAACCTCAGGTGATTATCAAGGATGAGAATGATAAGGTTTTAAGGAAATATTTCCTTCCTTCAGGAGCAAATTTAGAAGTTAAAGACCAAGAAAAGGTCTATGCAGGAGATGTGCTGGCTAAGATTCCCCGAGAAGTAGCAAGGACTAAGGATATTACAGGTGGATTACCGAGGGCTGAGGAGCTATTTGAAGCGAGAAGGCCGAAACAACCGGCTGTGATCTCCGAGATTGACGGGGTAGTGCAGTTTGGCGGACTTGTCAGAGGATTTAGGAAGCTTATCGTGAAGAATGAACGGGGCGGAGAAAAAGAATATTTTATTCCCAAGGGAGCCCATTTGAGCGTAGGAGAGGGAGAGAGGGTGAAAGCAGGCACTCCTCTCATGGATGGTCCTGTGAATCCTCATGATATTTTAAGGGTTTTGGGGGAGAAGGAACTTGCCGAGTATCTTTTGCGTGAAATTCAGGAAGTCTACAGACTCCAAGGTGTGACCATAAATGATAAGCATATAGAAATCATAATCAGACAGATGCTACGTTGGGTAAAGGTTGAAGAAGTCGGCGATACTGAATTCCTGGTTGATGAGCAAGTAGACAAATTTGTTTTCCAGGAGGAGAACGAGAAGGTAATCAAGAGGGGAGGGAAACCAGCAAAGGCAAGACCTTTGCTCCTGGGAATAACAAAGAGTGCCCTGAGCACAGATAGTTTCATCGCAGCTGCATCTTTTCAGGAGACGACGAGAGTTTTGACTGAGGCAAGTCTTTACGGGAAGGTAGACCATCTAAGGAGACTCAAGGAGAATATCATCATGGGGAGGCTTATCCCCGCAGGGACAGGCTACAGATATTACAGAAACATAAGATTGAAACCTGAAAGGGAGGAAGAAAAGATAAAAGGTCTGGATTTCCAAGTTCAGAGTTAGAAAAGCAGTCTAACTCATGTGGAATCCTTGACATAGAAAACTGTTTTTGCTATTATCGACACATTCGTTCCAGGTTATTTTTATCCTAAGAACGATAGATTCAAGATGCGAGAGGAGTGCAAGTTTTGCCAACAATTAATCAGCTCATTAGAAAAGGCAGAGCGCCGAAGAAATACAAGAGCAAGTCGCCGGCGTTAGAGGGCTCGCCTCAGAAGAGAGGAGTATGCATCAGGGTCTTCACCACGACTCCCAAGAAGCCAAATTCAGCCTTGAGGAAAGTGGCGAGAATTAGATTGACAAATAATATTGAAGTTACAGGATATATTCCTGGGATAGGACACAATTTGCAGGAACACTCGATAGTGCTCATTAGAGGAGGTCGTGTCAAAGATTTACCTGGAGTTCGTTACCATGTAATCCGAGGTACCTTAGATAGCGAAGGAGTCCAGAATAGAATGAAAGCCAGGTCAAAGTATGGGAGCAAGAGACCCAAAGAGAAGAGAGTCTAGGAATATAGGTAAGAGAGATGCCCCGCAGAGGAAGAGTCAAAAGAAGAAAGTTGAAACCGGATACGTTCTACAATAGCACCCTAATCCAGAGATTTATCAATACCGTAATGAGGAAGGGAAAGAAGACATTAGCCGAAAAAATTGTATACAGTGCAATGGAGAAGGTTAAGAAGCAGAGCAAAGAAGATCCTCTAAAGATATTCGAAAAAGCAGTTGAGAATGTACGCCCGGTTCTTGAGACGAAGTCGAGAAGGGTTGGAGGTGCAACCTATCAGGTTCCAGTAGAGGTGCCACTAGACCGTTCTTATTCCCTGGCAATCAGATGGTTAATCAGATATGCCAAGGAAAGAGGGGGAAAGAGCATGGTGGATAAGCTTTCGGCAGAAATTCTCGATGCTGTGAACAACCGGGGAGGGGCGATCAAGAAAAAAGAAGACACCCATAAAATGGCAGAAGCTAACAGAGCTTTTGCTCATTATAGGTGGTAGTTTTTATAATAAATTGAGCTTAACTCTTATTAAGATGGAGAGAAGAGTTGCCGCGGAGACATCCAATCGAAAGAGTAAGAAACATAGGCATCCTCGCCCATATAGATGCGGGGAAGACTACCACCACCGAACGTATCCTTTTCTACACTGGCATCACTTACAAGATGGGAGAGGTTGATGAAGGCACGGCTGTCATGGACTGGATGGAGCAGGAGCAGGAACGGGGCATAACGATAACCTCAGCCGCCACAACCTGTTATTGGAAGAACCATCAGATAAACATCATCGACACCCCTGGTCATGTAGATTTTACCGCAGAGGTTGAACGCTCCTTGAGAGTTCTGGATGGAGCTATTATCCTTCTCTGTGGAGTAGGTGGAGTGGAGCCACAAACTGAGACTGTTTGGCGCCAAGCTGATCGATACAGGGTACCTCGCATTGTTTACATTAACAAAATGGACAGGGTTGGCGCTAACCCTGAGAAAGCAGTCGAAGAGCTGAGAAAGAAGCTTGCAGCCAATCCCTTGGTCATTCAGCTTCCTCTAGGGAGAGAGGAAGAATTTCGTGGGGTGATAGATTTGGTAGAAATGAAAGAAATAGACTGGGGAAGTGACCTTCTAGGAACTGAGTTTGAAGTAAGGGAAGTTTCTGACGAGCATAAAGAAGAAGTTCTCAAAAAGCGAAATGCGATGTTAGAGAAGCTCTGTGACATAGATGATAAGCTGATGGAGAAGTATGTAGAGGGAATGGAATTGACCCCAGAGGAGATTAAGAGAGCCATCCGCAAGGGAACAATCTCTCTCCAAATAGTTCCTGTCCTCCACGGAGCCTCTTTTAAAAACAAAGGAGTTCATCCTCTTTTAGATGCTGTGGTGGATTTTCTCCCTTCTCCTGTAGACATCCCTTCAGTAAAAGGATTTCATCCTCGGACCCATGCTCTTGAGGAAAGGAAAGCGGCTGATAGCGAGCCTTTTTCAGCACTTGTTTTTAAAATCATGAACGACCCATATGTCGGGACGCTTTCTTTCTTCAGGGTCTATTCGGGGAAGACGAGAGTTGGAGCTTTACTCTATAATTCAACCAAGGATGAGACAGAGAGGATTTCAAGACTCTTGGAGATTCATGCCAATAAAAGAAGAGACATCAAGGAAGTTTATGCTGGAGATATAGCCGCTCTTTCCTCAATGAAGAACGTTTCTACTGGAGACACGCTTTGTGAGATAACACGTCCCATTGTGCTTGAGTCTATAAAATTTCCAGAGCCAGTCATATCTGCCTATATAGAGCCAAAATCAACAAAGGACCATCCGAAGCTAGCGGAAGCATTGGCGAAGTTGACCAAGGAAGACCCAACCTTCAAGGTGATGCCCGACCCTATGACAGGTCAGACTCTGGTTTATGGAATGGGCGAACTCCACTTAGAAATACTCATAGACAGAATGTTCAGAGAGTATGGTGTTCAGGCTAACTTGGGGAAGCCTCAGGTAGCCTATAAAGAGACGGTTACATCTTCAGCAGAAGGAGAGAGGAAATACGTGCGTCAGACTGGTGGAAGGGGTCAGTATGGTCACTGTAAGATAATCGTCGAGCCTCTAAAAAGAGGCGGAGGTTTTGAATTTATAGATAGGACTAAAGGAGGCGTAATTCCCAAAGAATTTATCCATTCTATTGAGGCTGGAGTTAAAGAAGCGATGGAAATGGGAGTCCTGGCAGGCTACCCCATGACAGATGTGAAGGTGACTCTTGTCGGTGGATCTTATCATGAGGTTGATTCCACTTCCATAGCTTTTAAGATAGCTGCTTCTTTGGCTTTTAAGGAGGCTGCATCAAGAGCAAATCCCGTTCTTCTTGAGCCCATCATGAGCCTCATCGTGGTTACCCCTGATGAATATTTGGGAGACATCGTGGGAGACATAAATGCGAGGAGAGGCCGAATTGAGGAAATGGACATGAGAGGGGGTTCTCGTGTGATTAAAGCTCTTGTCCCCCTCGAAGAGATGTTCGGTTATGCCACTACCCTTAGAACTCTGACCCAAGGGAGAGGATTTTTTTCGATGGAATTTTTCCGCTATGAAATAGCTCCTTCTCCCGTTATTGAGGAGGTAATTGCTAGGGCGGAAGGAAGATTTTTTGCCCATAGGTAGGAGAATCAAGTTTTTATCTTTATATTTTATGGAATAATTAAAAGATAAAAGATAAAATGAAAGAGACGAATAAAGGAGAGAGGAGGTAAGATAGAAATGGCAAAGGCGAAGTTTGAGCGGACGAAGCCGCATTTAAATGTGGGTACGATAGGTCATGTAGATCATGGGAAGACTACGTTGACCTCGGCGATAA
>CAYSCS010000113.1:0-18939 GCA_964429695.1 uncultured Eubacteriales bacterium
AAGGCAAAATCCCTTGCTGTATCATAAAAATACCTCCTGGTTAGGGTATCACCCAGCGGGTGATTTATTTTTTTCATCAAAAATAACCTTATACCAGGGGGCTTTTCGTTTCAATCAAATTTTCTATCGGCAAATCAGGGCCCTATACAATTTGTTGACAAAATATATAACATATGTTAAAAAATTAATATATTTTTTAATTTCATTTGATGTTATCTTAATCTTTTCGATAATCATGTTTTGATAATTTAGAGCCTAAAAAAATATAAAAATAAGAGGGCAGGTGGCGAAACTGGTATACGCGCTAGGCTTAGGACCTAGTTCCTTTTAAAGGAGTGCGGGTTCGAATCCCGCTCTGCCCACTCTTTAAGGATTTGAAAGCAATTAAGAGAAAGGGTGGATGGCTACTTTAAAAAAAATAAGCGAATGCAAAAGAGAGTTGGAAATTGAAATCCCGGCAGATGAGGCTTTGAAAGAATATAAAAAAATCGTAAATAAATATTCCCTAACGGCGAAGCTTCCTGGCTTCAGGCCTGGAAAAGCACCTCAAAATATTGTGAAGAGAGTTTACGAGGCTGATATTCAAAAAGCACTCATCGAATCTCTAGTTCCCCATGTACTCGAAAAGGAGCTAAAAGCCGAGAATGTTACACCTCTAACAACTCCTAAGATAGAAACCCATCCCTACAGTGAAGGCGAGTCATTGAGAATTAAAGCGAAGTTTGAAGTCTGGCCTGAGTTTAATCTTCCTGAGTATAAAAAATATAAAATTAAATTAGAGGAATCAACTGTTTATGATGAGGAAGTTGAACAATATTTGAAAGAACTTCAAACAAAATTAGCCGAGTACATCCCTGTTGAGGGGAGGGGAGTGGTCGATGGAGATTATCTCATTGTGGAGTTATCTGGAGAGGAAAAAAAATCTGGAAAAAGACTCTCTCCCGAAAAAGTGTCTCTTATTGCTGGGAATTTTAGAAATGAAAGAATCATCAATGAGAAAATTCGCGGACTAAAGATAGGGGAAGAAACAAGCTTTGTGTTTGAATATGATAGAGACCATCCAAATAGAAAACTCGCAGGGAAAAAGATTCTTTATAGGATGAAGCTCATTTCTCTTAAGGAACGGAAATTGCCCTTTCTCGATGATAATTTTGCTCGAAGTCTTGGTGAACATGAATCTCTTACTGAGCTTAAAAATAAAATTAGAGAAGAAATCAAAGAATCGAAGATAAAAAAAGCAAAAGAAGCTATGGCAGAGGAAATTCTGGATAGAATCTGGAATGACCTTAATTTTGAACTGCCCGAAAGCCTCCTCCACATAGAACAGCAAGAAGTATTAAGGAGAACTCTTGAAGCTAGGTCTCAATCCAACTTCCAAAAAGAAGAACTAGAGCAGCTTACGGTTCAAAGTCGAAAGGAAGCAGAAAGAAATCTTTATCGAAAAATGATTTTAAGAGAGATTGTTAAAAAAGAAAATATTGTTGTTTCAGAAGAAGATCTCAATCAGGAGCTTAAGAAAATAGCAGAGCTGAATAACTTGCCCCTTCCGACATTGATTGAAAGAGTAGAAAAGGAAGGTAAGAAAGAAAGTCTTCGGAACTCAATCCTTATGAGGAAGGCAGTTGACTTTTTGGTAGAAAAGGTTATAATAAAATAACTAATTCCAATGACATTTATTCCTTTCATCGTAGAACAGGATGGAAAAACAGAGCGAGTTTATGATATTTACTCCCGGCTCCTGAAAGATAACATCATCTTTTTAGGCTCCGAAATAAATGACAATGTTGCTAACGCAGTGATCGCACAACTTCTTTATTTAGAAGCAGAAAGAGGTGGAAACGAAATATCCCTCTACATAAACTCCCCCGGAGGGAATATTACCTCTGGCCTTGCTATCTATGATACAATGCAATTCATAAAATCAGATATTGCCACAATTTGTGTGGGACAAGCAGCAAGCATGGCTGCTGTTTTGCTTGCAGCCGGTACTCCAGGAAAGAGATATTCTCTCCCTAATGCGAGAATAGTGCTTCATCAGCCTTTTGGTGCCTATCATGGCCAGGCTTCTGATGTAGCTATTCAAGCAAAAGAAATCTTGAGAATAAGGGACTGTATAAATGAGATTTTAGTTAAACACACACATCAAAAAAAGGAGAGGATTCAAGCTGACGTGGAGAGAGATTTTATCATGAGTCCCGATCAAGCAAAGGAGTACGGAATAATCGATGCTATCATAACCACAAGAGAGCAAGCGAAAAAGTAAAAATCTTCCTTCTTCATTCCTGAATAGATGGATTAATCATGGATGACGGACAAAAACAAAGGATTAACATTCCTGCACGTTGTAATTTCTGTAACAGGGACCAGACCCAGGTGAAGAAGCTGATCGCAGGGCCTGGTGGTGTTTATATTTGTGAATCGTGTGTTCAACTTGCTCATTCTATTATGTTTACAAAAAAAAATAAGGAAGAAATCCAGAAGAGAAGAACAAGTTTTCCTACCCCTTTAGAGATAAAGAAGGCCTTAGATGAATATATCGTCGGTCAGGAAGAAGCGAAGAAGAAGATTTCTGTGGCTGTTTACAACCATTATAAGAGGATCTATTTTAAAAATGAGCGGGTCAAAGATGTCGAGCTTACAAAGAGTAATATTCTTCTCATTGGCCCTACAGGTACAGGAAAAACCTTGATGGCCCAGACTCTGGCAAGGATACTTTCTGTTCCATTTGCAATAGCAGATGCTACCTCTCTTACAGAAGCAGGCTATGTAGGGGAGGATGTTGAAAATGTGATTCTTAAATTGTTTCAAGCTGCGCAAGGGAATATCGAGAAAACACAGAAAGGAATAGTCTATATCGATGAAATTGATAAAATTAGTCGGAAGAGCGATAGTCCCTCTATAACAAGAGATGTTTCAGGTGAGGGAGTCCAACAGGCTCTATTAAAAATCATAGAAGGTACAGTAGCAAACATTTCACCCCAGGGAGGAAGAAAACACCCTTATCAAGAATTTATCCCCATAAATACTAACGACATCCTTTTCATCTGCGGAGGAGCTTTTACAGGCTTAGAAAAAATCATAGCCCAGAGGATAGGAAAAGCGACGGTGGGCTTCAAAACAGATGATATAAAAAAACTCGGGGCAGAGAACGGAATTTATAAACATTTAGCTCCGATAGACCTCATTAAATATGGCTTGATTCCGGAGTTAGTGGGAAGACTACCAGTAATTGCCACCTTTTCAGATTTAACAGAAACGGAACTAATAGAGATTCTTACAAAGCCAAAAAATGCTATCATCAAACAATACCAGAAACTTTTTGAAATGGAAGGGGTAAGACTTGAATTTACTCGGGAAGCACTCATCTCAATCGCCAGAAAGAGTTTGGAAAAAAAACTTGGTGCAAGAGGTCTGAGAAGCATCATAGAAGATTTAATGCTCGATATTATGTTTTACCTTCCTTCTTCAAAGAAGAATACAGTCCTTAGAGTTACAAAGAAAATGGTAGAAGAGAATAGATTAAACTTTCAAGAGCTTAAACAATCATTTGGAGCATGACCATGGAAGAGAGCAAAGATCGTTCAGAAATAATTCAAAATATCCCTCTAATTCCACTCAGAGATCTAGTAGTTTTCCCCTCGACTCTGGTGCCTTTTATAATCGGACGCTCATCCTCCATCCAGGCACTTCAGAAAGCAACGGAAAAAGATAAAATGATTTTTTTATCTGCTCAAATGGACCCTTCCCTTGACAATCCAACTCCAAGAGACATCTATTCAATGGGGGTCGTAGCCAAAATAGTGCGCGCCATAAAAATGGACGATAAGAATATTAAAGTTATCGTTGAAGGGAAAAAAAGAGCTCGAATAATAGAGTTTTTAAGTACTTATCCCTTTTATCAAGTTCTGGCTAAAGAAATAAGAGATATTTCTGTTCAGAATATTGAGGCAAAAGAGGCACTTAAAAAAGTCCTTTCTCTTTTCGAGGAATATCTAAAGCTCAGTCAACATACTAATTTTGATGCAATAATTCCAGCCTTAAGAGACCATAGCCCTGAAAGAATTTCTGATATTATTTCATCTCACCTTTATTTGCCATTAGAGGAAAAGCAGAATCTCTTAGAAACACTCAACAGTTTTGAGCGCATTCAGAGGCTCAATTATCTTTTGGAAAATGAAATTATGAAAATAAATTCAAAGCTTAGGGGAGAAGGGAAAAAATATGGTCGTCAAAAATCCTCTTTAAGAGATTCGTCCCAGAAAGTATTCCCTGCAGGGATAAACTTTAGAAAAGAAGAGCAACCTAATGAAATTGAAGAGCTCAAAAGAAAAGTCGCTCAGGCAAAGATGCCAAAAGATGCCGAAGAAAAGGCTTATAAAGAAATAGAAAGACTAGAATCGATGCCTCCAATGTCAGCAGAAGCTACTGTAAGCAGGAATTACCTTGATTGGCTCATTTCCCTTCCTTGGAACAAAAAGTCAAGGGAAAAGAGAGACATAAAGCTGGCAGAGAAAATTCTGAATGAAGACCATTATGGTCTAGAGAAGGTGAAAGAAAGAATTCTTGAATACCTTTCGATAAGACAACTGGTAAAAAATCCAAGGGGAGTGATTCTGGGATTTATAGGACCTCCCGGAGTAGGGAAGAGCTCCCTCGGTCGTTCAATTGCAAGGGCAACAGGAAGAAAATTTGTGCGCCTCTCTCTTGGAGGAGTTAGAGACGAGGCAGAGATTAGAGGACATAGAAGGACTTATATAGGAGCTTATCCAGGGAGAATTATCCAGATGATAAAAAGAGCAGGAACAAAAAACCCTGTCTTTTTGCTTGATGAAGTCGATAAGATGAGCATGGATTTTAGAGGAGATCCAGCCTCTGCATTGATGGAAGTTCTTGACCCAGAACAAAATAGCACTTTCCTCGACCATTATGTGGATACAGATTTTGACCTTTCTCAAGTAATGTTCATTGTTACCGCAAACATGCTTGAGCCCGTCCCAAGGCCTCTCATCGATAGAATGGAAATCATCAGAATTCCTGGATATACCGAAGACGAGAAGCTTCAGATTGCAAAACATTTTCTCCTACCCAAACAGATGAATGCACATGGTTTGAAAGAGCATAATTTAAAGATATCAGATAAGGCGTTGCAAAAACTCATCAGGGAATATACTCGAGAAGCAGGGGTAAGAAATCTCGAACGTGAAATCACTTCTATCTGTCGCAAAGTAGTAAAGAAAGTGGTAACTAAGGGAAAATCATACAGGGAGGTGGTTACACCTTCTAACTTGGAGAAATTCCTTGGAATTCCAAAATATAGAAGAGCAGAAATAGATAAAACGGATGAGATCGGAGTTACCATTGGGATGGCATGGACCGAATTCGGGGGCGAACTTTTAACGTTTGAGGTCACTAAGGTTCACGGAAAAGGAAATTTTACTCTCACCGGACATCTTGGAGAAATAATGCAGGAATCGGCTCAGGCTGCTTTTAGCTATGTTCGAGGCAAAATGTATGAGCTTGATATCGCAAAAGATTTGCATAAGAATTTTGATATTCACATTCATGTCCCAGAAGTAGCAACTCCCAAAGAAGGACCGTCCGCAGGGATTACTATTGCCACTTCAATCATCTCTCTCCTCACAGAAATTCCAGTCAGCAAGAAAGTTGCCATGACGGGAGAAATTACCTTGAAGGGAAAAGTATTACCTGTAGGAGGAATAAAAGAGAAATTATTGGCTGCTCATCGTGAAGGAATTAAGATAGCCATCATACCCTTAGCCAATAAGCCTGATTTGAAGGATGTGCCAAAAAACATAAAAGATGAAATGACTATTCATTTTGTAGAAAACATGGATGAAGTCCTTAAGTATGCTTTAACTAAAGAACTGCCCAAGAGACCAAGGAAAAAAGAAGAGGTCTCCGTTTCTTCTGATGAATCCTCAGAAGAGGAAAAAAAAGAGGAACCCTCTCAGGAACAGGAGCCTTCTGTTGCTCATTAGTTGCTAAAAAATAAATAAATAAAAAAATTTTTCAGATTAAAAAATTTACATTAGTTCTAATCAGCATAAAAATAATTTTATTATCAAAAGAGGGTTAGAAATGAAAGAATATAATTTAGCCGAACTTGAAGAGAAAGACACTTCCCAACTATTGAAAATAGCCAGCAGCATGGGGCTTTCAGAAGAAGAAATTGAAGATTCTAACAGACAAAATTTGATTTTCAAAATCCTTGAAGCACAAGCCAAAAAAAATGGACTACTTTTCTCTGAGGGAGTTCTAGAAACTCTTGAGGATGGGTTTGGATTTCTTAGGGCTCCAGAATTCAGCTATCTTCCAAGTCAAGATGATATCTACGTTTCTCCCTCTCAAATCAGAAAGTTCCATTTGAGGACAGGAGATACAATTTCTGGTATAGTACGTCCTCCAAAAAATGGCGAAAAATATTTTGCTCTCATCAAAATTGAAGCCATTAATTTCATGCATCCAGATGCAATCTTTGAGATGAGAAGAAATGTTCAATTCGACCAGCTCACTCCTTTATATCCATTCGAAAAAATAAAGCTTGAAGACGGAGATAGGAAAAATCTCAATGCTAGAGTCATGGATTTACTCACTCCTATCGGAAAAGGTCAGAGAGGATTAATTGTTTCACCTCCAAGAGCCGGAAAAACAACTCTTCTCAAAACAATTGCTAAATCGATAGAAAAAAACCATCCAGAAATATATCTGATTGTCCTCCTTGTGGCAGAAAGACCAGAAGAAGTAACGGATTTTCAAAGAAGCATCAATGGAGAGGTTGTGGCTTCTACATTCGATGAACCACCGGCAAGAAATGCTCAAGTGGCAAACATTGTTTTAGAAAAGGCAAAAAGGCTTGTAGAAATAAAAAGAGATGTAGCTATTCTCCTTGATAGCATTACTCGCTTGGCTCGTGCTCACAATGCCATCATTCCTCCTTCAGGAAAGGTTCTTTCAGGAGGAATAGATGCAAATGCTTTAAACAAGCCAAAAAAGTTTTTTGGCTCTGCGAGAAAAGTAGAAGAAGGAGGAAGTTTGACTATCATCGCCACTGCTCTTATAGATACAGGAAGCAGAATGGACGAAGTTATTTTCGAAGAATTCAAAGGGACAGGAAATCTCGAAATTAATTTAGATAGAAGATTGGTCGACAAAAGACTTTTTCCCGCTATAGATATTACAAGATCAGGGACAAGAAAAGAAGAGCTTTTAATCCCAGAAATGGATTTAAACAGGATATGGATATTAAGAAAAGTTTTAAGCCAGCTGGGAGAAGTGGAAGCAATGGAATTACTGCTCGAAAAACTAGCTAAAACAAAAACAAACGCCGAATTTCTGGAAGCAATGAGTAAGGGGTTATAAAAATAAAATTCCTCTCCTTTGTAAAAGTAAAATAAAAAATAAAAAGATTTTAATTAGACAAAAAAATATTTTATTTTACGTCGCATAAGATTTATTATGTTAACTTTTATTATTTATTGACCTATTTAAATCATATTCCTTTTAATTTTTTTATTAATTCTTCAAGGATTTTTATTATTTCTTCTTTGGTTACATTTTGTCTTTTAAATTCAATCCTTAACCTATAGTTATCTTCTTCAGGTCTATAATTGTATACATAATATTTTAGCTTTTTTGTTTTCCCTTTTAATTTTTTTGATAGCTCTCGTGTATCTTCTCTCTTTAATTCTCTTTCTTTTATCTCTGATATTAAGTTAAACATTTCTTCTTTATTTTTTAATTTCGCAATTTCTATTAATATGCTTCTACTTGTGATTTGATTCATTTTACAGAAATTTCTTACTTCTTGAGGAATTTTTGATATATTTATTATTTCAGTTACAGTTGACCTTGCCTTTCCAATTTTTTCTGAAATTTCTTGATGACTGTAACCATAAACTTCTGCAAGACTTTTTAATCCATCTGCCTCTTCGAAAACGTTTAAATCTTTTCTTTGTAAATTCTCAATTAGAGCTAATTCAAGGGCTTCATTATCTTCTACGTTCATTTCAATGCAAGGAATTTCACTTAGTCCAATTTTTTTTGCAGCTATGAACCTTCTTTCTCCAGCAATTATTTCGTGCCGTTCTCCTTTTGGCCTGACTAATATTGGTTCTAATATTCCTTTTAATTTTATAGATTTCATTAAATCTTCAATATCACCCAGCTCGCTTCTTGCTTGACGTGGGTTTGGGTCTATTTTATCAACTTGAATCATCCTAATTCTTGGACCTAAATATCTTGATGAAATTAGCTCCACGAAATGATTATCATGCCTCATGTTTAATGATTCAGGAAGGCCTGTTCTTTTAGTTTTTGGCACGATTTATTATCTCCTCTGCTAATTTTTTATATTGTATTGCTCCAATAGATTGAGGGGCAAAAGTAAAAATACTTTCTTTGTAGGCTGGACTCTCTTCAAGTTTAACACTTTTTGAAATCATTGTTTTAAACACTTTCTCTCCGAAAACTTTCTTTATTCTAGTTACTACATCTTTCGAAATGTTTGTTCTTTTATCATGCATCGTAATTAGAATTCCTAATATTTGTAAATTGGGATTTGCTACCCTTTTTACCTTTTCTATGGTTTCAAGAAGGTCATCCGTTCCCTCTAAACTTAAATATGATGCTTGAATAGGTATCAAAATAGAATCTGCAGCTACTAAGGCATTCAGCGTTATTAAACCCAATGTTGGAGGAGTATCTATTATTATATAATCATATTTTTTCCTTATCGGCTCAATGACATCTTTCAGCCTGAAGTGCCCATCTATCTCACCCAAGAGGCTTGGTTCCAGTTTTGCCATGGAAATCTTGCTTATGGCAACATCTAAACCTGGTATGTTAGATTTAACAATGATGTTTTCGAAGTTTTCGTTGTGGTCAATGAGCACATTATATAATGATTTATCATATTGGGAAAGGTTTTCTATGAGTGAAAGAGTACTATGTGCTTGAGGGTCAGTATCGACGAGAAGAGTTGATTTCCCCATGAAAGCTAGTGCTGAAGAAACGTTTAAAGCTGTAGTGGTCTTCCCTACCCCGCCTTTTTGATTGGCAATGGTGATTATCAATCAAATCTCCATAATGAGATTAAGTTAAGATTGTAAAATATATAAAAATGGGATAAATATCAAGAGAAAATTAAAAAATGTCGGCATGCAGACAATTTATTCAAGTAATTGAAAATAAAGGAAATATCTTAATGAGTTAAATGAAGGTTCTCATTGGGTCAAGTTCCTCGCGAAGAATTCTTAATTCTCTATCTGATGGAGGCTCTGAAATTTTAAGCTCAGGACTTACCTTTAACCTCCAGGATACATTCTTTTTTATATCGCTCAAAGAAATATTTGGGTATATTTCTAAGAGATGAAAAGAATTGTCATCTTCAAAGAATTTATAAACTCCAAGATTCGTAATGACAAAGATTGAAGAACTTCTCTTCGAGAAGTAGTTTTTTTCTCGAGAAAAATTAGGAATAAAGCCTGGCGTAGTTATAAAATTAATTTTAGACCTAAATTTCATATTATCCTGTTTCATAATAAAAATTACTTTTTTTGAATGAATTGCAGCCTCGCAGGCACCGCCGCTCCCAGGAAGACGGACCTGAGGATTATGATAATCACCAATGACTGTAGTATTTATATTACCGAATTTGTCGATCTGAGCAGCTCCCAAAAAAGCAACATCTATAATACCCCCTTGAAGATAATAAAAGAATACCTCGAAAAGTGAGCAAACTGAGAGAGAATTAGTTACAAGAGCAGGGTCTCCAATAGAAAGAGGGAGTCTTGAGGGAGTTGCTCCGATTGCCCCAGCTTCATAGATTAAAAAAAGGTCAGGGGCATGAAATCTTCTTGCAAGGTTACAGGCCAGATTAGGGAGTCCAACTCCGACGAAAACGACTTCCTTATTCTTCAGCTCGCGAGAAGCTCTAACGACCATTAATTCAGATGATGTGTAATTTACCATAATGAATCCTCCTCGAAATCAATCTTCAATAACCGTAGTTGACAGGGAGGGAAAGACTTTCTTTTGCTTTGAGACGATTTAGATAATCCATGCCTAATTTATTAAGATACTCTTTTCTGTCTGAGACATTAAGAATCCATTCTGATATATAATCTTCCATTGAGCGCTGATTTCTGGAGATTTCGTCCCATTCCAGATAGAAGCGATTATCTCTATCATAGTATCCTTGGGCATAACTTGGATGAGCACCAAAAGGTTCAATTACTACTGCATTTACAATCAATCCAGGTATTAAGGTTCGATTTGGGTCTGATCGAATGACTGAAGTCTCAACAAGCTCTTCGGCAACTATGATTACTTTTTTTGAGGAAAATGCAGCCTCTCTTTGCGTTCCCAATAGTCCCCAGATTTGTGAATTGCCAAATGAATCGGCTCTTTGAACATGGATTATTGCTACATCAGGGTTTAAAGCTGGAACCGTATAAAATATTTCTCCTGTATAAGGACATTTAATTCGTTTAATGTTTTTATTTTCTCTTAAAAGGCCTGTCTTATAAAAACTTCTCAAATGCATGAAAGGCAATTTTGATGCTCCTGCAACGAGCCTTGCCACCATTCCGAAATGTGTATATTCCTCTATTTCAATTTTATTAGGGATCCCTTTTTCTACAGCCCTTCGGAAACCGTGAAGAGAACCTACCCCTGGATTACCTGCCCAACTGAAGACAAGTTTCTTTATGCAACCAGCTGCTATCATCTGGTCATATATCAAATCAGGGGTTAGACGGCAGGCAATGAGGTCCCTTTTTCTCTGCCGAATTATTTCATGGCCTGCTGCAAAACAAATTAGATGGGTAAATCCTTCTATTAATATGGTATCCCCATCTTTAACAAACCTTTCTATTGCTTCTCTCATGGTCATAAGTTTCTCTTCCATTTCTACCTCTTTCTTTATCTATTTCATTAGTTACTCGAAAATATGTTTTTCTCTCCCCTCTGATGAATATATTCAATTTATTAGTTTTTATTCTCAGATAATTTTGAGGACTAGCGCCATACCCATTCCACCGCTTGCACAGAGAGTGGCTAAACCAACTTCCTTCCCTTTCTTTAATAAGCTATACAGAAGGGTTACGGTGATTCTAGCACCAGTACAACCGATAGGGTGTCCTAGGGCTATTGCCCCTCCTTTTATGTTTACCTTAGCTCTATCCCATTTTAATTCTCTTTCACAAGCAAGGACTTGAGCCGCAAATGCCTCATTTATTTCGATTAAATCTATATCATTTAAGGATAATTTTAATTTTTTTAATAGATTAAGAGTCGCGGGGACAGGACCAATTCCCATTTCTAGAGGTGAAACACCTGCTGCACATGCACCAAGAATCTCTGCTAAAGGTGGCGTGCCGAATTCCTTTGCGCTGTGCTCGGTTGTCAGAATTAAAGCCGCAGCGCCATCTGTAAGACCTGAAGAATTGCCTGCAGTCACCGTTCCGCCTTCCTTGAAGACTGGAGGAAGTTTTGAGAGCTTTTCCAAAGTGGTGTCAGGTCTTGGGTTTTCGTCTTGAGTAATAAATACATCATTTCCCTTGCTGTCTTTGATGAGCACAGGGACTATTTCTTCTTTAAAACTACCCTCAGCCATGGCAGTTTTTGCCTTCATCTGGCTTTCAAAGGAAAATTCATCCTGTTCTTTTCTCGTTATTTTATATTTTTCAGCAAGAAATTCTGCAGTTTCGCCCATAATTTTTCCTGCCAAAGGACAGAAAAAGCCGTCTCTATACATTGCATCCACAAGAGGTGCATCCCCAAGCCTGAAACCCCACCTTGCCTTTTCTAAAAAGTAGGGAATTTGTGACATGTTTTCTATTCCACCCACAAGGACAACCTTATTTTCTCCCAGAAGAAGCGATTGATAGCCGAGAGTGATGGCTTTTAGCCCTGAGGCACAGGCCTTATTTACTGTAAAAGCAGGTCGGCTCTGCGGAATGCCCGAATGAATAAGAATTTGACGTGCGGGATTTGGTCTGTTTCCAGCCTGGCGAGCATGCCCGAAGATTGCTTCGTCTATTTGTTCGGGAGAGAGACCGGCTCTCTTTATTGCTTCTCGAGCAACGATTATACCCAGAGAAACAGCGCTTACCTCTTTGAAATTTCCCCCAAACTTTCCCCCTGGCGTCCTCACGGCGCTCAAAATTACTACCCTTTCTCTCTCCAGGAAATTCAAATAATTTTTCCTTTCCTTTTAAAAATTTGATTCAAACTCTAAAACCTAGAGCCAATGATATTTGTTGGGCCTTAATCCGCAGAGGTTCGACTAATTCCCTCTTAAGTCTCTGTAGAGAATATAAACTTGCACTGACAGCGATATTTACTGCTCCCACTACCTCCCCTCCCCTTTCCCTTATGGGTGCTGCTACTGACCTCAATCCTGGCGTGAGTTCTTCATTATTTAAGGCAATTCCTGTCTTCCTTACCTCTTCGAGGATCTTAATGAGTTTAAGACCATTGTTTTCCCAATACTCCTTTGCTTCCGGATATTTCTTTAAGTGATTGATGTATTGAGCTATCCATTCTTTTTTCTTAAAAGCGCTCAACACTCTTCCCATTGCTGTGTTATATAGAGGAAGCCTAGAGCCAACATGAAGGTTTATATTCATTATCTGTTGGGTTTTGATTCTTTCGATGTAAACCAGCTCCCAGCCATCTAAAATGGCGAGGTTTACAGTTTCTTTCACCTGCCTCGAAAGTTCTAAGAGATAAGGTTGAGCTATTTCTCTCAGTTCAAGTCCGGAAAGAACCGAAAAACCAAGATTAAGGACTCTTGGCCCTAAAGAATATTTATTTTCTTCAGAAAGAGGAAGAATATATCCAAGTTGAGAGAGAGTATGCACAAAGCGAAAAACAGTGCTCTTAGATAATCCTGTCTTACGAGAAAGGTCTGTTATTCCCATTCTTGGGTGTTCTCTATCAAAAGCTTCGAGGATTGAGAATCCTCTCCCGAGGGAGGCAATAAAATTTCTGTCTTTTCTTCCCCTTTTTTTCTCCCTCACTTTTCCCCACTATACATAGATTAAATCAATCTTTAATCCCCTTAACCTTTTTATATCTTTTGCTTCTCACAAGCCTTTCTAAATCATGGGGTCCTGTGCTTATCTTTTTCCCCCGAAGAAGGCTGGCTACTCCTTCCTTATTTTCAAGATGAGGGAACTCTTTTTTCAATTCTTCTTCGTCAGGGCATATTCCGAAAGAATCAAGTGGTTCAGTATAAGTGGAGATTACTCCTTCATAGTTACGAAGGGTAACTCTGCGCTCGTTCCTGGAGATTAAATACTGAGGAGCTACGGGAATCTTCCCCCCTCCTCCTGGAGCATCCACTACATAAGTAGGAACACAAAGCCCGGAAGTGTGACCTCTCAGGTTCTCTATTATTTCTATCCCTTTATTCACAGACGTTCTAAAGTGACCAATTCCCTGGGATAAATCACATTGATATATGTAATATGGGCGCACTCTTATTCTCACTAGATCATGAACGAGCTTCTTCATGATGATGGGAGAATCGTTGATACTCCTCAGAAGCACAGATTGGTTCCCTAAGGGAAAACCCCCATCTGCAAGCATTTCGCAGGCTTTTTTAGATTCAGGTGTAATTTCTTTGGGATGATTGAAATGAGTGTTAATGTACAGAGGATGATATTTTCTGAGCATGCGAATCAGCTTTGGGGTAATTCTTTGAGGCATTACCACTGGGACAGAAGTTCCGAGGCGAATTATCTCTACATGGGGAATGCTTCTTACCCTGCTAATTATATCTTCAAGGATTTCATCAGATAGAGTCAAAGAATCTCCTCCTGAAAGAAGGACATCTCTTACCTGAGGGGTATCTTTGATGTATTCAATGCATCTATCTATGTCTTTTTTCGGCATTGGCCTATCTGTTTCCCCTGCCTTTCTACGACGAGTACAATGTCGACAGTACATTGAGCATTGATCCGTGACAATAAAGAGAATTCTATCCGGGTATCTATGCGTTATTCCTCTAACTGGCGACTCCAGGTCTTCATGGAGAGGGTCATACATGTCTTCTTCTGCAATTTCTACTTCTTTTATGGTAGGAATTGCTCTTTTTCTTATCGGGCAATTCCTATCTATAGGGTCCATAAGGGTTGCATAATAAGGTGTAATGGCCATCCGCAAAGACTTAAGCGCCGTCTTAATCTCTTCTTCCTCTTGAGGGCTAATGTCTACAACTTTCTTTAAGTCTTCGACAGCAGTAATTCTATTTCTCAATTGCCATTTCCAGTCTTTCCATTCCTCCTGGGATACAGAAGACCAGAGAGGAATACTCTTATAATTACGACCGCCTGTCACTCTTCCATCTTTTTGGATCATTTATTTCTCCTTTAATGAGATATCAATATTTTTTATTTTTTTGACTTCTTTAATCTTCTCTGTAAAAGTTTAATTTCCCGTTGAAAAATTATCAAAAAAATTTTATTTTGGCTCAAGCCTTATGTCAAGGAAAATTTTTATTTTTGGAATATAATATCGCATAGCAGAACAATTTAATTTACTGAAAAAAAAAGAATTATAGCTCTAAATTAAAGCTAAACGATTTCTAAAATTAAAATCATAAAAAGAAAAGATATTTTGCTAAAAATGATAAATTGAATAATTTGGGTAAGAGTAGTCAGAAAATGCTTCCTTTACTTCAAAGAAAATTGAGACCTTAATAAGGGCCCGAATAAAATTTTTCGTGTCCGCAATTCTAATTCATCTTTTTTATTCTGAAAAAATGGTTTTCAGGCGACTAGGTAAGAATGAATTTAGGTCTTCTAAATAAGATAAGAGGCACTCATCATCAATTTTCTCGAAGAAAATAAATTGATGCCCTTATTGGCCTTTTTGATACATTAGATTCTTTAGATTTACACCCAAAATCCTGAGGAAACGGTATAATATAGAGGGGTCGATTCTTTTGAAAAGCATGGAAAGAGCAAAATAGCTCTCATGGGCTATTCATTAACCTTGAGATGATGCGGTCTTCTCTCTCGTTTCAAAATGTTAAGAACTTTTAAATTTTAGGAAAAAATTAACTTTTAAAATAAGATTGAATAAAATAACTTTGATTAAAAAATGTTTTTTTATATTATATATTAAATTTTTTGAGACGAAATGCCCATCAAGTAAAGAGAAAGCTTAGAGAGGAAAATTGAAAACGAAAATTGAAGTAAATAAACACAATTTTTTTAAGGCAATAAAAGAAGGAAACCTCGAGAAAGTGAGACTCTTTTTAAAAGAAGGAATGAACCCGAATGTCAAAAAAGGGGGGATGACAGCTCTTTTAGAAGCGACAAGGAGAGGGTTTGAGGAAATTGCTCTTGCTTTAATTGAGAGAGGCGCAAACGTCAACGATAAAGATGAATACGGCGTAACGGCGCTGATGTATGCAGCAATAACAGGGTCTAAAGACTTAATTTTAAGCTTGATTGCCAAGGGAGCGGAGGTAAATGCTAAAGACCTCCAAGGAAGAACAGTGCTCATAGAAGCGCTAACCACTGAAAATGACCTTCCCCTTGAGGTTATAAAAGCGATAATAGATGCAGGAGCTGAAGTCAATGTAAGGAGCGATTCTGGAGTTACGCCCATAATGTTAGCCGCTCCAGGAAGCACTGAGGTCCTGCGCCTGCTCATAGAGGCTGGGGCAGACGTCAATGCCCAAGATGAAGAAGGTTTCACTGCTCTGATGCGGGCTAAGAGAAATCCTGAAAATGTCAGAATCCTCAAAGAGGCGGGAGCAAAACGGTGATGAATAAAAAGCTGAGAGGTAGAAATGAAAGAAAGAAATATTTGCCGTCGCGAATTTTTTAATATTTTAGGCTTTGCAGCTTTAGGAAAGGTGGCCCTAGAATCTTTAAGGTTTACTCCCAACGCAGCCTCAAAGACCGCCCTTGTCTATGGGGATATCTATCTCAAGCACAAAACTGGAGACTTCCATCCGGAAAGCCCTTTGCGTCTTGAATCGATTTTAAATGGTCTTAAGGAAGCTTCCCTTCTCGCTTCTCTAAAGCTAATTGAGCCCTATAAGGCATCAATCGAATGGATAGAGCTTGTTCATACCAGAGAATACATAGAAATTGTGCGCAGAGATGTGCTGAGTGGAGCTGAAAGGCTTTCCACAAGGTCAGGAAATACTTTCATCTCTAAAGATTCATTTGAGGTCGCTTTGTGGGCTGTGGGTGGTGTGCTCAATGCATGCGACCAAGTAATCTCAAGAAAAGTCAGGAATGCATTCTGTGCCATCCGTCCCCCTGGACATCATGCTACCCCAAATCGTGGCATGGGATTCTGTCTTTTTAACAATGCAGCCATTGCAGCCAGGTATATTCAAGTTAAGCACAAGTTAGAAAGGATTCTGATTGTCGACTGGGATGTCCATCATGGAAACGGAACCCAGGATATTTTTTATGAAGATCCCTACGTCTTCTACTTCAGCACGCACCAGTGGCCATGGTATCCTTGGACAGGAAGTGAGGAAGAAACTGGAAGAGGAAAAGGCAGAGGGACAACACTCAATGTGCCTCTTCCAGCCGGATCGGGCGACAGGGAACTGATTCAGGCTTTTGAAAAGAAGCTATGCCCAAGAATGGAGGAATTTAAACCAAATTTTATCATCGTCTCTGCAGGGTTTGATTCACGGAGTAATGACCCTCTGGGAAGGTTTAGAGTAACAGATGAAGGATTCAGGAAACTAACCGAAATCATGGTTGAAATCGCAAATGTTCACAGCGCAGGCAGGCTTGTCTCCATCCTAGAGGGTGGCTACAGCCTTAAGGGGCTTTCCCAGGTGGTTCCTGCTCACTTAAAGACTCTTCTCAAAGGGTGAAAATCAAGATGAAAAATCTTTATTATGAGGAGGATTAAAAATGAAATTAAGAATTAATGCTTTTATTTTTCTTTTCATCTGGATTCTTTCATCCGCAGCTTTAATCTCAGCGAATGTAAATTCAGAAACAAAGGCAAAATGCTCTCTCTTAAGAGAGGATAAAGTAGAGTGGACAAAGTATTACAATTCAGAAGAGATGCTTTGTATCATGAAAGAGCTCGAGAAGAAATTCCCTACCCTTTCAAAAATTTACACCATAGGCAAAAGCTACTTAGGGAAAGACCTCCATCTCATGGAAATCACCAACAGGCAAATAAAACCAGCTTTAGAGAAACCAGCGATTTACATTGACGGAAACATGCACACAGGAGAGCAAACAGGAGCAATGTTGACCCTATATATGATCTACCATCTTCTGAATAATTACGGAAAAGACGAACGGATTACTCGTTTGGTTGATAATTTTACCTTCTACTTGCGCCCAAAATATCAAGTAGATGCTTCTGACTGGTGGCTGGAAAACCCGGGTGACACTGATTACGGGGGAAGTGTTCGTCCCCGCGATAACGATTTGGACGGAGAATTCGATGAAGATGGTCAGGAGGACCTCAACGGAGACGGCTTCATCACCTGGATGCGAATCATCGACCTTAAAGGGGAATGGAAGGTCTCAGAAAAGGATCCAAGGGCCATGGTCCGCAGGGAACCGCATGAGATGGAAGGAACATTTTATCGTCTCCTAAGCGAAGGGATTGATAACGATGGAGATGGAAAATTCAATGAGGACGGCTTAGGGGGTGTAAACCTGAGTCATAATTTCAGTTGGGGAAACCGAAACCGTGAGCAGATTCTCTCCAGCCCCTATACAATGTCTGAGCCAGAAACGAGAGCGACGGTTGAATTCTGGATGTCACATCCAAACATCTTCATGGCAATCGACCTCCATACCTCCGGTTCAGTAGAAGAGCTCCTTTATTTTCCCGGAGGAGAAGATATGCCTCCCTCTGACTTTGCCCTTTTTAAGCACTTCGCCTCGGCTTACGCAAAACTCACCCAGAGAGAAGAAGTACTCCCCCTAATGAAAGAATTCCCTCAGCCGATATGGAGGTTAGGGATGGGTGACCCTGAGCCTTTTATTTATTATTATATGGGAGTTTTTGGATGGTGCGAAGAGCTCTGGGGAGATGATTATGCCAACCCTTTCTTAAGAAAATATGACCTGGATAAAAATAAAATCATTTCCCAGGACGAAATCTTAGCTTTCCTTGACAATGAGGCAGGCGGAAGATGGTTTATTCCTTGGAAAAAATTCAGCCACCCTCAGCTTGGTGAGGTAGAGATTGGAGGGCTGGTGCATAAATTTACTACTCAAAATCCTCCACCCGAATTCCTGGAAAAAGAGCTTAAGTTCAAGCTTCCCTGGTATCTTTATCTAACTGAAATGGCTCCCAGAGTGAAGATAAAAAAGGCTGAAGTAAAGAACCTTGAGGGGAATATTTTTTCTCTTAAGGTTACGATTGAAAATCAAGGTTTTTTGCCGACAAATATTACTGAGTGGGCAACAAAAACAGGATTGGCTAAGCCAGTCACCGTTGAGTTAATTTGTGAAAACGCGTTGATTCTTGAGGGGGAACAAAAAGTAAAACTGGGGCATATTCCTGGAAATCAGGTTCTATCCTCAAGCGAAGGCTTGCCTGAAAATAGAAGGAGTACGTTTTGGGTGATTAAGAAAATAGGAAAGAGGGGAAAAGCAAAAATTAAAGTAATCTCTGAGAAGGCTGGGACTGAGAGCCAGGAAGTCATTTTTGAATAAATTCCCCTTAAAAGCTCTTTTGCTTATTTAAAAAAAAAAGAAAGACTAATTTCAATAACGATATCTCTATTTTCTTTTCTTCTAAATTTTTCGTTTTTCTAAAATGACCTAAATAATCAGATAAGCTAATTTTTCAGTAATTTTTATGCTTTACTTGATGATTTCATTTTTTTCTAGCAAGCGATCCCCCTTTGTTGAGAAAAACAGGCATATTTGACATGCGGAAGGTTTTTCTCCTCACTTGATT
>CAYSCS010000114.1:0-6188 GCA_964429695.1 uncultured Eubacteriales bacterium
GCAAAAGGGGAGGTCTCTTCAAAAATACAATCAGAATGAGACAGCGCTGCGTTTTGACCCCAAAGAGCACAATCTCAGGAGATCTTTGTTCTCTCTGCGCAAAATGGAAGGCTCTAAAAATCTCTAACGGCAATTTTGGGATTCGGATACTTTCTTTGAAATGGGAGATTAAATAGAGTATAATAAAGCTTAAAATAAAATCTGAGGAGAATAGATACGCTTTTAGAAAAAAAAGAATATTTAAAGATTATCTTAAATCTCATAATCCCACCGCAAATATCCCTAAAGCGTATGTTCCCCAAAGAAATTATGTAAACAAGGAGATAGGAAAGAATGAAAAGAAAAAACGCAACCTTCCCCTTCATTGAACTCCATTGTCTTCTTATCCTGATCCTGATTCTCTTCACTGCGCAAAATTTTCTCGGTTTCCAGGAGGAACAAGGAAAAGTAAAAGGGACAATCTATGACTCAGAGAAGAAACCTCTCAAGGATGTAATCCTCACTCTAAAGCACCTCGACACTGGACAGCCTTTTACTTCGAAAAGCAACAAAAAGGGATCCTTCTCTTTTAATTTCTTACCTGCTGGAAAATTTTCTTTTACTGCCGAAAAGGAAGGATACCAGGGATTTTCTGGAGAATTTGAGCTTAAACCAAACACAGTTCAAGAACTAGAGATTACTCTGGTCAAAGCCCTTTCTCTCGAACAGAAAGCAGAAAAAGAGGCAATTGAAGCCTTCCAGGAAGGGGTAAAACTTGTCCAAGAAAATAAAATCACTGAGGCTATTGAAGCTTTCAAGAAGGCTACCGAACTCAAACCTGATTTTTCAGAGGCTTTTACAAACCTTGGAATCCTTCTTTTCCAGGCAAAAAGAGATGAAGAGGCGGAGCAAGCCCTTCTTAAATCAAGAGAACTGAAACCAAATGACCCCAAACCAAACCAGATTCTGACTGAAATTTACTACGAAAAGGCAAGGGTATTGGTCCAATCAGATAAAATTGATGAAGGACTTGAAATATTAAAAAAGGCTTATGAACTAAATCCCAACCATGCCTATGTAAATTACCTGATGGGAATTATTTATGCCACAAAGCAAATGAAGGAGGAAGCAATAAAACACCTCGAAAATTTTCTAAAACTTGAGCCTAACTCTCCTTTTGCAGAAAAAGCTAAGGAGGTTCTGGAAAGCTTGAAAGAATAAATTCTTATAACTTTTAACTCTTAACCATCTTCGTTTCCGGTTTTTAAAAAAAAGAATCACGATGGCTTCATTCCTTAAGAAAGGGGATACTCTATTTCTAAGTACAATTTAGATTAAATATAATAGAGAATAACTTCTGGAATAAAAAGAAAAGCCAGGTTGTCAAATATGTGAAACACATGAAAAATAGCCCTAACATTAGGCTAGCGATTTGAGCACTCCAGAGGAGAAGGGAGCTGGAAGATAAAGAATTGATTAAAAAATCTCAAGAGGGCGATCTAAACGCCATGAGATTGCTTATAGAAAAATATGAACATCGTGTGGCAGCAACAGTGATAGGAATGCTGGGATTCTGTCCAGTGGCAGAAGACATAGGTCAGGAAACTTTTTTGCGTTTTTATCAATCTCTTAAAAAATTTAGAGGAGAATCGAACGTTGGAACCTATCTTACCCGGATCGCCATCAATCTCTCTCTCAATGAATTAAAGCGTAGGAAGCTTTCAAGGAAATATTTACTTTCTTATTATGAAAATAAGGTCAAAAACTTACCTGCTCAGGATGAGGAGCTTGAGAAGAGAGAACTAAGAGAGCTGATTCATAAGGCCTTACAGAAACTTGAACCTAAGTTCCGGAGCGTTATTGTCCTGCGCTTAATCGATGGCTATTCAACTAAAGAAACAGCAAGGATTCTCAAATTGCCCCGAGGAACAGTTCTCTCCCGGCTCTTCAGGGCACAAATTAAGCTTAAAGAAATCTTGAAACCATTACTTGAGACGAAGGTGAAACATGAATAAAAAAATGTTAAGGCTCATGTATAAATCATTCGATATAGAGCTCAAGCAGAGAGAAAAGATTAAGCTCAATGAAGCTATAATGGGTGCAAAAAAGCTTCAGGAAGAGAAAGAGCAGATTGAAAAAATGAGAGGACTCTTCGAGAAAAGCAGAGTATATTCTTTCACTCCCCATTTTGCGGAGATGGTGATTCAAAGGATAAGGGAAAAAGAGCCTCTTTGCCACATAGAACTCATAAATGAGTGGCTAAGGTCTGTATTCAGCCGCTTTGCCTTTGTGAGTGTAATTCTTTTAATAGCCCTCGTCACTTATAATCTTATTCTTGGAGAGATGCTTACTTCAGATGAGCTCATTTTCTCTTCAGGTGTAATTTTCGAAGAGCTCTTCAATCTTCCTTTATTTTAAGCTGAGGATGAGAAAATGAATTATAAGATAAAATTAACTTTGATTATCATCATTACCCTTATCTTTGGGGTCTTCATGGGAGCTATGCTAAATCGCGCCTTGATCCAGCATAAAATTCGCCGGGCATTTTCTCTTCAGAAGCCGAGCTACTTCATATCTAATTTTGAAAAAATAATCGACCCTGACGAAGCCCAAGCAAAATTGATCAGAGAGATTCTCGAAAAACATGCAAAGCGTGTGTCAGAGATTCGAACTAACTTCAGAAAAGAAATGGAGGAAGCCTTCGAATCAATGAAAAAAGAAATGGATAGCATCCTCACTGCAGAGCAAAGAAAGAGGCTTAGTAAAAAAATTCCTCATCCACACCAAAAAGTGCGCCATTTCTGGAAACGTGAAAGATTTCCCCAGTATCCCTCTCAAAAAAGATGAAAGAATCTGGCCTATAACAAAGATGACAATTTATTTGACCGGAATTATAGTTTCTCCTATCATATATTCTTTTTTCATTAAAATTCTTCGATTTTATTATCAATTTAGATAAAAGCCAGAAAGAACCGGGAAGAGAGAGGAAAAATAATAAATTAAATTTAAATCGAAGCACACTCCTAAAAAAAGCAAAGGAAGCCATGCTTATTCTATTGGGCAGGGGAAAAAATCATAAGATGGGAAAAGTCCTATCTTCTTTCCAAAAGACAATTAAAAAATTTAGATAGTTATCTTTAAATAAACATGAATTCTTGGAGCTAAAACTGATTGTTTTTCTCTTAAAAATTAAGATTAATCAGGAAAAATTTATCCGGACCTAACTCTTCATTCCTTAGCACGAGAAGGAAAATGAATGAAAGAAGCAAATCCTTAAAAATGAATATAGGAGAAGTTGGTGCTGCTCTTTTTGTCCACAGCAAGAGAGCAAAACATCTTTCCGTTTCCATAAAGCCCTTTCAAGGAATTCGTGTCGTGGTCCCCTCAAAAATTAATCTGGAATCTGCCTTCCAGATGATTAAGCCCAAGCTGGGATGGATCAAAAAACAAGCCACAAAAATAAAAAAATTAGAAAAGGAGTATGTAAACATTTCTAAATCCTCATTGCCATGTGATGAAAGAAAAGCAAAAAAAATTCTTCTTGAGCGGCTTCAAAAAATAGCCTCAGAAAACCTGTTTACTTACAATAGGGCTTTTATCAGGAATCAAAGAACAAGATGGGGGAGCTGCTCGTTAAAAAATAACATCAGCCTAAATATTAAACTTATCCTCTTACCGGATGAACTCATCGATTATGTTATTTTTCATGAGCTTCTCCACACTAAAATTAAACATCACAATAAAGAATTCTGGAAAAAGCTAAAAAATCATATTCCTGATGCAGACTACTCGAAATTAAGGCTAAAGAAATTTTACCTCGGATAGATTTTCTTGATTGAGATCTGAAATTTATTAGCCAACCAGTACCAACCTCAAGTCCATTACGTTGGTAAATGTAGGCCCTGTAAAAATGAGGTCTCCTAAGCGTTTAAAAAAATGATAGGAATCATTTTCTCTGAGATACTTCCTTGCCTCTAGCCCCAGTTCTTTTGCTCGCCTGACACTCATTCCATCTACCATTGCACCTGCTGCATCTGTAGGGCCATCTGTTCCATCGGTTCCACAGCTTAAAATAAGAACGCCTGGATATCCTTCTATCCCTATCGCAGCCTCAAGGGCAAATTCTTGATTTCTACCTCCTAGACCTTTCCCTCTTATGGTCACTGTTGTTTCTCCTCCAGAAATTACACATGCGGGCCTCTTTAGAGGATTGCCAGAGCTTAATATTTCTTTGGCTATGGCAACGTGGACTTTTGCCACTTCTTTTGCTTCGCCTTCAACGCTCGTGGAAATAATCATGGCGTTATATCCGAGCTCCTCTGCCTTCCTTCTTGCAGATTCAACTGCATCTCTGTTTCGGGCTATGATGACGTTTTGAACCTTTTTAAAGGCTGGGTCATCCTCTTTTGGAGTTTCATCCACTAATCCAGAAAGCCCCTTCTCAATCAGCCTCCTTACTCCAACTGGAAATTTTTCCCAGACTCCATATCTTTGAGCAATTTCTAAACAATCCTTAAAGGTACTTTCATCTGGTACAGTAGGACCAGAAGCTATGGTATCAAGCTTATCATCCACAACATCAGAGAGAATGAGAGAAATCAAGGATGACGGGAAAACAATCTTCGCCAGACGACCACCCTTGAGCTTAGAAATATGTTTACGAACAATATTTATCTCCGCTATCGTAGCCCCGGCCTCTAGGAGTATTTGTGTTACCTTTTTTTTATCATCTAAGCTCACTCCCTCTTGAGGGTAGGGAAGTAACGCCGATCCACCCCCCGAAATTAGAAAAAAGACAAGGTCTCTTTCACCTGTTTTTTTTAACATCTCAACCATCTTCTTTGCCCCTCGAAATCCTGCCTCATCAGGGAGGGGATGACCTGCTTCATTTATCTCTATCTTCTTAAGAGGCAGAACATGCCCATATTTGACATTAATCAGACCTCCCTTTATCCGTTCCATCAAGATTTCCTCAAGCGGCTGGGCCATTGCCGCTGAGGCTTTACCAGCTCCAAAGATAAAGATTTGCTTATAATCTTCAAGATCATAAGTTTTTTCACCAACCTTAAGCTTTCCTACCTCAAAAATTAGATTGCGAATTATTGCTTTTTGGGGGTTGACGGCTTCTAATCCTGATTGAAAAATTTCAAGAGCATCCCTTCTTAATTTTTTTTCGTCCATAAAGCTCAATAGAATAAAAAATCTTAGAGGAACATTTCCACTTCTCTCTTCCCTTTTCCATAATATATTAAAGGAGAAATAGGCTGTCAAAATTCATGGGCTTCTCCAATTTAGTCTATTAAGACATTGATTGAAAAAAGGAGGAAAATAGGTTTCTTAATATCTTGCTTTTAAGCCTTATTAATAAAATCATAAAAAAGCTCAACTTTCATAATTTAGCTAATATTCAGACTCTTACTCCCACGCTATCCTCAATAATATCTTTCAGGTGTTTGTCCAAGTATTGATAATTTTGGTTCATCCGACTTTTCTGTGGATAAGAGGATAAAGATTTAATCCACCACAATGGAAATAAATCGCTGTTTTGAAATGCTCCCAATTCCGAAATCCATAGGCTATTTTCCTGATAGTTTCGATCTTGGAGTTGAGGCCTTCACTAACAGCATTAGTTATCCGGTGCCGGAAGTACGTCAGAATCTGCCCCAGATATTTCCAGAACATATGCACTTTCTCAATCACAGGCCTCAGACGCTTGTGGGTAGCCCAGAAAAACCACGACTTGAAATGACGAATCGCCCAGGCTACAAAACGGTATCGCCAAAGCTCCCTCAGGCTATCTTTAATCGCCCACGCCCGCCCTGTCTTCAGATGCATCTGCTTCAAAATCTGAAATCGTTGTTTATCTCTGTTCCGGAGGTTCTCTCTCGAAAAAAGCCAGAGGTATTTCGACCCAACAAGCCTCTCATCCCCCACCTTCTTCAACTCTCGATGGTGCTCTTTACGCACCTCATCAACCGCTTTGACCATGTGGCTCATAAGATGATAACGGTCAAAGACAATCTTCTCCTTAGATTCTGGAACATGTTCGCGGATCGAGGCCAGAAACGGGTCCCAGATGTCTAGAACAATGGCTTCAATCCTCTCTCTCACCCTCTTCGAAATGAGAGCAAAATAACCATCAACACTCTCTTTTTTCCCGTCATCTGCCACGTATTCAACTGTCGCCCTTTCCAAATCACAAACCACAT